>NZ_CP152276.1:2027500-2735000 GCF_038719015.1 Nguyenibacter vanlangensis
ATTGCCGCGCCGTTCCTGGCCTATCGTGGTGATACCGCCATGGCCAGGAAGGATCGTCACATCATCCCCCAAGGGCAGCAACCGTTCGGCGATCATCCGGATCAATAGCGGTCCATCGCCGTAGGGGAAATCGGTTCGACCGACCGAACCACGGAAGAGCGTATCGCCCACGAACGCGAACCGGGCATGCGCATCATGGAAGATGACGTGACCGGGCGTATGGCCGGGCACATGGCGCACCAGGAACGTCCGGCCCAGAAGCGACAGAGTGTCGTTATCCGCCACATACCGGTCGACCGTAACATCCTGCATTCCGTCCAGCCCGAAATGCGCAGCCTGCGCCGCGATGCCGGACAGCAGGAACGCGTCGCGCGCATCCGGCCCGATGACCGGCACCGTCGCTCCCTGCCGCCGCGATGCCGCGGTGCGCAGCGCATCTGCACCCCCCGCATGGTCCAGATGGCCGTGAGTCAGCAGAATCGCATCCAGCGTTAGATCGCGTGCCTCCAGCTCACGCATCACGCGTGGTACGTCGCCACCGGGATCGACCACGACGGCATGGCGGCTGGCCGGATCCCACAGGACCGCGCAATTCTGCTCGAACGCGGTCACTGGCACGACCAGCAGATCCAACCCGTCCAGATCCGAGGAAAACGACACTGGGGCCTCCTTGCCGACCGTGCGGTCAGGTATGGAATTCGGACATGATGGATGCCCGCTCCGCTCTGTACGCCCCGAGACACGGACGAGCAAGGCCGCCCATCCGCGCCTTATGGCCTGTCTATATTCAAGCTGATAGAGTGCTGCCCATGACGCCGCACCCCTTGCCCTTCGACCCGCTGGATTTGGCAATTGCCTGGGCCGAAGCCGGCGAGCAGGCCGCCCTGGCGATCGTCGTGGCCACCTGGGGCAGTTCGCCGCGCCCGCCCGGCAGCATGATGGCCGTCAGCGCCACCGGACGGATCGAAGGATCCGTTAGCGGCGGTTGTGTCGAGGCCGCCGTGGTGGATGCGGCCGCCACGGCCATGGCGCACGGAGGCACCGAATTACTGTCCTATGGCGTGACGTCCGAGCAGGCCTGGGCCGTAGGTCTGGCCTGCGGCGGGGAGCTTGATATCCTGGTCGAGTCGATCGGACCGGCCGGCTCATTGCCGCTCGAGCTGGCGCGGCGGGCTGCCGCCCTGCGGCGTGCCCGGCGCGCGGTTATCCTGGCGACCAACCTGCCCGACAGGCAGCATGTGCTGATCGAAAAGACGACCGATCGACTGCACGTCGTCGCGGGCGCGCCGCCGCTCGACATTTTGCGGCCGAGCCTAGAATCCGTTTTTCGCAACGGCCGAAGCCAGCGGCAGCGGGATGCAGAGGGACGACTCTGGTTCCTGCACCTGCTGACCCCTCCCCACCGCCTGCTGATCGTCGGCGCGGTGCATATTGCCCAGGTTCTGGCACCGCTGGCCGCGGCGGCTGGATTCGACGTTACGGTGATCGATCCGCGCGCCCAGCTTGCCACCCCGGAACGCTTCCCCGGGATCACGCTGCAGGTCGATTGGCCCGACGAGGCCCTTGAGCGCATCGGCATCGACAGCCACACCGCTATCGTCACCTTGACCCATGACGCAAAGCTCGACGACCCCAGCCTGCGCGTCGCGCTGAACAGCCCGGCCTTCTATATCGGCGCGCTGGGATCGCGCAAAACCCAGGCTTCCCGGCTGATGCGCCTGCGCGAAGACGGTTTCGATACCGATCGGACCGCCCGCATCCGCGGCCCTGTCGGACTGGCGATCGGCGCCACCGGCGCACCGGAGATCGCCCTGTCGATCCTGGCCGAGATCGTGGCCGTGCGGCACGATGCCCCACTTGCCCATCAGCGCGGCTGGACGTGACCACCCGACCCAAGTCCGTCGCCGCAATCCTTCTGGCCGCCGGCCGGTCCACGCGCACCGGTGCGCGTCATAAATTGCTGGCGTCCGATCGGGTGGGCGTTCCAATGGTCGTCCGCACGCTACGGGCCCTATGCACCAGTCCGGCCTGGCCGATTATCGTCGTCCTGGGCCATCGCGCGGACGATCTTCGGACGGTCATCGCCGCACACGCCCCGTATGAGCAGGACGTGACGACCTGTCTCGCCGCCGATCACGCCGATGGCCTGTCGGCGAGCCTGCGCGCCGGCGTGAGAGAGGCGGCACGTCACCGACCATCCGGCATCCTGATCTGCCTGGGCGACATGCCAGGGCTGAAACCCGACTTGGTCGCCCGCCTGATCGCCTGTCACCGCGAAGCCGCCGCCCCGGCCATCGTCCCTGTCCATGGCGGGCGGCATGGCCATCCGGCGCTGTGGGATCGCGCCATGATCCCGGAACTGATCGCCCTGCGGGGTGACCAGGGCGCGCGGGGACTGATCCGCGCCCTGGGCACGCGCGTAAGGACACTCGACTCTGATCCGTCGATCCATCAGGATTTCGACACGGCCGAGCAACTGGATGATTTTGCCCGATCCTAATCCCGCCTCGAGTTGACCGACGCCATCCCGGTATCGGACAAGAGGAGCACGCGGCCCGCCGCGGTCGCATCACGAGGAACTGGCCCATGAGCAAGATCATCCGCACCGAACCGAACGCGATCCTGTCGAAGGTCGTCGAATATCACGGCTTCCTGTTTACCCAGGGCTTCGTCGCCCGCGACCTGACGGCCGACATCGTCGCCCAGACACATGACGTGCTGGAGCAGATCGACGAGGCCCTGGAGCAGCACGGCACCGACAAGACGCGCCTGCTGCAGGCGCAGATCTGGCTGAAGGACATCAAAGATCGTGACGCGATGAACGGCGTATGGTCGGCCTGGCTGCCCAAGGATGGCGCGCCTGCCCGCGCATGTGTCCAGGCAGTGATGGCCGCCCCCGAAATCCTGGTCGAAATCATGATCGTCTGCACGAAGTAGTAAGAACGGCGGAGGACACGCTTTCATCGCGATTCCATCTGTCGCATTTCGGCAACGGATTGCGATTCCCGGATATTTGAAGGCCGGCCAGGGCTCCCTGGCCGGCTTTTTCGTGGGAACCAAAATTTTTCATTCAAAAACTGGAATCTGGATCAGAGATCCAGGAATATATTCCTTATTATTTCGGCTGGCTGGTGAATTTTAATAAAATTTGACCAGTCTCCTCCCAGAAATGCGGCCACGTCTTGTCAGGGTTGCAACCGCCTTGCTACGCCTCGTTGCGCAGTGATTTGGCAGGTGGGATTCTTCGGGATGTGGGCAGGCGGTTTGGGACGTTCTCTCCTTTTATCACTGGCGGCCGCTTCCCTCGGTTTGACCCTCTCTCCCAAGGCGGATGCCCGGACGCATCGCGCGCACCATGCGCATCGCAGCATCATGCATCATGTGGTCTATCACCGGCATGACAGCGGCCATGTGATTCAGTGCGTGGCTTTCGCCCAGGCCGATTCCGACGTCGCCTTGCACGGCAATGCGGCCAATTGGTGGTACAACGCCGCCGGGGTCTATGCCCGCGGCTCTGCTCCCGAATCCGGCAGCATCCTGAACTTCCGCGCCAATCGCCGCATGCCGCTGGGACACGTCGCAGTCGTGACCGACATTGTCGACAGCCGAACCATCACCATCGACCAGTCCCACTGGGCCCAGCGCGGCATCAGCCGCCATGTATCGGTCATCGACGTGTCGCCCAACAATGACTGGACGGCCGTGCGCGTAGCGCTGAGCCATAACGGCGCCTATGGCAGCATCTATCCGACCTATGGCTTCATCTATGCGCGTCCGGACACGACCGGTCACGTCATGATGGCCAGCAGCGAACGTGCCGTGCCGCATACGCGCAACGACGCGCCCAGCGATCTTCGCCGCCCGATGACGTCGACCGAAGTGGCCGAGGCGCCGGAAAGCCTGCCGGTCGTGACCTATGGCCACGCCTTCCGCGACGACGCGCCGAATCGCTCCATCCGCTGATATTCATCGTTTGGGGCAAAAAGGCGCCATTTCCAAATCCCCGGCCCGGGATAGAACCGGTCAGGGCCGTCCCGCCCGGTGGTACGGATGGCCGGACGCAATCGCCCGCGCGCGATAAAGCTGTTCGGCCAGCAATCCCCGCACTAGCATATGCGGCCAGGTCATCGGCCCCAGGGAGAGCGTGTCATCCGCGCGCGCGAGCACGCTGCCATCCAGTCCCTCTGCCCCGCCGATCACGAAGCAGAGCGGCCGCGCCAAGCCCATCCAACGTTCGACGAGGCGCGCGAAAGCCATGCTGTCATGGGTTCGCCCGCCTTCATCCAGCGCGACCGCGAACGCCCGCTCCGGCAAGGCCGAAAGCAGCCCCTGCGCCTCGCGCCGCTTGATCTCGACCGCCGCCCCCCGGCCCTCGGCAATTTCCACCAGATCCAGCCGCGGCGTCAGCCGCGCGGCATAACGCTGGAACAGATCGTGCTCGACACGATCCTTCATGCGCCCGACCGCGATCAACCGCATTCCGTCCTCGCCTGAAACAGAATGTGCGACCGGGCCTTATCCCTCGGCCGGCGGCACGTCCAGTTCGGCGCCCCACATGCGCTCTAGCCCGTACATGGCCCGAGCCTCGGCCTTGAACAGATGAACGACAATATCACCGGCGTCGATCAGCACCCAGTCCGACCCGCTGGCGCCTTCGATCAGCACCCGCTTCAAGCCGGCATCGCCGAGCTTGCGTTCGATATGCGCGGCCATGGCCGCGATCTGGCGGTCCGCGAGTCCGGTCGCGATCACCATCCGGTCGGCGAACGCCGCCCGACCGGTCAGGTCCAGCACCACGATGTCCTCGCCCTTGTCGTCAGCGATGCTCTCGGTGATGATGGACAGGTATTTCTCCAGCAGGCTGGTTTCCGCCGGCTCGCGCTTCACCACCTTGGCCGGCCCGGCGACCGCCGCCTTCTTGCGCGGCGTGCCCGGGGCCTTCACCGCGCCGGCAACCGCATGCGTACCGCCGGAGGCGCTTCTGCCGGCTGTGCCGGACGTCTTCTTTGTTGCCGTGCGACGAGTGGTGCCCGTATCGGCCGGAGGCTTCCTGGCGATGACCGTCTCTCCTGATGCATGAGGCGCAGGCGGTTCGGGCGATGATAACGCACAACCCCGGTCCAATGCCCGCAATTCCGTTGCTGATATACCGATCTGGGGGGCCGGAAGAAAGGCCCAAGCACAAGGCACGCAATCCGCCAGGATCGTCGCCTGCCGCCCCGGTCGGCGCCAGTGGGCCAGGGCCAGCGCCGCCTGCCCCCGCAGCGCCGCGGTGTTGTAGGGGGGCCGCGGCAGCACCGCGAACGGCACCTGTGCGATGATGCCCCGCCACGCGTGCCAGCGCGGCAATTGCGCAAGCCCATCCGCCCCCATAAGCCAGATGAACGCGACATGGGGAAAACGCCGCCGCAACTGCGAAACCGTATCGACGGTATAGCGCGTCCCCATCCGCTGCTCGATATCGGTCGCGACGACGCGCCGCCCGTCCACCCGTGCCGCCACCCTCGCCAGGCGGTCGGCGAACGGCGCCATCCCTTCGACCGGTTTCAGCGGATTCCCCGGCGAAACCATCAGCCAAACCTGGTCCAGACGCAAATGCCGCAGCGCCCGCCGTGCCAGGCGCAGATGGCCCTCATGCACCGGATTGAACGAGCCGCCCAACAGGCCGATCCGGGCCCGTCGCCCGTCGCCCCACGCGGGAATCGACACCATTGTCAGGGCCGCTGCTGCCCCGTGCCGATGACCTCGTAGCGATAGGTCGTCAACTGCTCCAGGCCGACGGGTCCGCGGGCATGTAGGCGCCCGGTGGCGATACCGATCTCGGCCCCGAACCCGAACTCGCCCCCGTCACAGAACTGGGTCGACGCATTCCACATCACCACGGCACTATCGGTACCGTTCAGGAACCGGGCCGCCGCCTCGGCATCATCGGTCACGATGGCTTCGGTGTGCGCGCTGCCATGGCGGACGATATGCGCCAGGGCGTCGTCTACCCCGTCCACTACCGCGATCGACAGCACGGCATCCAGCCATTCGGTGGCGAAATCGGCGACGCTCGCCGCCGGCAGGCCGGGCACGATCGCCCGCGCGCGGGCGTCAGCCCGGAAGGCACAGCCCCGTGCAGCCAGATCGGCGACGATGACGGGCAAGAGCGACGGCGCCACTGTCGCGTCAATCAGCAGCGTCTCCGTCGCCCCGCAGATTCCGGTGCGCCGCATCTTGGCATTCACCACCAATCCCCGTGCCATATCCGGATCGGCCGCCGCGTGGACATAGGTGTGGCAAAGCCCCTCGGCATGCGACAGGACCGGTACCCGCGCCTCGCGCTGCACGCGCTCGACCAGAGACTTGCCGCCACGCGGGATGATCAGGTCGATCTGCCCGGATGCGGCCAGCATGTCGGCCACATGGCGCCGATCGGCATCCGGTGCGATCTGCACCGATGCCTCGGGCAACTCCGCCGCCCGTAGGCCGGCCACCATCGCCGCGTGAATCGCCCGCGCGCTGTGCAAACTCTCGGATCCACCGCGCAGGACGACCGCATTGCCCGATTTGATGCACAGGCCCGCCGCGTCCGCGCCGACATTCGGCCGGCTTTCATAGATCATGCCGATCACCCCGACCGGCATCGCGATACGGCGGAAACGCAACCCGTTGGGCCGCGTCCATTCCGCCAGCACCCGCCCGACCGGATCGGGCAGCACCGCTACGTCCTCCAGCCCGACCGCCATCGCCTCGATTCGTGCCGGCGTCAGGGTCAGCCGGTCGCGAAATGCCGCCGTCGTGGTGGAATGCGCCAGGTCGCGCGCATTCGCCGCCAGGATCTCGTCCTGCCGCTCGCGCAAGGCCCGTGCCGCATGGCGCAGTGCGGCGTTGCGCGCATCGGTGGTACTGCGCGCCAGCGCCCGCGCCGCGTCACGTGCCCGCGCGGCCAGGCCCGGCATGGCCGGGACCCACTGGTCCTGCTGGTCCATGACGGGCGTGACTGCGTTCATGATCGGGCTCCCTGCTCCGCGCGGCCGATCCGGCCGCGATCCGACGCGCATTGTCGAACCTTGCACGCCAGGACGCAAGCCGGATCACGACCGACCGGCAGGCTCTCAGACATTGAAGCGGAAGAGGAGGACATCGCCATCCTGCACGACATAGTCGCGCCCTTCGATCCGCAGCTTGCCCGCTTCCTTCGCCCCAGCCTCGCCGTGATATTGAACATAGTCGGCATAGGCTATGGTCTCGCAGGCAATGAAGCCGCGCTCGAAGTCATTATGGATCACGGCGGCGGCCTGCGGCGCACGGGTGCCGGCGGTGATCGTCCAGGCACGGGTTTCCTTCGGCCCGACGGTAAAATAGGTCCGCAGCCCCAGCAGACGGTACCCCGCCGCGATCACCCGATCCAGACCACTATCGGCCAGGCCCAGCCCTTCCAGGAACTCCTTGCGGTCCTCGGGGCCCAACTGGCTGACTTCGGCCTCGATCGCGGCAGAAACCACCACGGCCGCGGCGCCCTCGGCTTCGGCGCGGGCCTGGACGCGCTCGGACCAGGCATTGCCGGTCGCAGCCGAGGCTTCCTCGACGTTGCAGACATACAGAACGGGCTTGGTGGTCATCAACTGCAGCCGGCGCACCGCCTCTTCCTGCCCGGCGGGGATCGCCTGGCGGGCGGGACGCCCCTCGCGCAGCACCGCGATCAGCGGCTCCATCAGCGCCACCTGCGCCGCGGCCTCGCGATCATTGCCCTTGGCCTTCTTTTGCAGGGCGACGATCCGCTTTTCCAGCGAATCCAGGTCGGCCAGCATCAGTTCGGTCTCGATAATCTCAGCGTCGCGAATCGGGTCGATCCCACCCTCGACATGGGTGATGTCGTCATCCTCGAAACAGCGCAGCACGTGGATGATCGCATCGACCTCGCGGATATTCGCCAGGAACTGGTTGCCCAGTCCCTCGCCGCGCGATGCGCCTCGCACCAGACCGGCTATATCAACGAATTCCAGGCTGGTCGGCAGGATCTTCTGCGACTTGCCGATGGCGGCCAGCGCCTCCAGGCGCGGATCGGGGACGGCGACCCGCCCCACGTTCGGCTCGATGGTGCAGAACGGATAATTCGCCGCCTGGGCCGTGGCCGTCGCGGTCAGAGCGTTGAACAGGGTCGACTTGCCGACATTCGGCAGACCCACAATGCCGCAATTGAACCCCATCAGCCATTCTCCCCGGTCAGCAACGCCAGTTTAGTCATGAACAGTTCCGGCTGCCCGTCCGCCAGGATGGGCGCCGCATCGGACATGGCGTCGAGCATCCGCTCCAGCCAGTCCTGATCGCTTTTCGAAAAGTCGCCCAGCACATGCCCTGTCACGCGCTCCTTCGCGCCGGGATGGCCGATACCGATGCGAACCCGCCAGTAGTCCGGACTGCCCAGCATCCGATCCATCGAACGCAGACCGTTATGCCCCGCCGCCCCACCGCCGCGCTTCACCCGCACCCGTCCGGGCGGCAGGTCCAGCTCGTCATGGAAAGCGGTGATGGCTTCGACTGGAATCTTGTAGAACGCGGCGGCCTGCTGAACGCTTTCACCCGAAAGGTTCATGTAGGTCATGGGCTTGAGCAGCAGCATCCTGTGCGCGCCCACCCGCCCTTCGGCCACCTCGCCACGGAAACGCTTCCGCCATGGCGCAAAGCCATGGCGGGACGCGATCCGATCGACGGCCATGAAACCGACATTGTGCCGGTGCCGGCTCATTCCCGGCTCAGGATTTCCGAGCCCGGTCCAGAGCAGCATGCCGTATTCCCTGTCCTAAAGCGTGCCGTGGCGGGACCGGCCGATCACGGCACGCTCCATGTTGCTGCTTTACAGAGCATCCTCACGTGATGAGGCGTTTCCACCTTCATCACGATCTGCTCCACGGCCGTCCGGCCGGCGATTATTTCTTCGCCGGGGTCGCCGCCGCGGCGGCCGGTTCCGCCGCCTCGTCGACGCTCGGCGCCGCGATGGTCGCGATCACGAAGTTCGGGATCTGCAGGACCGGCGTGGCGTTCTCGGTACCCTGCAGGTCGTCCCAGCGCACGTTGCCGTGGATGTCCAGTTGCGACAGGTCCACCGTGAAGGACGACGGAATATTCGCCGGATCGACGCTGACATCCACCGTGTGGCGGACGATGTTCAGCACGCCGCCGCGCTTGATGCCGGGGGCCTTGTCTTCGCCGGTGAAGACGATCTGCACTTCGACATGCACTCGCTCGCCGGCCGCCAGGCGCTGGAAGTCCACATGGATCGGCTGATCGCTGACCGGATGGAGCTGGATCTCGCGCATCAGCGCATGAGTCGACGTGCCATCGACGGTGACGTCGTATACACGCGAACGCCAGCCGGCCTTGTGCATCTCGCGCATCACCAGGCGGGGGTCGAGCGCGATCAGAACGGCTTCCTGCTTCGCACCATAAATGACGGCCGGGACCTGACCGTCACGCCTCGTCGCACGCGCTGCCCCCTTACCAGCCTTCGCGCGCGAAGAAGCCTCGAGTTTCGTGAATTGGGTCACTTTACGCTCCTGAAAACCAAGCGCGCAGGCCTCCAGGGGTGCCTGCGCGAGCGCGGCGTGTAACGGAAAATGCGCGCCGACGCAAATCTTTCAGGCACGCGCCCAGCCGCAACGCGGGCTCAGCCCAGCTTGTCCAGACCCCACGGGGCCTTGCCGGTCGCATCGGACGGTGTCACCCACAGCGGCGTGGCGTTAGGCAGGCGCACATTGGCCGGCAGGTTCATCGCCGCGCGCAGGGCACGGAACATCGCGCCATGGCAGACGATTAGCACGGGGCCCTCGCCGTCCAGCGCACGGTTCACCGCCGCCACGGCCCGGGCGCGCAGCGCGGCGAAGGGCTCGGCACCTTTCGGCGTGTACGCGCCGGCGATCCAGCTATCGTACCAGTCGCCCATCGGCTGGCCTTCCTGCTCGCCGAAACAGACTTCCTGCAGCCCCTCATCGACCACAACCGACAGCGGAGCCGCACTCGATGTGGCCATCGCTTGGGCGACGATCTCGGCCGTGCGTAGCGCGCGAACCAGCGGCGACGATACGATGCGCGCCACCTTGGCGTAACGCGCCTCCTCACGCGCCAGCAGAGCACCCGCGTCCTCGGCCTGGGCGACGCCGCGCGCGTTCAAAGGAATGTCCGACCGCCCCTGCGAGAGCCCAGCGGCGTTCCAATCCGTCTCGCCGTGGCGCAGATACCAGTACGGACGGGCGATCAGCTCGGTCATTCGGGGGCAGCTCCTCTCGGTTCGCTCCTCCCCGATAGGTCCATGCCTGGCCCGGGTCAATCCGTAGGAAAGCGCCGCCTCAGTCGAACAGCGACGAGACCGAACTTTCGTCCGATACCGCGCGCATGGCGCGCGACAGCAGGTTGGCCGTGCTGATCTGACGGATGTTCCCCGCACTTGCGACGGCTTCCGTCGCGGCGATGCTGTCGGTCAGGGTCAGCATCCGGATGGGCGAATCTGCGATGCGCCGCACCGCGCCGCCGGTCAGCACGCCATGGGTGACATAGGCCTCGACTGCGGCGGCGCCCTCTTTCATCAGCGCGGAGGCGGCATTGCACAACGAGCCGCCGCTATCGACGATATCGTCGATCATGACGCAATAGCGGCCCCGCACGTCGCCGATCACGTTCATGACCTCGGACACACCCGCGCGCTCGCGCCGCTTGTCGATGATCGCCAGGTCCACATTCAGCCGCTGCGCCAATTGCCGCGCACGGACCACGCCGCCCACGTCGGGCGATACGACCATCAGGTTCTGGAACCCGCCCGGGATTTCCAGCGGCGGCGCGATATAAGGCAGTGATCCCTGGTCGATGCGCCCCTTGATGTCACGGGTGAACAGCGGCGCCGCGTAGAGATTATCCACCGGAATGTCGAAGAAGCCCTGGATCTGCATCGCATGCAGATCCATGGTCAGGATCCGGTTCGCTCCGGCCTCGACCAGCAGGTTGGCCACCAGCTTGGCGCTGATCGGGGTACGCGGGCCGGATTTGCGATCCTGCCGGGCATAGCCGAAATAGGGCATCACCGCCGTGACACGCCGGGCCGACCCGCGGCGCAGCGCATCCAGCATGATCAGCAGTTCCATCAGATTGTCGTTGGTCGGCGAGCATGTGCTCTGAATCACGAACACGTCCTCGCCCCGGACATTCTCGTGGATCTCGACGAAGACCTCCATATCCGCGAAGCGGCGCACGGATACGTTGCACAGCGGCATGCGCAACTCGGCAGCAACCTTCTCGGCGAGAGGCAGGTTGCTGTTGCAGGCGACGATCTTCATCTGGCGACGCTCTCCCCCGGGGCGGTCTCATGGGCTGGCGGCGCGGGTATTAGCAATCGCGCCCGCCTCTGTCATCCGTCTGCCGCAACGGTCCTGCGCGCCGAACGTTTCCGCCCGCGCGACAGCGGGCTCATTGTTGCAAATCCGCTACAGGCGTGCCCGAGCCGTTCGCGGCTCCACCGACGGGCATCGGCAGCGGCACGTTGTTCCGCCCCGAATAGCGCGAAACCACCTGCCGCACCCCGCCGGCCGCCTCCTGCGCCGCGACCATGGCTACCTCGCCCCAATGCCCGTCCAGCGCGTGGGCGTCGATATCGTGCAATTGCGTCGCCGCCCCGGCTTCCTTGCCCGCCTGATCCACCACCCGCCAGACCAGTTGCATATGCTGCTGCTTCTGCCCGGATGCGCCCGGCGGCACGTCGGAAACCGATACGGCGCAGGACACGGTGAAATCGGCATCGCGCGGCGAGGCCTGCACGGCGTTCTCGGCATCGCCCAGAGCGCGTATGAAGGCTTGGCCCAGCGCGCTGTCGCCATCGCCCGGCGCGCCATGCACGCCGGCGAAATAGATCCGTGCCGCCCGGTGCTTCAGGCTGCGCGGATCCTGGGCCATCTGCGCCGCCTGGATCCCGGTCAGGGCCGCGGCAATTCCGGGCGCTGCCTGCTCTGCCGCCCGACGCAGCGTCGCCGGAGCACCGACCGCCCAGACCGTGGCCGGTATGGGGTCGCCGGCCTCGGCACTGCGCACCCGGCCATCGGGCATCATCACGCTATAGGTCGGCACCACGTCCTGGCCCCGAGCCTCCGCCCCCAGGCGCAGCCACCAGTCCCCCTTGCGCGCGGGCTGCGCCATGGCCGGCACCGTCTGGTCCAGCAGCGCTGCCGCCACGTCGCGGCTCCATGCCTGGGCCGCCGCCTGCGGCAACAGGGCCGAAGGCGGCACAGGCACCGCCAGGCGCGCGGGCGGCGGACTGCCTGCCAGCGACCGCCCCTCGCGCCCCGGATCACGAAACGGATGCGGAACGTCCAGGCATCCGGACAGCAGGCCGACACCGGCCATGGCCACCAGCGCGGCCATATGGCGAAGAACGGGGATACGCATCATGCGCCGCTTGTAGCACCGGCCCGGGCGATCGCCGAAATCTGATGCCCAATCGGCCCGCCACCCGCCAAAGTACGCCGCCGATGACTGAAGAAACGCCGCGTATCGCCCAGCGTATCCACACTAAGCGCTATTGCCCGGCCGATCCCGGCGCGCCGCAGCCGTGCCACGCAATAGCCGGCCAGGTCGAACTGGTAATGTTCCGCGCGCCGCCCACCGGCAAAGAAAGCTTCGGCATCCGGGTCCTCCGCCAGCGCCCGGGCGCGCATGTCGGCTCCGACCTCGTAGCTCTGCTGCCCGATGCAGGGTCCCACGACCGCCCGGACCGTCACCGCTGGCGCCCCCAGCCGGGCCATCGCCGCCAGCGTGGCCTCCAGCACGCCCCCCACCGCGCCGCGCCAGCCGGCATGGGCCGCGCCGACCACACCGCCATCCTCGGCCGCGAACAATACCGGTCCGCAATCGGCGGTGATCACCCCCAGCGCCACCCCCGGCCGGTCGGTGACCAGCGCGTCGGCCTGCGGCGCGGCGCCAGCCTCCCAGGGACTGGTCACGACCGCCACGCCGTCGCCATGCACCTGGGTCACTCCCAGCAGGTATTCCGGACGCACCCCCATGACGGTCGCGATCCGGCGGCGGTTTTCGGCCAGCGCCTGGGGCGTATCGCCCGAACGGGTGGAACAGTTCAGGCTTTCGTACGGGCCCTGCGATACGCCCCCAAGCCGGGTGAAGAACCCGTGCGGTACATCACCCAGCAAGGCGTGACGCAGGACGGCCTCGGGCGGAATCGCGTCCGTCCCCATCGGGCCCGATCCCCCGGCGTGATCCTGCCTGTCCTTATTCATGCGCCTGAAATCCCGGTGGCGCCGGCAGTCCGGGCGATGTCAGGGCCAGCACCTTGAACAGGCGCCCCATCCTGTCCGGCGCGGCCAAGCGCTGCGCGGCGTCGCGAATGGCATGCGCCTCGGCGGCCGCGCGGCCGCGTGCCAATTGCTCGGCCCGCGCGAACAGCCCCAACCCGGCCAGGAAAGCCCCCTGCGTCACACTGCCATGGCAGAGCGCGCCCCCTTGGCGCGCCGCCGCGGCGAATGCCGCGAAATCGACATGGGCGGTCAGGTCCGCCTGCCCCGGATCGGCCAGCGGCCAAGCGGGCTGGCCGTCCCGCAGCGCCTGCAGCGTGTCGCCCCAGATCGCACCGTCATAGCCGTAATCGATGAACAGCCCGGCACCCGGCGCATGCGACAGCCGCGCCGCCACGCTTTCCGCCACCGCCAGCGCTTCGGGGCAAAATTCCAGGATCTCGCCCAGGGGCACGGGCCGGTCGAACAGTTCGCCCACCGCAGCCCCCCAGGGCACGTCATGGGCGCGTACGGTCACGAATCCGACCCCCTGCACAAAGCGTTCGTCCCATCCGTCCGCGGTCCGGACGAACTGGCGGATCGGCAATGCGTCCAGGAACTCGTTGGCCAGCAGGATCGACGGCCCCTCGGGCACATCCGCAAGGCGCGCGTGCCAGGCGACGGGCCACGCCCCGCGCCCGGCCAGCGCCGCGTGCTGCACCGCGCGCAGGCGGGGCGACTGCTCCAGCAGATGCACGCGCGCCGCCTGATGGCAATCGGGCGCCACCCTTGCCAGCAGGCGCAGCATGTCGGCCATCAGGGTTCCGCGCCCCGGCCCGGCCTCGATCAGACGGAACGGCGCCGGGCGGCCCATCGCCTGCCAGGTGACGGCCACCCAGGCCCCCAAGATCTCGCCAAAGATCTGCGAGATCTCGGGCGCGGTAACGAAATCGGCGAACGGATCGCGCCCGGCATAATAGGTCGCGTTGGCCCGCGCCATGAAACGATCCAGCCGTTCGGGCTTATCCGTGCTCACGGGCGTTTGGACTCCGTATCGACCGGCATCAGCAGAGTCTGCGGCGGCCGGCGCATCGCCTGCAGCATCAGCCCCGCGCCGGCAATCGCCATAGGAATGCACAGGATCTGCCCCATGGTGGTGCCGAACGGCAGAAACCCGATAAAGGCATCCGGCTCGCGGAAACATTCACAGATGCTGCGCGCCACGGCATAGCCGAACAGGAACAGTCCGGACAGGAAGCCCGGCCGCTCACGGATCGACTGCTGGCGCGACACCACCCACATCATCGCGAACAGCACCAGCCCTTCCAGCAGCGCCTCGTAGAGTTCGGACGGATGCCGCGGCTGGGGGCCGGCCTGAGGAAAGACCATCGCCCAGGGCAGGCCGGACGGCGCCGGGCGCCCCCACAATTCCCCGTTGATGAAGTTGGCGATGCGCCCCAGCCCCAGCCCGATCGGCACGACGACCGTCACCCGGTCGGAAAACGCCAGGAAACTCAGTTTATTGCTCCAAGAAAACAGCGCCAGCGCCACCACGACGCCAAGCGCCCCGCCATGGAAGGACATTCCCCCACGCCAGACTTCCACCACCGCCATCGGATGCGCGAGATACAGCGATGGCTGATAGAACAGGATATAGCCCAGCCGCCCCCCCAGCACGACACCCAGCGTCGCCCAGGTCAGGAAATCGTCGACCTGCAGCGCGGTCGCCGCACGGGGCGACAATCCCGCCAGGCGGCGCACCAGCCGCCAGCCGACCAGCAGCGCGGTGATATAGGCCATGGCATACCAGCGAATGGCCAGCGGCCCCACATGCACCATGACCGGATCGAATTGCGGAAATATCAGGACGGGCAGCATGCAGCGTCTTTCTGCTACGAAATGGCGTTACGAAACGGCGTCGGGGCGGCCAGGGACGAGCGGGCCGGACGATGCGTCACAGATACGGGTCGGGCGCGGCCAAGTAATCCCGCACGTACCGGCGGACCCCGTCTTCCAGCGTCGTGAACGGCCGTCCATAGCCCGCCGCCCGCAGGCGCGTCATGTCCGCGCGGGTATAGGATTGATACTGTCCCCGCAAATTGGCGGGCATGTCGATGAATTCTACCTGCCTTGGCACACCCATGGCGTCGCACACCGCATGGGCCAGGTCCAGATAGGTCCGTGCCACCCCGGTCCCGCAATTGAACAGCCCGCTGACCCGCGGGTTGTCCAGCAGCCACAGCATCACGTCCACCACGTCGCCGACCCAGATGAAGTCCCGCGCCTGCGCTCCGTCCGCCAATTTCCGCACATCTGACCGGAACAGCCGCGCCGGCAAGCCCCGACTGACCTCGTCATATTTCACCTTCACGACCGAGATCATCTTGCCCTTGTGGTATTCGTTCGGGCCGAAGACGTTGAAGAATTTCAGCCCCGCCCATTGCGGCGGCGCGGCCTCGCCCCGCGCCAGTCGCGCCATTACCTGCCGATCGAATACATGCTTCGACCAGCCATACAGGTTCAGCGGCCGCAGGGAGTCCAGCATTGCGGGATCGTCGGAAAACAGTTCCGACCGGTCGGCGGCGCCATAGGTCGCAGCCGATGACGCATAGATGAAGCGCGCACCGTACCGCACGCACCACGCCCATAAGCGCGCCGACAGGTCAATATTGGTGCGCCAGATCAGGTCTCCGTCACGCGCGGTCGTCTCGCTAATCGCGCCCAAATGGAACACAGCCGTCACGGCCGGGTGGCCGGCCAGGAAATCGTCCAGAGCCTCGGGCGCAAGCAGCCGCTCGGGGGCATGGCGCGCGATATTGCGCCATTTCCCTTCCGCACCCAGCCAGTCGACGATGACCGTCTCCTCGCCCCGCGCCCGAAGCGCCGCATGCAGACATGAGCCGATGAACCCGGCTCCACCGGTGATGATGATCATGACCTGCTCTATAGAGCAGTTCGCTGCGCGATCGAAGACCCGCGACGTCCCATGCCACCGGCCCGCCGTTTGCCGGATGGCCATCGTAGGCCGGAATGTCTATATGCTGCCAGATGCACCGCCGGGCGGCCTTGTCCAATCCGGCCACCACCCACCCTGGAACAGGAGGCTCCGCCATGCCCGACAGGCCCCGTATCTTCGACGATCTCGCTGGCGTTGCCGGCGGCGCCTTCTCGGCGCTGGCTGGACTGCGGGAAGAAATCGGCGCCATCGTTCGAGCCCGCGTCGACGAGGTCCTTTCGACGCTGAACCTGGTCCGGCGAGAAGATTTCGAGGTGGTGCGCGAATTGGCCGGCCGGGCACGCTCGGCGCAGGAGGAGGCAGATGCCCGCCTCGCGGCGCTCGAGGCCCGAATCGTGGCCCTTGAAGCTCAACCCGGCACGCCCCCCTTTCCGCCCTCCATGCCCGGCGAAACGAACCCGACAGCCAACCCGTTCTGAAGCCGAACGAAACGCAAAAAAATCCGCAGGACGGCACGCCCGCGTCCGCGTGACTCTTGCCAGTCTGCCCGAACCGCCCATAGGGTTGAAATGTGGCCGCGTTCTCACCCGTGGCGGGAACGGCCAGCGGCCCGCTTACGCAGACGTCCGGGGTCCGGTGCGCGACGCCGGCCTCCCTCCACGGCTCAGGGGAGTCCCATATGCCTGCTCTCACGCCCTCCTCTCCCTCCCAGGACTCCAACCCGCTCGATCTCATGGAACAGATCGTCGGCGGCTATGAATGGGCGTTCGAACGCCGCAACGATTCCGAAATGGCCGCCGAGGCCCCCGGAAAATGGTGCGATTATGGTCTATATTTTTCCTGGTCGCGCGAAGTCAGCGCGATGCATTTCACCTGCACATTTGACCTGAAGGTCCCAACGCAGCAACGCCGGGCCTTGTTCGAACTGGTCGCCCTGGCCAATGAGCGACTGTGGATCGGCCATTTCGGCATGGATCTTGAGAGCGGCATGCCGCTGTTCCGCCACGCGGTCCTACTGCGTGGCGCCCCCGGCGCATCGATGGAAAGTCTCGAGGACATGGTCGATATCGCCATTACCGAGTGCGAGCGCTTCTACCCCGCCTTCCAGTTCGTGCTGTGGGGCGGCAAGACCCCTGCGGAGGCGCTGGAGGCCGCGATGCTGGATTGCGCGGGCGAGGCGTGAGCAGCCCGGCCTCGCCGTCCGCTCCCATTCCCCCCCTGCTTCTGGTCGGGTGCGGACAGATGGGCGGCGCGATGCTGGCCGGCTGGCTGGCCGATGGACTTGCTCCATCGGTCGTTCTCGACCGGCACCGCGACGATATCCCTGCGCCGCATCGCGTCGTGCGGGATGCCGCCGACCTTCCGCGGGATTTCGTTCCTTCCCTGATCGTCCTGGCCGCCAAGCCGCAGAAGGCTGCCGAGGTGCTGCCCGCCCTGGCCCCGTTCGCGCGCCAAGCGCCCATCCTGTCGGTCATGGCCGGCAAGACGGTCGGCGGGCTGACGGCGGCGCTGGCCGATGCGGGCTGCCCGGATGCCGTCGTCATCCGGGCCATGCCCAACACGCCCTCGGCGATCGGGCAGGGCATGACGGTCTGCTATACCCCGCCCGGGGCCAGCGACGCCCAGCGCGCCTTGTGCGAACGCATACTCTCGGCCATCGGCGACACGGCCTGGGTCACCCGGGAAGAGCAGATGGACGCCGTGACCGCGATCTCGGGCAGCGGCCCGGCCTATGTCTTCCTGCTTGCCGAACTGATGGAACAGACGGGCACAGCGCTGGGCCTGCCGCCGGAACTTGCCCGCCGCATCGCCCGCCGCACCGTTTCGGGGGCCGGCGCGCTGATCGAGCGGACGGGCGTCGACGCCGCGGAACTGCGCCGCCGCGTGACCAGTCCGGGCGGGACGACGCAGCAAGCGCTGTCCGTGCTGATGGCGCCCGATGCATGGCCGACCACGCTGGACCGTGCCATCCGCGCCGCGTCCCGTCGCGCCCGCGAACTGGCGTCCTGAACGGATTGCATGGCCGGCACCCCGGCCACTCGGCGAACTTGCGCCCGCCCCCGCCGTAATTTAACCGCAATGGCGATTCAACCTGTCCGGATCGGCCGGACGAAGCCGAAAACAGAAGATGTTCCAGAAGACCATGGATAACGACCAGTTCGACGATGCCCTGCTCCGCGCCGCCATGGACCGCACCGCCCTGTCCGGATGGGGGCGCCTTACGATCGTCGACGCGGCGCGCGACGCCGGCATTCCGCTGGACGAAGCCCGCCGGCGCTACCCGGTCAAGGCGGCCCTGCTGCTGAAACTGGGCCGCCTGGCCGACGAATCCGCCCTGGTGGATGACGGCAGCACCGGCACGGTGCGCGAAAAATTGTTCGACCTGCTGATGCGCCGTTTTGATGTACTGCAACAATATCGCGCCGGGGTGCGCGCCGTGCTGCGCACCCTTCCTTTCGACCCGTTGCTGGCAGCCGGGCTGGGAGCAGCGACCTACGAAAGCATGCGTTGGATGGCGAGTGCAGCCGGGCTGGACGTCACGGGCCTGATCGGCACCCTGCGGGTCAAAGGCTTGGTCGGTGTCTGGACCTATACGCTGCGTGCCTGGGATCGCGACGACAGCGAAGACCTGTCCAGCACCATGGCGGCCCTGGATCAGGCCCTGGATCGGGCCGCGCGGCTGGGCAATCTGCTGGAATACGGTCGCCGCCGCTCCGCCACTAGCGCGACTGCCGAAGCGGCGACGACTCACTCCAGCGAGATCGACCCGTCCATCGATCTGCCGCTGGAACCCCATCCAAACTATCCCTGACCGGCATCAGCCTGCGGAGCATCCGAAAAAGGAGGCAAAAGCCCCCTTTACGCCACCCCGCCCGACCCATTAGAAGGACGGAGCCAAGGTGTTCGGGCCATTGGGGCGTAGCCAAGCGGTAAGGCAGCGGATTTTGATTCCGCCATGCGGAGGTTCGAATCCTCCCGCCCCAGCCAATCTATTTCACCTGAATAGCTCCTGGGCGTCCTCCGGAATGTCGCGACGGCCTGCTTGGCCACTTCAGCGAATACAATCACGGTTTTCTGCCTGGCCCAGGATACTCTTCATTCAACCCGTATTTTTGAAGCTTCTCCTTCAAATACTGAGTTCTTTACGTCAGGCCCCGCATCGCACCCCATGCCGCCACGCAAAAATACCGGCTCTGAAACGACTGGAGGTGTTGATTTAAAAATAATTCTTGATCGCTGATTTTTTCGTGACATAAAGAAGGGGACTAGAAGAATTCTGGTCCAATCGTCGACATAGAAAGCCAATACAGAACAGTTGTATATTTTTTGAGATCAGAAACCATTTCTTGCAAACCAATCGGCCAAGCATGATCTGTCGGCCCGTGCGGAAAGGCATGCCGTGAAAATTCTGCTTTCCCTCTCTGGAGACCGGACCGGTGCCGTCATGCTGGAATATGGCCTTGTCGCCATCCTGGTCGTTCTGGTTATTGTCGGCCTTGTCGCGGTTATCGGCCAAGATATCCTTGGTATGTTCTATGCCGCCGTCAACAATTTTCCACCATCGGCCAGCTAATTTCTGGCGTATCGGGCCGGAACAGCTTCGCGGAGCGTAGCGACACGGACCAGTCTCGCCACATGAGACCGCGTCTACAAACAATGGTCCGCGCTACATGGCGCGAGGGCCATCATTTCTACATATGACTGTTAACAGGCCGCTTTTGTACAAATGGAAATATAGAGCGAATAATACCCGCAGCCATTCCAATGTTTCGACCGGAACGGAACATCACAGGTTACCCCGATACGGCTCGCGGGCCCCCGCATATGCGGGGGCCCGGCCGTCTCAGACCGCCTTTTTCAGGTTCGGGCTGGCCTTGAAGCGCACCGTCTTGCCGGCCTTCACCTTTACCGGCTCACCCGTACGGGGATTCAGCGCCTTGCGCGCCTTGGTCTTCTTGACCGTAAAGGTGCCGAATGACGGCAGGGTAAACCCACCTTCCTTCTTCAGTTCCCGGATGATAGCGGCCATCAGGTCCGTGGCCGCCTGGTTGGCAGCGACACCTGTGCAGTCGATCGAATCCTGGATTACTGCGGCGATGAAGGCTTTGCTCATTGACTCTGTACGCTCCTGTCAGGACATAAAACGGTCGCAGCGTGCTGTCCGCCACGTTTATCATATCTCGGCGGAGGCGGCTTTTAGCGTGCTGTTCAGACTTATGCCAGAGAATTCTGCATTCATGTCACGATTCTTGTTGGCACAGACAGCAAACCTGGCGCCTCTTTCGGAAAAAGTCCGATTTCGTGGAAGACTGGGCAAGTACATAGCCGGTCCGCGCACAAATCATAACGATGTTGGACCGTTCAATGCAAACCCCCTATCATCGGTCGCCTGACACAAGATCGGGACTAGAGATCCGGCAGTACCAGTATCAGGCCGAGGGAACGTTACGTTCCAGCTCATCCAGCCACAACCGCGCATTGCCATCCGACGGCGCGCGCCAGTCGCCGCGCGGCGACAATGCCCCGCCTGCCACCACCTTCGGCCCGTTGGGTACCGCCGAACGCTTGAACTGGCTGAAACCGAAGAACCGGGCCAGAAAGACCGAAAGCCAATGCCTTATCGTCGGTAGATCATAGGCTACGCGCTTATCTTGAGGAAAACCGGGCGGCCAGTTTCCCGCCTGAGGATCCTTCCAGGCAATCTCGGCCATGAAAGCGACACGCGACGGGCGAAAACCATAACGCAGCACATAGAACAGCGTGAAATCCTGCAACGCGTAAGGACCAATCCGCGCCTCGGTGCTCTGCAGGGCCTGATCATCGCCTGCCGGAACCAGCTCGGGCGAAATCTCCGTGTCCAGGATCGCCTGCAATACGCCACCCACCGCACCGTCCACCCTCTCCGACGCAATCACCCAGCGGATCAGATGCTGGATAAGCGTTTTGGGCAGCCCCGCATTGACGTTATAATGTGACATCTGGTCACCGACACCGTAGGTGCACCATCCCAGTGCCAATTCTGACAGATCGCCGGTACCAATAACGATCCCGCCATGCTGGTTGGCCAGGCGGAACAGGAAATCGGTCCGCAACCCGGCCTGGACGTTCTCGAAGGTCACGTCATAGAGCGGCATGCCGCTGGCGAAGGGATGACCCAGCTCCTGCAACATCATGCGGGCAGTCGGACGGATGTCCAGTTCCGTCGCCGTCACCCCCAGGGCGCGCATCAGTTCCAGGGCGTTGGACTGCGTGCCCGGGCTGGTCCCGAAACCCGGCATCGTATAGGCCAGCACCGCCTCACGCCCCAGCCCCAGTTCGTCGGCCGCTCGTGTGGCCACCAGTAGCGCCTGGGTCGAATCCAGGCCGCCGGACACGCCGATCACCATGCGCCGTGTTCCGGTCGCTTGCAGCCGCTGCTTCAACGCCGAAACCTGGATGGTCCAGGCTTCGTAGCAATCCTGCTCCAGCCGCGCCGGGTCGGATGGGACGAACGGAAAACGTTCGATCCGCCGCTTCAGGCCCAGATCACCCGCCGGCGGTGCCAGCGCGAAGCTGATCCGCCGCCAGCCGGCGTCCGGACGCGCCGCGCGATTGTCGGCAAAACTGCCCATCCGGCTGCGCTCCTGACGCAGCAGGTCCAGGTCCACGTCCGCCGTGGCCCGGTGGGGCCCCTGCGGAAAGCGCACCGTCTCGGCCAGCAACACACCGTTCTCATAGATCGACACCTGACCGTCCCAGGCCAGGTCGGTCGTCGACTCCCCCTCTCCGGCCGCCGCATAAACATAGGCGCAGATGGCGCGTGCGGATTGTGACCGGCATAACAGGTCGCGTATGTCGGCCTTGCCGACCGTGATGTCACTGGCGGACGGGTTGGCGATGACGGTAGCGCCGGCCAGTGCGGCATCGGTGCTGGGCGGCAGCGGCACCCACAGGTCCTCGCAGATCTCGACCGCGATGATCAGACCTGGCACATCCTCGGCCTCGAACAGGAGGTCGGGACCAAAGGGCGCCGTCTGGCCGGCGACATGGATGCTCTGCCCGCGCTGCCCCACGCCGGCGGCAAACTGCCGGGCCTCGTAGAATTCGCGATAGTTCGGCAGGAAACTCTTGGGCACCACCCCTAGGATCGTACCGCGATGCAGAATGACGGCACAATTATACAGCGCGTCGCCATGCCGCAGCGGTGCGCCGGCGACGATGACCGGCGTCATTTCGGCTGTCGCGGCTGCCAGGGTGGCCAGGGCGGTACCCACCCCATCCAGCAACACGTCCTGCTGGCGCAGATCCTCGATCGCGTATCCCGACACGCCCAGTTCCGGAAATACCGCCAGCGCCACGCCCTCGGCGTCGCATGTCTGCACCATTTCGACCATGCGTGCGACGTTGGTGGCCGGATCGGCCAGGGCCACGGGCAGCGTGCATCCGGCGACGCGTGCAAAGCCATGACGGTAGAGAGAACGAAAATCCGGCACGATCTGTCACCCGGTACTGACTGTTTCCATGGTCGCCGCGGCCGCATGCGGCAACTCGCACGAGGCCCACGCATTGGGATCCTTGATGGACCCCTTAGTCCATTCACATAAATCGGAGGACTTCGCCATGGACTTCCTACGCTGGACGCTGATCTTTCTGGTCCTGGCGCTGGTGTCGGCGGCTTTCGGCTTTGGCGGCCTGGCCACCAATTTCGCCTATATCGGCAAGATCCTGTTCTTCATTTTCCTGATCCTGTTCATCGTCGGTCTGTTCTTCGGTCGCGGACGAGGCAGGACGTGGTGATCCCGAGCAGACCCAGAGCGTACAGGCCGCCCATCGCGGTCATCGACAGCTTCAGCCCGCTGATCAGATAGGTCGGCGCGTCGCACGGCTTGGCGGGGCGTAGCGGCATGGCCGCCAGCCGTTCGGCGAAGGTTCCGCCGTGGAAGACGGGGGCCCGGCATTCCGGCAGCGGGCTGGGCCACCATCCCTGTTCCACCCCGACATGCACGACCGACAGGCCGCATGCCGCCATCAGGACCGGGACGCACAGCCAGACGATTCCCCGCCGGCCGCGGCCGCGTGCCAGCGCCGCCAATATCCCGAGCGCGATCAGCAGCCGGTATGGCCAGCGCTCCCACAGGCATAACCCGCACGGCGCCATGCCGAGCCCGTGTTCGACCCATTCGGCGATTCCCAGCGCGATCGCGCCTGCGGCGGCGAGTGTCAGGGGGAGCCACGGCCGGGTGTCGACGCGCCTGAAAACATGGGATTTCATGGTGTACAGACCGGCGGCGCCTCATCCAGTGCGCGGAGGAAGTCCCGGGCCCAGCTTCCGGCGGTGGTCCGGCGGACTTCCTCGTCCAAGGCCAGCCAGCGGCGGCGGCGTTCGTGCACATCCATTGTCAATGCTTGATGCAGGGCGTCGGCGATCTCGTCGGCATCAAAAGGATTGACAAGCACGGCCTCGCCCATCTCGGGGGCGGCGCCGGCGAAATGGGACAGGACCAGCACGCCGGGTGCCGCCGGGTCCTGGGCGGCGATATATTCCTTGGCGACCAGGTTCATGCCGTCGCGCAGCGGCGTGATCAGCGCCACGTCCGCCATGCGGTAGAAACCCGCCAGGATGTCGCGGCCGATCGGCCTTGTGATGTAGCGGATGGGCGTCCAGTCGAATTCGGCATAGGCGCCGTTGACCCGGCCCGTCAGCTCGTCGAGCTGACGGCGCAGCAGGCGGTATTCCTCGACGTCGCCGCGCGATACCGGCGCCACCTGCAGGAACGTCACCTTGCCGCGATGTTCCGGATAGCGCTCCAGCAGCGCCTCGTAGCCGCGGAAACGCTCGGGCAGGCCCTTGGAGTAGTCCAGCCGGTCGACGCCCAGGATCAGCGCGGCCCCGCGCAGGCTGGCCTGCAGCCGCGCGGCCTCGTCCCGCGCGACGCCGGCTTCGGCCTGGGCGCGGAATTCGTGCGGGTCGATGCCGATCGGGAAGGCCTGCGCCCGCTCCATCAGCCCGTTCAGGCGGAAGGACTGGTTGAGATTGTCGGCGTCCTCGTCGGTCTGCACCCCGAACACGTCATAGGCCTGCATGTCCTCGAGCAGCAGCTCGACGCCGGGGAGGCAGCGGATCAGGCTCCAGGGCGGCACCGGGATATGCAGGAAGAAGCCGATCCGCGTCGTGACCCCCAGGTCGCGCAGCGCCTGGCCCAGCGGGAACAGGTGGTAGTCGTGGATCCAGATCACGTCGTCCGGCTGCAGCAGCGGCAGCAGGGTACGCGCGAACATGGCATTGACCTCGAGATAGGTCTGCCAGTCGCTGCGCGCGTAGCTCATCAGCCCGATGCGGTAGTGGAAGAGCGGCCAGAGAATGCCGTTGGAGAAATTCTGGTAGAATCCCTCGTGCTGCCGCGCCGTCAGGTCGATGGTCGCGTAGGTGACGCCCGCGACCGTGTCGAAGCCCGGCACGGGGTCGGCGTCGCTGTCGACCAGGTTGCCCGACCAGCCGAACCACAGCGACTCGCCGCCCCGCAGCGCGTCGCGCAGCCCGACCGTCAATCCGCCCGCCGGCTGCGTGCGTTCGCGCGGCGACGGCACGCGGTTCGATACGATGATCAGGCGCCCCATCTGTCGTCCCCCCCCTCGGTCAGGCCGGCCAGCCATGTCCGGAACGCGGTCGGGTCGGGAAAGTCCCGGTGGATCCGGAACCCCACCCCGCCCAGCCGGACGGCCTCACGGATGCCGTCCTCGTCGGTAACGTCGTCACCGACGAAGATCGGATGCCGCCCGGCGAAGGGCGGCGACTGCATCAGGGCGGCGACGGCGTGGCCCTTGTCGACGCCATGCGGCCGGATTTCCCATGCCATCTTCGCCGCCTGGATATGAAACGCGCCGTTGCCGGAGGCGATCCAGCCCTCGGCCGCGTCGCGCAGCAGCTCGGCGGCCTCGGGCGCCGCGCGGTAATGCAGCACGAAGCCCGCGATCTTGCGTTCGATCCGCACGCCGGGATGGGCGGCGGCCAGACTTTCGGCCGCCTGCAGCCAGCCGGGCGGATATTGCGGCAGGTCGGCGCGGACGATGGGGCCGTCCGGGCGGTGCCGCACGGCGATCCCGTGCTCGCCCGCCACGGCATAGGGCACGTCGCCCAGGAAATGGTCGATCTGGTCCACCGCGCGGCCGGAAATCACCGCCAGCGCGTCGCCGCATTTCGCCCGCAGGCGGCGCAGCACCTGCGGCAGCCCGGGCGGGACCACCACCGATTCCGGGGTGGGGGCGATATCCACCAGCGTGCCGTCGAAATCCAGCAGCAGGGCGGCCTGGTGCGGCGGCGGCATGAAGCGGCCGTCGGGGCCGGCATAATCCGTCGGGCTCATGGAAGTCTGCTCTCCTCGCGTCCGATGGCGTCGTTACCCATCCCGCCCTCTTGCCCGAGGGCCGCCCCGGCTAGCGGGGAAGCAGGGATTGGGGCTGTCCCGGCTGCGGCTGATCCGGACCGGGTTGCGGCGCCGCGGGCTGATCCTGCGGCGTGTCGGGTGTCGGCGGGGGCAGCAGGGACAATGGCGCCCCCTTGCCCGAGCCGCCTCCCCCGTCCATGCCCGCCTGATACGGCGTCGGCGGGGGCAGGGCCTGATGCTGGCCCGCAATCGCCGGCGGTGCAACAGGCATCGACGACGGCTGCGATGCAACAGGCATCGACGGCGGCGGCGATGTGTCGCCCTCGTCCGGCGGGACCAGGGAGAGGGGCTGCCCGCCCGATGCCGGCGCGGCGGGGCGCGCGGGGGCGGCCGCGGCCGGAGACGGCACGGCGACGGACGGGGTAGCGGACGGCGGGATATTGGGCGGCGCCGCGGCAGTGGGAGCGGCACTGGGGGGAGCCGCGCCGGGGGCCGTGTTCGGAGTCGCGCCCGGGGCTGCCCCCGCGTCCGGGGCCGGGGTGGCGTCCGCGGTGACGGGCGGGGTCAGGGGCGGCGGCGTGGGGGCCGTCGTCGCGCCGTCGCAGCCCGTGAGCTGGACGGTATAGACCGGGTCCTGGAACACGCCGAGGAACGGTTCCTGCGCCAGCATCCAGCCATCGAAGCCCGGGCCGTCCTGCCGCGCGTCGCGGACCGAGACCCATGCCGCCGCATCGGGCGCCAGCGTCGCCGGACGGTCGCGGCAGGCGCCGACATGGATGGTGAGCGCCTTGTAGGTCGCGTCCTGCCCCACGGGGACGGTCAGGACCTGCACGTGGGAATCCAGCGTGTCGAGGACCCGGATCGTGGCGCTGGACCGCCCCTGCCAGGTATCGGGCGGGTAGATCAGCGGCGGGTTGACGATTTCGGCGGCCCGCGCGGTACCCTGGAGGGACGCGACCCCGTGACAGGAAAGGGCGGCCAGCACCGCCAGGCGAACGATGGCGGCGTGTCTCACGCTTTGGGGCTTTGCAATGCGGACACGATTCCGTGGATGACCTGCTTCATTTCCTGCGCGTCGACGCCGATCAGCACCGCGTCCTCGAAGGCGTCGCGCATGACCTCGCACAATTCCCGGTAATTCTCGGCCAGGACGCGCAGCTTGTCCTGGCACGAGACCGGGCTGCCATCGGGCTGGCGCCAGATGGCGGGCGGCGGCGGCAGGGCCCCGTCGCTCATTGCGGGGAGTCCCCCCCCGGCTGCCCGGCCGGGGGGGCGGTCCCGCCCTGGGTGGCCCGCTGCTGGTTCGCCTTCGTCATGGAATCGGTCACAGAGAAGATGAAACGGCTGAGCAACTGTTCCAGGCTGATCGACCCCTGGGTCTGCGCGATTTCCGCCCCGGGGCGCAGGATGGCGTCGTTTCCGCCGGGAGACAGCGCGATATATTTGCCGCCCAGCAGGCTGTCGCTGGTGATAATCGCGGCGCTGTCGGTCGGCAGGCGGATGTCGGGGCGCACGGTGAAGGTCACCTGTGCCTTGTAGCTGGCGGGATCGACCCGTTCGGCGACCACCTGGCCCACCGTCACCCCGGCCAGGCGCACGTCCGACCCCACCGACAGCCCGTCGATATGGGCGAAGGAGGCCCCAAGCCGGTAGCCGTTTTCGTGCCGGTGGCCCTTGTCGACCACGGCGAAGGCCAGCAGGCCGCCCAGCAGGACGAGGACCCCGCACCCGGCGGCAAGTTCGGCCGGGTTTCGGCCCCCTCTGACTGGAACCGCACTCACCATCTGAATCGCATCCCTTCTGGGCATCCCTGTCTGGGGCATCCCTGCTGGAGGGGCCCGCCGGCTGGGGATCCTATAAAAGGAAACGCCCCTGCCTTGCTCCGTTCCGCTGCATTCTATCGGCGCCGGCATCCCGTGAACAGGGGCCGGCTGCCGCTATGCTGGAGCATCGAAATCTGGCCGGAATATGGTCGGCATTATCCTGGCGGGCGCCGGAAGCGGGTGCCGCCGTGGCGGCCGGGCGTCAGGACTCGGGGAACCAGGCCTGATAATCGCTGGTCGAGGGGGCGCGCCGGCCGCCGCGATAATCGCTGCCGGGCGGGCGATACGCCTCGATCGTGCCGGTGCGGTTGGGCTGATAGGGCAGTTGCCAGGGCTGGCGGGCGCTTTCGGGCAGGGGCGCGTCCTCGACATGGTGCAGCCAGCCCCACCATTCCGGCGGCACGGCGGACGCGTCCTCGCCCTTGCGGTAGATCACCCAGCGTTCGTGGCGCTTCAGTCCGCCGCCGGTCCGATTCGCCGTCCGCGCTTCGTAATAGCAGCGGCCGTCGGCGTCCTTGCCGACCAGGCGGCCCTTGAATTTGGTGTAGATCCGGGTGCCGAGATTTGCCATGGCCGGATGGTAGCGCCATCTTTCGCCCATGGTCCATCCCGCCCGGGCGCATCGCGACCTCACATGTCCGGCATTGCGGGAACCGGGGAGTTATCCCCCATATCCACAATATACAGTGGTCTGTATAGCGGTGGCCCTACCATATGCGGCTTTCACCGGGCGGCGCGGCGTGCCTAGACTGCCGCCATGACAGCCCGTAGCCATTGGAACGGCATCCGCATGCGCAGCGTGCAGGCTGCCGCCGACCCGGACGACGCCCCGCGCGCCGTCACCCTGCCCGTCGACTGGGACGACGAGGCGGCGTCGGCGCTGGTCCGGCTGGCCCGGGGCCAGGGGCCGATCCGCCTGGCGACCGAGGCCGCGCGCTGGATCGACGAGCTGGCCCAGGGGCCGCATCTGGCCCAGGCGCGGTCGCTGTCCTGTCTGCTGATGCTGCGCCAGGCGGCGCCGACCGAGTCGCTGTGGACCGGCGAGCATGACCGCCGCCCGGGCTTTGTCGTGAATCTGTGCGGCTTCGTGCAGGCGGGCACGGGCTTCCTGGCCGAGGATTTCGTCGCCGCGCTGCGCCTGCTGTGCCTGATGCTGCGCGACGTGGCGCAGCGGCGCGCGCCGCTGCGCAATGGGGAACTGCCCTTTCCGCCGGTGCCGGCGCCGCAACCGGCCCGTGCGCGCAAGGGCCGTGCGCCGGCCGAGGACGACCCGATGCCCGTGCCGGCCGTCGCGGGCGACCTGCTGCTGACCAACCTGGATGCGTGCCTGGCGGCGCTGGGCCTGGATTATGACAGCGACGCGGCGCGCGACGTGGCCTGCAGCCTGGCGTCGCTGGCCACGCTGGTGGCGCATGAAGGCAGCGGGGCGGATGCGCTGCTGCTGCCGCCGGCGCGCTGCGCGGTGCCGGGCCTGGCGGAAACCGCCCGGGCCGTCTGGCGCGAGGCCGCCGTGGAGATCGCAACCCCGCTGCCGCGGATCTGCACCGGCTTTTCCACGCCAGGGCCGATCGACGCGCTGCTGGGCGCGGAATCCTGCGGCCTGGCGCCGATCTTCTCGCCCTTGCGGCCGGATGGGCGGCTGGCCGCCAGCACGCTGGCGCGGCTGGCCTGGCGGGGATTGACGCCCGAAGCCGCCTTTGCCGCCGCGCTGGCCGGCGAGGCGGTGCTGACCCTGCCGGACATCCAGGCCCACCAGGCCATGCATCGGGCGCTGACGGGATTCGTGGACCAGATGCCGGCCCGCCCCGACCCGGCCGCCCTGCCGCTGCGCCGGCGGCTGGCGCTGGAACGCGGCGTGCGGCGCCACCTGCCGGCCCGCCATGGCGGCTTTACCCAGAAGGCCAGCGTCGGCGGGCATCGGCTGTTCCTGCGCACCGGGGAGTACGAGGACGGCACGCTGGGGGAGATCGCACTGACGCCCGCGCGCGAAAGCGCGGTCGCCCGGGGGTTGATGGATGCGCTGGGCCAGGCCGTCAGCATCGGTTTGCAATATGGCGCGCCGCTGGATGATTATGTCGCGGCGTTCGCCTATACTCGGTTCGGCCCGGCGGGCACCGTCGAGGGCGATCCCGTGGCGGCCTATGCCACGTCGCTGCTGGATTATGCATTCCGGGCCTTGTCGGATGCCTATCTGGGCAACAGACTGCCCGACGCCCCGCACCAGGACCCCGTCGCCGACGCCCCGTCGCCGATGCTGCCGCTGGACCTGCCCGCCGCGCCGGGCGAGACGCCCCCGCGGCGCGCCGGCCGGCTGAGGCTGGTGGGGTGAGGCTGGCGGGATCAGCAGGCCACTAAGATATTGATTCCAGTGTCGAATACAGGAGTATCCCATGATGGACAGCACCCCCGAAGCCCGCCTGGACCAGCACGGTATCATCCTGCCCATTCCGCCGGCCCCGGTCGCGACCTATGTCGGCACTGCCGTCAGCGGGTCGCTGCTGGTCGTTTCGGGCCAGTTGCCGCTGGTCGACGGCAAGCTGTTCGCCACCGGCAAGCTGGGCGCGGACGTGGCGACCGAAATCGGGGTCGAGGCCGCCCGCTATTGCATGATCAACATCATCGCCCAGGTCCGCGCGGCGGTCGGCGACCTGTCGCGGGTGCGGCGCGTGGTGCGGCTGGGCGGGTTCATCGCCTGCGTACCCAGCTTTACCCAGCATGCCGCCGTCATGAACGGAGCATCGGACCTGGCGGTCGCCATTTTCGGCGAGGCGGGGCGCCATGCGCGCTCGACCATCGGGGTGCCGTCGCTGCCGCTGGACGCGGCGGTCGAGGTCGAAGGCCTGTTCGAGATCGGCTGAGGGGCGCCCGCCGATGGCCGCCCGTTCCATGGCTGACCTGACGCTGAGCCTGCATCGCGCGATCGCCGAGATTCCGGCGGCCGAATGGGATGATTGCGCCGGCGCGGACAATCCGTTCGTCAGCCATGCCTTTCTCTCGGCGCTGGAAGAGAGCGGGTCGACCGGGCCGCGCACCGGCTGGCTGCCGCAGCATGCGGCGATCCGCGGCAAGGACGGGCGGCTGCTGGCCGCGGCCCCGCTTTATGCCAAGTCCCATTCCTATGGCGAATATGTGTTCGACCAGTCCTGGGCCCAGGCGCTGGAGCGGGCCGGAGGGGCGTACTATCCCAAATTGCAGGTCGCGGTGCCGTTTTCGCCGGTGCCGGGGCCGCGTCTGCTGGTCCGCGCGGGCGCGGCCGATGTTCCGGCGCTGCGCAGTGCGCTGATCGGCGCGCTGCGCCAGGCGTGCGGGGCGCTGGAGCTGTCCTCGGTCCATGCGACGTTCTGCACGGCGGAGGAGCATGAGGCATTCGGCCGGGCCGGCTGGCTGCTGCGCCAGGGCATGCAGTTTCATTGGGACAATCGCGGCTATCGCGATTTCGACGATTTCCTGGCCGCGCTGTCGTCGCGCAAGCGCAAGGTGCTGAAGCGCGAGCGGCGCGACGCCAATGCGTGCGGCCTGACCTTTCGCACGCTGCGCGGCGGGGCGATCACGCCCGAGATCTGGGCCCATTTCTATCGGTTTTATACCTCGACCGTCGATCGTAAATGGGGCAGCGCCTATCTGACGCCGGAATTCTTTCCGCTGCTGTCCGAGCGGCTGGGCGAGCGGGTGGTGCTGATGCTGGCCGAACGCGACGGCGCGCCGGTGGCCGGGGCGCTGAACCTGATGGGCGCGGACGCGCTGTATGGCCGCAACTGGGGGTGCGACGGCGAGTACCCGTTCCTGCATTTCGAGCTGTGCTATTACCGCGCGATCGAGTTCGCGATCGCGCACGGGCTGGCGCGGGTCGAGGCCGGGGCGCAGGGCGAGCACAAGATCCAGCGGGGCTATCGCCCCTGCCCGACCTATTCCGCGCACTGGATCGAGCATCCGGGCCTGCGGTCGGCGGTCGGGGATGTCCTGGCCCGCGAGCGCGCGCATGTTCTGGGCGAGATGGCCGAGCTGGATGCCCTGTCGCCGTACCGGGCGGTGGACGATGCGTGACGGGCGGCGCCTGGTACCCAGCCGCCTGAAGGCGAGGGCGCTGCCCTCGACCCGCAAGGGGTCGCGGACCCCTTGACCCCGATTCGTCGATACCCGATTCCTCGATAACGAATGGTTTCCAAAGGCGTCGCCTTTGGCGGGGCGCGGGGCGGCGCACCGAAGGTGCGATCGGGGTCCAATGGCAGACGAAGGCTTGATGACGCTCGCCCTTGCCGCGGATGCCGATACGGGCGGGGACCGTTCGCCTCGGCGGCGGCATCGCGCCGTGCTTGCCCTGTGCGCGCTCAATTTCTTCATGGCGGACGTGCAGGCGGGGATCGGCCCTTTCCTTGGCGTGTTCCTCCAGCGCCATGGGTGGGAGACCGGCCCCATCGGGTCCGTCATGACCGCCGGGGGGATCGCCGGCATGCTGGCGGCGATCCCGACCGGAGCGTTCATCGACCACACGCGGCGAAAGCGTCTGGTCGTGATCGTCACGGGCCTGTGCACCGTCCTGGCTTCATTCCTGTTGCTGTTGTCGCAGTCCGCGATCGTCGTGACGCTGAGCCAGCTTGCGACGGCCGTTGCGGGCGCCGCGATCGGACCGGCGATGGCCGGCATGACGCTCGGCATCGTGCGTCAAAAGGGTTTCAACGCCCAGATGGGACGCAACCAGGCCTGGAACCATGCCGGGAACATGGCCGGCGCGGGCCTGTCCGGCTGGTTCGGCTGGCGCTTCGGACTGCCGGCGATCTTTTTTCTCTCTGCTGCTTTCGGCGTGCTTGCCATTGCCTCGGTGCTGGCCGTCCCGGAAACATCCATCGATCATCGGGCGGCGCGCGGACTGGAGGACGGCACGGACCATGATTCCGAAACTCGGGCCGAGGGCCTGAGATCGTTTCTCCACCACAAGCCCCTGCTGGTCCTGGCGGTGTGCCTGTGCTGCTTTCACCTCGGCAATGCCGCGATGCTGCCGCTCTATGGCATGGCGGTGGTCAGCGCGGGCAAGGGCGATCCCGCCATGTTCACGGCGACGACCGTCGTCGTGGCCCAGGCCGTGATGATTGTCGTCAGCCTGCTGGCCATGCGTCTCGCCGCACGGCGCGGTTACTGGATCGTGCTGCTCGTCTCCTTTGCGGCGCTTCCGCTGCGCGGCGTGCTTGCGGGCAGTTTTATCCAGCATTGGGGCGTATGGCCGGTGCAGATGCTCGACGGGATCGGCGCGGGGCTGCAAAGCGTCGCCGTCCCCGGTCTGGTCGCGCGTCTGCTCCGCGGAACCGGACGCGTCAATGTCGGTCTCGGCATGGTCATGACCGCCCAGGGGGTCGGCGCCGGCCTGTCGCCCGCCCTGGGCGGTTGGCTTGCGGAGGCTTTGGGATATTCGTCCGCGTTCTACACGCTCGGGTGCATTGCCGTTCCGTCACTTCTGCTCTGGATCGGGTTCGGCGCGACCGTGCGCGCGGCGAGCAGGAATGCTGCATGAGGACCACGATCCAGCCGCGCGCCCGCTCCTGATCGGGGGATGGTGCGTGTTCAGCCTTTCGCCCACTGGGCGGCGGCGTCCCTGGCGAAGGAGGCGTATGCGCGCGGCGCGCGGCCGAGCAATCGGGTGAGGCGCGCGACGTCGTCCGGGGTCGCCGCCGCGCCGTCGGCCTGGTAGCGGGCGAACATCAGGCGCAGGTCGAGCGCATGCCAGGCGGGCAGCATGGTTCGGAGGCGCTGTTCCATCATGCCGAGATCGTCGCCGCCGTAGCGGATGGGACGGCCGAGCGCCTTGCGCCAGATCGCGGCGATCTCCTCGCCGGTCAGGCTGTCCGGACCGACCAGTTCATAGGTCTCGCGGCCGAGCGGCGCGGCGGCATGTTCCCGGCGCGCGAGTTCGATCGCCGCGGCCTCGCCGATGTCGCGGATATCGACCATCGAGATGCCCTTCGCGCCGATCGGCGCGCCATAGGCGCCGAATGTCAGCAGCGGGTCCTTCTGGCGAAAATCGTTCTGGATGAAATAGGCCGGGCGCAGGATCGTGGCGGGAAGGTCGAGCGCGTCGATCATCCGCTCGACCGTGTATTTGCCGGCGAAATGCGGCACGTCGGCATAGGCCGCGCCCTTGAACACCGACAGATAGACGATGCCCTTGACGCCGGACTCCCGGGCCACTGTCAGCGCCAGCATGGCCTGGGTCAGTTCGTCGGCGACGTTCGGAACCAGCAGGAACAGCGTGCTGATGCCCTGGAATGCCGCGCGCAGTGACTCCACGTCGCCGGGATCGCCGCGGACCGGGATCACGCCGGCGGGCAAGCGCGCCGTTTCGGGCGAACGGGTCATGGCGCGGACATCGACATTGCGGCCCTGCAGGTGGGCCAGGACCTGGGACCCGATGGTCCCTGTGCTGCCGGTTACCAAAATAGCCATTTTGAAAGCTCCTCGAGAGGTTGCGAGCGGTTGTGCGTCTCGAGGAGAGAGATATTCGTTCCATTACCGGAGGGGAGATGGCATTTTTGAGATTGTCCGTCTCATTATCGGAACAGCGTGATGAATCTCGACGCCTTGTCCGCCTTCAACCTGGTCGCTGCCTATGGCGGGTTCGGGCGCGCCAGCCGCGTGACCGGCCGGCCGAAGGCGACGCTGTCGCGCCGGGTCGCCGAACTGGAACAGAGCCTGGGTGTCAGGCTGATCGAGCGCGGTGCCCACAGCCTGCGCCTGACCGACGAGGGGCGTGCGCTCCATGCGCGCACGGAAGGGCCGCTGTCGGAGATCGCGGAAGCCGGCGAGGCCGTCATCCTGGGGGCATCGACGCCGCGGGGCAGGTTGCGGGTCAGCGCGCCGGTGGTCTTCGCCCATGTCGCCCTTCCCCGGATCGGCGCCCGTTTTGCGCGTGCCTATCCCGAGGTCCAGCTTGAGATCGTCGCCGAGGATCGCAAGGTCGATCCGGTCGAAGACGGCTATGACCTGGTGATCCGGGTCGACCCCGCGCCGGACGAGCGCCTTGTCGGTCGTCGGTTCCTGAATGACGAACGCCTGATCGTGGCGCCGGCGGACATGGCGCGGCCCGCCCCGATGGACGATGGCGGGGCGCGTGCCGTGAAGGCCGTCCTGCTGGGCACGGCGGCGCCCGATATCGTTTGGCGCATGCGCGCCGGAACGGAAACGGAGATCGTCCTGGGGCCGGAGCCGGTCATGCGGCTCTCGTCGCTGCTGATGGTGCGCGATGCCGTGCTGGCGGGCGCAGGCGCGGCGGTGCTGCCGAGGCTTCTGGTCGCGGACGATATCGCTTCGGGCCGGCTTGCCTGTTGGGGGACGCATGCCGGCCCGCCGGTCGAGATCTGGGCGCTTCAGAGCGCGCGCCGCCTTGTCGGCGCCAAGGTCCGTGCTTTTCTTGACGCGGTCGAAAGGGCGTTTCCGGAGAGGATCTTCGTTCCGCCGGCTTGAACTTTGGCGTTCGCTCCGAGCGATTGACGGCCCTATTGTCGATCTTCGGTCTACAGATGCGTGATCCTGCTGCAGCCCGCGTGGTTGGTCGCCGGCGTGCGATCCAGTGCCCAGGCTGAGCCGCGACGGGCAGATCCAAGGCCCCGACGGCGTTGCCGGCGTTTTCCCGGGAGGCCCTAACTTAACACTGAGGGCATGTCGGGGGCAGGTTCGGTAGAAGCTCCTCTCCTTCGAGCCAACAACAGGTAAAATGCCGGCACGATGAAGAGCGTAAACACGGTTCCGATGGCGAGGCCGCTGGCCAGTACCAGTCCCATGACATAGCGTGAGGCGGCCCCGGCTCCGGACGCGAACAACAATGGCAGCACACCGAGCACCATGGCGCCACTTGTCATCAGGATCGGCCGCAAGCGCAGAAGAGCCGCATGTTCGATGGCCGCAAGTTTCGACGATCCTCTGGCTTGTTGCTCATTGGCCACCTCGACGATCAGAATGCCGTGCTTGCTGATCAGTCCTGCCAATGAGACCAATCCGATCTCGCTATACAGATTGATGGACGCGCCTCCGATACCCAGCCAGAGGAATAGCATGGCCCCCGCGACTGACATCGGCACGGATATGAGAATGATCAGCGGGTCGCGGAAGCTTTCAAACAGGGCGGCAAGCGCCAGAAAAATAATGACAAGGCCGAAGCCGAATCCTGGAAGGAATGACCCGCGTTCAGCGATGTAGTCTCTCAGCGAGCCTGACGTGTCGGTTGCGAACCCGCCCGGCAGGTATCGGTCGGCGAGTTTCTGGAGTTCGGCATAAGCTTGGTCGGTAGAAACGCCGTGGCGGGGAATACCCTGCAATGTTGTTGCGTTAAGTTGCTGGAAATGAGCGATCTGTTCCGGAACCACTTGATGGGTCAAAGTGGCAACCGTTGAAAGCGGGACAGGAATGCTGGGACCATTCGGCTGCGGCACGAAGGCGATCGGATAATTCAGAATCTGTTCGGCATTCAGACGCTGATTTCGCGTAACCATCGGCATGACACGGTAGGACCTCTGGTCGCGACTGAAATAATTTACGTAGCCGCCGCCCAGCAACCAGTTAAGGCCATCGCCGATGTCCTCGACCTTTAGACCGAGTTCGCCGATCTTATTGCGATCCAGATCTATGGTGATCTGAGGCTGATCTATGACAAGGTCATTATCGATATAGGCAAATAGGCCGCTCTTGCGAGCTTGCATCAGGATCGTTTTACTTACCGCCGCAAGTTCCTCGGCCGAACCAGAGCCTTTGAGCACGAACTGAATCGGCATTCCTCGCGAACCGGGCAGAGATGGGGGTTGAAAGACAGCCAACTGGAGCCCCGGAATTTGGTTGAGGCGGTTCTGTAATGCTTCCTGGATCTCCGTTGCGGTGCGCGTACGCTTGTCCCACGCCGTCAAGGCAATTCCGCCATCCTGCATTCTCGGCGCATCGACCAGCCAGTAATCACGCATTTCCGGAATGGTCTTAAAGGCAGCGAGAACGGACGCGTTGTATTTCTTTACAAAATCCAACGTCGTGGAAGGGGGCGCCTGACCAGCGACGGCGACGAGCCCCATATCCTCGGGTGGCGCGAGTTCGCTTCTTGCGCCCCGGAACATCCACCCCGTCGCGCCCATGATAAAGAATGCCAAAATGACCGTGACCGGCCAGAAGGATAGGCTATGGCGGAGAAAATTGGCATAAACACGGTGCATGAGATGCAGCCCGCTATCGCCGAGACGAACGAGGCGGCCAGCCTGCGCGCCATGAGGTCTGAGCAGACAGGCGCACATCATGGGAGACAATGTTAGTGCGAGAACGGCCGAGACCGTGACGCTGGCAGCCAACGTGAAGGCGAATTCCGTGAACAGCGCACCGATCAGGCCTTTCTGAAGTCCTACCGGGATATAAGCGGCGATCAGAACGACAGTCATGGCAATGACCGGACCGGCCAATTCGCGGCCAGCCGATAAGGATGCCTGCAAAGGCGTCTGCCCGTTGGCAAGATGTCTATTCACATTCTCGACCATGATAATCGCGTCGTCGACCACCAGACCGATTGCCAATACGAGCGCCAGCAATGTCAGCGAATTGACAGAGAAACCGAGCACTTTCATCAATGCCAGCGTACCGATCAAGGACACCGGAATCGTCACCAACGGTATCAGGACCGAGCGGAAAGACCCGAGGAAGAGGAAAATGACGACGGCCACGATCACCACGGCCTCGGCCAGTGTCCGCATTACTTCCTGAAGGGACGCGCGTACGAAATCCGAGAGATCGAAAACAATGTTAGCACGGATATCGGGCGGCAAGCCGGATACGATGTGGGCGAAGGCCATTCGCAGGCCGGCGGCGGTTTCCAGCATATTTGCGCCGGGCGTCAGGGTGACACGAATAAATGCCCCCTGCCCCAAACCGTCCGTCACGCCGATATTGGTCGCTTCGGGGCCCAATTCGATGCGTGCCACGTCTCCTAGTTTAATGATAGCAGATCCGCTTCGGATCAGGACAAGATTTCGAAACTGCTCTTCGGTATGCAGACCGCTGGTAATCGCCAGATTGGTAAAACTCATGCCGCCCATGGTCGTACCAACGCCCGTAACATAGTCGTTTTCTTGCAATGCGAGCACGGCTGCGCTCGCCGTAAGGCCGTAGCCCGCCAATCGTCGGGCATCGAACCAGACACGCAAGGCCAGATTAGCTTCGGTCATGTCAGTAGCGTGCAGTACACCCGGTACCGCCTGTAACTGTGGAAGAACTACGCGACTTGCGTAATCGGAGACCTGCTCCGGACGCAGCGTCCGACTGGATACCGCAATATACATCGCGGACCCTTCGTTGTTGGTCATGGTGATAACGGGCTGCTGCGTACCCGGTGGAAGCTTATTGCCGATAGCCGAGACATATGCCTGGACCTGTGCGATGGCGGCCTTTGGATCCTGGTTCAGACGCAGATGCAGCGTCACAGTGCTAAGGCTGGTGGCACTTGTAGAATCGATATAGTCGACCCCGCCGGTCGCCGAAATGGCATTTTCGATCGGAGTCGTCACGAAGCCCGCCATGGTGGCGGCATCGGCGCCGTAATAGGTCGTCGAGACTTGGATCGTGGCACTGACGGTTTGAGGGAATCGTTGGATCGGAAGCGAAAGACCGGCATGCACACCCATGACGACGATCAGCAGGCACACCACAATAGATAAGACTGGACGGCGTATGAACAGGTCGGTGAAACGCATCGTCGGGTTTCCTCATTCCTGCGGCGGATGGGGATCGGCACTCGCATCCGGCTGGATGATATTGTTCTCGGTGACGGGCGCGCCTTCGTAGAGCTTGATCTGCCCTGCACTGACGATTTTCTGACCATCGGTCAGGCCGGACAGGACCTCAACCTGGTCGCCACGACTCTCTCCCGTTACAACTGCAGTTTGTCGAACAATTTCTTTCTTGTGGTCGCCGGACGATTGAACGGTCCAAACGCTGGTTCCGAAGGTCGAAAAAGTCACGGCTGATTTTGGAATCGTGATTTGTCTGGCTGCCACCCCATACATGAGCCGTACGATTGCAAACATCCCCGGCACGAGCGCATGATCGTGATTGCCCAACCGGGCACGGACCAGTATCGTCCTGCTTGGTACATCTACCTGCGGCGTGACGGCTGTAACGGCGCCGGCGAAGTTGTGCCCCGGCCATGCATCGACCGTCACTGTTACGGGACTTCCCTCTTTCAAATAGGCGGACATATTCTGTGGCACGTAGAAGTCGACGTAGATCGGATCCAGAGCCTGGAGCGTGACGACAACTGTCCCGGGTTGCAAATATTGGCCAGGATCGACTCGACGTACCCCGAGGCGCCCAGAGAATGGCGCACGCAGCGTCTTCATTCCGATCACACCTTGCTCTGCCACAGCGCGACTGTGATCCGCCTGGAGCGTGAGGCGATCGTGATCGACCGTGGCTTTACTGACGGCCTGGACTTGATATTGCCGCGTATCGCGATTGAAGACGATCTGATCGAGATCTGCCTGAGCTTGATATTCGGCCAGCAGGCCAGGTTCGTCATTCAGTTGCAACCGCGCCAATTTGGTGCCGGCGTCAACGTCTTGCCCAGAGTGGAAGTCCAGTTCCGATACAATCCCAGCCGTCTGGAAAGCGAGATCCGCGCCCCAACGGGCACGCAGGTTACCGACGGCTTCGAATGTTGGTTGCCATATCGTGCGATGCGCGATCACAGTCGAAACGACCTGCGTGGTCTCTTGTGCGTATGCCGTTCGATCGAGGCCAAGGAGGCCGCAACAGAGTATCAGTGTCAGGCAGGCACGACGTTTTCCGCGTGGGATCGCGATCATGAGTGGCTCCATGGCAGGAGGGAATGGAGGACGTCAGATGGTGGAGGAGGCAGATCTTGACGGTTCCACCATCCCCCACCCAATGCGACGAACAAGGCTGCGGTGTCCGCAAGGCGGGCAGCACGCGCGCGAACCAGGGCAATCGCAGCATTCTGGTAGGTGACCTCACTGGTCAGCACGGTCAGGTAGGAGACGCCTCCCAACTGGTACTGCCTCTGTGCGAGTGACAGGGCGCGAGCGGATGCTTGCTCGGTGGCAAGAGTGGCGGCAAGTTGCCAACTGTCGTTCTGGAGTTGCACCAGGGCGTTGGCGACATCCTGGAAGGCACCCACCACTGTTTGTTGCCATTGGGCAGCGTATTGCCGCATCGAGGCGACGGCGGCCCGTTGCTGATGAAGAAGGTTGCCGCCCTGAAAAATGGGCTGGAGCGCCTGCATCGCCAATGTCGCAAGTCCGTTACCCGGTGTCATAAGCTCCCCGGCCCGCGTGGCTTCGGAGCCGAGATCACCGGTCAGTGTGAACTGCGGCAGGCGGTTCGCAATCGCGATGCCTACGCCGGCCGTAGCGGCGTGCAGATTGGCTTCTGCCTGCCGGATATCGGGGCGCTGTTCCAGCAGGGCGGATGGCAGGCTGACGGGTACGTCCGTTGGCAATTCCAGAGTGGCAAGGTCGAGGATGGGGACGTGGGCCTCCGCCGGCGTCGCGCCCAGATAGGCTGCCATCGCGTGGCGTGCCTGGGCGAGTTCGGTTTTGATTTGCGGCAGAAGAGCTTCCTGCTGGCCCAGTTGCGCCTGTTGCAGGGCGACATCCGTGGCGGTGGCGCCCCCCAGAGCGAACTGGTTCTGGATGGTCCGCAAATAGTTCCGCTCAAAGATGATGAGGCGTTGCTGTTCGGCGAGTTGGCCACGTAGAGAGGCCTCATTGATGGCCGTGGAGACGACGTTGCCGGTCAACGTCAACAAAAACGCCTCAAGCTGCGCACGCTGGAAGTCGGCCTGCGCGGATTGTTGCTCGATCGTCCGGCGTGTTTTACCCCAGACATCGAAATTATAGCTTAATTCCAAATGGGCGTCGTAGTAGCCGTAGCTCAAGGACGTGTTCGGCTGACCGCTGGGAGCGAGTGGAAAATTGCCGCGGGTGCGGGAAAATGAACCACTCACCGCAGGCGACAAGCCGCTATATTCCGCGAGTGTCACCTCCTCCGCATTGCGGAGGGCCTGACGTGAAGCCTCCAACCCCGGGTTGTTGCGGATAGCCGTTGTTACCAATTGCGTAAGCACTGGAGAACGAAAGAGCTGCCACCAAGCGCCAGGGATGTCGCGTCCCATGATCAAGGTCTGCATCTGGCCTTGTGCTGTGGGCGACGACGCTGTGTGCGCTGACAATGCAGTTTCGGTGTAGCGAATTGGCAAATGCGAAGTTGGGTGACGAAAATCCGGCCCGACAGCGCAGCCTGAGCAAAGTCCTATCGTTACAATTTCTACGGCAAGCCGGACGCGCAACCATATTTCATTTCTTATTCGTATTGTTATGGAGCGAGCATTCTTGCATTCCGTGTGCATGGCGCACAGACATCCTCAGGTTACGGGGGATATTGCCCTGAACAGATCAGCGGCCGCTTTTGGCTGCTGAAGACTCATAATGACGTAACGCGTTTGCAGCGCCTGCTGCTCATCCCACTTCACGGAATTGAACAGGGCTTTCTCCGTCTTCGGGCACGTATTCGAGCAGGTCTCCGGGCTGGCAGCGGAGATGCTTGCATATGGCTTCCAGAGTCGAGAACCGAATACCCTTGATTTTTCCTGATTTTATCGAAGAGAGGTTAGGTTCCGTAATCCCCACGGCTCGCGCCAGTTCGTTCGATTTCATCTTGCGGCGGACAAGCATCATGTCCAAATGAAGTATTATTGGCATTATATATAATCCTCCTGCTCTTGTTGAATACGACTCCCGATTGCCATGACGTGCGCCACAGCCAATAGGATCAAGCCCAGAACTGAGGCATCCAATTGTTGGATATCGTATTTAATTATGTCGGGCGCCAGCCCAATCGCATACATCGCAGGGTGCGTAATAAACCGAATTACCGAATACAGAAGAACTGCATAAGCAATTCTCTGCATTTGCAACGTATGACTGTTGGTAAATATCGATCCCTGGGCATATAACGAAAATAGTCGATGCAAATACCAGAGAATCATCAGTCCTGGTAGAAATCGAATAATCAAGAGGACTGCCGCTAGCGTGGAAACCCAAACCGGCAGATGCGATACGGGAACAAAGCCGCGTTGGATCTCGCTGGACCAGGCTAACGGATCGAACGTAGAAGAAAATGCAAATCCCATTTGCCCGCCAAGCGTGCCGGCGGAAACGAAGATTCTCGTTCTGCACAGCAATGCCGTAAAACCAACCAACACAAGCGTTGAACACGAAATTAACAGCACCATGAAAAGTGCGGATAGAGTTTTCCCATAAAGTCTGAGACGAGACTCCTCCCTTGTTTCGGGAGCATCCCTCACAGCGGCTTCTACTGGCGTTGGTCTTACAAATGCGACGACCGTCATCTCACATCATCCCTAGCTTCCAAGCTCCGTATAGTCGGTTGCCGAACTTCTCGTCAAACGATAATCTAATATCGCATGTCAATAATTCCCATGGCTGCCGGCAGAGACGTACTGGCATGCCTCAATCGCAAAAGTTCCAAGCCAAACTTGGCGTTCAGACGTTTAACGGGGCATTCAATATCGGGACAGGTTACACGCCCGTGGTGAAATTACGGCAATTTGCACGGGCCCAGAAGAAGCCCGATGACGGGCGCAACAACACATTTATCGTGCACCTTTTATTATATCGACTATGCTCTGGCGTTATGTTGCGCGCCGCAATAAAATGCGGCGGAAATTTATCGCTTTCCGACGTAATTATGAAAATGTAATTATCTACATCTTATTGACGATATTGCAATTAAAGGCATCGCCATCCCGGATGGCGAGTATGTGACCGAGTCATGCACGCGACGTAGTAGAAGTGGGCGCTGTCACAACTCGATTGGTGTGATGAACCGCATCGGCTTTTCCGAAGGCAATTTTTGTTGAGTTATACCAATGGGCGGCGCGCCGCTTGCAGTCAGGCCGGCGCGGCCAGGGCCTTGCGCAGGTTGGTGTCCAGTGCGGCCAGGAAGTCCTGGGTGGTCAGCCATTTCGTATCGGGTCCGACCAGCAGGGCGAGGTCCTTGGTCATCTGTCCGGCCTCGACCGTTTCGATGCAGACGCGTTCGAGGGTTTCGGCGAAGCGCGTTACCTCGGGCGTGTTGTCGAAGCGGCCGCGATAGGCCAGGCCGCGCGTCCAGGCGAAGATCGAGGCGATCGGGTTGGTGCTGGTCGGCCGTCCCTTCTGGTGTTCGCGGTAATGGCGGGTGACGGTGCCGTGCGCGGCCTCGGCCTCGACCACGTCGCCGGCCGGGTTGAGCAGGACCGAGGTCATCAGCCCCAGGCTGCCGAAGCCCTGGGCCACGATGTCGCTTTCGACGTCGCCGTCGTAATTCTTGCAGGCCCAGACATAGCCGCCGCTCCATTTCAGGGCGGAGGCCACCATGTCGTCGATCAGCCGGTGTTCGTAAGTCAGGCCCAGCCGGTCGAAATCCGCCTTGAACTCGGTGTCGAACACCTGCTGGAACACGTCCTTGAACATGCCGTCATAGGTTTTCAGGATCGTGTTCTTGGTCGACAGATAGACCGGCAGCCCGCGGTCCCGGCCATAGGTCAGCGACGCGCGGGCGAAGCCTTCGACCGATGCCCTTGTGTTATGCATGCCCAGCGCCACGCCGGGCCCCTGGAAATCATGCACCGCCATGTCGACCGGCGCGCCGCCGTCGGCGGGGCGATAGGTCAGCGTGACCGTGCCGGGGCCGGGGATCCGCGTCTCGGCCGCGCGATAGATGTCGCCATAGGCGTGGCGGCCGATCACGATGGGCTGCGTCCAGTGCGGCACCAGGCGGGGCACGTTGGAACAGACGATGGGTTCGCGGAAGATCGTGCCGTCCAGGATGTTGCGGATCGTGCCATTGGGCGAGCGCCACATCTGCTTCAGCCCGAATTCGGCCATCCGGGCCTCGTCCGGCGTGATCGTCGCGCATTTGACGCCGACCCGGTATCGCCGGATCGCCTCGGCGGCCGCGACCGTCACCCCATCGTCGGTCGCGTCGCGGTTTTCGATCCCCAGATCGTAATATTTCAGCGTGATCTCCAGATAGGGCAGGATCAGCCTGTCCTTGATGAAACGCCAGATGATCCGCGTCATTTCGTCGCCGTCGAGTTCGACGACCGGTTCCTTGACCTTGATCTTGGCCATTTGGAGCACTCTCTTGCGTCTTCTTGTCGTTTGCATGCGTGGGGCGTGCGCGCCTGCCGGCCGCGTGCCGAGGCAGTCTTAACGACGCGCATCGCCGCCGCCCGTCACAATCCGGTCATGACCGGCGATTCTGATCCAGATCATGGCAGAGGACGGCGTTGCCGGATGGAATGGGTTGGATGGAATGGTCCGGATGGAACGGACCAGATGGGATGGCCGGGACCGGCCCGCCGAACGGAGTGCCCGCGATGCATGCCATGCGCCTGAATGCCCCCCGGACCGCGCTGGAATGGGTGGACCTGCCCGACCGCCTGCCCGGCCCCGGCGAAATCCGGGTGACGGTCAGTGCCTGCGGCGTCTGCCGGACCGACCTGCATGTCGTCGACGGCGACCTGCCCTTCCCCGGCCATCCGCTGATTCCGGGGCATGAGATCGTCGGCCGGATCGACGCGCTGGGCGCGGGCGTGGAGGATCTGCGGCTGGGCCAACGGGTCGGGGTTCCATGGCTGGGCCATACCTGCGGCACCTGCCCCTATTGCCGCGCGGCGCGGGAAAATCTGTGCGATCGTCCGCTGTTCACCGGCTATACGCGTGACGGCGGCTATGCCACCGCGGCGATCGCCGATGCGCGCTATGCCTTTCCGCTGGGCGAGGAAGGCGACGACGTCGCGCTGGCGCCGCTGCTGTGCGCCGGGCTGATCGGCTGGCGCGCGCTGGCCATGGCGGGGGACGATGCGCGGGCGCTGGGGCTGTACGGGTTCGGCGCGGCCGCGCACATCATCGCGCAGGTCGCCATCGGCCAGGGCCGCACTGTGTACGGCTTTACCCGGCCGGGCGATAGCGCGACCCAGAATTTCGCCCGGGAACTGGGCGCGCGCTGGGCCGGCGGCTCGGACCAGGCGCCGCCCGAGGCCCTGGATGCCGCCATCATCTTCGCCCCCGACGGCGCGCTGGTCCCTGCCGCGCTGGCCGCGGTGCGCAAGGGCGGCCGCGTGGTCTGCGCCGGCATCCATATGAGCGACATCCCCGGCTTTCCCTATGCGCTGCTGTGGGAAGAACGGCAGGTGCTGTCGGTCGCCAACCTGACGCGGCAGGACGGGATCGATTTCCTGTCGCGGGCGCCCGGGATGCAGATCCGGACCCGGACCACCCGCTATGCGCTGCGCGACGCCAACCGGGCGCTGGCCGATTTGCGCGCGGGGCGGTTTGAAGGTGCGGCGGTGCTGGTACCCTGAGAGAGAGAGAGCCCGTTCGGGAATGCGCGCTGGCGGCGGTCCGACGCGCGTTTCCTGCGCTCCGATGCTCGCGGCCATCAAGGCCGCTCCGCTTCGGTGCTCGGAAACACACGCCGGGCGCGGCCCTGCGGGCCGCTCCCGCTCACCAGCACCCATTCCCGAATGGGCTCTTGGACTTCCATGCCGTTGCGCGCCTGGCGGTGGTGCAGCGCGCGGTTTTCGTCGCCGGCGCCCGTTTCCGGGCGGGCCCTGAATTTTGTGCCATAGGGTGGGGCTGCTTTATTGCTGGCCTTTTGGGCGGGGGTTCTTTATGCACCGCCTTTCTCCCGCTTTGCGCACCTGCTTGTCCCGCGGCCCGTCGGCCGCGCCCTTTCTGTCCGGATTGACCGACCCATGCCGTTTCCCGAAACCCATCCCGCTCTTCAGCGCGCGCTCGATGCGCGCGGCTATGCCGAGCCGACCCCGGTCCAGAAGGCCGTCCTGGACGTCGCGGCGGACGGGCGGGACCTGCTGGTGTCGGCGCAGACCGGATCGGGCAAGACCGTTGCCTTCGGCCTGGCGATGGCCGACACGCTGCTGGGCGGCGCCGAGCGTTTCGGCCCCGCCGGGGCGCCGCTGGCGGTGATCATCGCGCCGACCCGCGAACTGGCCATGCAGGTGCAGCGCGAACTGGCCTGGCTGTACGGCCCGGCCGGCGCGCGCATCGTGTCATGCATCGGCGGCATGGATGCGCGGCGCGAGGCCCGGGCGCTGGAGATCGGCGCCCATATCGTGGTGGGCACGCCGGGGCGGCTGTGCGACCACCAGTCGCGCGGCCGGCTGGTCCTGTCCGACCTGCGCGTCGTCGTGCTGGACGAAGCCGACGAGATGCTGGACCTGGGCTTTCGCGAGGAGCTGGAACAGTTGCTGGACGCGATGCCCGATACACGGCGCACGCTGCTGTTCTCGGCCACCATCGCCAAGGAGATCGCGGCCCTGGCGCGCCGCTATCAGCGCGATGCGCTGCGCATCGACACGCTGTCGGGCGCGCGGCAGCATGCCGACATCACCTATCGCGCCGTGCTGACCGATGCGCGCGAGATCATCCCGGCGGTGGTCAACATCCTACGCTTTACCGACAGCAAGACCGCGATGGTGTTCTGCGCCACGCGCGAACTGGTCCGCCACATGCAGGGCGCGCTGCTGGAGCGGGGCTTTTCGTCGGTCGCGCTGTCGGGCGAGCTGGGGCAGAACGAGCGCACGCGCGCGATCGAGAGCCTGCGCACCGGGCAGGCCCGCGTGTGCGTGGCCACCGACGTGGCGGCCCGCGGCATCGATATTCCGGCCCTGGGGCTGGTGATCCATGCCAGCCTGCCGACCGACAGCGCCACGCTGCTGCATCGCTCGGGCCGGACCGGCCGCGCCGGGCGCAAGGGCGTGTGCGCCCTGGTGGTGCCGGTGTCGATGCGCCGCCGCGCCGAGCGGCTGCTGGCCACGGCGAAGCTGAGCGCCGAATGGATTGCGGTGCCGACCGCCGATGCGATCCGCGCCCAGGATGCCGAACGGCTGCTGAACGACCCGATCCTGACCGAGAGCGCCGCCCCGGGCGACGAGGACCTGGTCGCCCGTATGGTCGAGGGACGCAGCGCCGAACAACTGGCCAGCGCGCTGCTGCAGGCCTATCGCGCCCACCTGCCCGACCCCGAGGATATCCGCCCGCTGCGCGTCGAGGCCCCGCGCGCGCCGCGCGAGGGCGATTACGCCCGGCGCACGGAGCGTCCGGCGCGCGAGGAGCACGCCATGCAGGGTGCCGGGGCCTGGTTTTCGATGAGCGTCGGCCGCCAGGACAAGGCCGATCCGAAATGGCTGGTGCCGCTGATCTGCCGCCTGGGCGGGGTGCGCAAGACCGATATCGGCGCGATCCGCATCGCCGACGACCATACGCTGTTCGAAATCTCGGCGTCCTCGGCCGAGCGGTTCGGCGCCTGCGTGGCCGCCACCGATTCGGACGAGGTGCGGATCACCCCGGCCGGCGCCCCCGCCGGTGGCCCGCGCGGCCGGGCGGCGCCGGGCGAACGCGGTCGTGGCGCGCCGCGCAAGCCGGGCGGCAAGGGCGGCTTCTCCCAGGGCCCGGGCGGCGCCCGGGCCGGCCGGGCCCCGGCCCGCACCAGCCCGTCGTCGCGCAAGCGCGCGCCCGCGCGGGGCTAGACTACTTTCGGGGCTTTGCCCCGAACCCCACCAAAGGCGGTGCCTTTGGAAACCATTTGTTTATCAACAGATTGGGGTCAAGGGGGCCGCGCCCCCTTGCGGGTCGAGGGCAGCGCCCTCGCCTGGCCCTGCGCGGGTTGCTTTCCGGGGGGCTGGTCTTACAGCCCGCCGGTCATCATTCCGGCCGCATCGGTGCGGCCTTGCCGGCCCAGCGCGTTCAGCCGATCCTGTTCGGCGGCGCCTTCATTGCGCAGCCGGTCCGCCTGCCGTTCCGGCAGGGTGCGCGCCGCGTCGATACGGTCGCGGCCGGCCTGGATGCGTTGCCGCGCATCCTGCCCTATTCCGTCGCGATAGGCCCGGGCGCGGCCGGTCAGGCAGGTCTCGCGCCGGGCCAGCCGGCCGGCCACGTCCCAGCCCGGGACGCCGCCGGGCGTGCAGGCGGCGTCGGCATGGCGATCCGCGGGGCGATCCGCGGGATGGTCGTACGCAAGATGACGATCCGGGGTTCGGTAATCGGAGCTTCGATAATCGGAGGTCCTCGGAGCGTCGGAGGCGTGGGCGGCCAGCGGGGCCAGGGCCGCGCCGGAGAGGGCCAGGGAGAGGGTCAGCAGGGCGGTGCGCGCGAACATCGGGGCGGGCTTTCTAGCTGTTGTCGATGGTCCACCGGACCATGGCGGGATGGCCGCAATGGGTCGGGGCCGTGGCGGAATCGTGCCCTCTCGACGCGTTGCGCCGGGTCGCGCCATGATGGGCGGCGAAGGAGTGCGCCATGACCCTTGTCCATTCACATACGGAGTCCCACCCGGAGCCGGCCGCATGAGCCTGGAATCCGTCCGTCTCTTCCTGGCCGAACATGCGCCGGACCTGGCGATCATCGAAATGGCCGAATCGACCGCCACCGTCGCCGAGGCCGCCGCCGCGCACGGCACCACGCCCGAGCAGATCGCCAAGACGATCTCGCTGCGGCTGGGCGAGCAGGTGGTGCTGGTGGTGGCGGCCGGCACGGCGCGGCTGGACAACCGCAAGAGCAAGGCGGCCTTCGGCCAGAAGCCTCGCATGCTGGACCGTGCCGAGGTCGAGGAACTGACCGGCCATCCGGTCGGCGGCGTCTGTCCGTTCGGGCTGAAGGAAAGCCTGCCCGTCTATTGCGACCAGTCGCTGCGCGCGTTCGACGAGGTGATCCCCGCCGCGGGCGCGATCAACAGTTCGGTGCGGCTGGCGCCGCTGCGCCTGGCGGAGCTGACCGGCGCCACCTGGGTGGATGTGTGCCAGTTGCCGGAATAGGGTGGCCAGGCTTCTTTTTCGGGGCTTTGCCCCGAGCCCCACCAAAGGCGGTGCCTTTGGAAACCATTTGTTATCAACGGAGTGGGGTCAAGGGGGCGCGCCCCCTTGCGGGTCGAGGGCAGCGCCCTCGCCTTGCCCCGCCTTGCAGTGCGGCGGCGAAGCCGCTCGGCTGCGGCGCACCCCGTTCGAGATCATGATGCGCCGGGAAGGGCCGGAGCGTTCAGCGCAGGTGCAGCGCCGGCGGGGGCACCGTGACGGGGGCCGGATCATGCAACTGCACGGTCAGGGGCGGCGGGGGCGGGATCTGCCGCGCGGTCTTGACCACGGCGACCGGGATGGCGGCGTAGACCGGGCCGTGGGGTCTGGGGTGGCGGGAGAGCGTCACGAACAGCACGACATAGACCACGCCCAGGGCGACCAGCACGCCGATCTTCATGCCGCGCGGATTGGGCAGCTTGGGCAGGCCGGGCGGCGCGGAACGGAGCAGCATGGCGGGGCGTCTTCCTGAACGGGCGTCCGGTATGGACGGGCATAACGTGTGGATACGCGGCCTTGCGACCGGGTGCCAAGCCCGTAGGTGCCGGTTTCCCCGGGTGACTTTTCCTTGGGTGGCTTTTCCCCGGGTGGCTTTTCCGTTCCGCCGCTTGCTGCCATAGTCCGGCACGATCCCGTGGCGCCGCGGCCCGAGCGGCAGGCGCCCCCCGGGGAGTCGCCGGGATCGTCTCCGCATCGTCCGAAGCGGACCCGGGGGCTTCGCGCCATTGGAATGTCCAGAGAGTGCCGAACATCGTGACGTCTTTCCGCCCGGGCCGCGTTGTCGCCCCGATCCTCGGCTATGTCCTCGGCGGCGCCGTCGCCGCCATCGTCGCCGCCACCCCCGGGGCCGCGCCGGCGCAGGATGACGGCGGCCCGACCACCACCAACACGCAGTTGCAGAAGATCCTGGCCGTGTTGCAGACCAATCCCAATGCCGCCAGCCAGGATTGCCTGGGTGCGCTGCAGGACCTGCACAAGACCCAGGACACGCTGGCGGCCGAGGAATCGCGCAACAAGGACCAGGATGTCGAGGTTGCGCGCGACGTGCTGGAATCCGATTTCGAGACCGCCGGCCAGTCCTGCGCCCCGGACGCCGCCGCGATCTGCGACAAGGCGGATTCCGCCGCGCCGCCGAAACTGGTCCAGGCCTGCCGGATGCTGCATGGCGGCCGCGCCGGACGGAACTGAGGCCGTACTGAAGCCGTCCGGACGCGGGGGGCCGCGATTAGAGGCCGCGATTAGATTCCGCGATTACCGGGCGGCGATCCGTTCCAGCCGGTCCAGCCCGTCGGCGCTGGCCAGCACGGCGGCTTTCTCGGCACGGTTGAGCGCGGCGGCGGCGGCGTCCGGGCCGGCGCTTTCCGTCACCTTGACCAGTCCGACCAGCAGATTGGCGTCGATCGGATCGCCCGGGCGGCGGGGCGGGGGCAGCATGGCCCGGTGCGCGGCCATCAGCGCCGGGTCGGCCAGCAGCCGGTGCACGGCGTCGGTTTCCGGGCTGTCCGCCAGCTCCGCGACCGCGCGGGCGGCGCGGCGCAGGATGTCCGGCGGCGCCGTTTCCTCGGGGATCAGCAGCAGGCCGGCGCGGCGCAGCGCCTGGCCGGCGGCGCGGTCGCCCGTGACCGCCGCCAGCGGAATGGCGAAGGCCAGGCCCAGCAGCACCGGGGTCATCCACAGGAACAGCGGGATCGAAACGCTCCACGCGCAGCCGCCCAGGATCAGCCCGAACAGCATATAGCGCCAGTAGGCCCGCGCGATATCGCCCAGCGGCACGCCGCCATCGTCGCGCCGCTGGGCGTTCCAGCCGGAATCCTGGCCCATCAGGATCGACAGCACGCCCGAGGTCTGGATCAGCATGGCGATCGGCGCCACCAGCCCGCCGATGACCGTCTCGACCAGCACCGACAGGCCGGCGCGCAGCGCGCCGCCGCATCCCTGCCGGGCCGGGCGGTCGAACAGCAGCGCGACATAGGCCATCAGCTTGGGCGCCAGCAGGATCGCCATGGTGCCGATGAACACGTATTTCGCCTGTTCGGGATCGACCTGCGGCCAGTTCGGATACAGGGATTTCGTGTCGCCGAAATATTCCGGCTTCTGGAAGCGGGTCTGCAGGGCGATCAGGATGCCGACCAGCAGGAAGACCAGCCACATCGGCGAGGTGACGTAGGAGCCGATGCCCATCATCATGTGCAGCCGGCTGACCCAGTGCAGGCCGCGCGTGCGCAGCACCTTGGCGTGCTGCAGGTTGCCCTGGCACCAGCGCCGGTCGCGGATGGCGATGTCGGTCAGCGAGGGGGGACTTTCCTCGTACGAGCCGGGCAGGCCCGGGACCATGTGGATCGCCCAGCCGCCCCGGCGCATCAGCGCGGCCTCGACGAAATCGTGGCTGAGGATATGGCCGCCGAAGGGCTTGCGCCCCGGCAGATGCGGCAGGCCGGCCTGCTCGGCGAAGGCCCGGGTGCGGATCACCGCGTTATGGCCCCAGTAATTGCCTTCGGACCCGTGCCACCAGGCGATGCCGTGGGCGATCAGCGGCCCGTAGACCCGGCCGGCGAATTGCTGCATGCGCGCGAACAGGGTGGTGCCGTTGACGATCTCGGGCAGGGTCTGGATCAGCCCCACCTGGGGATGGCGCTCCATCGCCGCGGTGATGCGCACCAGGGTGCCGCCATCCATCAGGCTGTCGGCATCGAGCGTGACCATCTGCGGATAGGCGCCGCCGAAGCGGCGCACCCATTCGGCGATATTGCCCGCCTTGCGTTCGGTGTTGACCGGCCGGCGGCGGTAATAGACGCGCCCCCCCGCCCCGCCCCCGGTTCCGGCCGTCTCGGCGCGGGCCGTCTCGGCGCGGAAGGCGAGGAACGCGGCCTCTTCGGCGACCCAGATATCGGGGTTGGTGGTGTCCGACAGGATGAAGATGTCGAATGCGTCCAGCCGTCCGGTGGCCGCGAGGCTGTCATGCATCGCCCGCAGCCCGGCCATCACCCGGCCCGGCGATTCGTTGTAGGTCGGCATCAGCAGGGCGGTGCGCGTCGACAGCGTCGGCAGGTCGCCGTCGCGCGCGATCCCCAGCCCCAGCCCGCCGCGCCGCAGCAGCGAGACGAACCCGCCGACCGACGAGGTGAAGGCCAGCGCGATCCACTGGAACAGCAGCACGAACAGCGCCAGCAGCACCGCGCCCAGCACCGAGAAGCCCGTCGCGTTCAGCACCAGGTTCATCTCGTACGCGCCGTAGCCCGTCAGCAGGCTGGCCGAGCCGATGACCGCCAGCCGGCGCAGGGCGATGAAGCGCGGCGCGGTCACCGGCATGCGCGGCCGGCCGTGCCGGTCGGGCCAGGCGGACAGCGACTGGACGTCCATCCGCAGGGGGGATTCGTCCGGCAGGGCGGGAAACCCGTCCGGAAGGCCCCGGGGCGCGGCCCCCGGCCCAGGGTGTGGCCCGGGGTGCGAGTGTTGGGCGGTGTCTAGGGCGTCCATCGATAGGTCCATTGTTCGGAGACCGGTCCGGCGTCATTGGCCAGGACGCAACTGAGTTCGGCGATCCTGGCGTCGCCCGGCACGAATTCGAAGGTGGTGCGCCAGCCATGGATATTCGGGTTCGGTTCGACCACCACGTTGCGGATCGTGCCGGCCGAGCTGCTGGGGACGAGATGGAACTTGGCGTCCGGCGGCAGGTTGGCGAACGGCGCCCCGTCGAAATCGATGTCGAAGAAGCGGGCGGTCTTGTCGTCGGTCACCGCGCCGACCCGGGTCGCGGCCACGCGGGCCAGCCTAGTCGGCCAGGGCGAGTCCCATCCCCAATACATGCGATAGGTGAAGGTGTATTCCCGCCCGGCCGCCAGGCCGCCCTTGGGACGCCAGAACGAGACGATATTGTCGTTGACCTCGTTCGGCGTGGGGATTTCGACCAGGTCGACCGCGCCGGCGCCCCAGTCGCCCACCGGTTCGATCCACAGCGAGGGCCGTTTTTCGTAATTCAGGGCCAGGTCCTCGAAATCGGCGAAGGCGCGCTTGCGCTGCATCAGCCCGAAGCCACGCAGCGAATCGTCGGAGAAGGCCGAGAATTGCAGGTCCTGCGGATTGCGCAACGGCCGCCACAGTTGCTGGCCGCTGCCGGTCCAGATCGACAGGGCCTCGCTGTCATGCGCGGCGGGGCGCCAGTCATCGACATGGTTGCGGTCGTTGGCGTCGAAATAGAACATGCCCGTCAGCGGCGCGATCCCGGGTTCGGCGATCGCCGCGCGGGGATAGAGGGAGGATTGCACGTCGAAGGTCGTCAACTCGCCGGGGCGGATGGTGAAGCTGAACGCCCCCGCCACCGAGGGGCTGTCCAGCAGCGCGTGCACCACCACGGCATCGACGCCCGGCTGCGGCCGTTCCAGCCAGAAGGCGCGGAACAGGGCGAATTCCTCGCCCTTCGGGTTGCCGGTGCCGTCGGCGAAACCGCGCGCCGACAGGCCGTAATTCTGCCCCTTGGCCACCGCGCGGAAATAGGATGCGCCGAGGAAGACGCAGAATTCCTCCATCACGCCCGGCGTGTTGATGGCATAGCGCAGGCGCAGCCCGGCGAAGCCCAGATCGTCGGTCACGCGCAGGGCGGGGTCGCCGTAGCTGAACAGGTCGGGGTTATAGGGCACCGGCGCCGCCTTGCCGTCCACGACCTCATAGATCTCGATCCGCGGGCGGTACAGGAAGCCGCGCGGGAAGAATTCGACGTCGAAGGCCAGGTTCTGGCCGTGCCACAGCGCCTGGTCGGGCCGGTAGGCGATCGCGCGGTACTGGTCGAAATTCAGCTTGTCGATCGCGGCCGGCAGGGCCTGGTCGGGCGCGCGGTACGGGCGGCGCGACAGGGACTGGGCGATCTGCCGCACCGTGCCGCCGTCGAACGGGCCGGTCGGCGCGGGTCCGGCCGGGGCATCGGCGGCGGCGGCGTCCCCGACAGGGGCGACATTGCCCAGCAGGGACAGAAGGGACAGGCCGGCACCTGTCTTAACGAGATCGCGTCTTAACATCCTGGCTCCCCGGGGCGCGCGTCACGCGGGCCCGTTCGTCATGTCTTATTGTCGTTATTGTAGCATCAGCCCTGTTCGCGGCGCCCGAACAATCGGGCCATCGGGCCATCGCGACCGTCTGCCTGCGTCCTATGGCGTTTTTGCGGCATCCGGCGTGCCGAGCCGAGCCGCCAGCGCGTCCAGCGCCGTGGCGGCGGCGGCGTGCGCGGTGCGCTCGATCTCGCGGTAGAGGCGCACGACCTCCTGCCCCGCCGGCGACAGGGCGGCCCCGCCGCCGCCGCCGGGGCGGGCGGCGACCACCGGTTCGGCGAATGCGCCGTTGAGCGATTCCACCAGCAGCCAGGCGCGGCGATAGGACATGCCCATGGCCCGGGCGGCCGCCGAGATCGATCCCGTCTCGCCGATCGCCTCGAGCAGGCGGATCTTGCCGTGGCCCAGCAACGGCCGGTCCCGCGTGTCGATCCGCAGCGTCAGACGCATCCCCGTCATCGCACCTCCGCCTTCGCCACCCCGCGGCCCATTCGGTTGCAGCCCATCGGTTGCAGCCTGGGCCGGGGGCCGCCATGCTATGCTGGAGTGTTCCGCCGCCTGTCGAGAGCAATTTTGCGCATGACGCCCCCTCTTCCGGCCATGACGGCCCCATCATCCGTGACGGCGCCCGCCGCCTGGCGCGGCATGCGGGCCGCCGACCTGTCCGCCGTGATCGCGATCGCCGCGCGCGTCCATCCGGATTACCCGGAGGACGCGGCGGTGTTCGGCGAGCGGCTGGCGCTGTGCCCGGCGGGTTGCCTGGTGCTGGAGGGGGCCGGCGGGCCGGACGGCTATGTGCTGAGCCATCCCTGGCGGGACGACGTGCCGCCCGCGCTGAATGTCGCGCTGGGCGCGTTGCCGGCGCGGCCCGATTGCTGGTACCTGCACGATATTGCCCTGCTGCCGCATGCCCGTGGCCGGAACGCGCCGGCCGCCGCGCTGGCGATGCTGGCGGCGCGGGCGCGAAAGGCCGGCCTGTCGCGGATCGTGCTGGTCGCCACCGGCAGCGCCGGCGCCTATTGGCTCCGGGCGGGCTTCACCCCCCTGGACAGGCCCCGGGCGGCGGCGATCCTGCGCAGCTATGACCCGGCGGCGCGGCTGATGAGCCGCGCCGTGGGGCCCGAGGGCCCGAGGACTGACTGACGGTCAGCGGGGCAGCGATGCGCGCACCCCCTGCGTGCGGATGGCGTGCCGCGCGGCGACGATCGCCTGGGTCAGCGCCGGGGTCTGCACGTCGCGCCAGCCGTCGAAGGCGGGCAGCGCCAGCCCGGCCGCCAGGTCGTCCGCGCCGGCCAGGGCGATCCGCGCCGGATCCAGTGTCGGCTCGAACGGGGTGTAGGCCGCGCCGGACTCGTCCTTGCCGCGCAGCATTTCCAGATAGGCGGCGATGCCGAAGGCGATCCGCGACAGATCCCCGCCATCGGCCAGGGTGCGGCGCACGGTCTCGGTCCAGTAGACCTGGACCTTGGACGAGCCGTCGCCGCCCACGCGCAGCAACTGGTCGGCCATCGCGGGGTTGGAGAAACGGCTGAGCACGCTGCGCCGGTATTCCTGCGGGTCCAGCCCTTCGGGCGCGGTCAGGCGCGGAATCACGTCGCGTTCCAGGTAGGCGTTGACGAAGCGTTCCAGATCCGGGTCGCGCAGCGCCTCGTCGACATGGCGATAGCCCAGCAGGATGCCCGGGAAGGCCAGCAGGATGTGCGAGGCGTTCAGCATCCGCACCTTGACCTGCTCGTACCCCGTCACGTCGTCGACGAACTGCACCCCCGCCTGTTCCAGGGCGGGGCGGCCGGCGCAGAATGTGTCCTCGACCACCCATTGGGTGAAATCCTCGGCCACCAGCGGCAGCGCGTCGTCCAGGCCGCTCGCGGCGTTCAGCTCGGCGGCGATCGCCGCGTCGACCGACGGGGTGATGCGGTCGACCATGGCGTTGGGGAAGGTGACGTGCCGTTCGATCCACTCCGCCAGCCCGGCGTCGCGCGCCCGGGCATAGCCCAGGAAGGCCGTGCGGGCGACGTCGCCGTTATGGCGCAGATTGTCGCAGGACAGCACGGTGAACGGCCCCGCGCCGGCGGCGCGGCGGCGGGCCAGGGCCTCGACCACGAAGCCGAAGATGGTGGCGGGCGGCGCGTCCCCCGCCAGGTCGGCCTGGACCGCGGGCGTATCCAGGCGGAACCGGCCGGTGGTCTCGTCGATATTGTAGCCGCCTTCGGTGATCGTCATGCTGACGATGCGGATGGCCGGATCGGCCAGCAGGTCCAGCACCGCATGCGGGTCGGACGGCGCCAGCAGATAGGCGCGCAGCGCGCCGATCACCCGCACCGCGCGCGCGCCGTCCGGCGCGGCCTCGGTCAGCGAATAGAGGCAATCCTGCGCGCGGAACGTCTCGGCCTTGCGTTCCGAGCGCGCGCCGCCGGTCAGCCCGACGCCGGCGATGCCCCAGCCCTGCTGGCCGGGCAGGCCCAGGCAGCGATCGACATAGAATGCCTCATGCGCCCGGAAGAAATTGCCGACGCCGAAATGGACGATCCCGGTGCGGATTGCGGACGGGTCATAGCCCGGAGCGGAAATGCCGGCGGGCAGTGACTCCAGAATGGTCCGGTTCATCATGTCGCCTCTTTCTCCTTCTCGGTCTTGGTCGGTACCTCGTGGGGTACGTCGTGCGGCGATGCGGTGCATCCGGACCAGAGCGCGCGAACCGCGCGGTCCAGGTCGGCATGCAGCATCGCCAGGGTGAACTGCATCACCGGGCTCCAGTCGGGACCCGGGTGATGCAGCACTGTCAGGACCGCCGTCGCCCCGTCCTCGTTCTGCGGGCGATGGCGGCGGCGCGTTCTGGCTTCGCGCTCGCAGCGGCGGCCGAGCTGCGCGAGCACGCGGGCGAGCGCCTGCCGTTCGGCATCCAGCGCGCCGCCCGTGGCCAGGGTTTCCCCCATGATCGCGGCACGGGCGGTAAAAACCGCGCTGCCCCGCAGGCGGCGCAGCAGGGCGGGCAGTCCGTCCAGCAGCGGATCGCCGCGGCGGCGCAGGAAGCCCAGCCCCTCGACCTGGGCCTCGGCCACCGCGCCGTAGATTTCCTGCAGATGCGTCCGAAAGGCCTCGTCCGCCGACTCGATCGCATCATGGTCCAGGGTGCCCCGCAGGGCCTGGTCCAGCAGGTCGGCGATGTCGCCGACCAGGCGCGCCGCGCCGCGCAGCACGTCCCGCCTGGCTTCGTCATGCAACACAAGGAACGAGACCGCAAGCGAGGTGATCACCCCGATCATGATCGAGGCGATGCGGTCGAGCGGCCGCAGGAAGGGGCTGCCGTGCGCGGGGAACAGCAGCACGATCATCAGGGTTACCGCCGCGAAGCGCAGCGCGGGGCGTATCGCGGCCAGGACGGCCAGCGGCGTCAGCACCAGCCAGAACACCAGCCAGGGGGGCAGCGGCGTGCCCAGGATCAGCACGATGGCGAAGACCCCCGCCCCGGCCCCCAGCAGCGTGCCCACCACCTGGTCGCGCCCGGTGGTCAGGGTCTGGGTGATGCGGCTCTGGGTCACGATGACCGAGGTGATGACCGACCAGACCGGCTCGTGCAGATGCACCGCCCGGGCCAGCAGGTCGGACAGCAGCACCGAGACCAGCAGTCGCACCGCCTGGCGCAGTTCGGGGCCCCGCGGATGCTGGGCCCGCCGGAACGCCGCCCACCAGCCGGCCGGGGCGGCTGAGGACGACGTCATGACCCTATTTTCCGTCGGCTCCGTCCAGCGGGAACGGGACCCAGCGCATTCCGTCGGCATTCTGCACGAGGAACAGCACCGAGCGCCTGTGCTGCGCCCGCGCCGCGTCCAGCAGGCGCCGCACGTCGGCCGGCGTGGACACGTCGGATTGCTGGACCTCGGTGATCACGTCGCCGGGGCGCAGGCCCCTGTCCGCCGCCGGCCCGTCCTGGGCCACCTGGGTCACGACCACGCCCTTCTGGCCCTCGGTCAGGTTGTATTTCTGGCGCGCCACGTCGTCGATCGCCGCCACGGTGAAGCCCAGCCCGTCCAGCGGGACGCTGCCCTGCGGCCTGGCCGCCGGCTTCTTCGGCGCGGGCGGGGGCGTGTCGTCGGGCAGCGCCCCCACCGTGACGGGCATGGTCAGGCCGTGGCCATGGCGCCAGACGCCCAGCGTGACGACCTTGCCCGGGATTTCGTCGGCCATCAGGCGCGGCAGGGCCCGCCCGTCGATCGGCTTGCCGTCCAGCGACAAGATCACGTCGCCGGTCTGCAGTTTCGCGTTCGCTGCGGGGCCCTTGGGCTCGACGCCGGCGATCAGCGCGCCGTGCGCGTCCTTGAGCCCCAGCCCGTCGGCGATGTCCTGCGTCACGTCCTGGATGCGCACGCCGATCCAGCCGCGCGACACCTTGCCGGTGCGGCGCAACTGCTCGATGATTCCCCGGGCCTCGGCCGAGGGGATGGAGAAGCCGATGCCGATCGACCCGCCCGAGGGCGAGTAGATGGCGGTGTTGATGCCGATCACCTGCCCCTGCATGTCGAAGAGCGGGCCGCCGGAATTGCCCTTGTTGATCGGCGCGTCGGTCTGGATGAAATCGTCGTACGGTCCCTGCTCGATATTGCGGCCGCGCGACGAGATGATGCCCGCCGTCACCGTGCCGGACAGGCCGAACGGGTTGCCGATCGCCAGCACCCAGTCCCCCACCCGGGCGCGGTCGCTGTCGCCGAAGCCGACGGCGGGCAGCGGATGGGGCGAATCGACCTTCAGCACCGCCAGGTCGGTGCGGTCGTCATGTCCGATCTCATGCGCCTTGAGCACCGTGTTGTCCTGCAGCGTGACCGTGATCTGGTCGGCATGGCGGATCACGTGGTTGTTGGTGACCACGATGCCGGACGGGTCGATGATGAAGCCCGAGCCGAGCGCCTGCATCTTGCGCGGCGCGGCCTCGGGGCCGTTCTGGCGGTTCATGAAATCGTGGAAGAATTTCTCGAAGGGCGAGCCTTCGGGGAAATTCGGGATCTGCGGCGCGTCGCCGCCGCCGTCACCGTCGCCCTCGGCGTCGCCGTCCTCGTCGCCCGGCTTGACCGTCTCGGTGGTCGAGACATTGACCACCGCCGGCAGCAGGCGCGCCGCCAGGTCGGCGAAGCTGTCGGGCATGCCGCGTCCCGGGACGGGCGGCGGCGGGAGCACCGCCCCCGGCGCCGCGGGGACCGCCGGATGCGGCACGATCGCCGGTTCGGCCCGAGCCGCGCCCCCGGGGGACAGGGAAAGGGCCGCCGCAAGCCCGGCGAGGGCGAGCGGACGGAAGAAAACCGGAACAGGCAGGGACATCGGGCGGGCGGTTCCTGAAAAGCGGGTCGTCGGTAAACAGGTCGTCGACAAGACGGGCATCCTGGAGGCGGGCATCCTAGAGCATGATCCCGGCGGACGGAAATCGGGGAAACCAGGCAGGGGGACAACCGTGATAACCCCCGTGCGCGGCGGGAAGTTCCCCCTTGGCGGCTTTTGAAAAACGCCTGCTACAGCGCGGCGCCGCCGGGCGCGCCGGTCAGGTCCACCAGCCAGGCCGCCACGGCCTCGCCCAGCAGGCGGTAGCCGCGATCGCCCATATGCAGCCCGTCGGGCGACAATTCGTCGCGCGCCAGGCCCAGTTCGGCGCACCAGGATTTCATGCGGGCATAGCGGCCGAAGACCGGGATCCCCAGGTCGGCGCCGATGCGGTGCACCGCGGCGACGAAGGCCGGGAAGGCCGCGCATTCCTCGAGCATCCGGCAATATTGCGGGTCCATCAGCACCAGCTCCGCCCCCGCCGCGCGGGTGGCCAGCAGGTCCTGCCGGGTCAGTGCCTCGTAGGTCTCGACCGGCACGCCCTGCCAGGCATCGTTGCTGCCGGTCTGCCAGAGCACCAGGTCCGAGCCGTCGGCCAGCAGGTCGGCCAGGCGCGCATGCATCTCGGCCGCGCCGTTGCCGCCGACCCCGCGATTGATCACGGCGAGCCCGCCCGGCACCATCGGCGCCAGCGCGCGTTCGAAGACCGGGCCGAACCCGTGCGCGGGCGCGCTGGCGCCCACGCCCTCGATCGTCGAGGAGCCGAACAGCGTCACCCGCACCGGCCGGCCCTGCAGCAGGCGGGCGGTCAGGCGGGGAAGGAAGGGCGCCCCGACATGCGTGCCGGGGGTGTGGGCGACAGGCGCCGCGGGGGCGGGATCGGACATCAATGGGCTCGTTTCAGGCCGGATACGGGGGGTGTCGTCATCTCGCGGCCCGGCTCGGTCGCCGCCTGCATCTTCTGCCGCACCCGGCGCCGGTCGAGAACCGTCGCCAGCCCCCACAGGATCGAAAATCCGATCACATTCACCGCGACCTGCAGCATCCAGCCCGACCCGAACGAGGTGAAGACCAGCCGCGCATACAGGTCGATGACCGTCCCGGCCGCGAAGATTTCGAGCGAATGGCGGCCGAACAGCGCCATCAATCGCCCGAACCGGCCCTCGGCCACGCCCCGCGCCCCGTGCGAGGACTGCACCAGGTAGAAGATCGCCATCACGTCCACCAGCCGCAGCGGGGCCAGGACGCTCTTGTCCGGTGCGGGGATGGCGAAGGGCCGCAGGTCCGGCAGCCCCCACAGCGACCAGGGAAAGACCTCGAAGGCCGACAGCACCAGATAGGCGCCGCACAGGCCGCGCAGCCAGCCGACCGCCGGCAGGCTGCCGCCCCGCCGGCCGGCCAGGACCGAGGCGCACGCCCCCAGCGTGAACAGGAACTGCCAGGCCAGCGGGTCGAAATACCATCCGTCCGGATCCAGCCAGTTGGGGAAATTGATCGTCGGATCCAGGTTGATCAGCAGCCACAGCCCGCCGCTGAGCGCGAGCGTCAGCACCAGCGAGCGGCGCATCAGCAGGTAGACCAGCGGAAAGGCCGCTAGCAGCACGATATAGAGCGGCAGGATGTTCAGGTTGCTGGGCAGCGCGTCCAGGAACATCACCCGCCAGAAGGCGCTGAGCCCGTGCGCCAGCTCGGGTTCCAGGAAATCAACCGGCACAGGCCAGAACGACCGCCAGGCCCGGATGGTCGCGGTGGTGACCACCACCATGACGGCCTGGAAGACATAGAGCCGCGCGCAGCGCCGCCACACCCGCCCCAGCCCGGCGCGCAGGCCCACCCGGTCGAAATTCCGGCCATAGGCCAGCCACGAGGCGTAGCCCGCCAGCAGCACGAAGATTTCCGCCGCGTCGGCGAAGCCGACATTGCGCAGGGTGAAGCGGTTCAGGACGTTCTGGGGGATATGGTCGACGAACATCATCAGCAGCGCGACGCCGCGCAGCGCATCGACCCGATGGTCGCGCGCACGGCGCGGGGCGGCGGCGCCCGCCTGCCCGGCCCCGGGCGCCCCGCGAGACCGGGACGGTGGGCGCTGGGACACGGAAGAGGTCATGAAAGCCGGTTCCTCCTGCGGCGATGGACGATCCGTCCCTGACAGATGGAGCAGAATGCCCGGCAACTCCAGCCCCCGTTTCGATTCCTTACATGGGATGGGGAATGTGCGGCACAGGGCATAGGGCATGGGGCATGGGCCGATTTGCCGTGGCGGAAATTTCGCCTATGTCCGGTCTCGGATTCATAGCGGCGCCAGCGCCAGGAAGGACGGCCTTATGACGGACCCGACACGGATGCAGATCGAGCAGGCGCTGCGGCAGGTGCGCGCGCCGGACGGCACGACGATCCTGGACCACGCCGCGCTGGACGCGGCCACGCTGCGCGACGGCACGCTGCATGTCGCACTGGCCACCAGCCGCGCCGCGGCCCCGCTGCTGGAGCCGCTGCTGCCGCAGGCCGAGGCCGCGCTGCGCGCCCTGCCCGGGATCGGCCCTGGGATCAGCGCCGTGAGCGTGATCCTGACCGCCCATCGCGCCGCGCCGCCGGCGGGAGGGGCGCCCCAAGGAGCGGCGGCACAGGGGGGTGGCCACCGGCCGCTGAACCTGGGCGGCGGGGGCGCGCGGCAGGGTCCGTTGCTGCCGGGGGTCGGGGTGGTGATCGCGGTTGCGTCGGGCAAGGGGGGGGTCGGCAAATCCACCACCGCGGTCAACCTGGCCGTGGGGCTGGGGATGGAGGGGCTGCGCGTCGGGCTGCTGGATGCCGACATCCATGGCCCGTCCCTGCCGCGCATGCTGGGGCTGCGCCGGCCGCCCGAACTGCATGAGGGCCGGATGCTGCCGCTGGACGCCTGGGGGATCAAGGCGATGTCGATCGGCCTGCTGGTCGATGAGCGGCAGGCGATGATCTGGCGCGGCCCGATGGTGATGGGCGCGCTGGGCCAGTTGCTGGGCGACGTGGAGTGGGGCGCGCTGGACGTGCTGGTGGTGGACATGCCCCCCGGCACCGGCGACGCCCAACTGACGCTGGCGCAGAAGATCGCGCTGGCCGGGGCGATCGTGGTCTCGACGCCGCAGGACATCGCGCTGCTGGATGCGCGGCGGGGGGTGACGATGTTCCGGAAGATGGACGTCCCGGTGCTGGGGATCGTCGAGAACATGTCCTATTTCTGCTGCCCGAACTGCGGCCACCGCACCGACCTGTTCGGCCATGGCGGCGCGCGGGCCGAGGCCGAGGCGATCGGGGTGCCGTTCCTGGGCGAAATTCCGCTGCTGGCCGATATCCGCGCCAGCGCCGATGCCGGCGCCCCCGTCGTGACCGCCGCGCCCGACAGCCCGGCCGGCCAGGCCTATCGCGCGCTGGCCCGCACGGTGGGCGCCACCGTCAGGCGCCTAGTGTCCTGATTCCGAAATTCGCAAGCGAATTTCGGAATCGAAAGGACACTAGAATCAATATTTTAGTGGCCTGCTGGTCCGAGAAATTCTCATAAGAATTTCTCGGGCAGGACACTAGCCGGCGCCTGACGGCAGGAGCCGCCTTATATCTTCCGGTCGCGCTTGATGCGGTCCCAGGCGGCGTTGATGCGGGCGATCCGTTCCGCCGCCTCTTCCATCTCGCCGGGGCCGGCGCCGCGCGCGGCCAGGGCGTCGGGATGGTGGGCGCGCACCAGTTGGCGCCAGGTGGCGCGGATTTCCACGTCCGTGGCGTCACGCTTCAGCCCCAGCACCGTATAGGCGTCGATCTCGTTCACCCCCGGCCGGGCGCCGCCCGATTCGGCGCGGTCCCACGCGCCGGGGCTGAGCTTGAAGGCCCGGTGCACGCGGCGCAGGAAGCGGGCTTCCATCGGGTGCAGTTCACCCTCGGGCGCCAAATCCGCCCGGGCGACGGCGAACAGCGCCGCCAGCGCCTCTTCCAGCATGTCGGTCCGGTCGGCATAGGCCCGGCCCAGTTCGGCGGCGAATCCTTCGAAATCGTCCACCCGCTGGCGTGCCTGGTCGAACAGGCGGCCGACATCCCGGGCGTGCTCGCTGGGCACCTGGAAGCGGCGCTTGAAGGCGTCGATCTCGGCCCGGTTCACCGGCGCGTCGCATTTGGCCAGCTTGGCCGACAGCACCACCATCACCAGGCCGTACAATTGCTCACGCTTGCCGGTCACCGCCGCCAGCTTGGCGGCGACGAAGGTTGCCGCCCCGTTGGGGTCGGCGTTCAGGCGCGGGCCCCAGCGATCGGTCCAGCCACCGACCGGCGTTTCCAGGATCGACCCGTTATCGGCCGCGTGGCCCAGCGCCGCGCCGACCACGGCACCGAGCGGCCCGCCCATTGCGAACCCCGCCGCGCCGCCGAACAATTTCCCCCAGATCGCCATCAGAAATTCGCCATTATCCTTGCCGGGCCGGCATGCGCCGTCCGGTGCCGATCATGCGCCAAGACGCCACCCCCCTCAACCCGAATCGCCGGCTGCCCCCCTGCCCTGGCCCCGCCCCCGGTCCCGTGCGTCCAGCAAGGCCGCCACCCGCAAGGCGGAGGCCAGGGGGCGCGCCGGGTCGCGCGCGGCGTCGAGCCCGGCGATCAGCGCGGGCAGGCCGATCCCGCGCGCGCGCGCCATCTCGTCCAGCGCCGTCCAGAATTCGGGTTCGAGCGCCACGCTGGTCCGGTGGCCGGACAGCGCCAGGCTGCGCTTGACCAGCGGCCGGCCGCCCGGCAGGCGGAAGCTTGCGGCGTTCTGGTCCCGGTCGTTCATGCCTGGTCGTTCATGTCGGCAGGCGTCCGGCCGCCCAGCGCGCGGCCTCGGCCACCACCGGATCGGGATCGTCGCACAGCGCCTGCGCCACCGGGCGCAGCGCGGCCAGTCCCGAATTGCCGACGGCCACCAGCACGTTGCGCACGAAGCGGTTGCGCCCGATCCGCTTGACCGGCGAGCCCGAGAACAGCGCCCGGAAGCCCGCATCGTCCAGCCGCGCCAGGTCCGCGAGGCGCGGCGCGGTGAGGTCGTCGCGGGCCCGCAGCTTCATCTGCCGCGATTCGGTGGCGAAGCGGTTCCAGGGGCAGACCGCCAGGCAATCGTCGCAGCCATAGATGCGGTTGCCCATCGCGGCCCGGAATTCCAGCGGGATCGGGCCCGGATTCTCGATCGTCAGGTAGGAAATGCAGCGCCGGGCGTCCATCCGGTACGGTTCGGGAAAGGCGTCGGTCGGGCAGGCATCCAGGCAGCGCCGGCAGGAGCCGCATTGCCCGCCCGAGGGCGCCGAGCGCGGCAGGTCCAGGGTCGTGTAGATCTCGCCCAGGAACAGCCAGCTTCCGTGCCGGCGGGACACCAGGTTGGTATGCTTGCCCTGCCAGCCCAGCCCCGCGCGTTCGGCCAGCGGCTTTTCCATGACCGGCGCGGTGTCGACGAAGACCTTGACGCCCGGCGCGGCCCCTGCCCCCGCGCCCTGGGCGACACTCCTCCGCGCGCCTTCGGCGGCAATCATCCGCGCGCCTTCGGCGACACTCATCCGCGCGCCTTCGGCGACACTCATCCGCGCGCCTTCGGCGACGACGAACTGCGCCAGGTGCTTGAGCATGCCCTTGACCACGTCGTGATAGTCGCGGTGCCGCGCATAGACCGACAGGTTGCCCCGGTCGGGCAGGCGCGTCGTCGCCAGCGGGTCGCCGCCGGGTGCGTAGGACAGGCCCAGCGCGATCACGCTTCGGGCCTCGGGCCACAGGGCGCGGGGATCGCCGCGCTGTTCGGTGCGTTCGGCCAGCCAGCCCATCGCCCCGTGATGGCCGGCGGCCAGGAAATCGGCCAGCCGCGCCCGGGCGTCGTCGCCCAGCGCCGCGTCGCAGAACCCCACCGCGTCGAAGCCCAGCGCCAGCGCCTTGTCGCGGATCGCATCGCCCAAGGCGGAAGGGGGCTCCGGCGGGGGGCGCATCACGGGACCGGTGGGATGTCGGCAGGGGGCATTTCGTCGGGCGTCCAGTCCTCCATCGCCCATTGGGCGCGCAGCCACGCGGCATGGACGTCCAGCGATCCGTCGATGATCGCGGCGCGCAGCCCGCGCATCAGCCGCTGGTAATAGGCCAGATTATGCCACGTCAGCAGCATCGGGCCCAGGATTTCATTGGCCCGGAACAGGTGGTGCAGATAGGCGCGGCTGTGCCGCGCGCAGGCCAGGCAGTCGCAGTGCGGCGAGATCGGCCGCGTGTCGCCGGCATGGCGCGCATTGCGCAGGTTCAGGGTGCCGCGTTCGGTATAGGCGCGGGCGGTGCGGCCCGCCCGGGTCGGCATGACGCAGTCGAACATGTCCACCCCGCGTTCGACGGCGCCCAGCAGATCGTCGGGGGTGCCGACCCCCATCAGGTAGCGCGGACTGTCGTCGGGGATCAGGGGCACGGTCGCGTCCAGGGTCGCGAACATCAGCTCCTGCCCCTCGCCCACCGCCAGGCCGCCGATCGCGTAGCCCTCGAAGCCGATATCGGTCAGGGCGCGCACACTTTCGGCGCGCAGGTCGGGTTCGGTGCCGCCCTGGATGATGCCGTACTGGGCATAGCCCTGGCGGGGGACGAATGCCGCGCGGCAGCGCGCGGCCCAGCGCATGGACAGGCGCATGGACTGCGCGATCGTCTCAGGCGGGGCCGGCAGGGCCGGGCATTCGTCGAAGCACATGGTGATGGTGGCGTCCAGCGCGTGCTGGATGTGGGTCGACCGTTCGGGCGTCAGCCGGTGCTTCGCGCCGTCGATATGCGAGCTGAACGTCACCCCGTCCTGGTCGAGCTTGCGCAGCGCGCCCAGCGACATGACCTGGAACCCGCCGGAATCGGTCAGGATCGGCCCCGGCCAGTCCATGAAGCGATGCAGGCCGCCCAGCGCGCGCACCCGTTCGGCCCCCGGACGCAGCATCAGGTGGTAGGTGTTGCCCAGCACGATGCCCGCGCCGGTCGCGCGCACGGCGTCCATCGTCATGGCCTTGACCGTGCCGGCCGTGCCCACGGGCATGAAGGTCGGGGTGGGCACCATGCCGTGCGCGGTATGCAGGTGGCCCGCCCGCGCGCGGCCGAATCGCGCCTGACCGGTCCAGCGGAATGCGGTGCTCATGCGCCCGTCCCTCCTATGGCCGCGTCCCGCCGGTGGAGCAGGCAGGCATCGCCGTAGGAATAGAAGCGGTATCCCGTCTCGATCGCGTGGGCATAGGCCTGGCGCATCCTGTCATATCCGGCGAAGGCGCAGACCAGCATGAACAGGGTCGAGCGCGGCAGGTGGAAATTGGTCATCAGCAGGTCCACCGCCCGGAACCGGTAGCCCGGGCGGATGAAGATGGCGGTGTCGCCGTCGAAGGGCCGGATCGTGCCGTCCGGATCGGCCGCGCTTTCCAGCAGCCGCAGCGAGGTCGTGCCCACCGCCACGATCCGCCCCCCGGCGGCGCGGGCCGCGTTGATGGCCTGCGCGGTTTCCGGGGTGATGATGCCGCGTTCGGCATGCATGCGGTGGGAGGCGATGCTTTCGCCCCGCACGGGCAGGAAGGTCCCGGCCCCCACATGCAGGGTCAGCGTGCGGCGCCCGACGCCGGCCGCATCCAGGGCGGCCAGCAATCCGGGCGTGAAATGCAGCCCCGCCGTGGGGGCGGCCACCGCCCCGCGATGGGTCGAGAAGATGGTGGCGTAATCCGTGCGGTCCTGTTCGGTCGGTCCCTGGGGCCGCGCGATATAGGGCGGCAGCGCCAGCGCCCCCGCCACCTGCAGGAAGGCGTCGAACGCCGCGCCCGCGGTATCGAAGCGCAGGATCACGCCGCCCTCGGCGTCGCGGTCGCGGATCTCGGCCCGGTTGGGGGTGCCGGGGAAGGTCAGGACGTCGCCCGCGCGCAGGCGCCGCGCGTTGCGCGCCAGCGCGTGCCAGGTGCCGTCGGGCAGGATCCGGTCCAGGGTGATGCCGATCTTCGCCTCGCCCCGCCGCGCCTCGAGCTGTGCCGGGATCACCGCGGTGTCGTTGGCCACCAGCAGGTCGCCCGGCCGCAGCAGGCCGGGCAGGTCGCGCACCGCCAGGTCCTGGAAGGGGCCGGCCTGGGGGACGTGCAGCAGGCGCGCGGAATCGCGCGGCCGCGCCGGCTGGTCGGCGATCAGCGCGCCGGGCAGGACGAAATCGAAATCGGAGGCAAGGTCATGCATCGGATGCCCCGTTTACGGAATCCCGCGCCGGTTGGACAGTCCCGCCGCCACCCGGCAGAATGGCGCGGAACCCGATCGGGGGCCCGCCCCCATATCAGCAGACAGGAAGAGACCATGTCCTATGCCGCACTCGACGCCGCGCGCGTCGCCCGGGCCTGCAAGGTGGCGCTGAGCGTCCTTGAGGCCAATCCCGAAAGCTCGGAGGCCCATGTCCGCAAGACGCTGATGATCGAGCGCATGGCCGCCCTGGCCGCGGCGGCGGCCGAGTCCGCCGAAGCCACCGGCGGCGGCGGGGTGGTTACCCTGACATCCGAGGAATTCTGGCTGGTCAGCAAGAACTGGTAGGGTCGTGCCACCCGGCCCCGAACACCCATATAGGGGCCGATAGAGGGGCCGAACGCACGAGGAGGCGTCCATGACATTCACCCTGACCAGCCGGGCCTTCGCCGAGGGCGACCGGCTGCCCGAGGCCCAGGTCTTCGACGGCATGGGCTATCGCGGCGGCAATATCTCGCCGCCCCTGGCCTGGAGCGGCGCGCCCGAGGGCACACGCAGCTTCGCCGTGACGATGTACGACCCCGACGCCCCCACCGGATCGGGCTGGTGGCACTGGGTGATGGTCAATATCCCCGCCTCGGTCACCAGCCTGCCGGCCGGCGCCGGGTCGGGCGATGCCGACCTGCCGCCCGGCGCGTTCATGACCCGCACCGATTTCGGCGGCAATGCCTATGGCGGAGCCGCCCCGCCGCCGGGGCCGGCGCACCGCTACATCTTCACGGTCCACGCGCTGGACACGGCGGTGCTGAGCGTGCCGGCGGACGCGTCGGGGGCGATGGTGGGATACATGATCAACAGCCACAGCCTGGGTTCGGCCAGCCTGACCGCCTTGTTCGGCAGGAGCTGATCCCGACTCTTCCGGCGCCCGATCTTTCGGCAACTGCCGCTATGACCCGCGGCGCCGCCAGGGCAACAGGATGGGGGGCAGCAGGAAGGGCACCCGGCCGTGATGGCCGAAATGCGCCAGCCGGGCCTCGTGCACATGCATGGCGCCGAAGGTTCCCAGCCGCACCATCAGCACCGTCGACACCACGCCGCAGAACGGTGCGGCGCCATAGATCCAGAAATCCTGCCACTGGCCGGAAAATACCGCCGGCCCCAGGCTGCGCGCCAGGTTGGTGCTGTCGCCCGACAGCCAGGCCTCGAACGGGTTCAGCGCGAAGAACAGCGGGCCGGCCAGCAGCGGCGTCGCCCAGCGCAGCGCGGCATGGCCGCCGGTATAGAGCAGCGCGGTGATGAGCAGCGCCGTGGTGCAGACCTCGCCCATGAACACCCAGGAGAGCGGCACCAGGTCGAAGGGAACGGTCGCCGCGAAACGGGTGGCGTGCGCCCACGCCCCCAGGCGCGGCCACGCCCGCCCGGCCAGCGCGACCAGTCCGGTCCCGAGCACCGCGCCCGCGAGCTGCGCGGCCCAGTAGCCCAGCAGGTCCCGCCAGGCCAGCCGCCCCAGCAGCGCGAAGGCCAGCGAGACGGACGGGCTGACATGCCCGCCGCTGACCCGGCCGAAGGGCGACAGCGCGGCCAGCGAGCCGCCCATGCCGAAGAACAGGCCCTGCAGCGCGACCTGCAGCGCCGGATGGTTCGCCAAACCCCGGCCGACGGGCGAGTCGCCGGCCCCCAGCAGCACGTTGGTGGTCACGCCGAACAGCATCAGCAGCATCGTGCCCGCGCATTCGCAGGCATAGAGGCGCGGATGGAGCAGCCGGCCGGGGTGCGGCGCCCCGGCCAGCGGCCGGTCCTGCGGGTGGGGGTACAGGGCCGCGTCGCCGGCGGGCGGCGCGGCGTCCGGGTCCGGGTTTGGGCCGGGGTTTGGGTCCGGGTTCAGGTTTGGGCGCGCGTCCATGACGCCGCTATCCCTGATAGGACGCGATCTCGATCAGGTTGCGATCCGGGTCCTCGCAATAGACCGAGGTTACGGGCCCCAGCGCGCCGAGCCGCGCCACCGGCCCCTGGATCACCCGCACCCCGCAGCCTTCCAGATGCTCGATCACCTCGGTGCTGGACACCGCGGTGATGAAGCAGAGATCGTTGGTGCCGGGCAGCGCGTCCTCGGCGCTGGCCCAGCCCTCGGCCCCCTGGGGGCGGAGATTGATCTTCTGGCCGCCGAATTTCAGCGCGGTGCGGTTGTTGCGGCCATATTCCTCGCGCTCCATGCCCAGGACGCGCTGGTACCAGGATGCCGAGACCTCCTGGTCCCGGACGGTGATGACGACATGGTCCAGCCGATCGACGGTAAAGCGCATGGAACGCGTATCTCCGTAATGTCCTGATGTGACGAGTGTCCGTGTCCGCCAGGCCGGTTCAGCCTGTCAGGCCATCGTAGAAATCATTGCCCTTGTCGTCGATGACGATGAAGGCCGGGAAGTTCTCCACCTCGATCTTCCAGACCGCCTCCATCCCCAGTTCGGGATATTCCAGCACCTCGACCTTGCGGATGCAGTCGCGGGCCAGCCGGGCCGCCGGGCCGCCGACCGAGCCCAGATAGAACCCGCCATAGGCGCGGCAGGCGTCGCGCACCGCCTTCGACCGGTTGCCCTTGGCCAGCATGACGAACGAGCCGCCGGCCTGCTGCAGCATCGCCACATAGCTGTCCATGCGTCCCGCCGTGGTGGGGCCGAACGCGCCGGTGGGCATGCCCTCGGGCGTCTTGGCCGGCCCGGCGTAATAGACCGGGTGGTCCTTCAGGTAGTCCGGCAGGCCCTCGCCGCGTTCGAGCCGTTCGCGGAACCGGGCGTGGGCGATGTCGCGCGCCACCACCATGGTGCCGGTCAGCGACAGGCGGGTGCGCACCGGGTGGCGCGACAGCAGGGCGCGGATCGCGTCCATCGGCTGGTTGAGGTCCACCCGCACCTCGGTGCCGCCCAGATGGTCGTCCGTCGTCTCGGGCAGGAAGCGTGCCGGGTCGGTCTCCAGCCGCTCCAGGAAGATCCCCTCGGCGGTGATGCGCGCCTTGACCTGCCGGTCGGCCGAGCACGACACGCCGATCCCCACCGGCAGGGACGCGCCATGGCGCGGCAGGCGCACCACCCGCACGTCATGGCAGAAATACTTGCCGCCGAACTGCGCGCCGATCCCCAGCCCCTGGGTCAGCTTCAGGATCTCCTGCTCCATCTCCAGGTCGCGGAAGGCGTGGCCCAGCGCGCTGCCTTCGGTCGGCAGCCCGTCCAGCCAGCGGGTCGAGGCCAGCTTGACCGTCTCGAGCGTCTGTTCGGCCGACAGGCCGCCGATCACCACCGCCAGGTGGTAGGGGGGGCAGGCCGAGGTGCCCAGCGTGCGCACCTTGCCGTCCAGCCAGGCCAGCAGGTTTTCCTTGCTGGACAGCAGGGCGCGGGTTTCCTGGAAGAGGAAGGTCTTGTTGGCGGAGCCGCCGCCCTTGGCGACGAACATCAGGTCCATCTGCGCGGCATGGTCCTCGCCGGGGGCCGCCGCGATATGGAACTGCACCGGCAGGTTGGTGCCGGTATTCACCTCGTCGAACATCGACAGCGGCGCCATCTGCGAATAGCGCAGGCTGGTGCGGGTGTAGGTTTCGTACACCCCGCGGGAGAACGCTTCCTCCTCGTTCCCGTCCACCCAGACGCGCTGGCCCTTCTTGCCGTAGATGATCGCCGTGCCGGTGTCCTGGCACATCGGCAGCACGCCGCCGGCGGCGATGCAGGCATTCTTCAGCAGGTCCAGCGCCACGAACCGGTCATTGTCCGACGCATCGGGGTCCTGCAGGATCGCCGCAAGCTGCGCCAGGTGGCCCGGCCGCAGCAGGTGGGCGATGTCGTGGAAAGCCTGGGCCGCCAGTTCGGCCAGGGCCTCGGGGCTGACATGGAGCACGGTCCGCCCGTCGCAGGTGCCGGTGCGCACGCCCGCGATATCCAGCTTTCGCCACGGCGTCCCGGTGTCCTGCAGCGGAAAGAGCGGCCCGTAGGCGAAGGGCCGCAGAGGAGGCCGGAGCGGGGGCTTGGAGGGTATGGAGGACGCGTTCACTCGGACAATCTCCTGCCTTATCCCCCGGATTGCTTTCCGGGTGGCGGTTCACGGAGCGCCCGGCCGCATCCGGGCGTCCCGGATGGCGTGCGGATCAACTGGGGTTCGGCCCCTTCTTCCGGAAGGCCGCCAGGCTGACCACCTGGGACGAGGCCGGCGCCTGCCCGTCTGTCGTCTCGCCGGGCGCCTCGCCGGAGGCGGTATCGGAGGACGCATCGGAGGACGCGGCCGATTCGAGGGCAGCGGGCTCCTCGTCCTGTGCCGGGGCCGGTCCGGGCGGGGTGAAGCGCAGGGCCAGCCGGATATGCGGGTCGGCGAAGGCGGTGATCGCCGCGACCGGGATCACCAGTGTCGAGCCGACGCCGCCGAAGGACAGGCCGACCGACACGGTGCGCGCAGTGCGGTCCACCCGCAGGTCCCAGAACTGGTGCTGCAGCACGATGGTGATGTCGTGCGGATATTGCGCCCGCAGGCGCGCCGGGATTTCGACCCCGGGCCAGCCGGTCAGGAAGGTGACGTAGAAATGGTGCCCGTCGGGCAGTCCCTCGCGCCCCACATGGTCCAGCGCGCGCAGCATCACGTCGCGATACGCGTCCTCGATCCACGAATCGTAGGGGAGCAGACTGTCGGGGATGGCGGCGTCGAAGCCGTTTTCCCCGTCGTGATCGTCGGACATGCGGAAATCTCCGTTCCGTTGGCCTGGGTGCGTTGCGCCACGCCGTGCCACAGGTTTCAGCCATGCGTCAAACCGGATCGGCGCGCAAGCCGGATGCGCGGGGGGCCGCTTCACGAAGCGGACACGCCGTCGCAATGAAAAGCGGCGTGCGGGAGGCCGCCCGGGAATTGGTATCCGGAATTGGGCGCCCGGAATCGGGCGTTGGCGGAGACCGGGTGCCGGCGAGTGGGAGGCTTCTGTTGCCCGGTGCCTCCCGAACCGCGCTTGTCACTTATGCAGCGACAGCGAGCGCCTCGAAGTTATCGTTGGCACTTGTGATTCAGCCCGATGACGGTGGTACAATGCCGGGCAAAAGGCAGGTCTTTACCATGCGTGTCGAGCCTGTTTCGTCCCCATAGCCCCCGGCCCCGCGCGGAGCCGAACCGGAAGGATCTGGTGGAGACGCCGGGTACTGCCCCCGGGTCCACAACACTTATTCCACGTGCCGTTTATCGCCATAGCCAAGGGGCGAACCCCTCCGGCACCCGGGGATATAGGGGGGCGGCGGCGGTTTGGCAATGGCCGCCGATGCGTTCCGGTCGGGCGCGTTTCATGGTATGCGCCGCCTTTGCAGACACGGAATCGGCGGGGGGCCGCGATGTTTTCAACAGACCAGAAATCGGAAATCGACGCCGCCCGCGCCGCCTGGAGCCAGACGCGCCGCGATACCGTCCCGGCGGTGGAGGAGGCGCTGTACCAGCCCGAGCCGGTGCTGGGGAGCGGGTTCGTCCGGCTGATCGACTATATGGGCGGCGACGCGGCCATCGTGCAGGGCGCGCGCGTGTCGTACGGCAAGGGAACGCGCAGCATTTCCGACGATCGCGGCCTGATCCGCTATCTGATGCGCAACCGCCATACCAGCCCGTTCGAGCTGGCGGTGGCCAAGTTCCACGTGCGCGCGCCGATCTTCGTCACCCGGCAATGGTTCCGCCACCGCACGGCCAGCATCAACGAATATTCCGCCCGCTATTCGGTGCTGGAGAAGGAGTTCTACTTCCCCCGCGCCGAGGACATCGCCCGCCAGTCCGCCAGCAACAAGCAGGGACGCGGCGAAAGCCTGCCGCCCGACGCCGCCGAGCACGTGCTGGCGCTGCTGCGCGAGGATGCGAGCCGTTGCTACGACCATTACCTGGAGATGCTGAACCAGGACGAGGCCGGCAACGCGATCGACCCCGACCGGCCCGTGGTGGCGCGCGAACTGGCGCGCATGACCCTGCCGGTCAACGTGATGACGCAGTTCTACTGGCAGATCAATCTGTGGAACCTGCTGCATTTCCTGCGGCTGCGGGCCGATGCGCACGCGCAGTACGAAATCCGCGCCTATGCGGATGCCATCCTCGGCCTGGTGGAACGCTGGGTGCCCCAGACATTCGAGGCCTTCCGCGACTATATGCAGGAAGCCGCCCTGCTGTCCGGCCCCGCCCTGCGCGCCCTGCGCGGCGTTCTGGCCGGCGAGCAGGTCGATCTGCAGGCGGCGGGCCTGTCGAAGCGCGAGGCCGCCGAACTGCTGGCGCTGCTGCCGGAAATCGGTCCGCGCCTTCGCTGAACTTGCGCCCCCTGGGTTGGTTTTCGGGGCTTTGCCCCGAACCCCACCAAAGGCGGTGCCTTTGGAAACCGTTTTTATCAATGAGTTGGTGACGAGGGGCGTTCCGTAGCCGGGGGGTGTTACGCGGGCAGCAGGTTGGATGGGCCTTGTTCCAGCACCGTCACCGGGTCGCCCGCGGCGATGCGCCCCGGCCGCACCACCACCGCGTTCTGGCCGAACATCACCCCGCCCTTGGCCCGGCGGGTCCGCGCCAGGGTGCGCAGCGGTTCCTGCGGGTGGGGAATGTCCGCGCTGTGCTGGTCGATCGTCGTCATGACGCAGCGCGAACAGGGCTTGACGATCAGGATCCTGGCCTGCCCCACCGCCAGCAGCCGCCATTCGTCCTCGGCCCAGGCGGGGGCGCCCGTCAGCACGATATTGGGACGGAAGCGATTCATCGGCAAAGGCGGCACCGGGGGCGGCAGGTCCCGGTTCAGCGCGGCCAGCGACTCGGTGGTCGTCACCAGGACGGCGAACCCGTCGGCGAAGCCGACCACCGATCCGGGCGGGGCGTGGTCGGGATCGGCCGGCCGTGCCGCGACGTCATGCAGATAGGCCAGCCGGCACGGGCGCCCAAGCACGGCGGTCAGCCAGCCGGCCGCCGCCTGGCCGGCATCGACCGCCGGAACCGTGTCGCGCCATACCCGCACCGGATGCCGCGCCGCGCCGGCCGGCGGAACGGGAACGGCCAGCGCGCCCCGGCCGGGGCGGGACAGGACCAGCCCGCCCGCCCCGTCCGGCGCCGGACGGGGGGACCACGCCACCGACACCAGCGCCATGGACGGGATCTGGCGCTGGGTCAGGAACGTCCCGTCCGGGTCGGTCACCACCCAGCGCCGGTCGTCCTGCAGCCCGCAGGGGCCCAGCCACCCGTCCGCCACGGCGATGCCCCCCAGCGACTTGACCGGGTAGACATGCAGGGACGCGACCGAGAGCCCCGCATCCGTCCCCGCGCCCGTCATTTCCCGTGCGGCGCTGCCGGCTGCACGCCGAAGCGGAAGATCGTCGTGTAGTCGAACGTCTCGCCGGGGTTCAGCGTCGTGGTCGGGAAGGAGGGGTGGTTGGGCGAATCGGGATAATGCTCGGCCTCGAACGCGATCGCGTCGGTCTGGCGATAGGCGCGGTGCGACACGCCGGCATAGGCGCCGGTCAGCGAGTTCGAGGTGTAGACCTGCAGCCCCGGCTGGCTGGTCAGCACCTCCATCGTGCGGCCGGTCCGGGGATCCACGATCCGCGCCGCCGGGCGGGGAGCCGCGCCCGCCTGGCCGTCGACGACCCAGTTGTGGTCGTAGCCGCGCGCGAACATCAATTGCGGATAATCGTCGCGCAGATGCTCGCCGATGCGCATCGGCTTGCGGAAATCCAGCGGCGTGCCGGCCACCGGCGCCAGTTCGCCGGTCGGGATCGCGGTCGGATCGGTCGGCGTGTAGCGCGCGGCGTTGATCTGCAGCACCTCGTTCTCGATCGAGCCCGATCCCTCGCCGCCCAGATTGAAATAGCTGTGGTTGGTCAGGTTGAGCACCGTCGGCTGGTCGGTCGTCGCCTTGTAGTGCAGGGTGAGCTGGTCATGGTCGTCCAGCGTGTAGGTCACGCTGACCTTCAGCGTGCCGGGGAAGCCCTGGTCGCCGTCCGGGCTGGTCATCGACAGGGTGGCGCTGGCCGCATGCGCGCCCGCCGCGGTGCCGTCCACCGTCCAGACATATTTGTCGAAGCCCCTGGTGCCGCCATGCAGCGCGTTCGGCGGCGCGGTCACGGGAACGTGATACGTCTTGCCGCCCAGCGTGAAGGTCCCCTTGGCGATCCGGTTGGCGTACCGGCCGATCATGGCGCCGAAGAACAGGCCGCCCTGCGCGCTGTCGACCGTGTAGCCCTGCAGGTCCGGAAAGCCGAGGACGATGTCGTCGACATGGCCGGTCCGGTCGGGCGTGTCGATCGCGGTGATGATGCCGCCATAGGTGATGAAGCGTACCGACACGTTATGCGCGTTGCGCAGAGTCAGGATTTCGATCGGCGTGCCGTCGGCCATCGTGCCGAATTTCGCGCGGTCCAGCGTGACGGCGGCGGCGGCCGGCCGGGCGGCGAGCGTGCCGCCCAAGGTGGAGGCTGCCAGCAGCAGCGCGGAAACCGAACGTGCCTTGGTGAGCTTGAACATCGTATCCCATTCATCTGTTGTGGATTTTGTGTCACACTGGACCAGTCTTCGACGATCCGGCAAGCCCGAAATCCGGCCCGGCAGCGTTGTCCGGTCCGCCATGCGCGGCAGGATGACGCCCATGACGGATTGCGCAACCGCCGGGCCATGCTAGAGAGTTTCCTCGCGGAAGGACATGGTCCGGTCCGCTTCATTCCATGATGCCCGGGACGCGCCGTGTTCCGGGACGCGGACCGACAACAGGCCCCGGCCGTCCCGCGAGTCGACGCGGACCGGGGAACAGGCCTGGAAACAGGCCAGGAACAGGAACGAGTATGCGTGCAATGACAGGATCGAAGCCTCTACCGTCCCGGTCATCCACCCGTATGCTCCACCCGCGCATCGCCTCCGTTGCCGCCGGTGCGGGCATGCTGGCGCTGGCGCTGGCGGGATGCGCCGCCCCGCCGCCCAAGGACCCCGAGGCCCTGGCCGAGTATCGCGAGGCGAACGACCCCTATGAGCCGCTGAACCGCAAGATGTACGGGGTCAGCATGACATTGGACAAATACACGCTGCGCCCGGTCGCCAAGGCGTGGGTCTGGGCCCTGCCCTATCGCGTCCGGCAATCGCTGGGCGGGCTGGTCCAGACGATGGGCGAGCCGGTGGTGTTCTTCAACGATGTCGGCGCCGGCAAGCCCCGCCGCGCCGGCGACGCCTTCGTGCGCTGGTGCATCAACATGGTCGCCGGCGTCGGCGGCCTGTTCGACGTGGCGAAATATGCGGGCTATCCGCATCACGACAACGACGCGGGGCTGACGCTGGCGACCTGGGGCGTGCCGTCCGGCCCGTACCTGTTCCTGCCCATGATGGGCCCGTCCTCGTTCCGCGACGCCACGGGCTATGGAATCGATATCGGGCTGCAGCCGCTGAACTACGTGCCGCGCGGCTATGGGCTGCTGACTTTCAACTGGGCCTACAACATCGTCGGCACGATCAACGGACGCGCCGACCACCTGGACGAGCTGGACCAGTTGCAGCGGGATGCGCTGGACCCGTACGCTACGATCCGCAGCGCCTATCAGCAGCAGCGCAAGGCGCAGGCCGAGGCGATCCGCAACGATCACCGGGCGACCGTGCCCGATTGGTATAACTGAGCAAGGGGCACAGAGATGAAGACAGTCCTTTCCCGTCGTCATGCGCTGGGTCTCGCCCTCGGGACGGCGGTGCTGCCGGTCCTGCGCCCGGCCCGGGCCGACGCCGCCGCCGCCGCGGCCGCCCGCGCCTTCGTCAACGATTTCGGCCAGCAACTGATCGCCATCGTCAATTCCAACCGCTCGCTGGCGGACAAGAAGGCGGCGATGCTGCCGCTGCTGCAGGCCCATGTGGACATGGATGCGATCGCGCGGTACTGCCTGGGCCGCTACTGGCGCGTGGCCACCCCCCAGCAGCAGGCCCAGTACCTGGACCTGTTCCACCATGTCCTGGTCAATGCCATCACCGACAAGATCGGCGATTATCGCGGCGTGACCTTCACCATCGGCGGTACGGCGCAGGTCGGCACGGACCAGGCGGTGGATACGGTGATCAACCGCCCCGAACAGCCGGCGGCCAATACCCAGTGGATCATCAGCAACAGCAGCGGCCAGCCCAAGGTGGTCGACGTGGTAGGCGAAGGCACGAGCCTGCGCCTGACCCAGCGGCAGGATTACGCGTCGTTCATCGCGCGCCATAACGGCAGCGTCGACGCGCTGCTTCAGGCTCTGGACCACCAGGTGGCGGCGCACAACATGCATTGACGCGGCGTCCGGCGCGCGGGGGGAGCCCGGGCGCCGGCGTCACAGCATGACGGTGGACAACGCGCCGTCATCGCGCAGGCGCGTGCCGTAACGGCCAGACAGGTCCGCGAAACGGCGCAGGATCGCAGTCCCCTCGTGCCCCTCGGCGAGGAAGGGCACGCCCCTTTTATGGGCGGCCTTCCCCAGGCCCAGGGACACGGGAAGGATCTCGATCGCCGACAGGGCGCCGTCCTCATCGAAGCGGCAGATCGGCACGATCGTTTCCCAGAAACGCCGATCGGCCGGGAAGCCTTTCCTGTCGTTTTCCGTCCGCGCCCGATAAACCATGTGGGTCGTCGTTTCCATGGGCACCTTGTAGAATTCGTACGATTCCCTGGGCAGGGCCTCGATCAGTTCGTTCTGCCCGATGAAATTTCCCAATCCGTAAAAGATTACCTTGCCCTTGTGGATTTCCATTCCTTTCAGAAGATGCTGGCCATGACACACCACGATATCGGCCCCGGCATCGACGATCCGCCTGGCGAATTCCTCGACGAAGGCAGCCGGTGTCTCCCAGTTTGTTTCGCCGTCGTCCCCATATCCCACGTCATGGGTATGCAGGCTGACGATCACGACATCCGACACGTGGGCGGCCTCGCGCGTCCAGCGTTCGATATCCTGGACGTCGCGTTCATCGGGCAGGGTTTCCATCCGGCAGGATTCGCCCATCACGAAATCGAGTCCCGCGAACGGCAACGTACCGGCCGGCGGCGGATATTCGAAACCCAGCCGCACCTGCTGTTCCTTGATGCTGGCCAGGCCCAGCCGTTCATACATTTCCCGCAGCACGGCCATGTCGCCGGGCGTCACCCTGAAGCGCCGCTTGTGACGCAGCGGGTTCAGGCCCGGACGTCCCTGCATGCTACGCGTCTGGTCTGCGGCTTCCTGCCCGCGCGCGAAGGTCGAGCAGCACGATATCATCGCCACCGTCCCCTGGGGATGGGTCGCATAGACCGGGCGGCGCGCGGCCTCCAGCGTCCGCCCGACGCCCGCGAACAGGATGCCGCGTGCCTCCAGACAATCCAGGGCGGCGCGGACACCCGCGACGCCGTAATCCAGGCTGTGGTTCGTCGCCGCAGCGAACAGCGAAAATCCCGCCTCGGACAGGTCGTCCAGCACCCACGGACGCGCGCTGAAATGTGACCCACCATGATCGAACACCGGGTCGCCCTCGAAATTGCTTGGCAGCATTTCCAGATTCGTGAACGAAACGTCGCAGGCCCGGATCTTGTCGAACAGGCCGCGACAGGTCGGATCCGATAGGCTGTTCAGCCGCCGGAACAGGATACTGTCCCCGGTCAGGGAAATCTTCATGTCATCCTCATAAAAGCATGTAAAAAACGGTCGCGGCGGTCAGGATTTCATGAACGCATCGGCTATCTGGCCCCGCGTCGCAACCCACACATTGTCGATGCCGCCAATATATTCGACGAATCTGCGCAGGCCTTCGGCCCGACCGGGCCGGCCCGCGATCCGGCAATGCAGGCTGATCGTCATCATCTTCGGGTGCGTGGCGCCCTCGCGGTACAGGCAGTCGAACGTGTCCTTGAGATAGGCGAAGAAATCATCACCTTTCGCGAACCCGCCGCGCCAGAACTTGATGTCGTTCGCATCCAGGGCGTGGGGGACCACGCACCATTCGCGCCCGTTGACGGAGACGACGTACGGCAGGTCGTCGGCGTAGGAATCACAATCGTAGTGAAACCCGCCATGTTCGACCAACAGCGCCCGCGTGCGCGCGCTGGGCGCGTAGCGGCAGTACCAGCCGGACGGTGCCCGCCCGGTCAGCACCTTCAGCAGGTCGTAGGCGCGGTGGATATGGTCCCGTTCGAGGTCCGGCGTCAGCCGGGATACCTCTTCCCAACGATAGCCGTGACAGACGATTTCATGCTGGGCGGCACCCGACAGATAGTTCGCCAGTTGCGGCGTGCGCCGCAACGCCACCGGGCAGGCATACATCGAGACCGGCAGCCCGAACTGGTCGAACAGGTCGATCAGGCGCCAGACCCCGGCTCGGCTACCGTATTCGAAGAACGACTCCATGGCCAGGTCACGTTCGCCCGCCGCCGGCGCGCGGGACACCTCGCCCAGGGTCTCGCCATGCGAATCCCCGTCCAGCACGCTCTGCTCGGACCCTTCCTCCAGATTGATGACGAAGGACACCGCGATGCGCGCGCCGCCTGGCCACCGGACAACGGGGGGCCGTCCGCCATACCCGACAAAATCGCGTCCGTTCGTTTCATCAGCAGCCGTCATCGTCCAGATCCCCTCCGATCCTCGATATGTCGCGCCACCGGTCGGCAAAGGCATGTTCCCCCTGCGCCGACCGGCGGCAGGCGCCGTCGGCCCCGGCGCACCCTCATTGCGGAATACGGCCTGTCCACGGCCTGACACGCCGGCCGGAACCGGGCTGCGCCATCACGGTGTCGCCGTCATAGACCATGCGGCCGCGCAGGTAGGTCGCGGCGACCTTCCAGTCGATTTCCCGCCCGTCATAGGGGCTCCAGTCCGCGAAGGCGTTCGTGCTTGCCTGGGCGTCGTACGTCCAGCGTTCACGCTTCATGACCGTGATATCGGCGTCCAGCCCCGGCCGTAGCGCGCCCTTCTGCCCGGAAATCCGGAAAAGACGCGACGGATTGCAGGCCAGAAGACGCGGCCCCCAGCTCAGGGACAGGCCCCGCCTGCCCAGCTCCGTCAGGAACAGCGGATAGATCACCTCCAACGATGGCACGCCCGACGCGTTGGCGAGCATGTCGTCGTTCAGCTTGCGGTCCAGCGACCACGATACATGGTCGGTCGAGACGATGGTCACGTTCCCTGCGGCCAGGTGGTGCCATAGCCCTTCGACATCGCGTCGCGGGCGGATGGGCGGATTGACCTTCGCCTTGCCCGCCAGCCGGGCGACGTCGCCTTCCTCGTCCAGCAGCAGGTAATGGATGCAGGCCTCGATGGTCGTATCCGCGCCCTGCTGGCGATAGGCCGCGCAGAGTTCGTAGCCGCGGGGGATCGAGGCATGCACGACATGCGCCGAACAGCCCGTCGCCACCCCGATTTCATAGATCTGGGTGATCGCCAGCGCCTCCGCCAAGGCGGGGCGGGACAGCCCGTGCGCCGACCAGTCGGACAGCCCCTTCTTCTTCACGTCCGCGATCGCGGACTTGACGTATTCGTCGTCCTCGTTGTGGACGCCGGCGGCCAAGCCGTATTGCGCGATCTCCGCAAAGCATTCGGCCAGCAGGGCGGAGGGAATCCGCGGGAAACGCTCGGGATGCGTCTCGAAAGTCGAGAATTTGAAACCCACGGCCCCCGCTTGCACCATACCGGCAATATCGCCGGCGCCGACGCGCGGGTCGATCGTCCCCCATAGGCCGAAATCGGTCCGGACCTGGGCGGCGGCCTCATTCGCCTTCTGCATCAGTCGGTCGGCATTGCAGACCAGGAAGCCGTCGTCATAGGGCATGTCCATGATGGTCGTCACGCCGCCCGCCGCCGCCGCGCGCGTGGTCCAGACGAAATCCTCCTGCCCGGCCTGAGTGCGGGAATGGACCTGAGCGTCGATCCCGCCGGGCAGCAGCAGCGCGTCGCCGTAATCGACCAAGTTGTCGCAGGCGGGCGACGTGCCCTGCCCGATCTGGACGATCCTTTCGTCCGCGACCGCCACCCAGCCGTCCCCGATAACCGCGCTTTCGGTCACGACCGTACCCTTGAGAACAAAATCGATTTTCATGCCTTATCTCCATAGTCTCGACAAACGCGATCGGACGACCGCTTAATGCGCCGCGTCGTTCCGCCCGTCATGACGCGTCATCCGTGTTCGCAGGACACCGCCCCCGTTCCACGCGGGGCCGGCGCCGCGCCGGGTCGACCGGGCAGGACAAACACGGTCACGACCAGATCGACGACATAGATGAACGCCAGGAATGCCAGCGCGCCGCCGAAGCTCAGTCGCGCGGCGGCGTACCCGATAACAAGCGGCGCCAGCCCCCCGCACGCCCGGCCGATGCTCCACAATACGCTCTGTGCCGTACTGCGGTTTTCCGAGGGATAATACGCGCCGACCAGTTCGCCATATCCGCCCATCATCCCGTTGACGAAGATGCCGGCGACGATACCCAGCAGCATAAGCGTCTGGCCGGACTGGACGCATGCGTACAGCAGCACGATCATCGCGGCGCCAAGCTGATAGGACACGAAGGCCAGTCTGTAGCCGATCCTCGCCGATAGGCGCCCGAATAACAGGACCCCCACGATCATCCCGACGACCATCAGCGCCGCAGCGAATCCCGAATGGATCATGCTGAACCCGCGTTCCTTCGTCAGATAGGAAGGAAGCCAGATCATCAGGCCGTAATAACCAAAGTTCTGTATGAAGGCCATCGTGCAGATCGCAACGGAACTGCGTCGCCGGACCGGCGGATACCACAGTCCCTTCACCGGGTTTTCGCCCGCGGGACGCAGCGCGCGCGCCGTCCGGAATTCGTCGGAATCCCGCACCCCGCGCCGGATGAAGAACGCCGCCAGCGCCGGCAGTCCCCCCACCACGAAGGCCCCACGCCAGCCGACGACCGGCAGAAGCAGCGGCGTCACCAGCGACGCCAGCAACACCCCGATCTGCCAGCTCAAACCCACATAGGACGCGATGCGCGGCCGTTGCGCGATGGGATACGCCTCGGTCGCCAGCACCACGCCGACGCCGAATTCACAACCCATGCCAAGGCCCGCGCAGAACCTGTAGAACAGAAGATCGTAGAACCCCGTTGAAAAAGCGGAAAGGATCGAAAATACAGAAAACACCAAGATCGAAAACGACAAGACCCTGGCCCGGCCGATATAGTCTGCCAGGATACCGAATCCAGACCCGCCGATCGCACCGCCTACCAGCGTCCACGTCACCAAGACGCCGCTGTCGGTCGGCGACAACGCCAGGTCGTGCGACAGCGACGGCAGCATGAAGCTGAGCATCAGCATGTCGAAGCCGTCCAGGGCAAACCCCGCCATCGCCGCGATCAGGGCGCGCCGCGGATTGTCGTTTGCGTTCATATGGCATGCCTCTTTCCAAAGATGACCGTCATGAAGCACCTGTCCGGCACGCGCCGAACGATGCAATATTTGCGCTGGTGATCCGCGCCGGTCGTCGTGGCCTTCATCCGATGTCCTCGCCGGTCTCGTGACGGATCGCGTCGGTACGGACGCACGGGACTTTTGTGGGGCCTACTGGGCCATCCATCCCCCATCCACCATCAGGTTGTGGCCCGCGATATAGGTGGCATCGTCACTGGCCAGGAACAGAACCGCGTACGCCACGTCCCGGGGCGTTCCCAGGCGCGGCATCGGGGTACGCCGCCTGGAATAGTCAAGACACTCGGGATCAACGGCGGCGCCCGTCTTGCCGGTCAGGATCTTGCCCGGCGCCACGGCGTTGCAGACGATGAAGTCCCTTGCGTAATCGGTGGCGACCTGCCTGGTCATATAGACAAGCCCCGCCTTACTAACGCCATAAGCGAAATCGCGCGGCGCGCCGATCATGCCGTGCTGGGACGTGATGTTGACGATCCGCCCCCGGGCGTCGTTCACGATGTCCTGCGTCAGCATCTGGCGCACGGCTTCCCGCAGGCAGAGATAGGCACCCTTCAGGTTGACGTCCATGACACGGTCCCAGTCTGCCTCGGTCGTCTCCGCCAGGGGCAACCCGCCGCGGACCATCGCGTTGTTGACCAGGATATCGACACGACCGTACCGTGCTACGACCTGATGAAACAGCGATCGAACATCAGCTTCTTTCGAAACGTCGGCCCTGACGAACATGGTCTTGTCCGTCAGTCGGCGCAGGACATCGATGACGGGTTCGCCGCCCTCCACGACGTCTTCGGTAATGTCGGCGGCGATGACGGCCGCGCCCTCCTGGGCGAAAAGCAGGGCGATGGCCCGGCCGATGCCGGAGGACGCTCCCGTGACGATCGCGATCTTGTCTGGCAGGCGCATGGCGAACCCTCAGTGACGGATAATCTGTTGCAGGAAGGCGCGGGTGCGGTCGTGCGCCGGTGCCTGGAAAAAGACGTCCGGCACGTTCCGTTCCACGATCCGGCCGGCGTCCATGAAAATGACCTCATCCGCGACGCTGCGGGCAAAACCCATTTCATGGGTCACGCAGACCATCGTCATGCCGTCCCCGGCCAGACCGACCATGACATCCAGGACCTCCCGCGTCATTTCCGGGTCCAGGGCGGATGTCGGCTCGTCAAAGAGCATGATCCTGGGCTCCATGCACAGGGCGCGCGCAATGGCGACGCGCTGCTGCTGCCCGCCTGAAATCGCCAACGGACGCTTGTCCGCATGGGCCGAAAGCTTGACCCGCTCCAGATAGAACCGGGCCAGGCTTTCGGCCTCGGCCTTCGATTTCCCGCGCACTTTCATCGGCGCGATCATCAGGTTTTCCAGGATGCTAACATGCGGAAACAGGTTGAAATGCTGGAACACCATCCCGACATCCCGCCGAATCAGGTCCAGCCTTCTGGCTTTCCCGTTGATGGCCAGGCCGTTGATATGCAGTTCGCCGCCGTCGAATCGTTCCAGTCCGTTCATGCAGCGGATCAGCGTGGACTTCCCCGAGCCCGATGGACCGCAGATGACGACGCGCCTGCCCGGCGCGATCGAAAGGGTGACATCCTTCAGGACCTGAAAACTGCCGTAATGTTTCTGGAGCGCGCGCACGTCGATGGCGGGGACGCCGTCGGTACGCTTCGGCGCATGAGTGTTACATGTCATCGGGATATTGCTCCAGCCAGCCAAGAAAGTCGGCGACGGCCGCTGTGCCCGCGAATCGCGGTTCATGCCCCGTGTCCCGCACCAGGCGGTCGATCGAAAGCGGGGCGCGGTCGCGCTGTAGTGCCGAGCGGATATTGCTGTCCTCACCCGGGCCGGCCAGGACGACGGACGCGCCACGCAGGGCGGTCGCCATGGCGCGTCCCCATTCGACGACGGTGCTGGTGTCGCCGCTTCCTATATTATAGATGTCGTGCGTCAGTCCCGGGGCCAGCGCAAGCGCCGCGATCCCCGCGCCGGCATCGCGGCTGTACAGCCAGTCTCCCGCCATGGGCCTGTCCAGAACGGCTGGCTTGCCGCGCAGCAGCAGCGCCAGAAGCTGCGCGTGGGGGCTGAGCATGGGGCGTACCGCCGTGCCATGTTCCCAAGGGCCATAGACCGGCCCGATGCGGGCGACCCGAACATCCAGTCCATAAATTTCCCCGAGCCGAAGCGCCGTTCTTTCCGCCGCCGCCTTGCTGATGCCGTACAGGGTGGACGGCGCGAGCGGCCGGCTTTCCGGAATCTCTCCTTCTGCCGGATCCACGGGGCCATAGACCGCCACGCTGCTCGCGATCACGACGCGCTGCAGACCCGGGACGGCCCGCGCCGCCGCCATCAGCGATGCGACGCCCGAGATATTGATCTCGGTCACGCGCGCCGGCGCGGCCCGTTCCGCGTCCGGATCGGGGGTGACGGCCGCCAGATGGATGACGATATCCGGCCGGCTGGCCCCCAGCGCACGGTCAAGGTCATATGCCGAACCGATATCGCCCTGGATAAAGCCCATGCCCCGAAAGGGCGCCCTTTCCCCGAACCGTGGCGGAACGGCCGTCGTCGCGAACAGGACCGGCATATGCCCCTGCGCGAGAAGCGCTTCCGCCACGGCCAGTCCGATGGAGCCGGTGCCGCCTGTCACGAAGATTTTCAAATATCGGCCCTCCCCAACAGCGCCGCTCGCTCCATGCGCGAGACGAGGTGGGAAAACGGCCATAGCAGGACGAAAAAGATGACACCCACAGCGGTCAGGGGCGTGGGATTGTAGATCTGTTCCTGCGCGATCTGGGCGGAACGGATCAGTTCCGGAATCGCGACCAGCCCGGCGATCGACGTGGTCTTGACCAGTTCCAGGGCGTTGCTGGCCAACGGCGCGGCGACCTTGCGCAGGACCTGCGGCAGAATGAGATGGAGTGTGGCCTGCGCGCGACGAAATCCCAGGGCCAAGGCTGCTTCCATCTGCGCCGGCGGCACCGATTCGAGCCCGGCGCGGAATATTTCGCTGAAATAGCCGGTATTGTTGAGGACGATCGCAGTCACGACGGCGGAAAAGCCGCCGAGCGTGATCCCCAGAAACGGCAGGCCATAATAGATCAGGATCAACATCATCAGGACCGGAAAAGCCCTCATCAGGTCGATCAGCACCAGCATCACCCGCCGGACCCTCTGTCCCGAGAAACTGTAGAAAAGCGCGACGCAGAGCCCGCACAGCACGGCCATCGGCAACGCGGCGGCGGACAGTAGAAGCGTAAGCCGAAGCCCCTGCCACAGCAGATACCGGACCGTCGCGAGCGACGAAATATTGAAGAAATCCGTCAGGAACAGGTGCATTCCGGGTGGTCCTTAGCGCGAGAAATGCCGTTCCGTATATCGGCTGAACATGACAAGCGGAAAGAAGAACAGCAGGTAGAAGCCGGCCGCCAGTGTCAGCGGAGACGCGTTCGCCTTCATCGACATGACGCTTTGCGCGCTGCCCAGCGTTTCCTGCAGGGAAACCGCGACCCCGAACGCCGTTCCCTTCGTGATGGCGATCGTCCTGTTGGTGACGAGGGGAAGGGCCAGCCGGATCGCCTGGGGCAGGATGAAGACGAACAAGGCCCGCGGACGCCGGAATCCGAGTGCCAGGGCCGCCTCCCACTGCCCGCGCGGCACGGCGACGATGGAGGTCCAGAAGATCTCGGCCGAAAACGCGGCCAGAACCGCAGCGAGGGCCACCACCGTCGAAAAAAGGGCCGACAGGCGAATGCCCGCGTAAGGCAGCCCGAAATAGATGAAGATCAGGATCACCAACTGCGGCATGGTCCGGAAAATTTCCACATAGACGCGTATCAGTCCGCTCAGGACACGACTGGGCACGCATCGCAGCAGGGCCAGGCCGAGACCCGTTCCCAGGCCCAGGACGATGATGCACGACGCGGCACGGACCGTCACCCAGAAACCTTGAAGGACCTCCGGAAATGCCGCCCCTATGACCTGGGCATTGAAATAATTCTCGAGAATCTGATGCATGCATCGTCCGGCGCGGGAAAACGTGTTGATTGCGGTCTGGCCGGATTTCCGACAGACCGTTCAACGACAATTGAGATCATGCGGCCTGGCGTCGTACCCCGAAAATCCCGGAGGCCCGAAACCCGGATAGATGGTGGTCAGGGGATTGTCCTTTGGAGGAGCCGACCCGTACCATCTGGTATAGAGCCTGGCCAGGACGCCCTTCCGTTTCAGGCATTCGATGGCCCGTTCGGCCCGGTCGCGCAGCGCCACGTCGCCTCGGCGGAAGGCATAGGCGAAATTCCGGCCGTCGAAATCCCTGTAGGCGACTTCGATCAGCGGATTTCTGCTGGCGGCATAAATGGTGGTCGGGATTTCGTTCAGGGCCGTAAAGGCCCGCCCGGTCAAAACGGCCAGCACGGAATCAGGAAATGTCTCATAACGCTGGACCGTGAAGCCGTATCGGTTCTGGTTCTGTGCCGCCCATATGTCGGACAGAGTGCCGCGATTCACCGCCAGAATTTTTCCCCGGAGATCTTCCAGCCCCGCCATCCTTTCCCCCTTGAGCACGATGAAGCCGTTGCCCGTCGCAAAGATGGGCTCGCTGAATAGCAGCCGCTCGCTACGCTCCCGCGTTATGTTGAGGGGATTAACCGTCATGTCGATCCGGGCGGAGAACAGCGCCGGGAACAGCCCGGAAAAATTGATATCCTCGATATCGACCGCGCCGTAGCCCATGTCCCGGGCAACCGCGCGGATCAGATCGACCCCGAAGCCTTCCGGACCGTCGCGCCCCCGGACGATCCACGGTGCCACGCCGAAATCCGACCCGACCGTCAAGGTCCCGGAAGGCGACGACGACGGCGATGGCGCGGCCCCGCGCACCGTTCCCGAAACCATGACCAGCACCGCAGACAGGACAGCACCGTACAATTTCATCATCTGCATGCCCCTGGATCTTCACGGCATATCGCTAATTTCTTTCAGCGATGCCTTCCGCGCCGGCGTGGCCGGCACGTCCCGAACGGCGCGGCGGATAGCATGTTCGGGACGTGCCGGCCGGCCCTGGCGTCAGAAGGCCACGCCGGCCTGCAGCCAGACATAGCGTCCAATCATTTCTTCACCGTAAAGTCCGCTGGCCGTATTGTAAACGGCTGTCGGGATATAGGGGGGTGCCTTGTTGAACAGGTTGTTGACCCCGCCATCCAGATGCCATTTGCCGAAATCATATCCGACCGTGACGTCATGGGACGTGATCGGACTGACTCGGTAAACCGTATTGGTCTTGGCGGTCAGGTCGGTGGTGCCATTGTTTAGCACCATGCCACCCGTGAAGTTCATCATATAGCTGGCACGAAAATTCCCGTGATACCAGTTGGCGGCGAAGTAGTCCTTCACGCGCGGAAAGCCGTACCCGGCGGAATAGATCATGCGGCCGTTATAATTCAACCATGGGCCGCCCGGGCTGTTCTGCTGCTGGTAGCTGATGATTTCCTGCATATTGTTGGAAATCACCACGGTATCGTCCATCGTCAGGCGAATGGGATAGCTGAGGTCGAAGTCGATGCCGCCCGTCCGGACGCCGCCGAGATTCTGATAGACTGACGAGACCTGCGTGATCTGTCCCGAGGAACTGCGCGGCGCGACGTCGCTGCAATAGGCTGTGTTCAGCCCTTCGTAGCATTGATCAAGGATATATTGCGGATTAACGGTGCTGATGGCGTTCTTGATCGTATAATGCCAGTATTCCACAGAGATGTTCAGCCCGGGAAGGATACGCGGCGTGATGACGGTGCCGAACGTATAAGTCCGCCCCTGTTCGGGCTTCAACGCCTTGTTGCCGCCGGACAGAACCGGAAGCTGCCCCGACCAGGCCGACGTAAAGTGGTTCGCGTCCACGCCGGCCTTGGCGCAGTTCTGAACGACGGCGGAGCTGAGCCCGCCATAGGTGCGCGCTTGCGAGCAGGGATCGATCGCCGATGTCAGCGCCAGGGTATTACCGCCATACAGTTCGTAGATGCTCGGCTGGCGATAGGACGTCCCGAGCGTGGCCCGGAAACGGATATCGCGTGTGGGTGCCCAGTTGATGCTGCTTTTCCAATTCTGCGTCGAACCAAACGTGTTGTAGGACGACCAGCGGCCCTGCGCGCCCACGGTCAGATCCTTGGCGAAGGCGGCATTCTGCAGAAGGGGCACGCGCAGTTCGCCATAGACTTCGTTGGCATTGAAGCCGCCGCCGGTCGGGGCCGCGCTTTCGCCCGCAATCTGCCCGGCCGCGATCAGCGGATCGGGATGAAAGCTGCCCTGCTCGCCGCGATGTTCCATGCCGAACGCCAGGCCGACATTGCCGCCATTCTGGTACGGCAACTTGACCAGATTGTTGTTGTGAATCCGCAGGTTGAAGTCCCGGAGCTGGTAGCTGGCACTGCTGTGCTGCGTATAGCTGATGTAATGGGCGCCCTGTCCGGACCACGGCACGAAGGGATTGACGAGTTGGCAGCCGGCGGAACCCGCGCAGACGGACGGGTTATATATGATGGGGCCCGACGAGCTGCCCGGGTTGAGCTGTTCGACACCCAGTTCCTGCAGAAGATGGGCGTAATTGATGTCGTTGGTCGTCTGGAAGGCCGACTGGCTGGAACCATACGCCATGGACGCGTCGTAGTGCCAGTCGCCGAAAATCTGCCCGCGCGCGCCGGACGTCACCTGATAGGTATCGACGGCGGCACTCAGTTCGCGCGGCCCGAGTTCGGCGAAGCGCTTGTACAGGCCGACATTTTCCCCCCAGATATTGTAGGGATTCCCCGCCGGAAGCGTCAGGGAACTCAGCAGCGTGGATTCGGGATTGCCGCTGCCGGGCACACCCAGCCCCGTGATGCCGGACGTGGTGCGATGGGCATAGTTGACCTGGCTGTAAATCGTCATGTGGCGGTTGATATCGTAATGGAAGTCGCCATTCAGATTGGAGGACTGCGTATAGCCCACCATCGTCTGATCCATGCCATAATTATAGTTGTCCGACGAATTGTATTTTGAAAAGGTACCGTTGTTATTGCTGATAAGGTTCATTCCGGCCGGATCGACGCGGGTGCGGGACGTGATGGACGATCCGAAAATCGCGGCTGCGCCGGGTGCGGGGTTGTTGCTGGACGCATCGCGCGACCAGGAACGGTCGCGCTGATACGTCCCCCCCTGGGTCATGTACTGGCCGAAGAACGAGATGTTCCCCCGGTCATGATCGAAATTGAAACCCTTGTGCGCCGAAATCCGTCCCGTCCGGTCGTCGCCCACATCCGTAATGCCGCCACGCACGGAAATCGCCGCGTCGTTGACGTCGTGTCTGAGCTTGATATTGACCACGCCCGAGACGGCATCCGCGCCATAGAGTTCCGAACCGCCATCCTTCAGGATTTCGACCGACGCGATCTGGTCCGTCGCAATGGCGTTCAGGTCTACGCAGGACGTGGACGCACCCATCGTCTGGACCATCCTTTTCCCGTCAACAAGGACAAGAACGCGGGACTGTCCCAGGTTCCGCAGATCTACGCAGGACAAGCCGTTTCCCGCAATCGATTTCGCGTTGGAGGTACCTGTGGACCCGATGGACGGCAGGCGCAGCAGGTAGTCCCCGATCGTCGTCGCCGACGTGTTCTGAATATCGGCGGCCTTGACGGTCTGGACGGGGTTGGGGTCGGAGTTACGCGCGACGCCAAGGTAGGATCCGGTCACGACCACGGCCTCCGCCTCCACGGGTGCGGCCGGCTGAGATGACGGGATCGCCATCGTGCGGCTTGTCGCGGGCCTTGTCGCGGTCGCGATCCTGGCGTCCCTTTCCACGCGGGGCGACGGCACCGGGACCTTGCGGGCCACGACCGTCTTGCCGCGGGCAGGCTTGTGCGTGGGCGCATCCGATGCGGCATGCGCACCGCCGCCGCCCATCGCGACCAAGACGCATACGCCGCATAGAAGCCGGAACCGTGTTTTCGTGATGATCATCAACCCCTCCAAATCGTACCCGCCGTCCGGACGCCCACCCGATCCCGCACACGCACGTGACCGGCTATTCATTCATATTCGGGTCCCTGCCCGGATCGTCCTCGGACGATGCCGCCCCGGCATGGTTGTCCGTCGCATTGTTGTCCCGTTGCATTTCGTTATCATAGCGGAAGGGACACAACACGAAACGAAAACTATGTTCTGGCTATATAAAAACTCCCCTTCCCGTCTTGCGCACAATGTCCGGCGTTCATTCATGACGGGAAGATCCGGTATATGGAGAGAAAATCCTGCCACGATATGAGATATTACGCTTGACGAGCAATGCACGACGGGTACGCGGGATGCGTGCCGCCATCCGCGCGACCCACTAGTTTTTCTATCGTATCAAGAAACAAAATCATGCTTAACCAGCGATGGACAGCGACATAAGAGACTGAACGCACGACGTACGAGGAAAACCCATGCCCAATCCGTTTCATATCGCCTTTCCCGTCGACGACCTGGAGGCAGCCAGGCGTTTTTACGGCGAATTGCTGGGATGTCCGGAGGGACGAAGCTCCGATACGTGGATCGATTTCGATCTTTTCGGACATCAGATCGTGGCTCACCGGGTCGGCGACGATTCCAAAAACGATAGGTGCGGACTGGTCGATGCCAAAGAGGTGCAGATCCCGCATTTCGGCGTCGTTCTGGACATGGAAGATTGGAAGGCGCTGGCCGAAAAACTGACGGCCCGTGGCACCGAATTCGTCATGCCGCCGCAGATCCGCTTCGTGGGCATGCCAGGCGAGCAGGCAACGATGTTCCTTCTCGATCCGGCCGGCAATGCCATCGAGTTCAAGGCGTTCGCCGACATGAAGCAGCTCTTCGCGAAACATTAGTTCCGCGTCCGGACGGATGCGTCGCCCCGGGTATCGCGATGTGGAAGGGAAAATCGATGGAACAGACCATACATCACCCGGCAGGCGACGGCGCGCATGCCCTGGACCGAAAGGTCGCCGAATATCTGTTCTCCGCGCTTCACGATATCGGCTTCGACGGCCAGGGCATCACGCGCGCCACCTACGGGGCCGGCGAGAACGCCGCCCACCTGTTGATCGAAACCACGGCGCGCGGGATGGGTCTTGAAATCCGCCACGACTGGGCGGCCAATCTCTATGTCACCCTGCCGGGCCGCGATCGCTCCCTGCCCGCCGTCATGACCGGCTCGCACATGGACAGCGTGCCCGGTGGAGGGAACTATGATGGCGCCGCCGGCGTGGTGGCGGGTCTGACCGTCCTGGCGGCGTGGAAGACGGCGGGCTTCATCCCCGACCGCGATGTGACGGTGATGGCGATCCGGGCAGAAGAAAGCGCGTGGTTTCCTATTTCCTATCTCGGCAGCAAGGCGGCCTTCGGGCTGCTGGGCGAAAGCGACCTTGAAACCCCGCGCAATGACGGTGCCGGCACGCTGGCGGACATGATCCGCCTGGCCGGTGGCCGACCCGACGACCTGGCGCAGCCGGCGCTGCATCCGGCGGCGATCGACAGCTTCATCGAACTGCATATCGAACAAGGCCCCGTCCTGCTGGAGCGGGATTACCCGGTCGGAATCGTCAGCGGGATCTGTGGCAGCATACGCTACCGTTCGGCAGCCATTCACGGGCAATATGCCCATTCCGGCGCGACGCCCCGGAATTACCGCGCCGACACCGTCATCGCCGGCGCGGCGTTCATGCTGGCCATACAGCGGGAATGGATCCGGCGCGAAGACGCCGGTCAGGAAATGACCCTGACGTTCGGCGTCTGCCGTACCGAAGCCGACCTGGCGCATTTCAGCGCCGTGGCCGGGCGGCTTGATTTTTCGATCGACGTGCGCTCGCGCGATACGCGCCTGCTACGCGAGGTCGATGACTTCATCCATGCCCAGGCCCGCGCGATCGGACAGGCGCATCATGTCCGCATCGCCCTGGGCCAGCAGACGTCTACCACCCCTTCGGTATCGGATGACGCGCTGGTGCAGCGCGCGATGGACAGCGCCACGGGCATGGGCATTCCGGCGATCGGCATGCCCAGCGGTGCGGGCCATGACACCGCGCTGTTCGCCACGCAGGGCATTCCGACCCTCATGATCTTCGTCCGCAACGAACACGGAAGCCATAATCCCATGGAAAGCATGGAACTTTCTGATTTCATGCAAGGCTGCGCCGTTCTGGAAGCCGTCCTGCGCGGCCGCGCCACGACCAGCTGAACCGGGCGGATCGACGATGCTGTGCTGTTTCGTGACCCAGCCGATCGACGACCATGCCGTCGCGTTCCTGCGCGAACATGGCGTCGCGGTGCGGTTCGCGTCACGCGCCACGATGGAATGCGTTGCGGCGGAAATAGGCGATGCGCAGGCGGTCATTACACGCGATCTCGGCCTGGACGGCGCTGCGATCCGTAGCGCGTCCGCGCTGCGCATCATCGCCTCGCACGGCGCGGGCACGAACAACATCGCGATCGCCGAGGCCAGGGCGCGTGGGATCGTCGTCACGCGGACCCCAGGCGCGAACAGCCGTTCGGTGGCTGAACTGACGATCGGGCTGATGCTCGCCGCCGCCCGACGACTTTGCGATGCCGACAGGGCGGTCCGCGCGGGACACTGGGATTTTCGCTATGATAGCGGCGGCGTCGAACTGCATGGCCGCACGCTCGGCCTGGTCGGATTCGGCGCCGTGGCCCGGCATGTGGCGTGGATCGCGGGCCACGGCTTCGGCATGACCGTCCATGCCTGGTCCCCCAGCGTGCCCGATTGCGTCTTCGCCGACCATGACGTCCGGCGTGCGCCCGACCTGCCGTCCCTGGCCGGCGCGTCGGACATCCTGTCGCTGCACAGGCCGTCCGACCCGGGCCAGCCGCCGATTTTCGACGCCGGACTGGCCCAGGTCCTTCGTCCCGGCACCATCCTGGTCAATACCAGCCGCGGCTCTGCCATCGACAGCCGGACCCTGCTGGCGGCGCTGGCAGACGGTCGAGTTGGCGCGGCGGGGCTGGACGTCCTGCCGCAGGAGCCCCCATCCGCGCACGAGCCACTGCTGGCAAGCGACCGCGTCGCGCTGTCACCCCATATCGGCGGCGCGACGGCCGAGGCCCTGCGCCGTACGGCGATGACTTGCGCCCGTCAGGTCCTGGACGTCCTGTCGGGCCGCGCGCCGCCCGACAGGCTGTAGGCACCCGTCAGAGCGACCCCACCAGGCCGCCGTCGACGCGGACGAGCGTCCCCGTTACATAACCGGCGCGCGCGCTGGCCAGAAACGTCACCATATCCGCGAATTCGGCCGGGTCGCCGTACCGTTTCATCGGAATGGCGTCCCGCGACGCGCGGGATACGTCCTCGACCGGCCGGCCCTGGCGGGCCGCCGCCGCCACGTTCAGGCTATCGACCCGCCGCGTGTGGATGCGCCCCGGCACGACCGAATTCACGGTGACGCCGTCCGCCGCCACTTCCACCGACAGGGTCTTGGCCCATCCGACAAGCGCGGGGCGCAGCGTATTGGACAACGCGAGATTCGCGATCGGCTGCAGCACGCCGGACGAGATGATATTGATGATCCTGCCGAACTTCCTCTGCCGCATGCCGGGAAGGTACATTTCGACCGTGGCGATCGGCACGCGCACCATGGCGGTGAAATACCGGTCCAGATCCGCCATGTCGATATGGGCGGCATCGCCCGGCGGCGGGCCGCCGCAATTCGTCACGACGATATCGACGTCGGCGATATCCTTTTTTATGCCGAAGAGCGGCGTCATGTCCTGAAAGTCGGCGACATGGATCGACGCCCGGCCGCCCGCGGCGCGGATGGCGTCGCACGATGCCTCAAGCGACTGGCGATGCCGGCCGGTCAGAACGACATGCGCGCCCTCGCGGGCAAGGCTGGCGGCACAGGCATAGCCCAGTCCCTGGCTCGACCCCATGACCAGGGCGACCCGCCCCGCAAGACCCAGATCCATCCCGTCCTCCCGATTTCATCCCATCCCGTGGCGCGTCAGAACGCGCAGCTTTCGAGATTTTCCCTGAACTTGCGGATCGCGTCGCTGTTGGACGACGACAATGTCCAGAGAAATCCGATATGCCGCTGCGGACAATCGTCGGGCAGCGCCAGCTTACGCACGGACAGTCCCGATGGCCATGGCGGCGCCCAGTCCGGCAGCAGTGCCACGCCGATATTGTGGCTGACCATGATGCTGATCGCCTCCAGCGCGTCCATGTCGAGCTGACTTTTGGGAACGATTCCGTTCTGGCGCATGAAATTATCGACGATGCGTCCTCCCCACTGGCTTCTGTCGTAGCGCAGGAAAAGGTGATTCTTCAGCACCTCGATCGGGTCCGTCATCGCGCACTTGTCCGACGTCAGCACGATCATGGGTTCGGAACGCAGCCTGACCCATCCGCATGACTTGGGAACGGGAAAGGGCGGTTCCACGATGACCGCGCCATCCAAGCGGCCCATGAAGACGTCGTCATATAGCTTCAGCGACTGGCCTGGCGTCACCTGCAGCTCGACATTGGGATTTTCCGCAAGGAAGCTCTTGATCGCCTGGGGAAACAGTCCCGTCAGGGCGGAGGATATCGCACCGATATGCAGGTTGCCGGCCAGCGTGTCGTGACTTGCGATCCGCTTGAGTTCCATGGCGGCGGAAATGATCTCGCGGCTCTTGTCCAGGATCGCGCAGCCCGACGGCGTGGGCACGACCGTGCGCCCCACCCGCATCAGCAAAGGCTGCCGGATCTGGTCTTCCAGGGCCTTGATCCGCTGGGACACGGCGGCGGGCGTAATGCCGAGCTGCCTTGCCGCATCGGCGATCGAGCCACGCTCGACGACGGACAGGAAACTTTCAAGGAACCTGATGTCCATACTCTCTCCCTGGCGGATGCACGGCGGCACGATTCGGCCGTGTGGGCGACGACACGCGGACAAGGCGCCCATCAGGATGGCTGGATATCCGGTGGAACTCAAATGCCGACCGGCGCCGGCGTGCCTCCTCGCCTGTCGGGGATCGGTCCCTTCTATTCCACCAGCCTGACCGGCCGGCGCGGCGGCAGGGGCGGCAGCGGGTCGGGGCGCTGTTCGCGCACGCTTTCATAGACCAGCATCTGGTGCCCGTCGCGCATGAAGCTGTCGCACAGGGTCATGCCGATTCCGCCCAGGATGGTGCGCGAGGCGATATTGGTTTCGCGCGCCACCGCGATGATCCGGCGTATGCCGTTGTCGTGCGCGAAATTCAGCACCGCCCATGCGGCCTCGCTCGCCAGGCCGCGCCCGGCGGCCCAGGGCCATAGCGCGAAGCGCAGCCCCAGCCCGCGCCCGTCCGGGCGTTCATGCAGTCCCGTCATGCCGATGAAGCGGCCGTCCTCGCGAATCGCGAAGATGCCCACGCCGTTCCGCGCCCAGCAGGCCAGGTCGTCGGCCATTTCCATTTCGGCCTGCTGGCGGCCGCGCACGCCGCCCAGCATCATGCCGAACGCCCCGGCATCGGCCTTGAGCCGCGCCATGTCGTCCATGTCGCGCCAGGCGATCGGCTCCAGCACCAGCCGGCCGGTGCGGATATGGCCGCCGGGAACGGGCGAGCGCGCCGCCCAGCCGATCGGGGCGGCGGGCTGGCCCCAGGGGCCGCGCCGCGGGTGACGGGCGGCGGGCGCGGCCTCGGCGCCGTCCCCACGCCCCGGCCCGGCATCGCGCCCCTGCCCGGCATCGTACACAGGCGGCGCGCCCGCCCCCTGCGGCGGCGGCGCCCCGTCGCTCATGCCCGCCTCCGGGCCGCCGGGCGGGCGCGCCGGGGCCGCCCGGCCCGCTTCTCCCGCGGGGTCAGCGCGCCAGCGGGCGGTACTTGATCCGCCCGGGCTCGGTCGCGTCAGGCCCGAGTCGACGTCGCTTGTCCTCTTCATAGGCCTGGAAATTACCCTCGAACCATTCGACGTGGCTGTCGCCCTCGAAGGCCAGGATATGGGTGGCCAGGCGGTCCAGGAACCAGCGGTCATGGCTGATGATCACGGCGCAGCCGGCGAATTCCGCCAGGGCGTCTTCCAGCGCGCGCAGCGTATCGACATCGAGGTCGTTGGTCGGTTCGTCCAGCAGGATGACGTTGCTTTCCTGGCGCAGCATCTTCGCCAGGTGCACGCGGTTGCGCTCGCCGCCCGACAGGATGCCGACCTTCTTCTGCTGGTCCGGGCCCTTGAAGTTGAAGGCGCCGACATAGGCGCGCGACGGCACCGCGCGCTTGCCCAGATAGATGACGTCGGTGCCACCCGAGATTTCCTCCCAGACGGTCTTGTCGTCGTCCAGGCTGTCGCGCGACTGATCGACATAGCCGAGCTTGACCGTGTCGCCGACCTTCAGCGATCCGGCATCGGGCTGCTCCTGCCCCACGATCATGCGGAACAGGGTGGACTTGCCCGCGCCGTTCGGCCCGATCACGCCGACGATGCCGCCGGGCGGCAGCTTGAAGCTGAGATCGTCGATCAGCAGCCGGTTGCCGAACGCCTTGCGCAGATCCTCGGCCTCGATGACCGTGCCGCCCAGGCGGGGGCCCGGCGGGATGACGATGTCGGCGGTGCCGCCCGCGCGCTCGGCGTTCTGGGCCAGCATTTCCTCGTACCGGGCGATACGCGACTTGCTCTTGGCCTGGCGCGCCTTGGGGCTGGAGCCGATCCATTCCTGCTCGGCGGCCAGGGCGCGCTGGCGGGCGCTCTCTTCCTTTTCCTCCTGGGCCAGGCGCTTGCGCTTCTGCTCGAGCCAGGAGGAGTAGTTGCCCTGGAACGGGAAGCCCCGGCCACGCTCCAGCTCGAGGATCCAGTTGGTGACGTTGTCGAGGAAGTAGCGGTCATGGGTGATGACCATCACCGTGCCCTGGTAGTCGCGCAGCGTGCGTTCCAGCCAGGCGACGCTTTCGGCGTCGAGATGGTTGGTCGGCTCGTCCAGCAGCAGCAGGTCGGGCTTTTCCAGCAGCAGGCGGCACAGCGCCACGCGCCGGCGCTCGCCGCCCGACAGGCGGGTCACCGCGCTGTCGGCCGGGGGGCAGCGCAGCGCGTCCAGCGCGATGTCGATCTTGCGGTCCAGTTCCCAGCCGTCGCCGGCATCGATCTTTTCCTGCAGCTCGGCCTGTTCGGCCAGGAGGGCGGTCATCTCGTCGTCCGACATCGGCTCGGCGAACGCCATCGAGATCTCGTTGAAGCGGTCGACCGCGCGCTTCAGCTCGCCGAAGCCCAGGGCCACGTTCTCGCCGACGGTCAGCGATTCGTCCAGCTTCGGCTCCTGCTCCAGATAGCCGATCTTCATGCCCTCGGCGGCCCAGGCCTCGCCGCCAAACTCCTTCTCGATTCCCGCCATGATCTTCAGCAGGGTGGATTTGCCGGCGCCGTTGACGCCCAGCACGCCGATCTTCACCCCCGGCAGGAAGGAGAGGGTGATGCCCTTGAAGACCTCGCGCCCGCCCGGATACGCCTTGGTCAGGTCCTTCATCACATAGACATATTGCGTGGCGGCCATGACGAAGGCTCCCGATATCCGAACAAGGTGAAGAGGGTCGTGCGGACCGCGCCCCCGAACCGGGGGACGGGCCGTGCGACGGCCTGCGCCCGGCAGGACTTGAACCCGCAACCAAGCCGTTATGAGCGGCCCGCTCTGACCAATTGAGCTACGGGCGCGCAGGCCGGTCCTGACTTCGCGCATGTGCGGCGGTTTGGCAAGGTCCGGCGTGCCGGGCGGCCGCGAATTCGTCCCGAGCCGGCGCAATTCGGCCCGTGCTTGGCAAGGCCCGCGCGCCCCGATAGGGTCGGCGACGTCTTCCCATGCCGTGAAAAGGAACGCCGCCATGGACGTATCGAAACTGTCGCCCGGCAAGGACGTGCCGTTCGACATCAACGTCGTCATCGAGATCCCCCAGGGCTCGTCGGTCAAATACGAGATCGACAAGGAGAGCGGCGCCATCGTGGTCGACCGCGTTCTCTTCACGCCCATGGCCTATCCGGCGGCATATGGCTTCATCCCCGGCACGCTGGCCGCCGACGGCGACCCGGCCGACGCGCTGGTGCTGATCCCGGCCCCGGTGGTGCCCGGCGCGGTGATCCGCGCGCGGCCGATCGGCATGCTGCGCATGGAGGACGAAAGCGGCCAGGACGAGAAGATCGTCTGCGTGCCGCATGACAAGGTGCACCCGCACTATGCCACGGTCGAGAAGATCGCCGACCTGCCTGAGATCACCATCCAGGCGATCGAGCATTTCTTCACCCGCTACAAGGACCTGGAGAAGGGCAAGTGGGTCAAGGTGGCCGGCTGGGCCGGGCGCGAGGAAGCCGGCGAGGTGATCACCGCCGCGATCGCCGCGGCCCAGAAGTAAGGCGCGGGGACAGCGCGCCGAAATAGCCTTTCAGGCAGTTTCCCGGATCCGGCGGCCATTGGATTTCGGATTCGGGGAACGCGGCCCCGCCAGAGGCCTCGGCCCTTGGAACCCGTATTTTAGGTCTTGGGGTGCAGGGCATCATGCCCTGCCGGGTCCGGGCGGCGCCCGGCTGTAGAGCAGATCGCTGCCGATGACGCAGGCGATCTTCGCCTCGCCAATGCGATGCATGCGGCTTGCTATATCGTCCAGAAAATTCTAACTTTAGAAGTGAATCTTATTTTTCATAAAATAAAATTCGCCGGACGGCTATTCTTACTGGACTTTCCCCGGCTGTTAACGCAGCCGTAAGCGACCCTTCTATTTTGGTTTTATGGCCAACCATTCGGCACAGATCGCTATAGACTACTCTTTGCGTGCTGCCTGGCCGTCTCATACTCTTGCTGTCAAGAATAATATCAAGAGCGCGAACATGCCGTTCCGGCACATCCATCTCCGGACCGTTTGATGTCGAGATCGGCGCGCTGAGGCGCAGCAAAACTTCTCGGCAGCCGCCTTGATCGATCGAGCCCTCGCGCTCAGCCTTGGCTTCCTCAAGCACTCCCGAGACGGTTACTATTGCCGGCTCATAGGGGAGGACCGGCTCCCTGCATAGCGCCGGCTGAGTCGCCAACTGCAATGGCAGGATGGCCCAAAAGCTCATCAGGCGCGTTCGGTTCGAGCGGATTTTAGATCTTCCAATGTAGATGTCCACGATGCCAGCGTCGTCGTTCATACCGGGTGGGCTTCCGCCAGCACGCGGTCACGAAAGCGGGCGGGCAGGTCGCCGGCCGTCAGCACGTCGATCCGGATCCCCAGCAGGTCCTCGAGATCGCTTTGCAATGCCCCCAGGTCGAACAGCGTCGTGCCGGCCGGCGCATCGACCAGAAGATCGAGATCACTGCCCTCGCGATCCTCTCCGCGCAGCACGGAGCCAAAAATGCGGGGATTGCCCAGACGGTGCGCCGCGGTCAGCGCCAGGATATGCGCGCGATGCGTCGTCAGGGCGACTGAAGGCTTCATCTGCCGTCTCTCCGCCTGCCGTTGCCGTCCGCCGTTACCGTGCGCCGTTGCCGTTTGCCATCATAGCAGCCCGACTTCATTTCATCGGTTTCAATTCGTTTTTTAGCGCTTTTTCGTCCTTATCGCCCCGGCGCGCGGCCGGCGGAGAGGATGAGAGCGGCGCCGGCCAGGCACAACGCCGCCCCGGCCAGGTCGCGCGCCGTGACGGGCCGTCCTTCGGCCAGGCGCAGCCAGGCCAGCGCGGCCACGATATAGATCCCGCCATAGGCGGCGAAGGCCCGTCCCGCCGCGTCGCTGTCCGCCAGGGTCAGCAGCCAGCCGAACAGCGCCAGGCAGGCCATGCCCGGCAGCAGCACCCAGGCCCCCGCCCCTTCGCGCCGCCAGCACCACCAGGCATAGCATCCGCCGATCTCGCACAGCGCGGCCGCGCCGAAGAGGGCGAGCGAGACCGCGATTGCCCGCGTGCCGGAGTCCTGCATGTCAGACCCAGCCCATCAGATCCAACCCCTCAGATCCATCCATCAGACCCAATCGGGGCGAAAGCGCGCGGCGACGATCCGGTTTTCCGCGAGTTCCTGCCGCATTCCCTCGCGCAGGGCCGCCGGCACCACCGCCACCACCCGGTCGAACCACCGGCTCTGCCCCGTCACCCGCGCGCGGAACAGGTCCGCCAGCGCGGCCGACAGCCCCCCGCCCGGCAGGCAGCAGGCGCAGCCCGCGCCGTGCGCGCCGCCGGATGCGAAGGGGCCCGGCGCCGGCAGGGGCACGATATCCAGCCAGCCGTCTTCCCAGCCGTCTTCCTGGCCGCCGGCTTTCTCGGCCGGCGTGCCGCAGGCCAGCACGATGGCAGCCGGGTCCGGCGCCGTCGCGGCGAATTCGGCCTCGTCCAGCAGGTCCAGCCTGATGCGTCCCGTATCGGCGCCCCTATCCGCGCCCCTGTCCGCGTCCCTATCCGCGCCCATTTCCCGCTCCTTCATCCGTCCTGTGCCGCCCTGTGCCGCGTGGCCCGGCACCCCATATCGGTATGGAATGCTGGACATGCATCGTGCCTGCATGAATAACAGCCCCCCACCCGCCCAATACAAGCCGGACGCCAGAACCGCCATGACCAGCCGCCCCCATCTTCTCGACGCGCTTCGCGACCAGGTCTTGCTGTGTGACGGCGGCATGGGGTCGCGCGTGCAGGTGCTGGACCTGGATGTCGAGCGCGACTATTGGGGCCAGGAGAACTGCACCGAGATCCTGAACCTGTCGCGCCCCGAACTGGTGCGCGAGATCCATCGCGGCTATTTCGAGGCCGGGGCGGACATGGTCGAGACCAATTCGTTCGGTGGCTCGCCCATCACGCTGGGCGAGTTCGGCCTGTCGGACCGGGCGCGCGAGATCAACCGCATTGCCGCCCATCTGGCGCGCGAGGCGGCCGAGAGCTTCGCCGACGGGCGCCATCGCTATGTCGTGGGCTCGGTGGGGCCGGGGACCAAGCTGCCGTCGCTGGGCAATATCGATTACGACACGCTGGAAGCCGGGCTGACCGAGCAGTGCCGCGGCCTGATCGAGGGCGGGGTCGACGCGCTGCTGATCGAGACCTGCCAGGACACGCTGCAGATCAAGGCCGCGGTGAACGGCGCGAAGATCGCCCGGGCCGAGCTGGGGACCGACACGCCGGTCTTCGTGCAGGTCACGGTGGAGACCACCGGCACCCTGCTGGTCGGCCCCGACATCGCCGCCGCCGCCACCGCGATCCATGCGCTGGACGTGCCGCTGATGGGGCTGAACTGCGCCACCGGCCCGCAGGAGATGGCCGAGCATGTGCGCTGGCTGGCCGGCAACTGGCCGGGCCTGGTCTCGATCCAGCCCAATGCCGGCCTGCCCGAACTGGTGGACGGGCAGACCCATTATCCGCTGTCGCCGGCCGACATGGCCGTCTGGGTCGAGCGCTTCATCGCCGAGGACGGGCTGAACCTGGTGGGCGGCTGCTGCGGCACCTCGACCCCGCATATCGCGGCGCTGGACGCGATGCTGCGCCGCCGCGCCGAGGGCACGGGCCGCCGCCGCCCGGCCCCCGTCGCGCGCCGCCCGGTGTGGGTTCCGTCGGTCGCCAGCCTCTACACCCAGGTGCCGCTGCGCCAGGAAAACAGCTATTTCTCGATCGGCGAGCGCTGCAACGCCAACGGTTCGAAGAAATGGCGCAGCCTGCAGGAAGAGGCGGACTGGGACGGCTGCGTCGCCGTGGGCCGCGAGCAGGTGGCCGAAGGATCGAACGCGCTGGATGTCTGCACCGCCTTCGTCGGCCGCGACGAGATGGCCGAGATGAATGCGGTGGTCACCCGCTTCACCGGTTCGGTCAACGCGCCGCTGGTGATCGATTCCACCGAGACCCCGGTGATCGAGGCGGCGCTGAAGCTGTATGGCGGCAAGGCGATCATCAATTCGATCAATTTCGAGGATGGCGAGCAGCACGCCCATGACCGCATGGTGCTGGCGCGCAAGTTCGGCGCCGCCGTGGTGGCGCTGACGATCGACGAAGTCGGCATGGCCAAGACCGCCGAGGACAAGCTGCGCATCGCCACCCGCCTGGTCGCATTCGCCTGCGACCGCCATGGGCTGCCGCAATCCGACCTGATGATCGACCCGCTGACCTTTACCATCGGCACGGGGGTCGAGGACGACCGCAAGCTGGGGTTGTGGACGCTGGAGGGCATCCGCCTGATCCGCGAGCGTTTCCCGGACATCCAGATCGTGCTGGGGCTGTCGAACATCTCGTTCGGCCTGAACCCGGCGGCGCGGGCGGTGCTGAACTCGGTCTTCCTGGACCACGCGGTGCGTGCCGGGATGACGGCGGCGATCGTCCATGTGTCCAAGATCCGTCCGCTGCACCTGATCCCCGAGGAAGAGGTGCGGGTGGCCGAGGACCTGATCTTCGACCGCCGCAGCGAGGGCTATGACCCGCTGCAGCGCCTGCTGGAACTGTTCGCCGACCGCAAGGCCAGCGATGCCGCGCGGAAGACCCGCGCCGAGACGGTCGAGGGGCGGCTGAAGGACCGCATCGTCGACGGCGACCGCAAGGGGCTGGAAGCCGACCTGGACGAGGCGATGCGGAGCATTCCGCCGCTGGACATCATCAACACCATCCTGCTGGACGGGATGAAGGTCGTGGGCGAGCTGTTCGGCGCCGGCAAGATGCAACTGCCCTTCGTGCTGCAATCGGCCGAGACCATGAAGGCCGCCGTCGCGCATCTGGAACCGCACATGGAGCGCGTCGACGGCCAGGCCCGCGGCACCATCGTGCTGGCGACCGTCAAGGGCGACGTGCATGACATCGGCAAGAACCTGGTCGATATCATCCTGACCAACAACGGCTATCGCGTCGTCAATCTGGGCATCAAGGTGCCGGTGGCCGAGATGATCGCCGCCGCCCGCGACCATCGGGCGGATGCGGTGGGCATGTCCGGCCTGCTGGTGAAATCCACCGTCATCATGCGCGAGAACCTGGAAGAGATGGCTCGCCAGGGGATGGACGTGCCGGTCCTGCTGGGCGGCGCGGCCCTGACCCGCAATTACGTCGAGGAAGACTGCGCCGCCGCGTACGGCGCCGACGGCCGCGTGGCCTATGCCCGCGACGCGTTCGACGGGCTGTCGCTGATGGACCAGGTGACGCAGGGCGAATTCGACAATTACCTGGCCGCGGTGCGCGCCCGCCGCGCCGGCAAGGCCACCCGGTCGCGCCCGCGCGACATGGAACAGGCGGAGACGCGCGGATTCGCCCCGGTCGATCCGGCCGCCGCGCGCGCGCGTCGCCGGCGCCTGACCCAGGACGAGCCGGCTGTCGTGCCGCCCTTCTGGGGGGCCAGGGTCATCGAAGCCACGCCGGATGCGGTGCTGCCCTTTCTGAATGAGCGCTCGCTGTACCAGTTCCAGTGGGGCTTCAGGAAACAGGGCCGCTCGCTGGACGATTTCATGGTCTGGGCCCGGCAGGAACTGCGCCCCGTGCTGCGCCGCATGCTGGCGCTGGCGGCCGAGCAGGATATCCTGCGGCCGCAAGCCTGCTATGGCTACTGGAAGGCCGCCGGCGAGGGCAATGACCTGATCCTGTTCGAAGAGGACGGCGCCACCGAGGCCGCGCGCTTCACCCTGCCGCGCCAGCCGCGCGAGGACGGCGCGTGCATCGCCGATTTCGTCCGCGACGTCGATGACGCGCGGCGCGACGTGATCGGGCTGCAGGTCGTGACCGTCGGCCAGACCGCGTCGGACATGGCGCGCGAATGGTTCGAGGCCAACCGCTATAAGGATTACCTGTACCTGCACGGGCTGTCGGTCGAAATGGCCGAGGCGATGGCCGAATATACCCACAAGCGCATCCGCGCCGAGCTGGGCTTCGCCGCCGAGGACGACCGCGACATGGCGAAATTGCTGCAGCAGGGCTATCGCGGCTCGCGCTATTCGTTCGGCTATCCGGCCTGCCCGCGCCTGGAGGACCAGGAGCCGATCCTGACGCTGCTGGATGCCGGGCGAATCGGCGTGTCGCTGACCGACGGCTATCAACTGCATCCGGAACAATCGACCTCGGCGCTGGTGGTGCTGAACCGGCAGGCAAAATATTTCTCGATCTGAAACGAAATCGCCGGAAATGCCGGGCGGACCGGGAACGGGAGATTGACCGGCGGTGGCCGCCGCCGCCATCATGCCGCCATGCCCCGCCTGCCGCCTGCCCCGCCCGATCCGCATGACGCGTCCCACCGGAACGCGGCCGCCTTGGATGCCCGGGCGGCGCTGGATGGGCTGTGGCGCAGGCTGGCCGGGTCGGATCCGGCGTCCCTCGACGGGCCGTCCGCCGCGGCATCCGGCGACGCGGGGGGCGTTTCGCTCCCTGACCCGCTGGCCGAACTGCGCCTGCGCCGCCTGCTGCGCAGTTTCGGCCTGCATGCCGAGCATTGCGTGGCGGCGCTGGTGGCCGACGACCGTGCCGCGCTGATCCGCGAAAGCGCCGACACGCTGAAACGGCTGATGGAAATCTGGGTCGCCTGCGACATCCCTGCCGCCTCGGTCTGGACCGAACTGGACCGCCGCACCCAGGTCGGCGAATTGCTGGCCAGCCTGAACCGCACGCCCGGCGGCCGGACCGGGCGGGCCGGCCGGGCCATCCCCCACCCCTGGCGCATCCGCACGACCAAGCTGCCCTAGTGTCCTGATTCCGAAATTCGCAAGCGAATTTTGGAATCGAAAGGACACTAGAATCAATATTTTAGTGTCCTGATGTCGTCGCGGCCCGTTATGCAGCCGCCTTGACGTATTCCGCGTTCGAATTGACGAAAAACAAGAACGTTTCGCGGGGTGGAAATCACAATCACGACAAGTCTCATTATGTGTCGGAATGTTAAAAATTTAGTAATACCATATTGTTTTTAATACAGACATGGCCATTCCGGTACCGGGTTCGGACGATGTCAATTCATAAAAAACAATATTACAGATTTATCGAGCCAATGCGATTTATATGCTCAATATTTATAATGACGCATCATTGCTTTATTTATCTGACGAATTATAATTTTCTTAATCATACACATGTATTGGTCGACTTTTTCTTTCTGTTGAGCGGGTTTGTCGCAGGCAATGCGGATGAACAGAAAATAGTTTCGGGAACGACGACATTCGGGGGCTATGCCCGGCATCGGCTTCTGCGCCTGGCGCCGCTGATGATACTCGGCGTGGCCGTCGGCTCTGTCGTTCTGATCATGAGACATCCTCATGCGGGGGCCGCATTTACTGCCCAGGTCGTGCTGTTCGGGGTTCTGAACCTTCTTCTTCTGCCGAAATTCTGGTCGGCGTCGGGTTTTCCGGACTATGCCGTCGTCTCGGATCCGCCCCTCTATACCGTGTTGTATCAGACCGCGGTCACCTTGTTCTGGGCCCGGTTCCTGGCAGGGGCTTCGACCCGGTGGCTCGTCTGCCTGGCCATCGTCCTGGGGATCGCGCTGGGGGGCGTCGCGCATCGCGTTGGCGGCTTCAATATCGGCTGGGGGAGTTCAGGCGCCGGCTGGGGGTATCTGAGAACGGGCTATGATTTCGTCGCCGGGCTGGTGGTCTTCAGGTTCAGCCGCGCGATTCTTGGGCGCATGCCCTGGCATCCCGCCTTTGCGGTGCTGGCTGTCGGGACGATCCTGCTGATCGTCTTTCCGCCCTTCTCCTCGCTTCCCTGGCGGCTGGCCACTTTCTACGTCCTGCCGCCGGCCGCGCTGATCCTGGGCCTCTCGGCGGGGGATCGCCGGCTGGTACCGGGCGATGTGTGGCTGGGCCGGCTGTCCTATGCCAATTACGTCGTCCACACGCCCATCCTGTTCTTTGTCGCGCTGCTCATCGGGAGTACGTCGAATCTTGTCGTGATCGCCCTGGTGGCATGCCTCTGCGTGGCCGTCGCGGCCCTGGCGATGACCTGTTACGACCAGCCGGTCTCCGGCTGGCTGCGAAAGCGGGCAAGCCTGTCGCTTGTCGCGCGTCCGGTATCGGGCGAGGTGAAAGAGACCGGGGCCGCCTGACGCCCCTGCATGGTCCGACACGTTACCCCTTGCCCTCCGGTACGGCCGACATGCCGGCCGGGCTCTTTTCCCCGTCCTCGTGCGCTGGCATAAGCGGCCACATCCGCGCCACATGTCGGGCCGATCCTTTCCGGCCCCCAGCCCGAGGAGCGTTCCTGCCTGATGCCGCACGGCAAACCGACGAGCGATCGCCGATGAACTGGCCACCGACGGGCCCGGAATGGGTCGATCTGTCGGCCGGGCTGGTGGTGATCGTCTCGGCCCTGTTCGGCTATGGCCGGGGGTTGGTGCGCGAGTTGCTGGGCCTGGGCACCTGGGCCGGGGCGCTGCTGCTGGCCGCGCGCTGGACGGCGCCGGTCGAACGGGTGCTGGCCCCGCATCTCGGCAATCCGCTGCTGGCCAATACGCTTGGCTTCGCGCTGCCGTTCATCGGCTTGCTGATCGTCTTCACCCTGGTCGCGCAGGCCTGCGGCCGGATCGTCCGCGACTCCCTGCTGGGCGGGCTGAACAGCATGCTGGGGCTGCTGTTCGGCGGGCTGCGCGGCTATGGGCTGCTGGTCGTGGCCTATCTGCTGGCCAGCCTGGTGAGCGCGCCGTCCGACTGGCCCGCGCCGGTGCACATGGCGCGCGTCACCCCCCTGGTCGAGCAGGGGGCCTTCTTTCTGCGGCGCTGCCTGCCCATCTTCCTGCAGCCGAAGCTTGCGTAAGATGCTTGCGTCGGACGGGCGGACGCGTCATGACGCCCCGGACCGGACCCGTTTGGGATCTCGCCCGCGCCCATATGCCGACCACGCGCCCCGCCCCCGATGCCACCCCCGGGCGCCCGTCGAGGAAAGAGAGTGCCGACCATGCCGACCCGTTACCCGCCCCAGGAAGACGCCGCGCACGACGCCACGCACGACGCCACGCACGACGCCGGCGATGCCGCATACGAATCCTGGCATGATGACGACAAGCCGCATGAGGAATGCGGCGTCTTCGGCGTCTGGAACGTCAACGACGCCTCGGCCCTGACCGCGCTGGGCCTGCATGCCCTGCAGCATCGCGGGCAGGAGGCGACGGGCATCGTGTCCTATGACGGCGCGCGCTTCCATACGCACAAGGGGCTGGGCCTGGTCGGCGACGTGTTCGGCGACGCGCGGGTGATGACCACGCTGCCCGGCCATCGCGCGGTGGGGCACAACCGCTATGCCACCACCGGCGCCACCTTGATCCGCAACGTGCAGCCGCTGTTCGCCGATTTCGAGTTCGGCGGCCTGGCCGTCGCCCATAACGGGAACCTGACCAATGCCGAGGCGCTGCGCCGGGCGCTGGTGCGTCGGGGCTGCATCTTCCAGTCCACCACCGACAGCGAGGTCTTCATCCATCTGATCGCGATCTCGCTTTATTCCAACGTGGTGGACCGGCTGATCGACGCGCTGAAGCAGGTGCTGGGCGCCTATTCGCTGGTGGCGCTGTCGCGCGACGCGCTGATCGGCGTGCGCGATCCGCTGGGTGTCCGCCCGCTGATCCTGGGCCGCATCGCCGGCGACAACGGTGCCGCGCCGTCATGGGTGCTGGCCAGCGAGACCTGCGCGCTGGACATCGTGGGCGCCGAATTCGTCCGCGACGTCGAACCGGGCGAGATCGTCATCATCGACAATGACGGCGTGCGCTCGGTCAAGCCGTTCGGCGCGCAGGAGCCGCGCTTCTGCGTGTTCGAATATATCTATTTCGCCCGCCCGGACTCGGTGCTGGACGGCAAGCCGGTCTATGAGGCCCGCAAGCGCATCGGCATGGAACTGGCCCGCGAGAGCGCGGTCGAGGCCGACGTCATCGTCCCGGTGCCGGATTCCGGCGTGCCCTCGGCCATGGGCTATGCGGCGGCCAGCGGCATTCCCTTCGAGCTTGGCATCATCCGCAACCATTATGTCGGCCGCACCTTCATCGAGCCGACCGACCAGATCCGCCATCTGGGCGTCAAGCTGAAACACTCGACCAACCGGCCGGTGCTGGACGGCAAGCGCGTGGTGCTGGTCGACGATTCGATCGTGCGCGGCACGACCTCGCGCAAGATCGTCGACATGGTCCGCGCCGCCGGCGCGCGCGAGGTGCATATGCGCATCTCCTCGCCGCCCACCACGCATTCCTGCTTCTACGGCATCGATACGCCCGAGCGCAGCAAGCTGCTGGCCGCGCAGCACGACCTGAAGGAAATGGCCGAACTGATCGGCGTCGACAGCCTGGCCTTCATCTCGTTCGACGGGCTGTATCGCGCGCTGGGCCATGCCGACCGCAAGGCCGCCGAAGGCCGTTACTGCGACGCGTGCTTTACCGGCGATTATCCGATCCGGCTGGTGGACCAGGAGGAGGCCGAAGCGGGGGCTGGGACTGGGACTGGGGCCACGACTGGGGCCACGCTGCCCGGCGCCGCGTGACGGCACGCCTGCCGCCCTGCCTGCCCGAGGGCAGCGTGGCGCTGGTCACCGGGGCCAGCCGCGGCATCGGCCGCGCCACGGCCCTGGCCCTGGCCGAGGACGGCGCGCACTGCATCCTGACCGCCCGCAGCCAGGGCGGGCTTGAGGAAACCGACGACCTGATCGCCCGCCGCACCGGGCGGAGCGCCACCTTGCTGCCGATGGACCTGCGCGAGGGGGCGGCGATCGACGCGCTGGGTCCGTCGATCGCCGCCCGCTTCGGCCGGCTGGACATCCTGGTGCATTGCGCCGCGACGCTGGGGGTGCTGACCCCCATCACCCACATGCGCGCCGAGGATTGGGAGGCGGCCCTGGCGATCAACGCCACCGCCGCCTGGCGGCTGATCCGCACGGCGGCGCCGCTGCTGGACCGCGCCCCGGCCGGACGGGCGGTCTTCCTGACCGACGGCCATGCCGTCCGCCCTGCCAGCTTCTGGGGCATGATGGCGGCGTCGAAGGCGGCGATGGAGGCCGCGGTCCTGAGCTGGGCCGACGAAATCGCGCCGGGCAGCGCGCTGCGCGTCAATCTCTACGATCCGGGTCCGGTTGCCACCCGGCTGCGGGTCCAGGCCATGCCGGCCGCCGACCTTGCCCCGCTGCCCCGCCCGGACGCGGTCGCTCCGGCGATCGCCGCGCTGTGCCGGCCCGGCGAAACCCGGCATGGCCAGCGCATCGTCGGCCAGCACATCGCCGGGTAGCGCCGCGGGATACCCCCCGCCGGGACGTCGGGGCGGGAATGTTATCCCTGCTGGCCCGGGTCGCTCATCTGGACCGGCGCGGTCGGGAACTTGCCCGATTTGGCCACCACTTCCGGGTCCTCGTTCGCCGCCGGCAGGTAGACATGCGGCAGGATCGTGTTCAACTGCGCGATCACCTGGTCGGTGATGTCCACCTGCGGCCCGTGCAGCACCGCCCCGCCCGACTGCATCACCAGGGTCAGGCCGCGCGATTTGGACACCGAGGCGACGACCTGCCCGACCTCGCGCTGTACCTGGTTCATCGCGATCTGGATGTCTTCCTGCAGGATCCGGTTGCGGTTGCCGAATTTCCGCTGGTCGGCCGCCACGCGCTGCTGCAGCGCGCGCTGCTGGGCCTCGGCCTTGTCGCGCGGCGCGGACATCATGCGCTGGCGCAGGGTCTGGACCTCGGTCTCCTCGGCGCGGACGTCGTGGATCAGCGCGTCGCGCCGGCCGGCCATCTCCTGCTCGACCTGCTGCACGGCGACCGATTGGCGCATGATCTCGGCCGGGTCGAACAGGCCGATCACCGGCGCCGGCGGCCGCGGGCCGGCGGGCAGCGGACCGAAGACCGGCACGGCCGGCGCCGGCAGGACGGGCGCCGCCCCGGCCGGGGCCTCGCCGTCCGAAGCGGCGGGGGCGGCAGCGGCGGCCGGGCGGGCCGGCGCGGCATGGGCGGCCCCGGCGCACAGCACGGCGCACAGGCCGAACAGGGTCGGCCGGAAGGTCGGAACGACGCCACGGGCAGCGGCACGGATAAGATCGGTCATACTCGCGGTCCGGGTCCTATGCGCGGGCCGGGCCCAGGCGCGGTGCGGAAAAAACATGCCTCGTTGCCTAGCCGATCAGGCGAGGCATGACCAGCCCCCGCCCGGAGGGAAAACCGTCCACGACCGGTGAACGCCGCAGCTTCCCATGCGATACTGGGTCAGCCACAACAGGCAAGGGTTTTCCCATGACTGACCATGTCCCACCCAATCGGCGCGCCGGCCTGGCGATCGCATGCGTGGTGCTGGCGATGTCCGCCCTGGTGATGTCCACGCGGGTGATGCCCGCCTTGGCCGCGCCGCCGCGCGGTGCGCAGATGGCCATCCCGCATTCGGCCTATCCGGACGGGACGGGGGATTCGCTGATCGACCGGCTGAACGCCGCGCAACTGGCGCCGAATTATCGCGGCCCGGTCTATTATCCCGGTCAGCCGGCCCCGCCGGCGCAGCCCCTGAATCCGCAGGACCTGCCCCCCAACGTGCCGCAGGTCGTCCCGCCGCCGTCACCGGGCATGGGGGCGCCGCAACCATCGATGCAACCACTGATGCGGGCGCCGATGGGGGCACCGATGAGGGCGCCGATGGGGCCGTCGGCCCCGCCCTGCGCGGCGGGTAAGCTGTGCTGAGTGGATCGCCTGTCATGGCGTCCGTCATAATTTCGCTATAATTCGGATCGAGACAGGTCTGTGTGGCGTCGGTGCGTGATGCAAAATGTTCCCGGCGCCACACTTTCTTTTCTTCCGCCCGCGTTACAGCCGCCACAGCAGCGGGGTATGCGACAGGAAGATCACCCCCAGACCGGCGACGAACAGCGTCTTGAGCGCCAGCGGGCCGCCTGCCTCGACCAGTGCGTCCAGGGTCGCGATCCGCATGAACGGATCGACCGGCGGCACGGGCCGGCCGCGCGCGTCGAGCGGCATGGGGCCGGCGGCGCGCACCTGCCATTCCTGGCGCTGGCGGGCCTGCTCGGCGGACGAGATCCGGGCCCGGGCATAGAGCGCATCGACATAGCGATCCAGATCGTCGATCGGGTACAGCGGCGTTCGCCCCAGCCGCCGTGTCGGGCGCGGCCCGGCCTTCAGCATGCCCAGGGCGCGCAGGCGGCGCGCCGGAATCCCCAGATGGGATGCGGCGTCGCGCAGCGGCAGCAGCCGCCGCATCGGAAAGAGGTGGACGGTCGCCGTGCCGTCGTCGGCGTCATCCAGAGGGGTGCGGCCGGTCATGCCCCAACGATGTTGCGGCGAGGCGCGCAAAGTCAATCACAACCTGCCGGGCCGTGCGATGCGCCGTGCATAAGCCTTATGCTTATGCTTTAGCGGCAGATGTGCCGGTTGCCGTCCGCCCCGATATAGGTGCCGGTCAGCGGCTCGAAACAGGCGCTCATCACGCAGCTATTGCCGGAGGCCAGCGGTGCGGGATTGATCCGTGCCGCCACCGCCATGTCCTCGCGCGCCGCGGCGCCGCATAAGGGCGTATCGGCCGGCGCCGACGGGTCATTGACCAGTTGCGCCGCGTTCGCCGGGGGCGGTTCCTCGCCGGTGACGCCGGGCGCGAATTGCAGCGGTGGCCGGCGCGTCGCTGTCGGCGCGGAGCGGGCCACGGGCTGAGGCTGCGCCGCGCAGCCGGCCAGCGCCAGCATCGCGGCTCCGCCCAACAGCCGCGCCCAGAAGCGCCAGGGGAAGCGCAGGGGGGAGCGCACGGAAAGGGGCCGGGGCGCTGCGTTCATGACTGCATCCTTTGTGTCCTCTTGTGTCCTCTGCCGATCTGGCGTCGCGCGATCAGATATCCAATGTTCCTAGATATCCAATGTCCCCTGGCCGTCCCTGGCCGGCCGTTCGGCCCGGACCGGCACCTCGGCATCCGCGAAGGTCAGGACCAGGCGGCCGCCCGGCCGTACCTCGCCCGCGCGCGTCACGGGCGTGCCGGCCGGGTCGCGCACCAGCACATAGCCGCGTTGCAGCACCGCCATCGGCGACAGCGATTCGAGCCGTCCCTCCAGGCCCGTCAGGTGGGCCCGCCGCTCGCGCAGCATGGCGGCCAGCGGCGCCGGCGACAGTCGGGCCCGGTCGGCCCGCGACCGTCCGTCGCGCAGCGCGTGGCGCAGGCCCGATTCCAGCCGGCTGGCCAGCAGGTCCAGCCGCGCCCGCGCCGGGCCGGTCAGCAGCGCCGGCGCGGGCAGCGCCCGCCCGGCCGCCAGCAGCGCCGCCCGTCGCCGCTCGACCAGGGCCGGCAGCGCCAGGCCCAGCCGGTGTCCGCGATCGTCCAGCCGCATCCGCGCGGTGCCCAGCAGCGACGGCAGGTCCGGCAGCCGGCCCGCCGTGCGGTCCAGGCGCAGGCGCAGCATCTGCGTCAGTCGCGCCAGCCCGCTGGTCAGCCGCGCGCCCCGGTGCGCCAGGTCGGCGACCAGTTCCGCCCGGGCCGGCGCCGCCAGTTCGGCCGCCGCCGTGGGCGTCGGCGCCCGCCGGTCGGACACGAAATCGATCAGGGTGGTATCGGTCTCGTGCCCCACGGCGGAGATCAGCGGAATCCGGCACGCGGCCGCCGCGCGCAGCACGTCTTCGTCGTTGAAGGCCATCAGGTCCTCGAGCGACCCGCCGCCCCGCGCGACGATCAGCACGTCGGGCCGCGGGATGCGTCCCTGTCCGTCGATCGCGTCGAACCCGGCGATCGCCGCGGCGATCCGGGCCGCCGCGCCCTCGCCCTGCACCGGCACGGGCCAGACCAGCAGCGGCAGCGGGAAGCGCCGGGCGATGGTGGTGCGGATGTCGTGCAGCACCGCCCCCTGCGCCGAGGTCACGACCCCGATCACCGACGGCAGGAACGGCAGGGGCCGCTTGCGCCCGGCGTCGAACAGCCCCTCGGCCGCCAGTTTCTGGCGCAGCCCCTCGATGCGCGCCAGCAGCGCACCCTCGCCCGCGTAATCCAGCCGGTCGATGATCAGTTGATAGGACGAGCGTTCGCCGTAGGACGAGATCTTGCCGGTGGCCACGACCTCGACGCCGTTCTCGGGCTTCAGCCCCAGGCGCGCGACCGAGCCGCGCCAGACCACGGCGGCGATCTTGCCGCCCTCGTCCTTCAGCGAGAAATAGAGATGGCCTGACGGGTAGCGCTTGAATTCGGTGATCTCGCCGCGCACCCGCACCCGGCCGAACGTGCCCTCGAGCGTGCGGCGGATCGCCCCCGAGATTTCGGAGACCGTGTATTCCGGCACGTTGCCCGGTCCTGCATGACCAGGTCCCGCGTTACCGGGTGTGGGGCCCTGCCCTGGGTCGCGAAGCGTTTCGTCCATCGGGCCAAGGTATGATAGAGACGGCCCGGCCGAAAGGGCGTGGATCGAAACTGGGAGCGAATGAATGCGGGTTCTGCTGGTCGGATCGGGCGGACGGGAACATGCCATGGCGGCGGCGATCGCGCGCTCGCCCAGGCTGGACGCCCTGTTCATCGCCCCCGGCAACCCGGGCACCGCCGCCCTGGGCACCAACGTGGCGATCGCCGCCGACGACGTGCCGGCCCTGGTCGCCCTGGCCCGGGCCGAGCGGATCGACCTGGTCGTACCAGGCCCCGAGGCGCCGCTGGTCGCGGGCCTGGCCGATGCCTGCGCCGCCGCCGGCATCCCCTGCGCCGGGCCCAGCCTGGCCGCCGCGGCGTTGGAGGGCAGCAAGAGCTTCACCAAGGAAATCTGTGACGCCGCGCGCATTCCGACCGCGAAATGGGAACGGTTCGACGCCATCGCGCCGGCGCTGGAGTTCGTCCGCCGCCGGGGCGCGCCGATCGTGATCAAGGCCGACGGCCTGGCGGCCGGCAAGGGCGTGGTGGTGGCGCAGAGTGTGGCCGAGGCCGAGGACGCCATCCGCGCGATGATGGAGGACGAGACCCTGGGCGCGGCCGGCCGGTCGGTGGTGATCGAGGAATGCCTGACCGGCGACGAGGTGTCGCTGTTCGCCTTCTGCGCCGGGGAAACCGCCGTGCTGATCGGCGCGGCGCAGGACCACAAGCGCATCGGCGAGGGCGATACCGGCCCCAATACCGGCGGCATGGGCGCGGTCTCGCCGCCCGCCGGATTCGACCGCGCGACGCAGGACGCGGCGCTGGACCTGCTGGTCCGCCCCATGCTGGCGGAGATGGTCCGCCGTGGCACGCCCTTTCGCGGCGTGATCTTCGCCGGGCTGATGCTGACCGAGGACGGGCCGAAACTGATCGAATACAATGTGCGCTTCGGCGACCCCGAGGCCCAGGCGCTGCTGATCCGGCTGCAATCCGATCTGCTGCCGGCCCTGGCGTCGGTCGCCGACGGCACGCTGGATGCCGCCGACATCCGCTTCTCGGACGAGCATTCCGTCAGCATCGTGCTGGCCGCGCGCGGCTATCCCGGCCGGCCGGCCGCCGGCGGGGTGATCGAGGATATCGAAGCCGCCGCGGCGCTGCCCGGCGTCGCCGTCTTCCATGCCGGCACCCGGCGGGACGATGCGGGCCGGCTGGTCGCGGCCGGCGGCCGTGTCCTGACCGTGTGCGCCACGGGGGCGACGTTGCAGGAGGCCCGCGCGCGTGCCTATGGCGGCGTGGCGCGGATCCGCTGGCCGGATGCGGTCTGGCGCCGCGACATCGGCGTGCGCGCCCTGCGCGCGGGCGGCTGACGCCGGCCCGGCTGCGCCGCGATGGCCGGGATTGGGGAACAGGCGTGATTCGATCCGGCCGGCCGGTCCGCGCGGGCGATCGGTTCGGGCCGGGCGTGCATGGAAGGCGCAATCGCCGGGTCATGTCCCGTCGCCGGCACCGGCCCAGCGCTGGCGCGACGAAAACGTCCCGGCCCGCGCCGCAGCAAGCTGGCCGCTCTCGCGAACAGGGTGATTTTATCACCCCCCGAAGTGGTCGCGGTAATCGCCCGGTGTTGTCGACAGACAACGAAGAAAACCACGCCGAAGGGTTTCCTCTGAACCGAATCCGCACCGTTCGGCGATACGTTTGATGGGGGCGGTTTCGGCCAGCAGGCGACAGGCAGCCTCCACGCGCAATTCCTCGACAGCCCGCAATGGTGTCCGGCCCGTGGCCCGGACATAGTGTCGGCTGAAACTGCGTTCGCTCATGCCTGCCTGTTCAGCCAGGCGTGATAATGTCAGGTCGCTGGCGAGATTCGTCGCCATCCAGCTATGCAGAGTATCGAACCTGCCTCCGCCCATCTGCAGGGCGAGCAGTGTGCTGAACTGGGCCTGGCCACCAGGGCGTTTGAGAAACACGACCAGATCTCGTGCCACCGCCAGCGCGACATCGCGTCCAAGGTCGGATTCCACCTGAGCCAGGGCTAGATCGATCCCGGCCGTAACGCCGGCCGACGTCCATGTCGTGCCGTCCCGAATGAAAATCGGATCGGGCTCGACGCTTATGGCGGGAAAGCGCTGGGCCAGTTCGGCGCAGCGCGACCAATGCGTGACGGCACGCCTGTTGTCGAGCAATCCTGCCTCCGCCAATAGAAAGGCGCCCGTGCAGATCGAGGCCACGCGCCGGGCCGCTTGTGCGCGATTGCGCAGCCAGTTCACCAGAATGGGGTTGGCGGCGGCCTCATTCACACCGATCCCGCCTGCGACCAGGAGCGTGTCGACGGGCAGGGTCATGGGCGGCAACGGTTGCGCCACCAACCCCAGTCCGGAGGAACTGGTCACGACCGATTGCGCCGCGATCATGACCGGGGCGTAAAAAGCGGCCGCACGGCCGGAATGTCTGACGGCGATATTCGCGGATCCAAAGACCTGAAGCGGACCGGTGACGTCGAGCAGTTGCACGTTCGGAAAGGCCAGGATCTCGACACGGCGAGGGAAGTTTGGCGGAAAATGAGGATCATCTGGCATGGCCGCCAGATCCTGCACCGGTAGAGTGATTTCATTCAACCATAGAAAGACATGATCACCATGGCGCTGCGTATTGGATTGATGCTGTTTCCACGGGTACAGCAACTGGATCTGACCGGACCCTATGAAGTTTTTGCCATGCTTCCGGATTGCCAAGTCGATCTGGTGGCGCGAACCATGCAGCCGGTGGCGACCGCAACCGGGCTGACCCTGATGCCGACGACAACATTTGAGACGTGTGGTGCCTATGACGTCCTGTGCGTGCCGGGCGGGGTGGGAATTACACCGCTGCTGAAAGATGGGGATGCCTTGGATTTCGTGCGACGACAGGCTGGGACGGCACGCTATGTCACGTCCGTCTGCACCGGTGCGCTATTGCTGGGTGCTGCGGGATTACTGCGCGGGCGGCGCGCCACGACGCATTGGAATGCGCTGGATCTGCTGCCGCTCTATGGAGCCGAGGCCGTTCGTGAACGGGTCGTGCAGGACGGGAACCTGATTACGGGAGGCGGGGTAACGGCGGGGATCGATTTCGCGCTGACGCTGGCGGGAGAAATTTTCGGACATGAGGCCGCGCAGGCCGTTCAGTTGCAGTTGGAATATGCCCCGGCTCCCCCATACAATGCCGGGACGCCGGACGGTGCGCCCCTGACGGTGGTGGCGAAGGTTCGTGCGCGACTGGAGGGGGTACGGGCGGAACGAGAAGATATCGTGCGACGGAAGCGTCGGCTGACAGATATCATTGAATAGATATTGTTCATTACGTCTTTGCATATGAGGTGTTTACCGCTTTCGCCACCATCAAGAACGCCAGAAGGTCCGCAACGGCCAGACAAGCCACCCCGATTGTCGACGCAGCAAGTTGCGTCACCGGAAAGCAGGAGGTCGAGAGCGAACCCGACAATTGGATGACCAGATATGCGCTCTCACCCGTTGGGCGGGATGAATGCCCAAGAGGCCGGGCGGCCGGACCAAAAGAATGGTCTCGCAACAGAAACGGCCACACTCGACCTCCGGAACGAACACCGACCGGTCCCGACATCTGAAAGCCGGACGGCGTTCGAACTGGGCCATGGGCAAAGGGTCAGAACGCCAGGGACAGCGTCCCGGTTACGTTGAAGCGCGGATAGAGGTAATAGGTCGGCGAACCGCTGGCGGCAATCATGCTGCCACGAACGCCGCGGGTAGCGATGGCATTATTGTCCAGCCCGTTGACGCCAGTGCGAACGAACCCGCCGCCCAGATTGTTGAAGTTCAGCCGGAACGTCGGCGCCTTGACGAACCCGAAGGACGGGAAATGATAACCGATCGCCAGCGAGTCCGTGACGAAACCCGGCATCTTCTCGTCATTCATGAAGGTCGCGTACTGAGAGGACGTGTAATGAACGCCGACATTCCCGAAGAATTTTCCATCGTCATAGGTCAGCCCGAAATTCGCCAGTACGTGCGGCGCCTGGACCGCCGTCTTGCCCCTGGTGGGCAGGTAGTCGGCAATCGTCTGGCCGTTCGCGAGCACCCCTGTCGCCGGCAAATTGGAATCCATGGTCGCGTCGAGATATTCGACCGACGCATAGGGGCTCCAGTGATGGAACGGATGCCCCGCAATCATCGCATCGAAGCCGCGCGCCGTCTGGTTGCCAGCGTTGATCGTGGAACCGATGGACTGGTTGTTCACATAGACGTTTGTCGAAACCAGGCGTTCGGTGATCGCATAGTTGAAGAATTCCAGGTCGGTCATGAAATAACGGTTGTCGTAGCGCCAGCCCAGCTCTTCCTTGATGGAATATTGCGGCTTCGCGTTATAGGGATTCCCGATATATTTGCCGGTTTGCGCATCGAAGACCTGTGACAGCGATCCTGGATCCGGCATGCGATAATCGCCTTCGGCGTTCACATAGATCTGGTTATGCGTGTCGATCTGATAACCGATGGAAAGCTGCGGCAGCGGCACGACGAAATTGCTCTGGACCATCGGCGCCGTGGACGCGAAATTCTGGCTCCAGCGGTTGATCATCGAGACCTTGAAGCCCGCAGTCACCACAAGCTTCTTGTTGAAGAATTTGGACGTATCCTGAAGGAACAGGGAATGATTCTTCCATCCGGAATCACCCTGGTAAGGCATATACCGGGAGCCGTCCTGAAAGAGCCCGGTGGACGCCGCATACGGGAACGGCTGCTGCCCGGTCGCGGACAGGACCGAATAGCGATTGACGACCTGGTTGTCCTGATAGTCGAACCAGTATCCGAGTTCGATGTGATGCTGCTTGCCGATATCGTAGTTGAGCTTGGCGACGGCCCCCGCATGCGGACGGAAGACGCTGTAATAGGACGCAGCCGGCACATGGCCGCTCAAGGCATTCCCATCCGCCCCCAGCGTCACGGGCGTGACGTCGGCGTTAAACAACGTGCCGTTGTAGGTGTAGCCGCCGTTATAGACGTAATAGGGCTTGAAATCGAACGAGAAATTATATGGCAGATGCAGGTGGACCGGCGTCGTGATGAAGACCTGGTCCCACATATTTCCATCAAGGCCGCCGTACGTCGAAGGATTCGACGGATCGTAGGTCGCCTGGTAGTTGTAGGTTCCAAGCCCGTGCTTCTTGTTGAAGAACTGGCTGGCCGTCGGGTAGAGAGGCGCCGCGGTGAACTGATGATTCCAGGAGACGAAAACGTTGACGGAGGACCCGTCATCGAAATCCTTCACCGCGCCGAAATCGAGATGACGCCGCGCGTTCGTCCAGGGACCGGTCCAGTTCCGGGCATGCTCATGCGAGAACGAGAAATAGCCACGAATACCGCTATTGCCGATGTCACCGCTTTCGACGCGCATGAATTCACGCGACAGATTGTTCGTGCCGTACGAAAAATCCATCAGGCCACCGAACTTATGTCCGGGCGTATAGGTCTGCGCATCCATGACGCCGACCGCGGCAGACGTTACGGGCAGTTCGATCGCGGCCGACCCCGGGGTCACCGTAACATGATCCAGATCTTCGGAATCGACATTCTGGTTCAGATAATAAGCGGTTGCGACGGGAACACCGTTGAGCAGGATGCCCATGTCGGAATCGGTCAGGCTGCGGCTGTTGATCTGTCCACCCAGAATACCCGAGGAATCGACGGTCGAGACACTGATGCTCGGCAGATTCTTGACAAGGTCCAGTGCCGTATTCGTCGGACTCTGCATTTCGATATACTGCTTGGTCACGGTCTGCACCGAATGCGGCGCGGTTTCGTGACGCATCATGCCGCCGCCGCCGGAATGGAAGGCGGAAACACTGATTTCTTCTCCGGGCTTGGGCGCCGGCGCCGAGGGTGCGTTCTTATGCGCACTTATCGCAGCAAATCGCCGCGCCTGAGGCGCGTCCGCCTGCGACGCCACAGGCAACATAACGGCACAACCTCCCAGCATTGTTGCCGCGAGCAAGCACACACGAAATCTCTGATCCACCACTCTATCCCCCGTATTTCAAGATTTCAGAGCGCAGCCCAGTGATGCGCCCCGCATGCAAGAAGCTGCCCCGACCACCCCCCGGTCGATCGGTAGCAGTGCCCCTGGGGGGTTATCGCATCCGACGCGATTGCGACTTTTCCCAGTGCTTGCACCATTGGATCACCAGCGCGACAAAGAATCACACGGTGCGGCATCGAAATATGCTGACGTGGAGATGAATTTAGAAGCAGAAAAAACTCAGCGAACCGTTGCGTTAAATGCTACGCCTCTGCGTTTCCGCCGCGCCCGGATTCGCCTAAGACGTCGCGACAGAGTGTTGCAACGATCTGTCGCAAAGGACGCCCGGAAGGGATTATCCCCCGAGCGATGATCGACGCGGGATGAATCGAATGGATCAAGTCGAACAGCATTCCACTACCAACGCCTGGTTGAACCGGACCTTTCGTTTGCCGGCACGCCGCACGGCGGCAATTTTCCCGAATCCATCCCCACGGCATTCATTTCGCCATCCGTGCCCTCATCGCGCGCATCGGTATGGCGAGGCGGCCTGGCTGCTCCCTTGCATCAGGCCTTGCATTCGGGTCATTGTCGGGTCGTTCGACCCGGATGGTTGATCGGCGTTCGGTGCGGCCGGATATCAAACAAAACGAGGTCAAGGGGCCGACGGGACATGATCACGATAGCGCTCCCAATGATCGAGTATTTCCGCGACCACCGGCGCGCCGGCCCGTTCATTGTTGTCGAACGCGACCGCCTGGCCCGGTCCCTCGTCCCCCATGGATTGGGTTACGTCGGTCCCCGGTGGCGGCATGGAGAAATTGGAGCCCGATCGCAGCACCATGATCCGGTTCGCATCCACGAAGCCCAGTGAGGCCAGGGTGCGCATTTCACCCTGACGGGTCTGGCTTTCCTCGTTCGTCATCACGAACAGGCCCTGCCCCTTCGTCCAGAGCTTCACCCAGTTCTCGGCCCAGCGATTGCGCGGCGCGCCGTGCCAGTAGCGTTTCGCCCCCAGCGTCTCGCCCATCAGGACGGATGGCGGCTTCTGCGCCGCCGGGAAGCCCACCCAAGCCTTGCGACGTACCGCGACCTCCGGATCGTCGCTCAGCACGACGGTGCGGCTGATCCGATAGGCCCAGCGTGCCAGCCCCTGGTTCAGCGGATAGGCCTTGCTCAGTTCCGCGACATCGGTCACCGACCCGTAATGGTTGGGATTCGCGGGCAACGTGTCGGGGCGCGAGGCGCCTATCGCATACAGCCCATAGGGCCAGTCCTTCGGGATCGTGCGGTCGTCGATCTCTCGCAGCGCGTCGCCGTCGACCACCCAGCGCGCCCAGGCGACACTGCCGACAGAGGCGACATTCGGATCGACGCCCGAAATCCCGGTGAACAGCCAATAGGTGTGATGAAAGTCGAAGCGTGGATCCAGAACGAATGCCACAAGGTCCATCACCCCATGGCGCAGGACGACTCCATACAGCCCCGCCTTGTTGCGTCGAACGACATCTGGCGCACCCCGGACCGATACCCTCTCGTCAAGGTGTTCCCGCTCCACCCAATTCTGATACTCGCCCGGCGCGTCGCCGCGATCCGCGCCGTTCTCCCAGTTGGCAACGACAACGAACTTCACCTCCTCCGCCGCGTGCGCCGGGGCCGGGGCCGGGGCCGGGGCCGGGGCCGGGGCCGGGGCCGGGGCCGCGCAGGCTGACAAACCCGCCGCTCCTGCAAGAAGGACGGAGGCGAATCGCGTCACGTACCACCCGCTCCGATCTTGTTTGCTCATACGATATTCCGCTTCGTTTTTCCAGATTTTTCATCGCGATGGCGCACTGATGACGCATCAACAGGCGACGAAAAAAGCGTGATGCGCCCCATCAGTCCCCCGCGACCACGGCAGATCCGCAGAGCAGTGCTAGTGACTGTATGACAACATAAAATCGCCGATATCGAACCGCTCGTCCAACACAAAGAAAGTGACAGGTCGTTGCATTTTTGTCGACGCCGGCGCAACCGCCAGTTCGCCTTGACGTTTCTTGATAAAATCCGTCAAGCTGGAATTCGAAACGTGCCGCGTTAAGCCACATACCGTGAACAAGGGTCTCATTAACCAGTCCGATGCCCACTATAAAAACCAGACCACCCGGCAGTCGTAACGCGAGCCGAATTTTTACGTTGTCCCGCTTTTCGATTTATTTCGAGATGGTGGCACAAACGGGTTCCATTCGACAGGCCGCGAGTGCGCTGAACGTCTCGGCATCGGCGGTCAATCGACAGATTCTGGCTGTGGAACAGGAGATGCGGCTCCTGCTGTTTCACCGGCATAGTGCGGGCCTGACCCTGACGGCAGCCGGGGAGTTGCTGCTGGCGGCGATCATGTCGGGAAAACGCGATTTCGAATCGTTCCGCACGCGCCTCGAAGATTTATCCGGTCTTCGCCGCGGCCTGGTGGAAATGGCTGTGGTCGAAGCCGTCAGCGATCGTTTCATTCCGGAAATTCTTCTGGAGGTCCACAAACTCTATCCCCGTGTCGAATTCAACATCCGGACACTGGATATCGCGGAAATCTGGGAAGCGGTCACCAGTAACGAAGTGGATTTCGGCATCTCAATCCGCAAAGGCGCATCGAAGAAGGTCCATACAGTCGCCACCCTCAATTCACCCGTCGGTCTGGTCGTGCGATCCGACCATCCGCTCGCCGACCTGCGGGAAACCAGACTAAGCCATGCGGTGGGATTGAAACTCATTCTTCCCAGCGGCACCTTGGCAATCGGCGCCAATATTCGCGAAACCCTGGCGCGGCATAGCGTCAACCTGCACGCTGCGATCACCAGCAACCGTATCGTCAGCATCAAGTCGCTCGTCAGAAGCGGCCTGGGAGCAGGCCTCCTGACGCTTGCCGACGTCATGAACGAAGTGAAGGCCGGAGAATTCAGCTTCGTCCGGTTGATCGATACCGGCATCACACCCCTGAATTTCTCTCTCTTCTACCATGTCCAACGTAGCATTTCTCCTGCCGCGCAGACGGTGATCGACTTGATCTCGGATAAATTCAACTCAATCCTCGACGATACGGATCAGACGTAACTGCCTCGATCGAGTGCATCGGCACCAAGAAAGGTCGCTCGGGGAAATGCGCAATCGCCTGGCGCAGGATTGGAAACGCCCGCCACGTGAATGGGCCGAGGCCAAAACGTAGTTCGCCATCATCTTCGGCGAATGCTTCACCCTCTGAGTGAAACAGGCCCTGCGCAAAATCCTGGATAAGCTCGAACATGTTTGGAAAAACAGGGACAGGCGATTTTTCGGGCGAGAAAAATGTGTCCTCCACAGCCTGGATCACCGACCGGCCACACCGAAAACCTCGATCTCGGACTTATACCGGTCTCTTGTCCGAGGCGTGATTGCGCATAGCGCATGAGATTCCCCGTTATCTGGTCCCAGTCAAGCGCCTCGCCCGTTCAGACATGGAAGGTTGGACGGATCGTGTTCGGGTTATCCAAGCTCACCGTCATGACGTCGAGTTCACCAGGGGTATCGTCCCGGCGATAGGCCGGAGGGGACCCGCACCGGTCGCTGAAGCTGCGGGTGACGCCGGGTTGAGAGAGGACGACTCGTCACCTGGGTCTGTGAACGAAGAGTCAACTCTGTTGGTACGACGCACGCAATTCGGTGGCAAGGCTTTCAACCGCCAGATCACGGTCTCCGCCCGAACCAAACACCAGCCCGATCGGTAATGATGGAAGGATCGGCACTCCTGCGTCATCATCGAGAACCCGTATATCCTTGGGAATGGAGCAAAGAGGCAATGGAGAAATTGCCAGGCCAGCCCTGACGACCGCAATGAGGCTGGAAATACTCGGGCTGGAATAGGCAATGCGATAGGGACGGCCAGTATGTCCCCAAGCATCCAGTGCCATAGCCCTGCCGATGCAACCTGGCTGGAACAGAGCCAAAGGCACCGTCGGCTGTTCATGAAGAGCATGTTTGGTTGCGCATATCCACCGCATGGGCTCCTTCCGGAGCACTTCCACGCCATGATCGGATCCCGTCGTCGTAACGATGCCGATATCGATCTTTCGGTCGCGTGCCAGTCGGGACAAAGTCCCGCTCGGCTCGCACACGACATCGACCTGCGTATGGGGGAATCTATTCGAGAATGATTCAAGAGCAGAGCCGAGACGATCGCCAACATAATCCTCCGGCACGCCCAATTTTATTTTCGCGGTGCAGGATTTTATCCTCATTTGCATCGCAGCTTCTTCCTGCAAGGTCAGAATCCTGCGCGCATAGGACAGCAGGATTTCACCTCGTTCCGTCAGGATCATACAGCGTCCTGTTTTCCGGAAGAGCGGTGGTTGGCCCACCATCTCCTCGAGTTTTCTCACCTGCATGCTTACGGCGGACAACGTTCGACCGACGCGGTCGGCGGCGGCCGAAAACGAACCGGTTTCCGCAATGGCGACCAGCGTCGCCAGAAGCTGACTTTCAAAGGCGTCCTTCATCAAGGTCCCTTCCCCGAATGCTCCAATTCTATTGAACGAAACGGTTCAAGCCAATTCGATTGTTTATCTACCATCCGGTATCGAAACATAGGGAAGTCATGCGACACCCCTGGCCAGCCTGTCTTCATACGTAAAAACCCCATAGAGAGGAACGTACCATGTCGAATATGCACCATTTTCGGGATACAGACGACAGGACATTCAAGGCGTTTCCGGGTGGCAATTTCTTCAAGGCGAACGCCTCGAACGTTTCAAACGAAATCGTTTGAACGGATGAAGGTGCTCGCCTAAATAATAGTTTAGAGCATTTTCACTGAAACAATACTATCGTGATCCAGAGGGTAACCATGACGGGAACAGGCGACGGAAATGACCTGACATTGAGAGGCGTCTGCATTCTGGTTCTTGTATCATTCATCTGGGGCCTGAACTTTGTCGTCATTCATCTTGGCTTGAGGCATTTTCCACCGCTGTTGTTTTCCGCGCTTCGTTTTTTGTTTTGCGCGCTGCCATGGATTTTTATTGTTCCGAAGCCAAAGATATCGCTGCGATCTCTACTTTCTCTCGGAATTGTTCTTGGAATACTTGTATTCGTGGGACTTTTCGTGGGAATGCATGAAGGCGTCCCAGCAGGAATTGCGTCATTAACGATGCAGGCTCAGGTCTTTTTCACCGTAATTCTCGGGAAATTCTTTCTATCTGAAAAACCCGGACCACTACAGATCCTGTCAGTGTTTATCGGCATGTTCGCCATCTTCGCGATGATCGTTATCCAGGGGACTGTCGGGACCTATGACGGGATAGTTCTGGTACTCGGTGGCGCTTTGTCATGGGGCGTGGCCAACATCATGATGAAGAAACTTCCCCGGGTGAATATGCTCGGTCTGATGGTATGGATCAGCCTGATCCCGCCCGTTCCCTTGTTTCTGATGTCGATCGCCGTCGACGGATGGCCGACGGTTGCGGCCTCACTGAGAGCTTTTGACGCATCCGGCTTCATGGCAGTCGCCTATACCGGCCTGCTATCCACGATATTTGCATATGGAATGTGGGGAAGCATGCTGCAGCGTTTTCCGACCACGTCTGTTGCTCCCTTCGCGCTCCTCGTGCCTGTTTTTGCACTTCTGACAGCCTATCTGTTCCTGGGTGAACATTATACGGCAGTACAACTCTGCGCATCTGCCGTGATCATCGGTGCGCTTGCAGCGAACATCTGGCACAAGAAAATTGAGAAAGCTATTTTAAATAAAAAATTTCCAAAAAATATCATAGATACTGAAACGGCGGGTCATGTAAAATAGATAAAAATCATACATGCGGAATTATATTTCGTTCATCGCTATATCAAGTTTCTTCGTTTGTGGATTTTTTAATCCTGCGCATGGAGGTTCTTGGGATCAATGGTATACAGGATCGTTATTGTCGCCGTCCGGAGCCCTGTTTCATAAAGGTGACATAGCGATAGAGCCGTATTTTTCTATCCAATTGTCAAGCGTATATTTTGACAATACAGGCGGAAGACAAAATGCTGGCAGCCATTCCCAACGTATCTTAAACAATACGCTCTACAAATACGCCATTACCGACAACCTGAGTATACAGACCATACCAGAAATCGCGCTCCGGCAGTCAGACGGAACGCACCGTCATACTGGTTTGTCCCTGGGGGATATGCCTGTCGACGCAGTTTTGAGGTTTCTCGATATCAGGCATGGGATTCTGCATCCGGCTTTCAATCTTTTTATGGGAGTCGGTTTTCCAACGGGACAATATGACAGATTGCGCTCCGCGAGCTTCGCGACCGGGAGCGGAACCTATGTTGCGCGTTTCGCCTTGACGGAACAATCGGCTTATCGCCTGACCGCCAGGCACGAATTACGCATCAGAATGTGGTTGAACCTGCGCCAGCCGCTTGATCGCGTACGGACCAATGATCTGTCCTCTTATGGATCACAGTCCAGTCATGTTATTGTCGGCATGACGGCCGAAGCCGGCGTGTCAGGAGAATTGGCCTTGACGCGACAGTTCGTTCTTGCGTTCGATATCGCTCGTGATTTCTCGGCATCGTCGGTCGTTTGCGCCGACACAACCGATTTTCAGAATCCTGCGCGGCGTCTTCCCCCATCGGTATCGTGGAATATCGCGCCCGCCATTGAATATAACTGGTCATCCCGCTTTGGGATCATCATGGGGTTTTCCGCCACCGTGGCTGGCCGTAATGCCGCCGCGACGATGGTTCCTCAGTTCGCCTTCAACGCTTTCTTTTGACGCTACGGCCTTTTGCCGGGTTCGGCATTCCTCGACCAGAAGCGGAAGGCGGTCCCTCCTGTCTATACCGGACTCTCATTCGGTGCATGATCGCACATAGCTTATAAGCTCCCCCGTTATCTGGTCCCAGTCAAGCGCCTCGCCCGTCCAGACATGGAAGGTTGGACGGATCGTGTTCGGGTTATCCAAGCTCACCGTCATGACGTCGAGTTCGCCAGGGGTATCGTCCCGGCGATAGGTCAAAGGGGACCCGCACCGGCCGCAGAAGCTGCGGGTAACGCCGGGTGACGATATATAGTCGATTGGTGCGCCGCTTGTGTAGCGAAAGCCGGCGGACGGGACGCTGACGAAGGGAAGCCGGGGTGCCGACGCGGCACGCCGGCAGGTCTCGCAATGGCAGATGCCGCTGCTGAGCGGTTCACCCTCAGCGATATAGCGTACGGCTCCGCAAAGACATCCACCCTTCATCTGTCCCTCCTGCGCTGACCAGTTCGCCCATTCGTGCGATCGACCTTTGTCATCGATGAGCATGAATCGTTACAGCCGAAACCGCCACCTCAATTTCCAAGCGGACTCTCCGTCGGGCTATGGGCTCGGGCCGAGTGCCCCGTTCGCACGTGGCTATCCGGCCGAGATCAACCTTGAAAATCGCTTGGCCGGCGGCCGCAACCAGGTGGTTTGCGGCGCCGCGGCATCGGCGAGCGCGTCCTGCGCGCGCGGCTGACGCCGGCCCGGACACCTATTGCGCGTCCAGGGCCTGGGTCAGGTATTGCTCGACCTGGCGCGTCGCGCCTGGACTGGCGATTTCCAGGAATGTCACGCCCTCGATAATGGACAGCAATGCCGCCGGCCGTTCCGGATGGGCGGGATCGGGGACCAGGCGTGACTCGATCCAGGTCAGCCAGTCCGAGACCGCCTTCTGCGCGATCGTACCGTACGGCGCCTCGCCGGCCGCCGTGCGGGCGATCAGTTCGGTCCAGACGCGCATATAGGGGGCGACCGCCGGATCGCGTCCCATCGCCAGCACCTGCGCGACGAAACGTCCCGGCGGCAGGCGCGGGCCGTCGCTATATCTGCCCAGCAAGGATCGGAATTTTTCTCCGACCCTGGCCAGGGTCTCGATGACCAGCGCCTCCTTGGTCCCGAAATAATAGAGCAGCATGCGGTCGCTGGTCTGCAACTGCCTGGCCAGGCCGCGCAGGCCCATATTGCCCAGCCCGTTCTGCAAAATCAGTTCGGCTGCCTGGCCAGCCAATGTCGCGCGCCGCGACGCCTTGTCGCCAGGGGCCGCATCATCCGTCATCAAAATCTGTTGAATCCTCGCCGCAAGGAGATTGTAGCACCCGCTTCATTTCGATAATGTAGCACCCGCTTCATACGGAAGGAAAACAAGGATGCTACGCTTTAGCCAGCTTATCACATGTTCCCTGGTGGCTTTCCTTTTCTGGGCCCTGGCAGCCTGGTACGTGCATGCCGTTCCCCGCAGCCTGACGGGCCTGCGCGGCGATATCGGCTTCCTGACCAGCATTCCGGTCGCGCTGTGCTGTGTCTGGCTGATCTGTCGCCTGGCGCGTCTTCAGGGCAATCAGATCCTGGCCGGCTGCGTCGTGGTGATGGCCGATGCCATGCTGTATGATGCGATCGCCCTGCGGTGGTTTCCCTTCATCTATGCCAGCAGCGACCAGGCCTGCCGTCTCGCTTCCGCATGGCTGCTCTGGGGATACGGCATCAGCGCATGGGGTGCCCTGCTGTTCGCAAACCGCTTCGGCACAATATCCAGGGCGTGACGCCCGCCTGCTCGCCCCGGTTATCGGCGGCCGGGGCCGGCCTGCGGTGCCCTGTTGTTTCTTACTGTCCGGTTCCGGACAGCGCGATGAGTAATTTCCATAAAATTCTTTCCATAACAACACGTTAGAAAATTTCTGTCCGGATGTTACACTCGTCGCAAGGTCATCCGGAAAGGATCTGCGATGTTCGCGAACATGCTGCTGACGTTCGGGCGCCAGTTGCAGCGTCACCGGCTCTATACCGTGCTCAATGTGCTGGGACTGGCCTGCGGCATCGCGACGTTCCTGACGCTGGCCCTGATCGTCCGGTACGAAACATCCTTCGATACCGCCCTTCCCGATGCGCGGCATCTCTACCGGCTGGACATGTCCTGGCACCCCGCCGGTCGTGCGCCGTCCGAAAATCCGGGCAGCAGCTTTGTGCCCTATCCGTTTCTGCAGCAGGATTTTCCCGCCATCGCGCACGCGGTCCGCGTGCTTTCCGCGTCCATGCCCGTCCGGGTCGGGCAGCAACTGGCGGCCGAAACCGTCACCATGACCGATCCGGATTTCTTCTCGGTCTTCGCGCTGCCGATCGTTGCCGGGCCGGCCCGCGGCCGGCATCTGGACGGCCCGAGCATGATCGTCATTCCGGCGCGGATCGCGCGCCGATATTTCGGCACCGTCCAGGCCGTCGGCCGGCAGATGCAGATCGACAACGACCATACGCCCTCGACCGTCACCGCGGTCTATGCCGACCCGCCCCCGAACAGCAGCGTCGATTTCGGCATCCTGACCGTCTTTCCGTCGCAGCAGTACGCAACGCTGCCCTTTACCAACTGGGGCAGCCAGTGGGGCGCGATCTGGATCAGGGTCGACGATCCCGCCGCCGTCGCCGCCATCGGCGTGGGCCTGCATGACTATGTCGCCCGCCACCCGGTCCATCTGCCCGCGACGGCCCTGGCGCAGGATTTCGCGGGGGCGGGCCTGACGCTGGTCGGCCTGCCGGACGTCCATTTTCATGACGCCGCGATCACCGGCAGCGGGACCAGCCGCCAGCTTGTCACCATTCTCGAACTGGTGGGCATCGCGGCGCTTGCGACCGCCATCGTGAATTACGTCAACCTGGCGACCGCCCGCGCCGGCATGCGGGCGCGCGAGGTCGCGATCCGCAAGGTCATGGGCGCGTCACGCGGCGCGCTGGTCCTGCAATTCATGGGCGAGGCCCTGGCCCTGGTCGCGTGTTCCGCCCTCGTCGGGCTGGCCATGGTCGAGGTCGGCCTTGCCTGGATCGACACGCTCAGCGGCTGGACGGTGGCGTTGGACATGTCCTTCGTGCTGCCGCTGATCGTCCTGATCGTTCTGGCGGTGGGGCTGGTGGCCGGTCTCTATCCCGCGCTGGTCCTGGCCGCGTTCCGCCCTGCCCCGGTCCTGGCCGCCAGCCGCACGCCGGCCGGCGGCCGGCGTGCGGCCCTTGTCCGGAACATGCTGGTGGTGCTGCAATTCAGTTTCGCGATCGTCCTGGCGATCTGCACCCTTGTCATGACCCGCCAGGCCGCCTTCGTGCGCGATGCCCAGCGCGGCCTGCGCCAGGAGGGCGTCATCGTCATTCCAGCCCTGGACGACGACAGCCTGCGCCAGCGGCAGGCCGACATCGTCGACCGGCTGCGCCAGGTGCCGGGCGTGGTCTCGGCCACGCGGTCGGACATGTTTCCGCACCATCTGTCCGATTCCGACAATTGGTACCGCGATGGATCGGCCAGCCGCTTTTCGGCGAACTGGGGGTATGCCACGCCCGATTATTTCGCGACCTATCATATGCGCCTGCTGGCCGGCCGTCTGTTCGACGCGGCCCATGGCGACGATTACCCGGACACGGGCAAGAGCGGCGATGCGATCCGCAATATCGTCATCAGCCGCCTGGCCGCGCATGATTTCGGCTTCGCCACGCCGGATCAGGCCATCGGCCGGCTGGTGCGCGAGGAAGGGACGGGCCGTCCGTACCGGGTCATCGGCGTGATCGACGATGTACGCTTCAACGACATGCACAGCCCGGTCGAGGCGCTGATCTTCATTGGTACGCGCCGGCCGATCGATTATGTGGCGGCCAGCATCCGCTATGCCGGCATGCCCCAGCCCGTCGCGATGCGGCGGCTGCGCGCCGCCTGGCGGGCGATCGCGCCCGATGTCCCGTTCGACGGCACCGGCGTCCCGGATATTTTCGCCGCCGATTACCGGGCGGACCTGAATCACGGCAGGCTGTTCGCGATCGGCGCCGCCATCGCGATCCTGATCGCCTGTCTGGGACTTTACGGATTGTCGGCGTTCACCCTGTCGCGCCGGAGGCATGAAATCGCCATCCGCAAGGTCATGGGCGCCCGCGCGCGCGACATCCTGCTGCTGCTGAGCGGGCAATTCATCCGGCCGGTCCTGCTGGCCAACCTGATCGCATGGCCCATCGCCTGGGTGCTGATGCGCGTCTGGCTGGCCGGGTTCGATCAGCGGATCGCACTGGCGCCCGGATTCTTCATAGCCGTCGGCCTGGCCGCCGCGGCAATGGCCCTCATCACCGTGATCGGCCAAACCTTGCGCGTGGCCGGCGCCGAGCCCGCGCGGGCCCTTCGGCAGAATTAGAGCGGATTCCGTTCGAACGGACTCGTTCGAGCGGTGAAGAGGCTCGATCAAACAATAACCTGGAGCGTTCCACCGAACCGATGTTCGGTGGAACGCTCCAGGTCAGATCGCCGGCAGGCGCGCGTCCATCGCCGGGTTGAAGGAGAAATCGCAGGCGCGGGTCCAGTCCGCGTCCGGCGGCAGCAGGCCGGCGGCGACCAGGAAGTCGCGCACCGCGCGGCAGCGGGCCGGCGCCATCGGGCCGATCGGCGTGCCGGCGGCGCCGAAGACCCCCAGCGACAGGAAGATCCCGCGCGACCACAGGATCTGCGCCTCGGACATCATCGGGTTGGCCTTGCGGATCGCGTCATTGGCGGGCGACGGATCATGGGCCAGCCAGTCGGCCCAGCCGCGCATGCTGGCGCGCAGGAACCGGGCGATCGCATCGCGCCTGGTCCCCAGCACCGCCTCGGTGGTCACCAGCGCGTTGCCGTAATTTTCGACGGTGTAATCGGCCAGCATGAAGAATTTATACGGGATGCCCTTCTGCTGCACCGCATAGGGTTCCGAGGTGGCGAAAGCCTGGATCGCCACCCCCGGGTCCAGCACGAAGGGCCGGATGTCATAGGCGTAGGGCCGCACCTGCCCGTCATCGAACCCGAAGCGCCGGCGCAGATAGGGCCATACCGCGGCGCGTACCTCGGTGCTGAGCAGGATCGTGTGGCCGCGCAGGTCCTCCAGCCGGCCGATATCGGCGTGGGCCAGCAGCCCGCCCAGCGATTTCTGGAAGGTCGTGGCGACGGCGGTCATCGGCATGCCGCGGCTGCGCGCGGTCATCGCCTCGTCCGCGCCGCCGATGATCATGTCGTAATGCCCGGCCAGCAGCAATTGCGCGCCGTTGACCTGCGGGCCGCCGGCCTCCATCGTCACGTCCAGCCCCTCGGCGGCGTAGAACCCCTTGGCCGCCGCCTGGTAGAACCCCGCATGTTCGGCCTGCGCGTACCAGTTCGTCAGGAACCGGAACGGCTGGGCCGCCGCGCGGGCCCGTCCGCCCAGCAGGCCGGCGGCGCCGATGCCGGCCATCATGTCCCTGCGCCCGATCCAGCCGCCTGCCATCGTCATGCCTCCACCCGCCCGGCGGATCGTAACGTATTGGCAACAGCATGCAAGCGCATCCTCGGGGCCGGCCGGTTTCAGCCGCCCAGCGGGAAATGGCAGGCGACCGACCGGCCGGCGACCGTGCGCAGGGCCGGCGGTTCCGTCCGGCAGCGATCCTGCGCGATCGGGCAGCGCGTGTTGAAGCGGCAGCCGGGCGGCGGCGACACCGGGCTGGGCACGTCGCCGCGCAGGGGCGGCGCGTGGCCGCCCGCGCGTGTCGTTGCCCCAGGGGACGCTTCAGGGAACGCCACCATGGGAACCGCCGCCAGCAGGGCCGCCGTGTAGGGATGCGCCGGCGTGTGAAGCACCGTGTCGGCAGGACCGATTTCGACGATCGCCCCCAGATACATCACCGCGACGCGGGTCGAGATCTGCCGCACCACCGCCAGGTCATGCGCGATGAAGACGTAGGTCAGGCCCAGCCGGTCGCGCAGGTCGGCGAACAAATTGACGATCTGCGCCTGGATCGACACGTCCAGGGCCGAAACGGGCTCGTCCGCCACCACCAGCCGGGGGGACAGCGCCAGGGCGCGGGCGATATTGATGCGCTGCCGCTGGCCGCCCGAGAATTCGTGCGGATAGCGGGCCAGCGCCGCCTGCGGCAGGCCCACCAGCTCCATCAGCTCGGCCAGCCGGGCGGCGATTTCGGCCGCGCCGCGCCGGCGTCCGTCGGGCGTGCGGTGCACGCGCAGCGGCTCGGCGATCAGGTCGCCCGCGCGCCGGCGCGGGTTGAGCGCGGCCTGGGAATCCTGGAACACCATCTGCATGCCCTGCCGCAGCGGGCGCAGCGCGCGCTCGGGCAGGGCCGTGATGTCGGTGCCGTCGAACAGGACCTGCCCCGCCGTGGGGCGCGCCAGCCGCAGCAGGCACCGCCCCAGCGTCGATTTGCCGCAGCCGGATTCGCCGACCAGCCCCAGCACCTCGCCGGGCTGTACCGCCAGCGACACCCCATCCAACGCGCGCAGCATCTGCCCGCGCCCGACGCGATAGGCCATGTGCAGGCCGCGCGCCGCGATCAGCGGGGCCGTGGCCGGTGGAACGGCCGTCATGCGTGCGCCTCCATGACCGGCCGTGGCGGCAGGGGACGGCCTTCGGCCGGCAGCACGCAGGCCACGTCCTGCATGCCGCAGGCCGCCAGCGGGGGGCGGACGGCGCAGGCGGCATGGGCATGGGAACAGCGCGGCGCGAAGGCGCAGCCGGCCGGCCGGTCGGCGGGCACAGGCGGCGCCCCCTGGATCGAGGGCAGGCGCGGCGGGCGCGGGCCGTGCAGCGGCGGGATCGAATCCAGCAATGCCGCGGTATAAGGGTGGCCGGGTCGGGCGAGGACCGCATCGGTCGGCCCACGCTCGGCGACCCTGCCGGCATACATCACCATCATGCGGTCGCAGGTTTCGGCCACCACGCCCATGTCGTGGGTGATCAGCAGCACCGACGAGCCGTATTCCCGCCGCAGGGTGCGCAGCAGGTCGAGGATCTGCGCCTGCACCGTCACGTCCAGCGCGGTGGTCGGTTCGTCGGCGATCAGCAGCGCCGGGTTGCAGGACAGCGCCATGGCGATCATCGCCCGCTGGCGCAGGCCGCCCGACAATTGGTGCGGATAGCGCCCGGCCACCCGTTCCGGGTCCGGCACGCCCATGTCGCCCAGCAGGCGGATGGTGCGCGCCCGGGCCGCGTGCCGGCCGATCCGCTGGTGGGCGCGGATCTGCTCGTCGATCTGCCAGCCGACGGTATAGACGGGGGTGAAGGCCGTCATCGGGTCCTGGAAGATCATTGCGATGTCGCGGCCGCGCAGGGCGCGGAAGGCGCGCTGCGGCAGGCCCACCAGTTCGCGGCCCTTGAAGCGCGCCGAGCCGGTAACACGCGCGCCCGGCGCGTCGATCAGGCCCATCAGCGCCAGCGCGGTCATGCTCTTGCCCGATCCGGACTCGCCGACGATGCCCAATATTTCCCGCGCGCCCAGCGTGAACGACACGGAATCGATCACGTCGACCATGCGCCCGCCGACGGGCAGCGCCACCGTCAGGTCGCGGACCGACAGCAGAATGTCGGGATCGGCGTCCATCGCGCGCTCTCGCGCGTCAGTGTCCATCGCGCGCCCTCGCGCGTCAGTAACCATCACGCACCCTCGGGTCCAGCAGCAGATAGAGCAGATCGACCACCGCGTTGGCGATGACGACGAACACCGCCGAATACATCACCGTCGCCATGATCAGCGGCAGGTCCAGGTTGGCCAGCGCCTGATAGGTCAGCCGCCCGACCCCCTGCAGGCCGAACACCACTTCGGTCAGCAGGGCGCCGCCGCCGACCAGTTGCGCGAAATCCAGCCCGAACAGGGACACGAAGCTGATCATCGACGTCCGCAGCCCGTGCGCCAGCAGGACCCGCGCCGGCGACAGGCCCTTGGCGCGCGCGGTGCGCATGAAATCCTCGGCCTGCGTCGCGACCAGGTCGGCGCGCAGCACGCGGCTGTAGAGGCCGACGAACAGCACCGCCAGGGTGATCCATGGCAGCACCAGCGCGCGGAACCAGCCCAGCGGATCCTGGCTGAACGGCACGTAGCCCAGCCCCGGCACCCAGGAGAACAGCCAGGTTTCGTGATAGCGGCTCTGGGTGACCAGGTTCACCACCTGCCCCAGCCAGAAGACCGGGATCGAGATCCCCACCAGCCCCAGCATCATCAGGCCGCGATCGACCCAGCCGCCGCGCAGGGCGGCCGCGAGCGTGCCCATCGCCACCGACGCCGCCACCCAGATCACCGCGGCGCCCGAGACCAGCGACAGGGTCACAGGCGCGGCCTGCAGCACTTCCGGCACCACTTTCTCGCCCCGGTTGACGTAGGAGGTCAGGTCGCGGGTGACGAACAGTTTTTCCATCATCCGCCAGTACTGGACGGGCAAGGGCCGGTCGAAGCCGTATTCGACGCGCACCCGCGCCATCGTTTCGGGCGATGCGTTGCGCCCGGCGATGCGCGCCGTGGGGTCCGACCCCGGGGTGGCGAAGAAGACCAGGAAGATCAGCACGGAAATGCCGAACAGCACGAACAGCGTCTGGCCCAGCCGCCGTACGATCGCCATCGCCATCAGCCGCCCCCCCGGCCGGCATCGCGGACGTCCAGCGCATCGCGCATGCCGTCGCCCAGGACGTTCAGCGCCAGCACCACGGCGACGATCGCCAACCCCGGCGCGACGGCCACCATCGGGCGGGTGTAGATCAGCCCCTCGCCGTCCTGGATGATCGTCCCCCACGACGCCGCCGGCGCCTGCACCCCGATCGACAGGAAGGACAGGGCCGATTCCGCCATCAGCGCCAGCGCCATCACCAGCGGCGCCAGCACCACCAGCGTGCCGGCGACGTTGGGCAGGATGTCGCGCAGCACGATGCGATGGGCCGGCACCCCCAGCCCCCGCGCGGCGGTCACGAATTCCGCGCGGCGCAGCGCCATCACCCGCCCGCGCACCGGCCGCGCGACATAGGGCACGTAGACCAGTGCGATGATGCAGATGGGAATCAGCACGTTGTCGCTGGCGATCGTCACCGGCCCCAGGCGCAGCCCCTGGCTGACGGTGACGATGGAGAGCGAGATGGCGAACAGATAGACCGGCACCGCCCACATGATGTCCATCAGGCGCGACAGCACCGCATCGACCACCCCGCCGGCATAGCCCGCGACGATGCCCACCGCCGCCGCCAGCCCGATGCACAGCATGGCGGCGCAGAGGGAGATCAGCAGCGAATTGCGTCCGCCATAGAGCAGCCGCGCCGCCACGTCGCGCCCCTGGCTGTCGGCCCCCAGCAGGTCGGCCGACATGCGCCAGGTCGGGCCGATCGGCGACAGGCCCAGATGCAGCGGGTTGTCGTTGGGCTGCATGATGTCGACCTGCCGCCCGTCCAGCAGCAGCGTGCCGGCGACGTTGGAGGTGAACGGATCGGTGTGCGCCAGGTAGCGGGCGTAGAGCGGTGCGGCCAGGCAGGCCAGGCCGATCGCCAGCAGCACCGCCAGCGAGAGCATCGCCGCGCGGTTGCGCGCCAGGGCGCGCCCCGCCCGCCGCCACGGGCCCGAGGAGCGTGCGGCGAAAGGCTCCGGGAATTGCTGGGGGAATTGCTCCGCGAATGGCGCCGGGGCGTGCTTTGGCGCGTCGTTCATCGCACCCATACCCGTGAAAACAGAAGATGGTACAAGGTGGTATAGAAATATCCCCCGACACGCTTCGAGACAAGGTCGATATAGTTGATGCGGATGATCGGCGCCGCCGGCGCGTCCCGGTCGACCAGGCGCCCGGCCTGTGTCCACAGGGCGGCGGCTTCGGCCGGGTCGGAGGTCTGTTTGGCCCGGTCCATCACCGCCTGCACCCGGGCATTGCAATAGCCCGCGATATTGATCGAATTGTCGCTGCCGGGATGGAAATTCTCGCAACCGAACAGGTCGTCGAGGAAATTCGAGGCCGAGGGATAATCCGCGAACCAGTCGGAGATGCTGATCTGCACGTGGTTGGCGGTGTTCTGGATGTAGCTGAACTGCATGCCGTGCGCCAATGTCTTGACGCTGGCGCGATAGCCGATGGATTGCAGCATGTTGCGCAGCCACACGCCCATGCTCATGTCGATCGCGGTGTTTTCCGCCACCACCGTGACGGCCTGGCCGGCCGTGCCGCTCTGCGCCACCAGGGCGCGGGCCCGCGCCAGGTCCGGCCCCCGCCAGGACGGGGCCGGATCGTCGGGGTCGGCCCCGGCGGTATAGGCGCAGTCGGACAGCGCGCCGGGAATGCCCGGCGGTACCATGCCGCAGAGCGGCCCGGCCACCGCCGCCCCGCCATACAGGATGGTCATGGCCCGCCGGTCCAGCGCGTAGGACACCGCCTGCCGTGCCAGGGGGTTGTCGAAGGGCGGGATGTTCACGTTCATGGGCGCGTAATAGATGCCGTAGAGCGGGCGGATATGGACCTGCGCCGTATGGCGCGCGCCCAGCTCGCCCAGCCGGTCCAGCGGCTTCATGTCGAACATCCAGTCATATTGGCCGTTTTCCACCGCCGTGACCTCGGCCTCGTCCGGCAGGCCGAAATCGTACTGGATCCGGTCGGCGAACCCGTCGGGCTGGGCGTCGGCGCTCCAGACCCGGAAATGGGGATTGCGCACCAGCACGGCGCCCCGGTCCGGGTCGTAGGACGCGAACATGTACGGGCCGGTGGTCGGGGCCGGCACATTGCCCAGATCATGGCCGGGGGTCGCGGCCGGCAGGATCACCGCGTGGGGAAAGGCCAGCTTCTGCAGGAATTCCGCGTCGGGCTGGCGCAGGTGGAAGACCACGCTGCGCGTCGCGTCATCGGTTTCGAGCCCGCCTTGCAAGGTGCAGTGCGCCGGATCGCGCAGACACTGATCGCCGCCGATGATCGCGCCGTAGAACGCCCCCGCCGTCGGGCTGCCCACCCGGAACAGCCGGCGGAACGATGCCGCGACGTCCGCCACCGTGATCGGCTGCCCGTCGGAGAAATGCAGGCCGGCCCGCAGGGTGAAGCGCCAGGTGCGACCGCCATCCTCGGGCGCCGGCACGCGCTCGGCCAGGTCGGCCACCACCGTGTTGCCGGCTTCGCCATCCGCCTTGCGGAAGGTCAGCAGCCCGTCATACAGCACATAGAAAAGCTGTGCGTATTGCGACGTGTAGTTGATCTGCGGATCGACGGTGCCGCCCGAGGACGAGGCGGTCAGCCGCAGGGTGCCGCCCCGGTGCGGGCTGCCCAGGGTGATGCCGTCTCCGACGGTGGGGGGAGCCGTCTGGGCACGCGCCGCGCCGCACGCCGCCCCCGCCAGCAACGCCCCCACCAGCAACGCCCCGGCCGCGGCCAGGCACCGCGCGCGCGCGCCTGCCACTCTTATTGCGTCGCCATCAGGCTGCGCAGGCGGTCGGCGATCTGGCCGGCGGTGGCCGTGGCCTCGACCGTCCCGGCATAGCGGCCCTCGGGCGACATGATGACGATGCGCGGTGACGGCTCCATGGCGTAGTCGCCGTTGGTGCCTGGGTGCCGGACATAGGGGGCATGGTATTCGGCCGTCACGGCCTTGATCATGTTCGGCGCGCCGGTGAGCGCGATGATGTGCGGCCCGAAGCGCAGCGTGTAGGCCCGCAGCAGTTCGGCCGTATCGCGCATCGGATCGACCGAGATGAACAGCGGCGCCACCAGCCGCGCCTGCGCGCCCATCAGGTCCATCGCCCCGGCCATCGCGTGCAGCGTCGCCCCGCATTGCGTGTCCGGGCAATGGGTGTAGCCGAAATAGACCAGCATCCAGCGGCCCAGGAAATCGGTATCCGCCACTTCGCCGTCGGCGGCGCTGATCAGACGGAACGACCCGCCGATCTCGTTGCCGTAGGTCGAGAGGATCGGGCCCATCCGGTCCATGATCCGAAAGGTGCCGTACCCGCCCACCACCGCGGCCAGCGCGATGACGCCCCCTATGATCAGCCGCCGCCTGTCCCTGTCCTGCATCAATGCGCGTCCGCCCAATTCGCTCCGGCCCCGGTCTCGACCACCAGCGGCACCGTCAGGCTGGCCGCCGATTCCATGACCTGTTTCACCAGGGCGCCCAGCGTTTCCTGCTGGTCCGCCCGGACCTCGAACAGAAGTTCGTCATGGACCTGCAGCAGCAGCCGCCCGTCCAGGCTGGCCGCCGCCAGCGCCTGCGGCAGCCGGACCATCGCGCGCTTGATGATGTCGGCCGCCCCGCCCTGCAGCGGCGCGTTGATCGCCTGCCGCTCGGCATAGGCGCGGCGCGCCGCGTTCTTCTCGGCGATGCCCGGCACCCAGCAGCGCCGCCCGAACGGGGTGGTGACATAGCCCTGGCGCCGTGCCTCGTCCTTGATCCGTTCCATATAGTCGCGAATGCCCGGATAGCGCGCGAAATAGGCATCGATATAGGAGCGCGCCTCGCCCGGCGGAATACCGAGCTGCCGCCCCAGCCCGAACGCGCTGATGCCGTAGATGATGCCGAAATTGATCGCCTTGGCCCGGCGGCGGGTCAGGGGGTCCATGCCTTCGATCGGGATGCCGAACACCTCGGAGGCGGTGCGGGCATGGATGTCCTGCCCCAGCGCGAAAGCCTCGCGCAACGCGGGGATGTTGGCCACGTGGGCCAGCAGCCGCAATTCGATCTGCGAATAATCGGCCGACAGCAGCACCTGCCCCGGTCCGGCGACGAAGGCGCGGCGGATGCGGCCGCCTTCCTCGGTCCGGATGGGGATGTTCTGCAGGTTCGGCTCGTTGGATGAAAGCCGCCCGGTCGAGGTGATGGCCATCTGGAACGAGGTATGCACGCGCGCCGTCCCGGGGTCCGCCTGGCCCACCAGCGCGTCGGCATAGGTCGATTTCAGCTTGGCGAGCTGCCGCCAGGCCAGGATCCGCCCCGGCAGGTCGTGCCCCTGGTCGGACAGATCCTGCAGGACCGACGAATCGGTGCCCCAGGCGCCGGATTTCATCCGCTTGCCGCCCGGCAGTCCCATCTCGTCGAACAGGATCTCGCCGAGCTGCTTGGGCGAGCCGACATTGAACGGCCGGCCGGCCAGGCGGTGGATCTCGGTCTCCATCTCGGCCATGCGGGCGGCGAAATCGGCCGACAGGCGGCGCAGTTCGGCCACGTCGATGGCGATGCCGGTCCGTTCCATGTCCGCCAGCACCGCCACCAGCGGCCGTTCCAGTGCCTCGTACAACGCCAGCGAGCGGTGGATGCGCAATTGCGGCCGCAGCGCCAGCCACAGGCGCAGGGTCACGTCCGCGTCCTCGGCGGCATAGGCGGTGGCCCGGGCCAGGTCGACCCGGGCGAAGGGGATGCGGTTGCGCCCGGTGCCCGTTACCGCGTCATAGGGGATCGGGGCGTGACCCAGGTACAGGCGCGACAATTCGTCCATGCCCTGGCCGTGCTTGCCGGCGAACTGGGCGTAGGCGATCAGCATCGTATCGTCGACCGGCGCCGGCTGCGGCGCGCCCGCGCGGGTCAGCACCAGCAGGTCGAACTTGGCGTTCTGGAAGATCTTGAGCACCGACGGGTCCGCCAGCAGCGGCCCCAGCAGCGCCAGCACCAGGCCGGCGGGCAACTGCACCGCCGCCGGGTCCTGCGCGCCGTCCTCGGGCAGCAATTGCGGCTCGGCCTGGTGCGCCAGGGGGATGTAGCAGGCGCGGCCGGGCGCCACCGCCAGCGAAATCCCCACCAGCCCGGCGCGCAGCGGGTCCAGCCCGTCGGTTTCGGTATCCAGCGCGCAGAAGCCGGCGGCGCGCGCCTCGGCCAGCCAGCGTTCCAGCGCCTCGGCGCTGGTCACCGTCTCGTACGGTCCATAGGGCGCCTGGTCGGGCGCCGCGTCCGCAGAGACAGGAGATGAAGCGGAAGAGGATGCCGGAGAAGAGACTAGACTGGGGGCGGGCGCCGGTATCGCCACGCCGACCGCGGCCGCCGAGTCCTTGACCCCCATCCGGTGCAGGATGGAGCGGAACCCCATCCTTTGCAGCCATTCCCCCAGCAGCGCCTCGTCCGGTTCGCGGCAGATCAGCGCGTCCAGCGGCAATGGGCAGGGCGCGTCGGCGCGCAGGGTCACCAGGTCGCGCGACAGCCGGGCCTTGTCGGCATATTCGATCAGGTTGTCGCGGCGCCTGGACGGCTTCATCGCCGCCGCCCCCGCCAGGATCGCGTCCAGCGAGCCATATTCCGCGATCAGCGCCGAGGCGGTCTTGGGCCCGATCCCCGGCACGCCCGGCACGTTGTCGACCGAATCGCCGATCAGCGCCTGCACGTCGATCACCTTGTCCGGGGTCACGCCGAACTTGGCCTCGACCTCCTTCAGCCCGATCGGTTTTTGGCGGATCGGGTCCATCATTTCCACCCCGGGGCGGATGAGCTGCATCAGGTCCTTGTCGGACGACACGACGGTGCAGCGTCCGCCGGCCTCGGTCACGTGCCGGGCATAGGCGGCGATCAGGTCGTCGGCCTCCCAGCCCGGTTCCTCGATCCCCGGCACGCCGAATGCCGCCGTCGCGGCGCGCACCAGGCCGAATTGCGGACGCAGATCCTCGGGCGGTTCGGGGCGGTGGGCCTTGTACTGGTCGTAGATTTCGTTGCGGAAGGTCTTCCGCCCCGCGTCGAAGATCACCGCCAGGTGCGTGCCCGCATGGTCGCGCAGCAGGCGCGCCAGCATGTTGGTGAAGCCGAACACCGCGTTGACGGGCGTGCCGTCGGGCGCGGTCATCGGCGGCAGGGCATGATAGGCGCGGAAGATGAACCCCGATCCGTCGACCAGGATCAGGTGAATCGGGGCGTTGTCGGACATCGTCGTTCGATCAGTGCGCGGCCTCGTCCACCGCGTCGGGATTCAGCACGAACAGGCGCGAGCAATAGGGGCAGAACGTCTGGTGGGCGGCGATGCGCAGCCACACGCGCGGATGGCCCAGCGCCCCCGCGCCCCCGTCGCAGGCCGGGGTGCGGGACTGCACGATCACGGTTTCGACATGCCCCAGTTGGGGCGTCGGCGTCGGATACTGGGTCTGGACCTGCATGATGTTCGCTCCGCCTGTTCTCGTGGCCGATGGCCAGGATGGTCGGGGGATGATACGCAGGATCGCCGTGCTTTCAAACCTCCGCCTGTCACCCCTGCTTCATGCGTCTTTCCGGCTCGGCCTTCTGGCCGCGGTCCTGGCCGGCTGCGCGCTGCGCGACCCGCCCACCCCGGTCCCGCCCGCGCGATGGGCGGCGGACGGGCGCCTGGTCCCGCCCGACCTTGTCCTGGTCCTGGCCGACGGGACGCGCGCGCCCACCCGGCTGTGGCGGGCGCGGGGCCCCGAGCGGGCGGTCGTTCTGGCGCTGCACGGATTCGATGACAGCCGCGACGCCTGGGAGCCGGCCGGACCGGCCCTCGCCGCGCGGGGCATCACCGTCTATGCCCCCGACCTGCGGGGTTTCGGCGGCATGCCCGATCGCGGCGCGTGGGCCGGCGCCGGGCAACTGGTCCGCGACGCGGCGGACGAGGCCCGCCTGGTCGCCGCCCGCCATCCGGGCGTGCCGCTCTATCTGATGGGCGAGAGCATGGGCGGCGCGGTGCTGGTGTGCCTGATGGCGCAGCCCGGCGCGCCGCATGTCGCCGGCACGATCCTGCTGGCCCCGGCGGTGTGGAGGCTGGGCATGGGGACCCGCGCCACGCTGGATCTTTTCGCCGCCGTCGCGCCGTCCTGGCGGGTCACCGGGCATGAATTGCCGGTCCATGTGGTGGCGGGGGACGACATGGCGGCGATGCGCCGCCTGTATTTCGACCCGCTGACCCTGCGCGCGACGCGGATGCCGGCCCTGTCCGGCCTGGCGTCGCTGATGGACCGGGCCGCCGATGCGGCCCCCCGGCTGCGCGGGCCGGCGCTGCTGCTCTATGGCGGGCGCGACCAGTTGGTCCCGCCCGCCGCCATGGCGGCGCTGTGGCGCGGCCTGCCCGCCGCGGTCCGGCGCGACTACCTGCCCGGCGGCTATCACCTGCTGCTGCGCAGCCGCACGCGCGATGCCGCGCTGGCCGACATCGCGCAATGGATCGCCGATCCCGACCGATGGCTGCCCTCGGGCGGCGACGCGGCCCCCGGCCTGGCCGACCTGGCCGGGGAATAAGCCTGGCGAAAATAAATCCCCGGCAGGTCTGGCGCCGGAAAACAACTCGGGCTATGGAGGCGTCTCTGGACTCGTAGCTCAGCTGGATAGAGCGTCGCCCTCCGAAGGCGAAGGTCGAAGGTTCGAATCCTTTCGAGTCCGCCACATATCCTTAAAAAATAGCAGAAAACAGCCACTTTTTTAGAAGTGACGATTTCTTACCCATGACAAAACCCACGATAGCGCATGATACGCTGGGGGTGCTTCAGACTGGGTGAGAGACGATTCGCGCCATTCGCCATCGGGACGGCGGGCATCTGGCAGAAGGATCAGACGGGGTAGCAGCGCGTCGTGCAGCAGGACGCTGGGGTCGCGCAGTTCCAGAACGATATTCCGTTCCTGACTGGTCAGGGTCATGTCCTGCATCCGGTCGGGAACGCGCGCATCTGTTCGTTCATAACGCGCCCTCCCGCCGCTCCAGGCGGACGGTCAGCCGTCCGAGCCGGGCCGCCGCTCGGATTGCCCACGCAGACAGCGGGATCAAGACGAACAGGGCCGCATGGCGCATGAGGCCGCGGATCATGGCTTCGCTCCGGGGTGGGGGTGAGGAAGATCTTGTAACGCTTCGGGGCATGCCCAGACGCATAGAGACAGATCGATAAGGCTTGAATATGCCCTGGAGTGCATATATGTTCCCGCCATGGTCTGGTTGGTCGAGCATACTGATGAGTTCGAAGATTGGTTTGCTTCTCTGACCGAGACTGAGCGCGAGGACGTATACGCGTCAGGGCTGCTTCTTGAGGAGCGAGGTCCGAGTCTGCGACATCCAATGTCGTCAGGTATCAGCGGGTCTCGTCATAGTCATATGCGTGAATTACGGATTCAGAGCGGTGGTAGGCCCATTCGGATATTCTATGCGTTCGATCCCCGCCGTGCCGCTATCCTTCTGATTGGAGGAGATAAAACTGGTGATGACCGCTTTTACGAGCGAATGACGCCAATAGCCGATGATCTATACGACACGCACCTTGCAACCCTCAGACAGGAGAAGCTGATATGACAGATCGCAAAACACTGGCCTCTCTTGGGGCGAAGATGTCGCCGGCGTCTCGGGTACGGGCCGAAGTCAAGGCAAAGGCAATGTCCGATGCCATGGACCTTGCCGAACTTCGGCGCGCTCATGTCATGTCACAAAAGCAGATCGCGGAGCTTCTGGGGGTCAACCAGGCATCTGTCGCCAAGATGGAAAAGCGCGCCGACATGTATATCAGCACGCTGCGCAGCTATATCGAGGCGATGGGGGGTGAACTTCAAATCGTCGCAAGGTTTCCTGACCATGCGGTGCCGATCAAAAGCTTTGCGGAGATCGGCGCCGAGGCGGAGACGTGTCCCGCTTAATCAACTGGACACCTCCAAAAAACCCGTTTTGTTTCTACGGAGGATGATAGATTCCGTCTGGGGCGCTTTGCCCATCCCGAATGGGTTGGATATTTTTTGACGACTGGAGGCTGGCTGGGCTCTTTCAGGTTGTCAGGGCGCTTGTCCTGTGCAGCCAGACAGCGCGGTTCATGTTGTAGACCAAGTTGACCATACCAATCTTCACCGTTGCCCAGGCGAGGTCGATCGTTCGCACGACGAGCCCCATCGGCCCTTTTTCAAAGGCGAAGGCATGCTCGACGCCAGAACGGACCTTCGACTTGCGGCCGTTGGCGCGAGCAATATGTCGCGGCAGGGCCTTCCCTGCCTGCCTTTTGCGGTGGATGCGCGAGCGCAGGCCAAGCGGGTATTTGCCTTTACAGTGATTGAAGCGAAGAACTGCACATGCGGGCGATGACATCCATGAGCCAGGCAACACGTCACTATGATGAGCTTCTGGCTCGGCATTATTCATGGATGAGCGGTCTGACCCTGAATGCAAAAATTGACGAACAGAAATTACTTCTCGCCGAAGCGGGGTTGGATGACGGTCCGAAGGACATAGCCGTCGATCTTGGATGCGGCCCTGGCTATCAATCATTCGCTCTCGCGCGCCTCGGCTACAAGACCGTCATTGCGGTCGATGCGAGCAATGCCCTGCTGGCGGAACTGGAAGCGGCACGGGCCGATGAGCCTATTCGAACGGTTCTTGCCGATCTTCGTAATTTTCCAACGTGCGTTGAAAGCGGCTCTGTGAATGCCATCATTTGCATGGGCGATACTCTGACGCATCTGGATGAGCGGTCCGATGTGACGAAACTCTACCGGGACGCCTATGCGGCACTGGCACCCGGTGGGCGCTTCGTTCTGACCTTTCGTGATCTCTCGCATGAACGCGAAGGGCTCGATCGCTTTCTGCCTGTTCGGGCCGACGAGCGGCGCATCATGACATGCTTTCTGGAATACGAAGCCGACCATGTCGTTGTGAACGACCTGATCCACGTTCGCGACGGCGAAGGATGGACCTTCGAAAAAAGCCGCTATCGGAAGTTGCGGCTTGCCCCGGCGGAGCAGGCTGCCGAACTGGAGCGAATTGGCTTTACGGTCGATTGCGACCGGCAGGCTGGCGGACTGCACATGATTTCTGCCCGAAAGCCATAAAGAGTTCCGGCTGGAACCCCAGTTTTCAGGCTGCCCATTATGTAGCCGTCCACCACGACAGCACGATCATGGCTTCCTGAGCGACGAATTCTCGACGCTCTGATCCGATGGCGCAATTTACGATCTACCGGAACCCCGGACGTAACCGGGACATCTCGTTCGTCGTCCAGATCCAGAGCACTCGCCTGGACCGCAGCGTGGGCCGGGTCGTCATGCCACTCGTCAGACGGTCCGGCAGCGCGCCGCCGGACCGTCTTCTGCATGTCGAGGGAGAGGACATCTTCGCCAATCCGTTCGACCAAGGCCCGCTTCGAAGGTCGGAACGGGTTTTTTAGATTAAGTCCCCGCATAGCAGATCCCTCTTGCAGGATATTAAGAAATTACGCATATTATGAATATTCTGATTACCGGAGGGGGTGATGAGGGAGTTCACAGCAGGAGATCTCACGCGCAGCACGGGTGACCTGTTCGAAGCGGCGACGATCGCCCCAGTGGCGATTACCAAACATCGGAAGCCGCGCTATGTCATCATGTCGATGGAATGCTACAAGAGTCTGACGCAAGGCGTGAGCCGCCAAACTGCGCTGAGCGTAGCTGATATGCCGGACGATCTGGGTGCCCTTTGGGATAAGGGCGTCAAGGATCATTTTGATGGCCGGTGATTTTCCAAAGTCCGGTCAAATCATCGATTATCACTATCTTTGGCTATGGCAGGCCGACCGGGGCGAGACGGAAGGCCGGAAAAAGAGACCGAGTTGCGTGGTTCTGGTCGTCGCAGATCGGGATGGTAATCACGTGCTGTTTATTGCACCGATTACCAGCAAGGAGCCTTCCCTGGAGCGGAAAGCTATCGCGATACCAGAAACCGAGGCACGTCGCGCTAATCTCGATACCCACATCCCCCTATGGGTCATGGTCGATGAGATGAATGCCGACGTGCAGGAATTTTCTTATACATTGGAAGATCGGACGCCCCGCGGGCAATTCAGTTCAGCGTTCACGGATCAAATTATTCGAGGTGTGCAAGCGGTGCGCGCTGGCGGGGGATTGCGCGTCTCAAAACGAACGTGATCGCGCCGAAGCGCAACAAAGGTGAAGAAAAAGCCTATCGTTCTCCCCTTTGGCCCGAGTGACCCGGAAGATGGGGCTGTGGCCCTGGAGGGGATGGAGCGTGGCCAGCGCGCCCGGCTGATCCGCATAACGCGGACTGGCCTGGGTCTGACGCAGGCCGCATTTGCCGAACGTTTCCGCGTGCCGGCGGACGCCCTGCGCGATTGGGAGCGGGCCCGAGCCACGCCTGCCGATTTCGCCATTGCCTATTCGCCATTGCCTATGTGCGGGTGATCGGACAGTTTCCGGATATCGTTGCGGAGGCGGTGGCCTGATGCCAAGCCGGGGCCGGCGGGTGTGTCATGGCGGATCGGTCCGGCCGGGCAGGCGGCAGGTGGCGAAATAGCCGCGTTTCTCGTCGTCGCGATAGGCGGCCAGCAGGCAGCAGACGATCGACAGGCCCAGCGTCACGAAATAGGCGATCGAGCAGGGTACGCCCGGCAGCACCGGAGCGGGTGTGCCCAGCGACAGATAGACCGGCGGCAGCAGGGCGGCGGCGACGTTGCCGGCCATCCAGGCGACGATCGGCAGGGCGCGGGGGCGCGGCGGGGTCATGAGGCGTCTCCATGGGCCAGGGTGGCGGGCGCGGCCTGGCCGGGGGCGGCGTCCGCATCCGCCCGCGGCTGGCCGGTGCCGGCGAACAGCAGGGCGACGCGGCGGGTTTCGGCCGTCCGCTGCGGGACCAGCAGCGACAGGGCGGCATAGGTGGCGGCATTGACCGCAAGGCCGATCACGCCGGAACTCAGTCCCCAGAACCAGCCGGTGGCCGCATGGAGCACCGTTTCCAGCAGGATGGCGGTCAGAAAGCCCGCGATCATTCCGGCGATGCCGGCGGCGGCGGTGCCGCGCCGCCAGAACAGGCCGCCATATTGCGCCACCGCGACCTGGATGATGCCCTGATAGGACAGCAGCGCCAGCACCGACAGGTGCGCGATGGGCAGGCAGGCGATGCCCGCCGCCAGCGCGGTGGCGACGACCATGGTCCCCTTGGCCGTCAGGATCGACGTTCGGTAGGGCAAGACGCGGCCCGCGCCGACGATGTCGTTGGCCACCTGGGTGCCCATCGCCTGGATGATCGCATCCACCCCGCCCATCGTCGCCGCCAGCATCACCGTGCCGGCCAGGCCCAGCCCGACCGGCCCGGCCGCAAGGCCGGCAACCGTGAACCAGGCCATGTCCGGATCGGCATGCAGCGCCGGCAACCCGGCCGCCATCAGCCCCAGCACCACGAGCGCCATCGAGAACAGCAGCGACAGCGGCGCGCTGAACACGCCCGCGCGCAGCATGCTGCGCACGCTGTCGGCGGTGTAGAGCCGCACGAAGATCGGCGGCCAGCACCAGCCGCCGATCGAGCCGGTCAGGATCATCGAAAACAGCGTCAGTGGACCGCCGACCGCCCCCGTACCCATGCTCGTGCTCGTGCCCGGCACGCCGAGCAGCCGGGCGGGCAGGTGGCCGGGAGAGACCCCCTGCCCGGCCAGCCAGGCGATCAGCCCCAGGATCAGCGCGGTGCCGCCGACATAGGCGACCAGCCCCTGATACATGTCGGAAATGACCAGCCCGCGCATGCCCATGCGGATGGTCCAGACCTGCCGCACCAGGATCAGCGCCACGCCGCAGGCCACGGACTGGCCGGGCGTCAGCGCGCCCAGGGACAGGGCGGCGAACATCGCCCCCAGGCTTTTGAAGCCCAGCACCAGCCAGGGCAGGATCGAGATGACGCTGATGACCGACGACGTCACCGCCAGCGCCGTGGAATCATAGCGCAGCCGCAGCAGGTCGGCCTGGGTCTTCAGGTCGTTCGCCGCCCCCCACAGCCAGACCCGCCGTGCCATCACATACATCAGCATCACGGTCAGCAGGCTGTAGATCGGCATGTAGAAGGCCACCACCCCGCTGCCCAGCGCCATGCCGGTCAGCGACAGCAGCAGGCCGCCGGGCCACCAACTGTTCAGAAAGGACATGGATTGCAGCCACGCACCGTAGGACCGGCCGCCCACCGCGTAGTCCGAGAACGACCGGTCCCTGCGGAAGCTGGCCTGCAGCAGCACCACCAGCCCGGCGCAGAACAGCCCGACGATTCCGAACGCGATTCCCATCCGCCTTTCTCCCTATCTTGCGCGGTCTGTCTTGCGCGATCCCCTGTCAGGCCGCCAGGCGTTCGACGATCCGCGAGGGTGTGCTGCGTCCCGCGACCAGCAGCGCCTCGAGGGTTTGGCAGACGCGCATGACCGTCACGTCGTCCTGCCAGCGGCCGGCGACCTGCAGGCCGATCGGCAGGCCCGTGGCCGAGAAGCCGGCGGGGATCGAGGCCGCCGGCTGGCCGGTCATGTTATAGAGGAAGGCGAACCCGCCCCATTCCAGCCAGTCGGGCCACGAGGCGTCGGGCACGGTCCGGCCGGCGGCGAAGGGCAGCACCGACACGCTGGGCGACAGCACCACGTCCACCGCACCATGGACGCGCGCGGCGTCCTGCCGGTAGGCGATGCGGCGCATCTGCGCGTCGATCAGCGTGCCGGTCGGGATTTCCGCGCCCTTGAAGGCCTCGGCGCGGAATTCGGGATCGACCAGTTCCAGCCGTTCGGGCGGCAGGCGGCGCAGCGCCTGCCAGGCGCCGGCCTGCCACAGCGTGCGGTAGGTGGGGCGCCAATCCTCGAAATCCGGCACCGGCACCAGGGTCGCGCCCGCTTGTTCGGCCAGGACGGCCGCGGCGCGGAAGGTCGCGCGGATTTCGGGATCGACGGGCAGGCAGCCGAAATCCTCGGCCACGCCGATGCGCAGGCCGGACAGCGGCAGCGGACCGGCCGCGAAGGCGCCGGGCGGGGCCGGCGGGAAGCTGTACGGGTCCTTGGGATCGTAGCCTTCGATCACCGACAGCATCAGGGCCGCGTCGGCGACCGAGCGCGCCATCGGTCCGTAATGCGCCATGTCGGAATAATGCGGCGCAATGGGCCATTGCGGCACCCGGCCGAAGGTCGCCTTCAGGCCGAAGACGCCGCTGAAGCTGGCGGGGACGCGCACCGACCCGCCGCCGTCGCTGCCCAGCGCCAGCGGCCCGCAGCCCGACGCCAGGGCCGCACCGGCCCCGCCGCTGCTGCCGCCGGGGGTGACCGCCGGATCGTGGGCATTGCGGGTAATGCCGGTCAGCGGGCTGTCGGTCACGGCCTTCCACCCGCCCTCGCACGTCGTGGTGCAGGCATAGATCACCGCGCCCGCCGCCCGCAGCCGCGCCACCGACGGCGCGTCCTCCTGCGCCGCCTGCTGGCCGATCGACAGGCGCGAACCGCGCCCCAGCACCCAGCCGCGCGTCATCGCGGTGTCCTTGATCGACACCGGCACGCCCTCCAGCGGCCGGGGCGGCAGGCCGGCGCGCCAGGCCCGTTCCGAGACCGCGGCGGCCGCCAGGGCGGCATCGGCGTCGATGCGCACGAAGGGGTTGAGCACGCCCTGCATGGCGGCGGCGCGATCCAGCACCGCGCGCGTGACCTCGACCGGCGAGAGCGTGCCGGCCGCATACAGCGCAAGGAGGTCGGTGGCGGTGAGATCGCAGAGATCGGCCGTCATGTCGGTCATCGTGCCATTTCCTTGAGGCAGGCATCCAGTGCGATGCGCAGTGCGGCGACGATGGCGTCGACCCCGTCGCGGTCGATGATCATCGGCGGACAGAAAGCCAGCGCGTCGCCCATGGCGCGGGAGATCACGCCCGCCTGCTGCAGGTGCAGCACGGCACGGCGGCCCAGCGCGCCGGGCGGCCACGCGCCGTCGCCCGCGACGCGCGCGGGCGTCAGTTCCACCGCGGCGATCAGCCCCACGCCCCGGACCTCGTCCACCAGCGGGTGGCCGGCCAGGCCGGCCAGGCGGTCCTGCATCCAGGCGCCGACCTCGGCGGCATGGGCCACCAGGCCGCGTTCCTGGATGATGCGCAGCGTCTCGATCGCCACGGCGGCGGCGACGGGGTGGCCGCCGCCGGTGAAGCCGTGGCCGAACGTGCCGATGGCGTGCGTCTGGTCGGCGATCGGCTCGAACACCCGCTCGTTCAGCAGGATGGCGGAAATCGGCAGGTAGGACGACGAAAGCTGCTTGGACAGCACCATCACGTCCGGACGGATGTCGTACGTCTCGCAGCCGAACATCCGGCCGGTGCGGCCGAAGCCGCAGATGACCTCGTCGGCCACCAGCAGGATGTCGTGGCGCGCCAGCACGGCCTGGATCTTCTGCCAATAGGTGCGGGGCGGCACGAGGACGCCGCCGGCGCCCATCACCGGTTCGCCGAAGAAGGCGGCGATCGTCTCGGGCCCCTCGCGCAGGATCAGATCCTCGAGTTCCTGCGCCAGCCGGGTGGCGAAATCCTCCTCGCTTTCGCCCGGCCGGGCGTTGCGGCGGTAATGCGGCGCGGTCAGGTGCAGGAAGCCGGGCAGCGGCAGGTCGAAGGCGGTGTGGTTGGCGGGGATGCCGGTGAGGCTGCCGGCGGCGACGGTGATGCCGTGATAGGCGCGGTGGCGGCTGATGATCTTCTTGCGCCGGGTCTGGCCCAGCGCGTTGGCGCGATACCACAGCATCTTGATGACGGTGTCGTTGGCCTCGGATCCCGAATTGGTGAAGAACGCCTTGCTCATCGGCACGGGCGCCATCGTCACCAGGCGCTCCGCCAGATCGACCATCGGGCCGTGCCCCTTCTGGCCGAAGGGATGGTAGTAGGGCAGACGCGCCATCTGCCGGGTCGCGGCCTCGACCAGGCGCGGCTCGCTGAAGCCCAGCCCGACGCTCCACAGTCCGGCCATCGCCTCGATATAGCGGTTGCCGGCCAGGTCATAGACATGGATGCCCTCGCCCCGGTCGATGATGAGCGAGCCGCTTTGCAGATTCGCGCGGGCGTCCGTCAGCGGATGCATGACGTAGCGCGCGTCGCGCATTTCAGTTGTCGTGAAATCCTGTGTCATGGAGAGGATACTTCCTGATTTTTTTCAGAACCCGATGGTGACGGCGCCGGCGATCGCGAAGCCGCCGCCGATCTGGTAGGTCGGGCTCTTGCCCGCGATGGTGGTGCCGTACAGCCCTTTCATGGTGCGGGCGTTGGAGGTCAGGCCGGCCGCCTGGGCATAATAGATGTTGTTGCCGATATTCATCAGATTGAGCTGGATCTGCGGCCGGTACAACGCGGTATGGGCGACATGCAGGGTGGGCATCCGGTAGCCGAGCGTGATGTCGGAGGTCAGATAGCCCGGCATGCTCTCGTCATTCATGAAGGTGCTGTAGCGGCGGCCGATATAGTTCAGGTTGAAATTCCCGAAATACGTTCCGTCGTCGTAGGCCAGCCCGATCGCGCCGGTGAAGCTGGGCGTGTTCACCGCCGTCTTGCCCGCCGTGGGCAGCAGGTCGTTGCCGACCCTGAAATCATTGTCGGTCGTGGCATGGACGTACGAGCCCGAGGCATAGGGGCTGAAAAAATGCCACGGACGCAGCCCGACTTCGAGCTGCGCGCCGCGGATCGTCTGGCCGCCCAGGATGATCGGCGCCGTCACCAGCGACCCGCCGACGAAGGCCGTCGACAGCACGTCGTGATTGACCATGTTGTAGTTGAACAGCGCCGCCGACAGATGGACCAGCCCGTTATGGCGGTAGCCCAGTTCCTCGCCGATCGCGTATTCAGATTTCATGTTCTGCGGATGGCCCTGGATCGGGATGGGCGAGGCCGCGTCGTAGATGTCGATATAGGCTTCGCTGCGGTCGGGCGCCTTGAAGCTGGTGGTGCCGTTGACGTAGATCTGGTCGTCGGGCGTGATGTCGAAGCTGGCCGAGAGCTGGGGCAGCGGTTCGACATAGTTCGCGCCGTTCTTGTAGGTCGCGGCGCCCGGGATCAGGTTGCTGACCCAGCGCTGGATCATCACCGCCTTGAAGCCCGCGTTCATCTTCAGCCGGCCGCCCAGGGCATTGTAGGCGTCTTCGAGGAACAGGGCGTTGGTCTGCTGGCGGAACACGATGTCCCAGCCCGACATCACCTGGCCGTCGGCGGTGGTGACGCCGTAGCGCCCCCAGGCATTGGCCGGCAGGCCCTGCGCGCTGGTCGCGGCGTAGTTGGCGCGCTCGGGCATGTCCAGATAGGCGTACCAGTAGCCGGCGCGCAGCGTGTTGTGGCCGTGCGTCCAGGCCAGGTCGGTCATCAGGCTGAGCGTGCGCTGGTGCTGCGGGTCGACGACCTCGACCGTCTGCCGGCCGTTGGCGGCGACGTCGGGCAGGCTGAGCGGCCCCGCCAGTCGCGTGCCGTAATAGCTGTGATCCTGGCTGATGGTCTCGCCATAGTTGGTCCATTTGTCCCAACTGATGAAATAGGGCGTGACCGACAATTTCAGCCCGCTGCCCAAATTGAGACGGACCGGGGCGACGATGGCCAGCACATCGTTGCGCAGCCGCGACAACTGCCAGTAGCTGCCGACGCCGGGCGTGTAGTCGGCATTGTAGTAGAGTGCGGAGGTGCCCAGCTTCTCGAACGCCGCCTTGGTGGGGGTGGCCGCGCCGTTGGCGTTGATGCCGCCGGCGATGTAATGGCCCCACAGGAAAGTCAGGCCGGCGCTGTTGCCGTCGCCCCATTCCTTGATCGCCTTGGCGTCCACATGGTGGCGGGTCAGCGATCCGGGCGTCTGCCAGAACCGGTTGTAGCTCCAGGAATAGGACATGAAGGCGCGGATGCCGGTATGGCCGATCTCGCCGGTGTCGATGCGGGCGAATTCCTTCTTCATGTTCCAGGTGCCGTAGCTGGATTCCAGCAGGCCGCCGAATTTCCGTGCCGGGTCGCGCAGGGTGGTGCGGATCTCGGCGCCCACGGAATAATAGGCCGGACTGCTGATGTCGGGCGATCCCTGGGTCAGGGCCACCGACGACACGTTTTCCATGTCCGGGCTGCCGCCGATCGCGTCGGGGCTGAGATAGACGCCGTCGGTCAGGGGAATGCCTTCCACCAGATAGCCGACCTGCGTGTAGTTCAGGCCGCGCACGACGATCCCGCGCGAAATCTGGCCGTACGGATCGGACCGCGCGTAGGACACGCCCGGCATGCTGGCCAGCATCGCCTGGACGGTGGTGTTGGCCGGTTTCTTGGCGATGAAGTCGCGCGTGACCTCGCTGCGGGATTTCGGCGCGGTCTGCACCGGCATCATGCCGCCGCCCGGCGTGGTGTTGCGCACGCCGGTGGGGGTGGTGATGCCGCCGGTGACGGAAATGCTCTCGCCAGCCGGGACGGGGCGGGCGGCGGGATGAGTGGCTGGATGGGCGGGCGGCGCGGCGTGGTGCGCCTGCGGCGTCGTCGAGGTCGGGGGCGGGGTCGCGGCCCGGCCATCCGGCGCGGGCGACCAGGCGCCGGCACAGGCGATGAAGGTTCCGGAAATCAGCGCTCGTCGTCGTGGAATGGTCGGCAATCGCATGATGGTGACCTCCGGTGGCGAAATGTCCGGCCACATGTCCGGCCTGGACTGGGGATATTTCAGGATATATTTGATAAATGTATTTAAATTTACATTATTGCGTAAATTTATCGGTAAATTCAGGCGACGAATGAGTTTTTTACTTCATTACGATGAACGATATCACCCTACCGAAACGTTCCGGAAGCGACTTTTTCTTCGCGTGTGGAAACCTGAAGTTTCCACACGCGGTGCAGGGCTGCCCGGCCTGTTTTTTTTCGAGGCCGGTTCGGTCGCGCCGGGTGGGATCGACGGTCAGGCGCGTGTTCAGTCGCGGTAATCGGGCTGGTCGCGGTCCAGCTTGCGCCGCAGCGCCGTCCAGACCAGTTGTCCCTTGTCGGCCTCGTTCGCGAACTGGGCGTAGGTGCGGGCCAGCGTCGCGGGGCTGGGCAGGCTGAGCGGCGCGCCGGTCGATTGCGCGGCGATCTGGATGCGGCAGGCCTGTTCCAGATAGTACATGCGATAGAATGCCTCGGCCACCGTACTGCCGATGGTCAGCAGCCCGTGGCTTCCCAGGATCATCGCCGTGTGGTGGCCCAGGTCGCGGACCAGCCGCTCGCGCTCGCTGAGATTGTCGTCGGCGGCGATGCCTTCGTAGGCATGGAAGGCGACATGGCCGGTGAATTCCATGCTGATCTGGTTCAGCGGCAGGATGCCCTGGGTCTGCGCCGCGACCGCCATGCCGGCCAGGGTGTGGGTATGCATCACGCAGGCCGCATCGTGCCGCACGCGATGGATGGCGGAATGGATGACGAAGCCCGCCGGGTTGACGGAGCCGGCGGCCGGCTGGGTCGGATGGCCGTCGGCATCGACCTCGACCAGCGAACTGGCGGTGATCTCCTCGAAGAGATACCCGTACGGGTTGACCAGGAATCGGTTGCCCGCGCCCGGCAGGCGGACCGACAGGTGGGTGTAGATCAGGTCGCTCATGCCGAAGAGGGCGATCAGCCGGTAGGCCGCCGCCAGGTCTTCACGCAGATCTCGGTCGTTCATGGTGTGGTCTCGGTCCGCCGGAAGGGAAGCAGGGATGCCGGCCGGCAGCGTAACGGACGGATGGCGGGACGTGAAAGCGACTTCCTGTTCGCGGGTGGGCACCGTGGGTTTCCAATCGCTTTACAGGAGCCGGGCCGGCCCCGTAGGATTCCGCCAGGATGTCGGATGGGTTTTATCGTGTCGATGAAGAAACGGCTCTCCCTTCCGCCCTTCGGGGCGCTGCGCGCCTTCGAGGCCTATGGCCGCGCCGGCGGCGTACGCAAGGCGGCCGAGCATCTGGGCGTCAGCCACACGATCGTCGGGCGGCATCTGCGCACGCTGGAGGATTGGGTCGGCGTGGCGCTGATCGACCGTGCCGGCGGCACGCTGACGCAAAAAGGCCATGCCTATCACAAGGACATCACCGACGCGCTGGACCGCCTGTCCAGGGCCACCGAGCGGCTGCGCCCGCGGATGGACGATGCGGTGCGCATCAGTTGCGTGTCGGGCTTCGCCTCGCTGTGGCTGGCGGCGCGGGTGGGGGCGTTCCGGCGCAGCGAACCGTCGGTCAACCTGATGGTGCGGCCCTTCGACCGTATTCCGGATTTCGACCGTGACGATCTGCATGCCGACATCCGCTATCTGCGCGACGAGGAGCTGGATGCGTTTCCCGCCGGTTGCAAGAAAATGCAACTGGCGCGGCCGCCGATGTTCCCGGTCGCCAGCCCCGCGCTGGCGGCCGAGGTGTCGGGCCGGGTGCGAAGCATCACCGACCTGCTGACCGAGCCGCTGATCGAGGCCGAAGACAGCCAGGAATGGCATCTGTTCCTGGCCGGCCACAAGGTCAGCCCGGCCTCGTTCGTCCCGTTCGGCCGGCTGGGCCATGCCAGCGTCACCCTGGCGGCCGCGCGCCACGGCCAGGGGATTTCCCTGGCCAACATCTTCCTGGCGTCCGACGATCTGGAACGCGGGACGCTGGTCCGGGTCACGGTGCCGGGACAGGCATTCGATCGGGTCTTCATCGGCGGCTATTACCTGATCGCGCCGGAAAACAACTGGAACCGGCCCCAATTCGCCCGTTTCCGCAACTGGCTGACCGCCGAGGTCGCGTCGTTTCTGGACCGCCATGCGCCGTAGCGTCGGCAGGGCCGCCGCGCGCAATGAACCGCAGACCGGTCCGGAATCGACGCTCGCCACCTCCTCAACGCGATGATGATCTCCGACATACCGAAAATATCGCTTTCGCTGCCGACCCGTTGGCCGCGCGCCATGCGGCCGGGCGGGATCGTCGGCCCGACCGGCGGCGCGCTTGCCCTGCTGCTGGTCGCGCTTGTGCTTCGCTGGCCGACATTCGGGGATCCGATGCTGGGGTGGGACGAGGAATTCTACCTGTTCGTCGGCGGCAGGATGCTGCATGGCGACATCCCGTATGTCGATATCTGGGACAGGAAGCCCATCGGGCTCTTTGCCATCTACGCGTTCTTTCATCTGTTCGGGCCATGGCGGGTCTGGGCCTATCAGATCGGCGCGCTGCTGTGCGTCTGGCTGACCGCGATGCTGGTCACGCGCATGGCGCGCCATGTCGCCCCGCCGGCGGGCGCGTTCATCGCCGGGCTGCTCTATATCGCCTGGCTGAACCAGGCGGGGGGACATGGCGGGCAGTCGTCGGTTTTCTACACGCCGCTGGTTGCCGCGGCCATGGCATGCATCCTGGACCGGCTGCCCAGGCTGGGCAGCGATGCGGCATTGCTGCGGCGCACCGGGGTGCAGGCCATGGGCCTGTTGGGGATGGCGATCCAGATCAAATATACGGTGATCGGAGAAGGCGTATTCGCCGGTCTTCTCCTTCTTGGCCAGAGTGGGCTCGGCCAGAGCGGGCTCGGCCAGAGCGGGCGGGACGTCCGGACCATCCTGAAAAACGGGTCGCTGTGGGTTTTTGTGGCGCTTTTCCCCACGCTGGCGGTCTTCGGCCTCTATGCCCTGGCGGGGCATGGGCGCGCATGGTGGTTCGCCAACATCGATTCCATCTTCCTTCGCGCCGCGCCGGATCCGCGCCGATATGTTCCGGAACTGGCCGGCACGATCGTCGTCCTGGCGCCGATTTTCCTGGCCTTCATGCTGGGCTGGCTGTCGGGCGTCGGCGCGATGAAGAACCCGCGGGACATGGCGTTCCTGCGCCGATGGACCCTGGCCGCCCTTGCAAGTTTCCTTCTGTTCAAGGCGCGTTTCGTCCATTACAGCCTGCCCCTGTTCGCCCCGCTGGCCGTGGCGGCGGCGCCGTTGTGGTTCCGGCGATCGGGGCGGATCGCGCTGCTGCTGCTGCTTGGATGGGCCATCCTGCAGGGCGAGCGGACCGTCTGGCTGAATTTCGGCCGGGTGGACGACGCCGCGCTCATGAACCGGATCATCGAGACGGTTTCCCATCCGGCGGGAGAATGCGTGTTCGTCTATCAGGGGCCGCAAGCCGTGTACGACCGGGTGCCCTGGTGCGGGCTGACCACCCATCCTTTCATGGGGCATCTGTCGGACATCGAGGAAGCGCATGCCACCGGCATCGACGTATCGTCGGAACTGCGGCGCATTCTGGCGGCGCGGCCGGGCTATATCCTGCTGATGCAACATGCGCCTGCCGGACGGATCCCGGAATCGGAACGCATCGTCCATGACGCCCTCGGGGCGGGTTACGTTGCGGTCCGATATGTCCCGGCCGCGCGCGGCCTGGTGATTTTCGAGCGCAGGGATCTGCTTTCGGAGGGGGCGTCAATCCCGCGCGGCGCGATGCCGCCGGCGGAGAGAGGCGCCACTCTTCATGAGAACCGATCGGCGCAGCACGACAGGACAGAATAGGACTGGCGCAATCCGTCCGGCGGTTTTACGAAAATTCATCCTTCCACCCATGCCCGGCGGCCGGTCGCGGCGTTATCGTGCCGCACCCGGAGAGGACTCTGCCCATGGATCGCCTGATCGCCCTGATCACCAGCCTGCTGCTGGGCCTGTTCGGCCTGATCGTCACCGCCATCGCGATGATCGAGCATGTGGTCCGCCAGATCCTGGCCGGCATGGGCATCTTGGGCGAGTTGCAGACGGCGTTGCTGGTGATCCTGCTGGTGGCGCTGATCGTCGGGGCGTTCCGCGTCTTCGGCGGTGTCTTCTCGATCCTGATCGGGACGGTCCTGGTCTTGATCCTGCTGCACGCGCTGCTGGGCGTCGCGGGCGTTCCGCTGCGCTGACGCCGGCGAAACCTCGCATCCGGGCTGCGGCCTTCGCGCGTGCGGCTCAACGCGGCCGGCGAAACGCCACAAGCCGGGACAATTCCTGGGACATGCCGCGGACCGAGGCCATGCAGCGCGGCCATGCCGGTCCCTTGCGCACCGGGCCCCGCGCCGGCCCGCCATGCGGCGTGATGCGCACCGGGCCGTTTCCCGCCAGGCCGCGTCTCTCCATGGCGCCGCCCAAGGTTCCCCCCTGGGCTCCCCCCTGGCGGGCCATCCGGTTCGCGCACCATTCATCGACCAGGATATGACCGATGATTTCCGCGGCGTGAGTCATTGGTTGCAGCCCTCCCTTGCCGGGGTACGGCGGAACAACCGTCAGGCAGGGGCACGGTTCCGCGGCCAGACGGGGAAAAACGCGCTATCCGTGATGCTCGCCATGGCCGCCGCCCCCATGTTCGCCGCCGCCATGGCCGCCGCCGCCAGGCGGGCCCCCATGGAAACCGCCCGGCGGGGGACCGCCATGGAAACCGCCGCCCGGCGGCGGCCCACCGTGAAACGCACCCGGGGGCGGGCCGCCATGAAACGCGCCGGGAGGCGGTCCGCCGTGAAATCCGCCCTGCGGTCCCGGATGGGGGGCCGGTCCGTGGAATTCTGGTCCGTGGAATTCCGGGCCGCGCATTTCGGGTCGGTGCATTTCGGGCCCGCGTTCGGGCCCCCGCATTTCGGGCCCGTGCATCTCGGGACCGCGCATTTCGGGGCCCCGCATCTCGGGTCTGCGCATTTCGGGCCCGCGGAAGCCCGGACCGGGCGGGGGCCGTCCGCCGCCCCAGCGATCATGGCCCCAGCGATCATGGTCCGAATACCAGGGGCGGCCGCGATAATGGGCGCCCCAATAGCTGCCGAACGCGAAACCGAACAGCGGCAGCCCCAGCATCGGGCCATAGGTCAGCAAGGGGCCGGGTGCGTTATTGTAGAGGATCTGCAACCGGCTGGCCGGCGCCCAGCCCCGATAGGGGCCTTCGGCGACGTCGCACCAGCCCCAATCCGGTTCGCAACCGTAGATCTCGACCGGCGCGCCGGGCGGCAACGACCCCACCAGCGGATAATCGGGGGACGGACCGGCGAAGATGTCGGTGCCGCCGACGACGACCCCGGGCGCCGCCTCGGCCGGGGCGGCCATGCAGGCCCCCACCGCCAGAACGGCCGCCACGATTTTCATGTGCTTGTTCATCCGAACCCGCCGCCTCGTTCCCATCGATGTTCCAACGCCGTCCTTGTATCCCGCCGCAGGAATCCCGGAGAGCGGCAGGCCGTCAGGACAGTCTTTCAACCAGGACATTGTTTTATCTGGGCCGGCTATACGGAGAAAATATGGCCGACCGCGCCGCTTTCCAATGGCCGGGCCCGATTTTCCCGCCCGCGGCAAAGGGCCCGCCGCATCGTCCCTGCCCCGGCATCTTTACAGTGCCGGAAGCGCGATGATTAAGTGGGCGTATCCCTGACGCGAACGTGATGGAATCGCCATGAAGCCCGCACGCCCCCCGCGCGCGCGACGCCGCCGCGCGCGCCTCGGCCTCGCCTGTGCCATCGGATGGGCCGGCCTGTCGCTTCCGCCGCCGTCCAGGGCGGCCGATGCGCGGCCGGCCGGCGTCTTCGTGCCCGGCGCGGCCGACCGCGCCTTCGTCGACGATCTGGAGCACCGGACATTCACCTGGTTCTGGGATGCCGCGGACCCGCAAAACGGGCTGATCCCGGATCATTATCCCTCGCCCGATCGCTTCGCCAGCATTGCCGCGGTCGGGTTTGGGCTGACGGCCTATGGAATCGGGGCCGAGCGCGGCTATGTCACCCGCGCGCAGGCGGTGGCGCGCACGCTGGCCACCCTGCGCTTCTTCGCCGCCGCGCCGCAGAACGCGACCGAGGATGGGGCCGCCGGCTATCGCGGCTTCTATTACCATTTCCTCGATCCGCGGCGGGGCGTGCGCTTTGCCCGCTGGTCGGAACTGTCCAGCGTGGACACCACGCTGCTGCTGGGCGGCGTGCTGTTCGCCCAGTCCTATTACGACCGCGACACGCCGCCCGAGCGCGCGATCCGGCGCCTGGCCGACCGGCTGTACCGGCGGGTGGACTGGGCCTGGATGCGCAGGCGCGCGCCCCTGCTGGCCATGGGCTGGACGCCGTCGGGCCGGTTCCTGCGCAATGACTGGGACGGCTATAACGAGGGCATGCTGATCTATCTGCTGGCCCTGGCCTCGCCCACCCATCCGGTGCCAGCCGGCACGTGGCAGGCCTGGACCGGCACCTATGCGCGGCAATGGGGGCGTTTCCAGGGGCAGACCCTGCTGAACTTCGCCCCGCTGTTCGGCCATCAATACAGCGAATCCTGGATCGATTTCCGCGGCATCCGCGATGGGTGGAGCCGCGACCACGATCTGGATTATTTCGAGAACAGCCGCCGCGCGACCTATGCCCAGCGGGCCTATGCCCAGGCCAATCCCGGCGGCTGGCGCGATTACGGCCCCGACATCTGGGGGCTGACCGCATGCAACGGGCCGGGCATCGCGACCCGGACGGTCGACGGGCGCAGCCGCAGCTTCCTGGCCTATAGCGCCCGGGGCGCCGGGCGGGACTATGTCTCGGACGACGGCACCATCGCCCCCACTGCGGCCGGCGGGTCGATCGCCTTCGCCCCGGAAATCGCCCTGCCGGCGCTGGAGGCGATGAAAGCGCGCTATGGCACGCGCGTCTATGACCGCTATGGCTTCGTCGACGCGTTCAATCCCAGCTTCGCCGGCGGCGCGCCGCACGGCGCATCGCCCGGCAGCGCATCTTTCTGGGCGGATACCGAACAATTCGGCATCGACCAGGGGCCCATCCTGCTGATGATCGAGAACTGGCGCAGCGGCCTGGTCTGGACCACGATGAAGAAGAACCCCTATATCCGCGCCGGGCTGATCCGCGCGGGCTTTACCGGCGGCTGGCTGGACGGGTTGCAACGCCAGGCGCGCGGCGACGTGTCCGCCCATGGTCATGGTTAGGATCGGACGCGCCGCCGACCGGCCGGAATTCAGAACACGTGGTACAGGATCGCGACGCAGAGCGCATAGAGCAGCACCCAGGCGACGGCGGTCGAAAACGCGACCACCCAGTAGAGCAGGTCGAAATCCTGACGGTGCCGGGGCCTGTGGCCAGGCATGGCGGCCTCCGACATCACCAAGCCTGTCCGAAAAGCAGGACGGTGGCGTACAGGGCGAGAACGAGGGCGAGCCCCACGACCATCACGGTCCAGTATCCAAGATCATGGGCGGGACGCGCGGGCGGTTTCGGCCCATGGACATTCAGGTGGAACATGGCTGCCTCCAGCTTCAGAAGGCCATGTCATGGAGATGGGTGCGGCGCATGGCCCGGCAATCGGGCGCCGCATCACATCCTGACGATCCGCGCGGCGGGACGGCCGGCCGGCGCGACATCCCCTTGCCGGGGGCGGCCGCGGACTGGCATGGTCGGTCGTCAACACCGTAGAGGATTGTTCCACATGGGATTCCGTCCGTTCCTGGCCGCGCTTTCGGTCGCCGTCCTGATGGGCGCGGCGGCCGCACCCGTCTCGGCCGCCACGCCCTGCCGCGACGCGAAGGGCAAGTTCATCACCTGTCCCAAGCCTAAGCCCGAGAAATGCCGCGATGCCAAGGGCAAGTTCACGAAATGCCCGCCCCCCGCCGCCACGCATTGACACGAGCCGCCTGACGGACGGATGGCCCGGGCCGCGCGCCCGCCGCGATCCGTCCGTCCCTATCGGGATCGCATGCCGGGACGGGGCGCGCCCGGAGCCAAACCGACGGCCCGGGTGACGCCGTTGGCGATTACCCCGGATTCCAGATAGAGGCGGCGGTAGGACGCCCCGGCATGGGGATGGACTGCCCGCCAGACGCCCAGCAGATCCACCATCCCGCACGCCAGCGCCACCAGCGCCAGCCCACCCAGGCGCCCGCGCGCGGCACGCGCCGTGCCTGCCGGCGGCGGGATCGGCATCCCGGAATTTTCAGACAAGCAGGTGCCCCCCTTGCAGCCAGTTCTCGGCCAGGGCGGCGTCCAGGATCAGGCACAGCAGGATCAGCGGCCGGCGCCAGCGGGGCGGGGCGGCGCAGGCCAGGCGCACCAGCAGGATCATGGCGAACGGATTGGCCAGGACGATGCGATGGATCGACATGATGCTGCCGCTGCATGCCAGCAGGAAGGTCGCCAGCACGATCGCGGCCTCCATCCGCCAGCGGATGCGAAATCCCCAGATGATCAGGGCGATTTCCAGCAATGCGGCGATGGCAAGATGCACCCAGCGCCCGCGGGTAAATCCCTTCCAGATCCACAGGACCGGCAGGCGCCATTGATGCCCCCACGCCGCCTGCACATGCGCGAATGCCAGCCCGTCGCCCAGCATCCGGTCCAGGAACAGGATATAGAGCGCCAGCCCGGCCCCGCCCGCCGCGACCACCGCCGCGCCTTCCAGCAGCCGCACCGGCCGGGCGGCCGGCGCGCCGCCGGGAATGGGCGTGCGGGCCAGGCCGTGAAACAGGCCGGCGATCAGCACGCAGATCACCCCGGTCGGGCGGGTCAGGCACAGCGCCGCCGCCAGCAGGGCCGCGCCCAGGCACCATCCCCGCGCCAGCGCCATCACGCACCCCAGCAGCAGGACGGCATAGAGACATTCGGTATAAGGCAGCCGGAACCACAGCCCCGTCGGCAGGACCATCAGCATCGCGATCCGGAATGCCCGGTCGGCCCGGTCGCCGCCGCAGCGCTGGCGCAGATAGGCGGCGGCCAGGGCGACCAGGACCGGAAACAGCGCGGCATTGATGGCGACCCCGGCCGCATGCGCCCCCAGCCCGCTTGCATCCATGACCGCGCGCAGCAGCAGGGGGTAGAGCGGAAAGAAGGCCCAGGCCGCCTGTCCGAGATCCGCCGCGTCCGTGCGGGGCGCGACGCCATAGCCGCGGGTCGCGATCTGTTCGTACCACAGGCAATCCCAATGACACAGGCCGCCTGCCAGCCCGCCCAGCGGCCAGGCCAGTATCGCGAGCGCCAGCAGCAGCATGCCATGCTGCGCCATGATGCCGGCGAACTCGCGCTGCGGCACTCCGACCGCAGGCATGCGCGGCCGTCCGATGACCTCTTCCGTCACATCCTCTTCCCTGCAATCCGGTATCGTGGGCATCATCCGACGCCGCGCGCGTCACGTCCAGCCGCGGCGCCGGCTTTGCCGCGCTTCATAAAACCGTCGCATTTGCCGTCCATGGTGGTCAGGAACCATGACGGAACGAAGGACAGACGCGATGCGGACCATGCGGCACACCCCCCAGGATCACGCCCGGACGGCCGAAACGGGCGACGATGCGCAGTGCCAGGGCTATCCGCCGGTTGCGGATTCGCTGGGGTTCGAAACCGTGCCGCTGGGCGATCCGACCCGCTTTTCCCATCGCCTGACGGAAGAATAAGGAATCGGGCCGGGGATCATGGCGGGATCGTGATTCCGGGGATGCTGGACGGCCGGGATGGCCGGCACCATGTGCATTGCGCAGCAAGGAGGGTGCCATGTCATCCAAAGGCCATCCGCACAAACATGCTCCGGGCCGTCACAAGGCGCCGCATTACGGAGCCGCCCATTACACCAAGACCTCGTCCAAACCGGTCGCCGCCCGCATGCCGGACCAGCGCGAGCCCGCGCCCGCCGGACGCGGCGCCAAGCCGGGCCCCGAGCGCGGCCAGTGATAATCAAGTGCCGGCGACAGAAGTGAGGGAGCGGCCCGTCATGTCATGACGGCGCCGCAACGTGGCGTCGGATCGGAGGGCGCGCCGCCTGCAGGACCAGTCACGGCGAACAGCGACTGCGACCGCGACAGGCTTGTGGGCATGGCAGGATTTGTGCAGCCAGGGCGGAAAAACTGCCGCGGTGAATCTCGTGCATGCTCGCCGCCAGGACCCGGTTGACCGGACGGCGGCGATAGAGATCGGTGTTCGGCAGCGGGGGCGTCATGCTGCCTGCTCTGTCGCACGCGATATCGGGCCGGGCAGCAATCCGTTCGCGAAACGTGGCGGCAAGGACTAGCCGTTCAGCATCTCGTTCTTCGCCGCCGCGCTGGCCGACTGGATGAGATGAACGATTTCCAGCGATCCTTCGCGAGGCTATGCCGGCACGCTCGGCTGGGATGTCGACAAGAATACCAAGCTGTATCTGAGTGCATTCGATTCCGGTCCGGAATCGCCCGCGCTGTCCTATACGATGAATTATTCGCTGAAGAATTCGCCGCCAATTTCCAGGGGGCTCGGCCTATCTGTTCGGCCTGGACGTCACGCTGTAAGCCTCTTCCGGCCGGGTTCGCCCGGCCGGACCCTCCGGCCCCGGGGCGAGGCGCGCCGGCGGCTGGGAAGCGGGCCGGGGATGGAGGGAAGAACGGCGTTTTTCCGCCGTCCGGATCAGTGTATGAAGGGCCTTCCCTCGGCACTGCACCGGAACCCGGCCTTCATGCATCTTTTCAATCGTTCCCTCGGCGGCATCTATAAACTGTTCGACGGCTTCGAAATCTTCGTCAATCTGGTCCTGACCTTCCTGATCATCGTCATCACCTCGGCATCGCTGTACCACCTGGTGATCGAGGTCTTCGTCCTGTTGTTCGGGCGGGCGGAGAATACGACGTCGATCGACCTGATCCAGGGCATATTCGGCATGTTCTTCACCGTGCTGATCGCGATGGAATTCAAGCATTCCATCATCACCACGTCCGACCTGCACCCGGCCGGACCGGCCCGCATGCGCTCGGTGATCCTGATCGGCCTGCTGGCGACGGTGCGCAAATTCATCGTCGCCGATCTGCAGCAGGTCAATGCGATGGACCTCTTCGCGCTTTCCGGCGCGGTGCTGTCGCTCGGCAGCGTCTATTACCTCATCCGGCGCTCCGACACCCCGCCGCAAGGGGCGAAGCGGGCGATTCTTTCGCCCGATGCGGACCATGCCGCCTGACGGATTATCGGCGAACGCAATGCCCCCTCGGCCCCGTCACCGCAGTCCGGTCACCTCAGTCCGGCCGCCGCAGCCCGGTCACCGGGAGGGGGCATATCCGTCTCAACTCTGCGCGAGAGCATGGACGCCGGCCGCCATGCTTCCCAAGTCGGCATCAGTTTCTCGATGTGGGAAGCATCCATGCTCATCCATCAAAAGCCCGTCCCAGCAGAGGCGACCGAACTGGTGCGGCAGCACGGCAGCGAAGCCATCCTGCTGGCCAAGACCCATCTGATTGAAGCCGAGGAGATCGGAGACGACGAGCACGTGGCCTATTGGAAGAACGTGCTGGAAGCGATGCAGACGATCCTGGACGAACGCAAGCCCCATTAGCCGCGGCCGCCGTTCCGGGCCTGATCATTTCCGGGTCTGGCTACTCTGGGCCTGTATTTTTCGGGCCTGTATTTTTCGTTCCGCCGGCGCCAGAATGGCCGCATGAGACGGAATGTCGATATTATTCCACAGGCTGGGGCCCCGCGAGGCTGGGCGGCCGGCCCGCGCCGCGCCACGCTGCTGCTTGGCGTCCTGCTCGCCATGCCGCTGGGCGCCTGCCAGCATGCGGGCCCGTCGCGCCATCGCCACCGCATGATGGCCCACACCCGACCGGGTGCGGACGCCTGTGCCAGATCGGGGGGCCGGCTGGTCGTCCGCACCAGTCCGGGCCAGCAGACCGGTCTCTGCCGGCTGCCGGACGGCAGCACGACCGAGGAATGGGCCTATTTCCCGGGATCGGGCAGCATGCGGTAACAGGGACGACGGCAGGATGGCCGGACGTGCGATGCCCGGACGTGCGATGCCTCTGCGCTCAACGCCCGTGCCAATGCGGGTCCCGCCAGCCGCGGGGGCCTTCGTCGTGCCAGCCGCCATGGCCATGCCAGCCCCGCCAGTAGCCGCGCTCGTCATACCAGCCGCGATGCCCGCCATAGGCGCCGTAATACCACCCCGAGTTCCATCCGGCGGGGCGATAACCGTAATCGCCGTCATCGCCATAGGTCACGCATCCCGCCATGGCCAGGACGGCCACCGCGGCAAGCGCCGTCCGCATCACCGACATGCGCGTTCTCCCTTCGTCCGTGCGCAACGCCGCGTCGCCCATCGGGTTCGTGCCGCGGCCACGGACGAAACCCGGCCGATCCGGGGGGCCCGGGGTCAATCCACCCCGACCATGACGTCCGACGCCTTGACGATGGCCGTTGCCGCCATCCCCATGCCGAGGCCGAGTTCGTCGACGGCCTCATTCGTGATCGACGCCATCACCACCGCGCCGCCGGGCAGCGCGATCGACACATGGGCCGTCGTCGCCCCCTTGTGGATTTCGATGATCGTGCCTTTCAACTGGTTTCGCGCGCTGATTTTCATACTGCCTCCATGATTTTTTTTGACCCCGGCCGCGCCGTGCGGACCGGCGGGGCATCAGCGATCCCGGGCCGGCGGCATGAGCGGGGTACGCCGCCCCACCCAGCGCCAGACGGGCTGCCCCTTGCCCGGGGTCTTGAACAGATCGCTGACCGCCCAATAAAGACGCTGGCCATGGCGGCCGATGAACGGCAGGGCGAGCGGGTCGCCGCCGGCCCAGGGCAGAAACGGATTGGAGCGGCTATAGGCCCAGATCGAGACGCGCACGGTGCTGCGGTCGGTCGTGCTGCGGCGATGGATGCCGCTTGTATCCGCGACCACCAGCGTGTTCGCCGCGACGGGCAGTTTCCGTGCGTCCGGATATCCGAGCCTGCGAATTTCGGCTTCCGAAATGCGAAACGATCCTTCGGCCGTCAGCCGATCGCCGGCATGGCGCGCCGTGCAGGACACGCGGCGTTCCCAGGCCAGCTTGCGCCGGTTGGCGCGATGCGAGCCCGGCACGTAGGCGAACGGCGCGGCGTCGTCATCCACGTCCTGCAGGAAGAACCAGGACTTCACGGTGGGATGGAACGTGTCGGTATGAAAGAAGGACTGAACGTCCTGCGCGCCCCCCGGTGCGAACTGGCTGAAGACGCTCTGCACGTAGAGCGACGGGCGCCGGCGGAACGAGCCGACATAGTTGATCAGGCCGCGATAGGCGGAGCCCTGCAGGACGGCGCGGGCGACGGGCAGCCTGTCCAGGGTCGGGCCGTCGAGGGCAATCAGGCGGGTCAGGGTATCGCCATTCACCGACTCGCGCGCCGGGACGTCGAGCGCCATGATTTCGTTCCGCAAAGCCTGAAAGGTTGCGGGGTCGAGGAAATCCCGCTTCACGATAAAGCCGTCGCGTTCAAAGGCGGCGCGGTCCTCGTCGGACAGCAATCCGGCGAGGCTGCGGCGGCGCATCGCGCCCAGCCTGGCCGCGAGCATGCGACGTCCGATGTGCAGGCCGCGGCGGTTGAGGGTCCGGCTGCCGATGACCGGGTTGGTGTTGAAGGCTTTCGACGCGCTGAAGACGGCCAGCGCATGGAACGGCAGCAGCAGCCTGCCGGCCCAGGATGGCCGGGCATTCCGGACCGGCGATGCGGGCGCGGACTGTTCAGAACCGAAACGAAGAGCCGCTGCATTCTGGCCCATGCCCGCTTGTCTCCTTCAGCCATGACGGTCCTGATGCAACGGGATCAGCAAAGCCGATCGACGCAGGAGCGACAAGGCCTTCTGCCGCGCCGTACATCACAGGTTCGTTCTTCGCCGAAGATCGTGCCGTCCGGACCGCATGCGGCGGGCGCGACGGACGCCGTCTGGCCAAGTTGTCCGACCGGATTTAGGGTGGGCCCGCCGGGGGTGAGGGAAGGACATTCCGACGTGAAACGTGCTTCGTTCCTTGCGATCGCCTTGCTGGCCGTGTCCGGCTGTTCTCATCCGATCGACCGGCGGGACGATCCGCGTGCCGCCCTGTTTCGGAACGTAGGCGTCCCCCCGTTTATGGGCGCGCCGGACGAAACGCCGAATGACGCCAGGATGCATGGGCAGATGACGATGGGCGTCACCTCAAGCCGAGGCCGTGGTGTCGTGCCGATGAGTTCGGCCAACGTGACCAATGTGCTGCCGGGCGTAAGCATCGGTGGTGCGTCATGGGGGATGTAGGACGCGAAAACGGCGACGGTGGGGACCCGTGAAGCCGGCGTACCGTCGTGCGACATGAACCGCCTTCGCGGCAGTCCCGCAGCCAGTCCGGGCATTTCGATCGCCGATGAAAAATAATACGAACACAGAATGAATTAATAAAAATACAAATATTCCGATCGTATCAATGTCGTTAAAAATGAGTAATCTTCCGGTCGGGCAATCTCGCCCGAAGAAGAGATTACGCAAATGTCAACAAAACTTCGTCCATTTCTGGATGCGATTGAAATAAATCATGGTCAAAAAATAGATATTGGCCGCTTCTTTCTAAAACTTTGCGAATCTGCACGTCAGTTGGGCATATCATGGCATATGGGACGCGATTTCGATCGCATGGCAGAAGTCAATCGAATGCATCAGGATACATGGGAGCCGCTTTCACCCATTTATGATCCTGAACTATCCGATATCAATCCGGATAATGTCGTCTATATCGAGGGCCAAGCCGAGGGCGATCCGGTCGTGACGTTGATTCTGCGCCGCTATGATTGGCCAACGAGCACATTGCGGGAGGAATGGGAATCGGGCCGCCTTGCCTATCGCGACCCGGGCACGCAGATGGGTCCGCATGAAAAATGGATCGCGGATGCGCCAATAGCTGCCGAAATTAGCGGGCGAGTCGTCTTCGCCGGTGGTCTTTGGTGTCACCCCAGCTTTCGCCGCAAGCGGCTTCCGGTTCTGACCATTGCCATGATGCGCAGTATTTCGCTTGCGGTTTGGAAGCCGGATTTTACCATCGGTATGGTAGAGCGCGGTCCATTGACACGCACCCTTCTGCCTTTATACGGCAACCCGGCCGTTCAAGGCGGTATGCAAATCATCGGCGCCTGGCGTACCTTCGACTGCAATCTGATCTGGGAAACACCAGATATATTGATCCGCCATATCCGGAATCACTCAATGCATGCGAACCAGCCTGAGTAATGGAACGGAACTGACGAAAATGTCAGATGCGCTCGTCCGCCACGGTAAGAGCAGCCGTTCGTAGCGGGACCAGAACCTGGAGCCATCGGGGTGTGTCACAAGTGCCTCGATGAGTTCCAGGCGAGGGGCCTGGCTGTGCGCCACACCGAAATAGCTGCGGGTGGCGGGAAGGATATATGCGCTGTCGGGCAGGTCCCGTACATCTCGGCCAAGCAGGCTTTCATAAGAAACTTCGCCATATTTCCCGTATGTCTGCGGCCATGCCTCAATCAGGCAGCGGTCTTGTCCCGGCATCCACGCAACTGCCCCGCTTCCGAACGCCGGGTTGGCGGCAATCCTGGAGATGCTCCGCGCGTTGGTATAACGCTTCGCCTCTTTCCAGATTGCAAATGCCGCCTGCATGCTTGCACGCTTCGAATCCCGGAGTCGGTCCAGGGATAGATTCACAATGGTAGGCGATCCGGGCGATTCCTCTTCATCAGGCGTTGCGATCTGGAGTGCCCGGAGGCGGGCGACGGCATCGTTGAGGTTGTGAAGAACTTCCAGCGGCGCGAATAACGTACCGGCGCGTTCGAGGACGATGCGCGGCGGTGCGTGATAGAGGATAATCTCGAGTACGCGTTGCAGACAGGCTGCCGGGAACAACGCTGGCTGAAAGCGGATACGTGTATAACGTGCGAATGTCGCTATGGCTGCGAATCCGAGATTCCGTATAGAATACGAAACCAGGTCACAATCGTGTCCAAAATACCCAAGGTATCCAAATAATTCATTGCTATTCGGATACCATATCCTTCCATCAGGGCCGATCAGAATTTCCATATTGCGTCACTTTTGCACTATACCAATTTTTAATATGACACACGCATTCCGTTTTTGGAAGTGATATCGTTCACATTTCACATTTCTCAATTTTCCATTACTTTCTGAACGTTGGCGGCAGGACGGGCATGAAGGCCGCCGAGGCTTTGCAGGGAGTAGATGGCACACCAGGCTCCGTCGGCATTGACGGCGGGATTTCGTGCCGCGCGCCCTGACATCACCTTTCGCTATTGTGGCGGCACTGGAATGCGACTGCTTGATCAGGTTCAATGCGGTCAATGCTGCGCGACAATCAGGATCGTTGCGCGCGGAAACGATGCCAACACGCGTCTCACGGCGGCTGTGGCCAGAAACAAGGCATCTAAGGCGTTCGGCAGGCTTTACCGAGCGCCTAGTCTTCAGCGATGAAGCCGCTCGGTCCCGCGCGGTTTTCGCAGGAGCGCATTCATGAAGCAACTCAAGGATTTGGCCATCGAAGCCCACGGGGGCCTCGATCGCTGGCGGCAATTCGAGCAGGTTTCCGCCGATCTCATACAAGGGGGCGCCCTATGGCCCTTGAAGGGTCAGGCGCTCACCCTCGAGCACACGAACGTCACAGTGGGTCTCGGGAGAGAGTGGGCATCGCATGCTCCGTTCGGCGCAGGCAACCGACGCTCCCGCTTTGAGCCGGGCCGCGTTGCCCTGGAAGCCGGGAACGGAACAGTGCTCGAAGAATTGCTTGAGCCGCGGGCAAGCTTCGCCGGCCATACACTGCAAACGCCGTGGACGGAGCTGCAACTCGCCTATTTTGCCGGCTGCGCCATGTGGACCTATCTGAACACGCCGTTCCTGCTCGCCTGGCCGGGCGTTGAGACGGAGGAACTGGAGCCCTGGCCCGCCGACGGTGGCGACTGGCGTCGCCTTGCGGTACGATTTCCCGCCGGAATCGCAACGCATAGCACTGTGCAGACACTCTACTTCGACGGCGAAGGGCTGCTGAAGCGCCACGATTACGACGTCGAGATTGCCGGCAACACGCCCGGCGCGCATCTCATCGAAAACTATACGGAAGTTTCCGGCATCAAATTCCCGACGAAGCGCCGGATCTATGCCCGTCAGCCGGACGGCAGTTTCAGCGCCGAGCCGCTCGTCGTTTCGATCGATCTCTCCAATATCCGGCTCAGTTAGCCATTGGCCTTTCGAGACCGGACTCAATGGCGGGAGGCGGTCCGATGGGCCGATGGCGGACGGTTTTCGTGAGTCGCCCCCCTCATGCGGGCATGCCATGGCCGGAATGACGGCATCTCCGTTCTGCCAGATCCCGGTCCCCGCCCATGATCCATCTGTCTTCCTTCAGGAAAGTAACGTCATGAAAGCTGTCGGCTTCCGCACCCCGCTTTCGATCGATGATCCGGCTTCGCTCTCCGATATCGATCTCCCTCGGCCGGAACCCACCGGGCGGGATATTCTGGTCAAGGCCGAAGCCGTCTCGGTGAATCCGGTCGACACCAAGGTCCGGATGCGAGCCCAGGCGGAACCCGGACCGTGGAAGGTGCTCGGCTGGGATGCCGCCGGCACAATCGAGGCGGTGGGGTCCGAGGCGACCTTGTTCACGCCGGGGGATGCGGTGTTCTACGCCGGGGCGATCGGACGGCCGGGAACGAACGCGGAGTTTCACCTGGTCGATGAGCGCATCGTGGGCAGGAAGCCCGCGTCGCTTGGCCTCGCGGAAGCCGCGGCACTGCCGTTGACCGCCATCACGGCCTGGGAGGCCTTGTTCGATCGGCTCGATATTCGCAAAGCCGTAGCGGGCGCTGCGAATGCCCTTCTGATCATCGGTGGCGCCGGCGGCGTCGGGTCGATCGCGACGCAGTTCGCGCGCCAGCTCACCAACGTTACGGTGATCACAACAGCCTCGCGGCCGGAAACGGCCGAGTGGAGCCGCACTCTCGGCGCACACCATGTCGTCGATCATTCGAAGCCGCTCTCGGCGGAGATCGAGAGACTGGGAATCGGGCAGCCTGCCTTCGTATTCTCGACCACCAACACCGGCCAGCATCTCGCCGAGATCGCCAAGCTCATCGCGCCGCAGGGCCGCTTCGCCCTCATCGACGATCCAGAGTCGGTCGAAGTGTCGCTCTTCAAGCCGAAGAGCGTGTCGACGCACTGGGAGTTCATGTTCACCCGCTCGATGTTTGGAACGGACGACATTGCGGAACAGGGAGCGCTCCTCAACGAAGTCGCGAGGCTGGTCGATGCCGGTACCCTGAAGACCACGCTGGCCGAGAGCTTCGGGGTCATTTCGGCCGAGAACCTTCGCCGCGCCCATGCGCTGATCGAGAGCGGACGCGCCAGGGGCAAGATCGTACTGGCGGGCTGGCCGCCCTCGCGTGAGTGCTGAAGAGAGAGCGTCATCCGACCGGATGCACTCATTCGGTCGGATCAAGACGCTCGATGAAACAATGAGCCGGAGCCATATCCGTGAACCGGCGTGAACGGATATGGCTCCAGAAGGCGGCACGAGGAGCGCGCTTCGAGATCGGTGCTTCTCCAGGCGCCGGCTAAAGCGTGGCGAGCGGTCCGGCGTCATTGCGGATGGCTCTCGGAACGTCCCCATGCACCCGGACGAATGCCAAGCGCATCCGCTCCCGGTTCGCAAATCCCACCTCGCGGGCGATGACCTCGATCGGCAACCGGCTCTGTTCCAGCATCAACCGCGCAGCTTCGACCCGCAGCGCTTCGACCGCCTTCGCCGGCGTGGTGCCGGTTGCCGACCGAAACAGCCGCGTGAACTGCCGGGGACTGAGGCACGCGGCCTCAGCGAGGTCGTCGATCGTCAGGCTCGCGGCCAGATTCTGACGGGCGTAGTTCAGCGCACGCTGGACTCTGTCCTCGTTGCCGCCGAGATCCAGCAAGGTGGAATGCTGCGACTGTCCGCCGGAGCGGCGATGGTACATGACCATGCCCTTCCCAACCGAACGCGCGACATCGGGGCCATGGTCACGCTCGATCATGCCCACGACAAGGTCCGTTCCCGCCGACATGCCGGCCGATGTCCAGATCGGTCCGTCGGCGATAAAGATCTTGTCCATATCGACCTCGCAACTGGGGAAACGATCCTGCAGCGTCTGCGCGTAACGCCAATGGGTCGTGGCGCGCCGACCGTTCAGCAGACCGGCATCGCCCAGAACGAACGAGCCCAGGCAGATGGCGGCAACCCGTCGCGCGTCGCGGGCGGCCGCGCGAAGCAGCCGCACCAGCCCCGGCGACGACGTCGGTATCTCGAGGCCCGCGGCGACGATCAGCGTGTCATAGGGCGCATCGTCGAATGGCTCCGTCATGACCTGGATACCGAACGACGAGGCGATCACCCCCCCTTCTTCCGAGAGGACGCGCATGTCGTAGAGCCTTTCGCCGGCCTGCTTGTTGGCGACATCGAACGCCGCGACGGCGCCGAAGCAGACGGGTTGGAAACCCGGGCAAAGGACAAGGCCGATCTTCATGCTTTCTCCGCGACGGCTGCTGCCCGTCCAAATAGGTGTTCGAACGGCGTTTCGCCATGTTCATGGCCGGAATGACGGCATCTACGTCCTGTCAGCCCCGGATAACCACTGATAGGGCTCTGACAGATTTTTCAGATGCCGGAGCTTTCATGTCGAGCCACCCGATAACATACACCGCCGTTCAGGCCATCGCGCCCGGTCAGCTCGAATTGACCCAGAAGCCGATCAGCGCGCCCGGCACCGGACAAGTGCGCATCCGGGTGCAAGCCTGCGGGGTCTGCCATTCCGACGCGGCGACGGTCGAGGGAGCTTTCCCGATCGCATGGCCGCGCGTTCCGGGCCATGAGGCCGTGGGCGTCATCGATGCGATCGGCAGCAATGTCGAAGGTTGGGCGCCGGGGCAACGCGTCGGTGTCGGCTTTCTTGGCGGGAGCTGCGGCCATTGCGGCGAATGTCGCCGTGGCGACCTCGTCAATTGCCGAAACCAGGAGTTCACCGGCATCCACCATGACGGCGGCTACGCGCAATATATGATCGCGCGAGCCAGCGGATTGGTGTCGATCCCGGATAGCCTCTCATCCGAGGAGGCTGCGCCGCTGCTCTGCGCCGGCCTCACCACCTTCAGTGCCTTGCGCAATTCTCAGGCGCGCGCGGGCGATCTCGTGGCCATAATCGGCATAGGCGGACTGGGCCATCTCGCGGTGCAATTCGCCCGGCGGATGGGGTTCGAGGTGGTCGCCATTGGCCGCGGGCCGGACAAGGGCGGGCTCGCCACGAAGCTGGGCGCCCACCATTACATCGACAGCTCGGCGGTCGCGATCGCGACCGCGCTGCAGGAACTGGGAGGCGCCCATCTTGTCGTCGCGACGGCATCGGGCGGCACGGTGGTCGCGGAGGCCGTGAAGGGGCTTCGTCCGCGCGGCCGCATCATCGCGCTCGGCGCATCCTCCGAACCCGTACAGGTTGCGACCTCGGACCTCCTGTTCGGGGGGCGGTCTATCGAAGGTGCGCTGACCGGCGATCCCGCGACGGCGGACACCACGTTGCGCTTCAGTTCGCTGGCTGGCGTAGCGGCCATGATCGAGACGATCCCCTTGGAACGCGCGCCGGAGGCCTATCGCAGGATGATGGCGGGCGAAGCCCGTTTCCGTATCGTTCTCACCATGTAGATACGCCGCCGATCGGCCGGATCGACTCTGCATCGAGCGGTGCAGTTCACGAAGGAACAATCATGTCGCTTGAAACCGCAAGAACAGAATATCTGGACGCCGACAATGTCCGCTTTGCCTTCCGCCGGCTCGGCCCGACGGCGGGGACACCGCTCGTCCTGCTGCAGCACTTCACCGGGACGATGGATGCCTGGGATCCGGCAGTGGTCAACAGCCTCGCGGAAACGCGGCCAGTCATTGTGTTCAACAATCTCGGCATTGGCACCTCGACCGGCCGGACACCCGACACTGTTGAACAGATGGCGGCGGATGCCGAGGCGTTCATCCGTGGCCTTGGCCTGCCTCTGGTCGACCTTCTCGGCTTTTCCCTCGGAGGCATGCTCGCCCAGGTCCTGGCCGCGCGGCATCCTGGCCTGATCCGCAGGATCATCATCGTCGGCGCGGCGCCGCGTGGCGGCGAGGAACATCTGCTCGCCGTGGTGGAGGATGCGTTCGCAAAGGCCGCGCCGGATGTGCGTTTGCCCCTGTTTTTCACGCCCACCGAAGAAAGCCAGCGCGCCGGCCGGGCGTTCGTGGCACGCGCCACGGCACGTTCGGAGGAGCGTGATCCGGACAGCGGCGACGCTGTCAGCGCACCACAGGCCAAGGCGATCATCGGATGGTGTGCCCGCAAGGACGAGGGCGAGGCGACGCTTCGCGCCGTCGCGCAGCCCGCGCTGATCGTCCACGGCAGCGACGACACCATGTTTCCCAGCATCAACGCCTACAACATGTTCAAGGCGATGGGGAATGCGCAGCTCATCATCTATCCGGACTCCGGCCACGGCGCCTTGTTCCGATATCCCGCGAGGTTCGTCGCCCATTGCCGAACTTTCCTGGACGAGTAAGGGGAGCGCTGGCGGCGACTGAGGGTGACTTTTCCCGAGACGATCGTTGGTGTGGATCTCTCGGATTATCGCTTCGAATAACGCCCATTCGCAAAATGGACTGGTTCCAACGGCGGCGGCCTGGTCAAGACGAAATCCGCAGAACTTGTCCGGTGTATCAACCCTCTCGCGAAGCGCGGTCGTGATCGCGTTCCGGCGGCGGCGACAGCGCGGGAATGAAGCCTGTGAGGCAAGAACGATGAGCGAACATTACGACCTGATCGTGATCGGCAGTGGGGAAGGCGGAAAATATCTCGCCTGGACCCTGGCTGGGCAGGGACAGAAAGTGGTCGTGGTTGAACGGCGGTGGATCGGCGGATCGTGCCCGAACACCAATTGCCTGCCCAGCAAGAATGAAATCTGGAGTGCGGAGACGGCGCATAGCGTGCGCCATTCGGCGCAGATGGGCATAGGCGTGGAGTCGATGACGGTGGACATGCGCCGTGTTGTCGAACGGAAGCGCGAGATGGTTCGCGGCTTGATCGACATGCATCTCGATCTCTTCCGGAGCAGCGGGGCCGAGCTGGCGATGGGGCACGCGCAGCTTACTGGTCCACGCCGGGTCCGCGTCGAATTGAATGACGGCGGCAGGCGAGATCTGACGGCGGAGAAGATTGTGCTCAATCTCGGAACGAGCGCGGAAATTCCTGCCGTTCCGGGTCTCGCCGAAGCCATGCCCATGACCCATGTGGAAATCCTCGAACTCGACGCCTTGCCCCGGCATCTCCTCATCATTGGCGCCGGGTATGTCGGGCTCGAGTTGGGCCAAGCCTATCGTCGTTTCGGCGCCGAGGTTACGCTGCTTGAGACGGGAAGCCAGATTGCGTCACGCGAGGATGCCGATGTGAGCGGCGAACTGCGTCGCCTGCTGGAGGCCGAGGGCATCATCATCCACACCGGCGTGAATATCCGCTCCGTCAGAGGGCGCTCAGGTGATGCCGTCGAGGTGAGCGTTGCGAATGAGGACGCGGAATGGTCGATCGGCGCTTCGCATATCCTGGTGGCCGCCGGGCGGCGCCCCAATACGCGCGGGATCGGTCTGGAAGAGGCTGGTGTCGCACTCACGCCGCGCGGCATGATCGCCGTTGATGAACGGCTGGAGACCACGACACCGGGCATTTGGGCCATCGGCGAATGCGCAGGCAGCCCAGCTTTCACCCATGCATCACTCGACGATTTTCGCATTATACGGGATAACCTCGCGGGAGGGAATCGATCCACACGCGATCGCCTCATGCCTTATTGCCTGTTCACCGATCCGCCGCTCGGCCGCACGGGACTGACCGAAACGGAGGCAAAGGCACTAGGACATGATGTGCGTGTCGCGAAGTTGCCGATGGCGCGCGTGCTTCGTAGCCGCACCACGGGTCGCCGTGACGGCTTCATGAAGGCAATCATAGGCCCGGACGATCGCCTTCTCGGCTTCGCGATGCTCGGCGCCGAAGGTGGAGAAGTGATGGCAGCGGTTCATGTCGCAATGCTCGCTGGGCTACCCTACACGGCAATACGGGACGCGATTATCGCACACCCGACGAATGCCGAAGGACTTAACGCGCTCTTCAGTGCTGTTCCCAGGGCTTGAGCAGTGGCGTACCGAGGCGCCGCGTCGGTGCGCCCGCGACGCGATGGGCGTCCTGATGACGCTGTGTAACGCAGTCGCCAAGGTGGGCAGTAAGAGGGGTGTCGATCGAGACAGATCGATAACCACTGATTTTATTGATGAGTTTTCTGAAAATTGGTGGAAGGGGTTGGATTCGAACCAACGTAGGCGCACGCCAGCGGATTTACAGTCCGAGCTTTTGGGGCGCAGAAAGCCGCCATTTTTATATTTCTAATTTTAAATCAATGACTTAAATTCGGCATGACTCGGCTTAATTCGGCAGAAATTGGCACAAGCCGGGGGGCGATTGGCACAAATTGGCACAAAAAATGGCACCGGACGCCAGCGGACTTCGCCCAATTTTCACATTATCGTGAACGCCATTTCAACAGGTATATCGACGGCATCCGGTCAGGTCAGTCCGATGTCGTCGGTTTAATTCCGCAAAAGGCGGCATTTCCCGTTGCCTTTCGTCTCGATGTGGGCTACTGAAATTATTGACGTTTAGGCCGTGCGAACGGTCCGACGCTTGAGCAAGACGTGAACAGGGAAAGCCGGGTGAAAACCCCCGTGCGAGCCCATGTCCCCCTGGCAGACGGTATTGGGGGCTGGGAGTGGGATGGTGGCGACCGTCATGACCGGTCGATAACGCAGCCAGCATCGCCTATAGACTGAAGGCCGCTCAAGCCTCTCGGACACACCTTCTCTGAAAGGAGGGTGGTTCGCCATGCGTATCACGACCACTCTTGACCCCATTGTTCTGACAGAACGTCAAGCCGCCGCCCGCTTGGGCTTAAGCGCGGATTATCTTTATCGACTCCGAGTCGATGGGCCACGCCGCCGTTCGTCCGCCGAACAGCCCCTTCCCCCTGGCCCGACATATCTCCGAATCGGCAGACGAATCGTCTATCGCCCTGCCGACCTAGACGCGTGGTTGGCCGCTCTGGCGGACGGCTCAGTCTACGCGCGGCAGTCGCGCGGTCGAGGCAGGCCGAGGAAGTCCGAATTCGCCGCGCGCCAACAACAGGCGGAGGGCTGAACGATGGCACGCAACCTGCCGCGCACAAGCCCGCACCCATGCCGACAGAGGGCACCCCCCCCCCGAGGCCACAGGTCGCGATTACGTAATCGCGACCTGACGACAGGGCGGTCAATCGAACAGCAAATCAGCAATAAGCCCGCTGTCACCGGCAGCGGGCAACGGGAAAGGTGTATCTAGTGAGCAAGAATAGCTTTCGCATCATTCGAGCAATTGCACTCGATGTTGTTAACGCTGTTGTTAACGTTGTCGTCGGCATCTGCGTCATGTGCGTTGTTCTTCCAATCCTGGCCTTAATCGGATGGTTGACTAAGGACTGGGCTCAACAGCACATGCCCACATCTGGACTGTTCAGTGTCCTGTTTAGGAACTTTCCGCCGGAAGCCTTTGTGCCGTTTCTAATCGTCGTGCTCGCATGCTGCATTTTTTCTTGTGCGAGCAAATTGTTAAGGGCGCGCGTTTGCGCGCAATGCCCCAATCGAATCAGGGAGAACTGAACCATGGGTGCGCAACTGACAGCCGAAGAAATCCGTAGCGTCTCCGACCGCCTGGCCGGAGCCCTGGACTACAGAATTGACATTCGGGACATCGTGCAGGACGACGGAACACCACTGCACGCAGCGGCGACGTTCCCTGTCGGCACACGCCACGAAGAAACATTCGCGTTCAGTGCGGCGGTCGGCGGCGTTCTGGTGAACGGAAGAATGCTCGCGAACGATACCGGCTTCGCTCTTCTTGATGGCGCATGGCGGGCGACGTGCGGCGGGAGAGAAGTCGAACAGAAGGTTGCAGGGACCGGAACAATTGAAGATGCCGAATGGGTGCCGGTGGACTTACACCACCTGCACGGACGGGCGGGCAAGGAGGTGCGGGAATGGCTGGTTTCCGAGGCCGTCAGGTATCTCATCGAGACGCTAGATGCGGAACTTGCCAACCTCGCCTGACACCCAGCAAGCTAGGGTTAAGCGCCCTGGCTAACCCTGCCAGTCAGAAATCATCACAGGAACAGCACGGGAACGTTGAAATCATGCATCCCATGACTGTTCAATATAGAGAAAGCCCGCCCTTCCGGTCATCGGTCCAGCAAGACCTACGGAAAGAGCGGGCTTCAAAGAAGCGCGACGACGACGACGCGATGAGCAGAAGATAACCCCGCCATCGGCCGGCTTTCAACACTCATCGCACCAACGATGGGTGTTTTTTTATGGGTGCGGACAGACGGCAGTTTTGGGTCGATGCGGAGGACCGGCAGCGGTTCGCATCGACCCATGCCGTCCAGGCTCCTGAAATCGAGATTGCCGGCTTTGCTCACAGTCAGGAAAGCGCGACGACCCGCGACATTGATTTGGCGAGACGCATCAAAGAGAAGACCGGCTTTTCATTATTCGCGAGCAACCCTGCCGCAGTTTTCGACGCGGCAAGCATATCGCCATCAAAAATACCGGTATCCGCGCTTCTCGTGCGAAGCCGACTTTTTGAGACGCAAGCGGTGCGCGAAGCGGCGGACTGGGGAAAATGGTTCTCGGCATACTGCTCCGGGAACGAGCGAGCGCGCCGCAACATCAAGCACATTCAGATTCGCATGACGGCAGTTGACCATGCACGTCATTCGGATGGTGTGCATGAAGTCAGACGCTTGCGGGCAGAAGGAAATCGAAATTACGGCTGCATGAAGCAGGCGCTCGACGACATGCGCAGGAAGAGCAAGTTGCTGCATGGCATCGTGTTCCCGCAATATTGCGGGACACACGACGTTTTGGAAAAAGGCGGCTGGATTGTTAAGCGGCATTACCATATCGGCATCGATATCGACATGAGCGAATTGTATACGCCTGAAGATTTTCAATTCATTCTGAACAAAATCAATAAGTATTTGGCCGCCAGAGGTTTTGAAGTTTACGTCCCCGAAAGTGAAGAAGACGAAGAAGAACAGGATGACGGGCGCGCAGGAAAGTATGCCTCGCCGAAGGTGAAGAAATGCGAAGACCTGGACCCCGAAGCTCTTCTTATTTATCATCTGGAAACAAGACAATGTAAGAATCTATACGTGCCAATCGGTGATTATAAGTGCTGGCGGGCAGAAATGAACGACGGCGGGTTTCGGCCAAAATATGGAAAGGGTGGCACCAGCATTGAAATGCAGCCATTGCAGACCCGCGCGCCGAAGACATCATGCCGCCAGCCCGCTGCCCGCGCACTTGTTCACTATCGCGGCGACGGGTCGGAGTTAAGAACGAATCTCATCATCGCGAACAACGGCGGCGTCGGCCTGAACCCCGCCGCGATTGAGGGGTGCGACCTAGACGACGATATCAAGCGCGCCCGCCATCTCGCCGACCAGTCCGTGGGGACGGCAATCCGGCGGTCGGGCGACGATGCGAAGACCGCGCTGGCGGACTGGCTTCGGTCACGTCTACCCAAATCTTATAACAACTCAGGAAATGGTAACGCATGCTGTCCTATCCGTGAAGCTGTCCGCTCCCGGCCTTATGACGTCGCGCAAGTCATGAATGAAGCCCATGGCTATCTACCCGGTATCGTTCGGGCCGTCTCGACCGGCCGCCCAGCAGACGTGAGGGAGCGGCTGGCGGAGGTCGTCCAGGCAGCGCGGCGACGCTGGGCCTTCATCTCATATGTGCGCGAACTGGCGACCGGAGAGACAGAAAAAGAGGCGGTAGACTGCGGAATATCGAGAGAGACGGAGAACGAATGGAGGAAGCGGGCTGGGCAGGTGCTTGATGAAATCATCAATCCGCCGGTCCCTGCCAAGGCCGCCCGGCCTGCTTGTCTGCGCCTGTCGCCCAGGACACCGGCAGACCAGCCGAGCGCAGCGATAAACGAACGCGCCGCGAGCAGCCCGAACGCCGAAGGCGGCGGGAATGATGCAGGCACATGGGCGCGGGTAATCGCCGACCAGCGGGCCGAGCATTCCGCCACCATCGCCGCCCGCCCAGCACCAGCACCGACAGAACTAATCGCAGCATATCGCAAGATGGCGAGCAGGGATTGTCGGGTCGGGTCGAGCGATTGGATGCGCATGCTCTCAGAAGAGACGGAGGCGTTCGAACGAGCCGAAGCAGCATGCCGAGCAGCGAACGACGACGTGCTTTTGAGCGAACTCATGTTCGAGCGCCGGAAGAGCAAGCAAGCGCGACAAGGGTGATGATGAGCAGGAATTCATTTGCAAAGTACAAATAAAAATTCACCTATAAATTGATAAAATCGAGTTTACGCAAAGTTTGCTGTACCAAATTCTATAGAATTTGGTATAATGACATCAGGACAGGACGAACGGGACTTTCCTCGTATCGTTTTCTGTACCGTAACTTCGGGGGCAATTATGATGAGTGAAGCCGAGACTGGTGCGAGAATAAGGCATCACATCAATGAAGCCTGGGTGGTGCTGATGGGGAAAAAGAAGGTGGATTACGGCATGATGAATCATCACGTGGAGCATCACAAGCAGATTGCGGGGGCAATCGCGAGGGACGCGCTGGTGTCGAAGATTGGTCCGGAACGCTTGCAAGAGTGGAAAGACGCGGGAATGGACGCTCTCTCTGCAAGAGAGGACATTGGCAGGACGGCGGACATTGAACAGGAGTTGATAGAAGATGACTGCCCCATGACCGGAGCGCAAAGGCGGGAATGGCGTGAGGATTTGAGAAAAGCGAGAGATGAATACGAGACAAAAAAAGAGCATCTTCGAAATTTGAGGCTAGGCGTGGAAGGTGCCTTCGCGGGATATGGGGTGGATATTGTGGGGTGGGGATTGGGATTCATGTTGAAAGTAGCGGAGGTTAAATTAGAAGAAACGGAGGTAAAAATACGCGTGCTTGCGAATGAGTTTTGTGGCAATCCAAAAGAAGAAGATTTGGACCCCCTCGTAAGTGAGTCTAATAGGAGGAAGGTTGAACTAGACGTTCTGAAAGAAATTGCAGACGAGCGCGAGGAATATTATTTCTTTCCGAATTTCAGGCCGCAGTATGATGAGGATTGACATGACAACATACGGATATGCCCGCGTCAGCACGCCCCGTCAGAACATTACCCCGCAAGTAAAAGCCTTGCGGGCGGCTGGCATCCCGAAAGACCGCATCTTTCAAGACAAATCGACCGGACGCGTTGTGAACCGTCCGGGCCTGAACGGGCTTCTTGCCGCCATTCAGCCGGGCGACATCGTGATGTGTTGGAAAGTGGACCGCCTCGGGCGCACATTCATCGAATGCGCCCAGGTTGCCGCCCGACTGATGGAATGTAAGGTAAATATCAAGGCCCTGACCGGCGGTGCTGACTCAAGCACCCCGGAAGGCCGATTCATGCTGCATGCCCTGCTAGCCGTCGCCGAACTCGAAACAGAACTTCGGGCCGAACGCCAGGCCGCCGGGCTTGAAGACGCCCGCGAGAAGCGCGCAAAGGCAGGCCGTCAAGGCGTCGGGGGTGGCAGACGCCCGACGCTGACATCCCGCCAGCGACAGCATGCAATGCAGATGCGGGCGGAGGGCCGGTCTATCACCGAAATCCAGCGACTTTTCAATGTCAGCCGAGGCGTCGCCCAGCGTGCCGCAGCAGGCCGGGAAACGACGCTTGATGACGAGGACTTCAAGACGCCCGCAGACCGGGAGCGCCTGCGCCGGGCTAACGCGATGCTCGACCGGCTGGAACCTCGGCAGATTGACATTGAAGATGCAATCCGGGCGGCATGAGAATCGGCTTGACTCTTTGTTTACGTACATTTACCGTATGTGTACGTAACCAAAGCGCAGGTGTCCAATGCCTCCAAAGTCAGAACGATTTGAACTCCGCCTAGATGAGTCATTCCTTGCACGGGTAGACGCCTGGCGGCTTTCCCGACCAAGCGAACCATCGAGAGCCGAAGCCGTGAGGTCTTTGGTTGAAATGGGTCTTCAATCATATTCTGCGGATAACATGAACTTTTCCAGTCCGGAAAAGCTAATGACCGTGATGTTGGCTGAAATTCACCGAGCGGTTGTGAAAAAACCCGAGATTGACCCTACCTTCATCATCGAAGCCTTGTGCGGCGCAGATTACTGGGCAATTCCTTTCAGGTATTCGGGGATTTTCCCACCGAATAGCTGCCCTCCGGAAGTCGTAAAGGAGGTCATCGACATTCTGGACATGTGTGACTTTCTAGAGAGTAGCATCCAAAACCTTCCCGAAGGAGAGATGAGGCGTCTAGATGAGCATTTCTCTTATGACTTTGACAAGATATTCGTTGGTTTCGACGGCAATAACGAACATTGGCATATGGGCGTCGTCAGAATGCTTACAGGCCAACTGGAGCGCTTTTCCCGTTTCAAAGACAGGGAACTCAATAGTCATTCTCCGATAACACTTGAAAGATATCGGCGCATGTTTTCGGTATTTGCCCCCCTGCGCCTCGAAAGTATGGGAAGACGGCTTTCTTTCCAGGCACTCGAACGTATTCTAGAGGCTGGCTATGGCAGAACCGTCAAAGGTTGACCGCGTTACCCCCACATACCACATATCCCCAGCGGCTCCCTTGGCTACGCTCAAAGACGCCCTTCCGCCGCTGGGGATATGCTCCGGCTACGCCTACGGCCCTGGCGGGCTGGAATGCGGGGACAACGCTACCCGCTATGTGCCGGGACAACGCAACGCATCCGCGATGCGAAAGGAAGTCAGCAAGCTGACTATTTATCATCGTCTTCACGAGCCGGGCCAGTGCCATTCCTTGCCTTTGCGAACGGTGATTTCCTTCAGCCTTTCGACGGTATCGCGTCCAGCGACGACATATGCTAGCCAGAGCATGTCGAACGCGGCCTCTGAATGTCGGCCAGCTTTTGAGTTCTTCTGTATACGCGACATCAGTGCAGTCGTGTCGTCTGTTGCGACTTCACCCGTAATCACGGCCATGAACTCATCCGTTGCGTCAACTCCATTGTGAAACAGCCGCGTCCACGGTCCGTCAGGCGTCGGGATTACCACGCCATCTGCGCTCAAGCCGTAAACGATTGAGTCTGTATTTAAGCCGCCCGCTCTAATACTGACCGTGCGAAGTTCCCCTTTCTCGTGGACTTGCGGCCGGGAGAGCTTCGCGAATCTTATCCAGTCCAGCGCATCGACCCACTCGCCAGCACTATTCTTGAAGAACAGTGTCGGAATGTCACCGTTCATCCCGCGCATTTCTTCTTTTGTCTCAATCACGCTAAATCTCCCACATCCAGTTCCCCCCAGCCGCCCTCCGCAAAATCCGGCAAGTCCGGCCTGTCTTCCTCGCCAGCCACGTCCACCCCGCCTTCCCGCGCCACCGCATCGAGAGCCCGCAGCACATCCGCCATCACGTCCCCGGCGGTCCGCGCAACCGACGCCCGCACCGCATCATCACACCGAAACCGCACCACGCCGCCCGCGCTGGCCGAGAACAGCGCGGGCAGAATCTCCGGGTCCGCCCCCGGCCAGCCCTTTCCCAGCACAATCGCGAACTCACGATGCGCACCGGCATACAGAACCCCGATTGCGTGCGGCCGGCACAGCGCGTCATCGGCCCATATTTCCAAGAAAATGACGCCACCCGCACCCGGCGGCAGACGGAAATCATGGCGGGGGCGACGGGTTGCGCGCAGTCGTCCGACCGCCGCACTGTCGAACGTCAGCGTTTCCGATGCCTGCCGGGCGGCCTGCTGGACGGCATCGACCAGACCGGTTGCGGCGCAGGGATACAGAAGCGGAGGCGGGCCGGACTTGAGAGAATCAAGCATTCTGCTTCTCACGTGCAACCGCATCCAGCGCCCGCAGAGCGTCGCCCAGCAGGCCGCCGGCTTGTGTGAATGTTCGCCAATCGCCGCCCCTGTCCCTGTCTTCTGCAAGCCTCATTCCACCGGCGTGGTATTCGATGCGGAACAATGCAGGTAACAGATGTGGGTCGCGCCCTGGCCAGCCGCGACCTTCTGTGATGGAGAACATATTGTGGTTGCAATTATATAAAATCCCAACGGTCTCGAACGGGTGGCGTGCGTTGTTGCTCCAAATTTCCAAATAGATGATGGCTGCACCGGAAGGCAGGAGGAAATCCCGGCGTGGGCGGCGGACTGTGCGCAGTCGGCGGATTTTTCCCTCTCCGAACTCATGCGTTTCAGTCACCAGCCGGGCGGCCTTCGTTGTGCCATCTTGCAACAGCTCTTCCCAATGGGTGTGGGCGTGGGCGGGGTCAATCAGCGGCAATCGGCCTTTCTTGATTGTATCGAGCATTGTCATGCGCCGTCCCCTTCCTTGTCATTTCATGAATTATAGTACGCCCGACATGCCATCCGTATGAGAAATCGGCCACGCGCGCTATGCAATCGACCGGATATAGGCCGGCAATTCCACGTTTCTCTATCGTATTTCATACCGGTATCATGCCGTCATCATCACGGCATGCTCACCGCCTGGGCTTGTCGCCCTGGCGGTTGCGCAAGGGCACCCGGCAGGGCGGCGAACCGCCCCGCGTGGCGCGGGTCAGGACGACACTGGGCGTTCGGTCGTCGCCATCCCGCCGCCAGCCCCGCCAGCGCCTTGGCCGCCTTCTTCACTGCCACCCTTTCCGCCCGCACCTTTCTCGCCAACTTTCGCAATACCGTGCCCAGCGCCGCCAGCCGTCCGCCCCACGACCCCGCCGACAAAGTGAGAAGGACTTTCGGTGCGCAGGCTGTCAGAAGCCCATCCGATGATTTTTCCCGCCAGTTCCGGCATGCTGGTCATCAAGCGCAAGCTTGCGGTCGTAATTTTCCACGTCATCCATGCCTCCAAAACCAGCATTACGACCGCCCCGATAATGCCCGGTCCGCTGTCCGCAGTCCCCGCCAGCGCCGCCACGGAGAACGAGCGAGACACCAGCCAGACGCCCGCGTTCATGACTTGCAGCGAGAGAATCAGGCCGAAAACGGTCAGGGGGATTCTCAAGAACAGCGATAGGAGCAGCACATATCCGGACTTCTGCTGTTCGTTGATGAATTCCGACCCATCCATGCGAACGTGCATGAATGCCCAGACGGGTAACACCATGAACGCTTCAACGACGGTAATCAGAATACCGATTGATGCGAACGTAAACTCAACGAACGGCATCATGGGAATAATGTAGGCATGCTCAACACCGACCAGCAGCAGCATGCCGAGAACAATGCCGACGAACGACAGCGGACCAGACGCGACCGCCCCCGCAAGCGCCCCCGCCCCAGCAGGCCCGCCGAGCATGGTGCCCGCCGCCAGCCCGCCCAGGATGACGACCGAAATCGTGTTCAGCACCTCGTTTCCGAAGTCGGCAAGCTGCTGGATAGGCGAACCGTTAGCCGGGTTGATGCCAACTAAGTATTTGTTTCCTATACTAAAAATCTTGTCGAACAGCCATTTTTGGACCCCATGCAGGCTTGCCGTGCTGCCTTGGGTCGAGCCAGCCAGGGCGGCATTCCGCAGGTCCGCAGTGTCGTCGCTGGCGTTCCACTGAATCGTCAGGGGCTGCAAGATGGATTCACCGGCCCTCACGTAGTTCCCGGCATAACTCCATGTTTTCAGGTCGATATGCTCCGACCTGTCAGTGTTCGACATTGGAGGAATGGACACTTGCGGAATATCCGACGCAAGCGAGTATGCGGCGGATTGAAGACGCGCGATGGACATATAGAACATGCCTGCCGTCAGCCACCCATATTTGTTGCCGTCATTCAGAAATGAAGAAACATTACTATTAGTTCCGCCCTGAACATCAATCAATACCTGTCCGTCCGCCTGAAATTCGGTATCAAGGGTGGACTTAGCATCGCTAATTGACTGTATGAAGGCCGTCCGGGCGACATCCGGTATTTGATTCGTCGGCATTTGGCCTTCGTAATTCGCGGGGTTTTTCTGATAGTCGATGAACTGTGCGATGCCCCGGCTGATAGCCGACCGCGCTTGTTCAATCGCGGCAAGCCGGGATTTATCGAACGCCGTAACCGTAGAATCGCCACCGCTGCCGACCGCGAACGTCCCCGAAATCGTGCCGCACACACCGTAATTCCATGTGATGAGATGCCGGTTTGACTGCGCGGAAGACGTCAGATTACCGCCGGTAAACCGGGCGGCCATCGAGTTATACAGATTGCCCAGCGATACCTCGATATTTTCGCCTGTTGTGCCCCCGACCGTCTCGCCCGGCATCGTGGTCGGCAGGTCGAACAGCGGGCCGGTCAGTGCGCCATCGGAAATCAGGGCTTGTCTGCATAGTTCTGCTTCCGTGAAATCGCGCACCAATGCCCCGGTAGCGGGCAGCGGAGGCGCATTCAGAGACGGAGCGACGAGGCCGGTTGAATACGTGGACCAGACGAGATTCCCCAGCGAGCCGCCGTAAAGAGCGACATAGATTACAAGGACTTGTGCGAGACAGACCCCCTTCGCAGCCGGTGCCAGCATCCCGAACCCGAAGCAGAGCCGCAACGGAGCCCACACGGTATGCCAGTTCTGCCCGAGAATCGTGCCTTCATGAGCCGTTGCGACGGTGCCCGAGATGGCGTGCCAGGACAGCATCGCCACGGCGACCGCCGACAGGACGGCGAGGAACCCGCCCGAGGCAGCAAACAACCCCTGCGCCGCCTGGCTTGCGTTGCCATTCAGCGGTCCGACGCCCGGGAAAATGGATTCCAAACTTTGCCGCCACCAGTCGCTTGCGCATGGCGCGGTCAGGGCTTGCGTCAAAAGGGTCCCCGAGGCGCTGCATGTCGCCTCGTCTGCCGTAATCGACGCGGCCGCATGCGCCAGGGCCGGGAACGCGGCGAAAAGGATGGCGATGGAGACAAATTTTTTCATGACTTATTGCTCCGAAATTTTGGCAGCATGTCGGTTCCTAGATACGACCGGAACGACATCAGCGAGCGCGTCCGAAACTGATAGTTTGCAAAGCCGCTTTTGAGCGCCTGGACAGAGCAATAAAGACAAGCCGAGGCCGCGATGATGGCGGTGCTGTAATCGCCGTCACCAGCGCGCGCGCCGCAAAGCCCGAGAAGCGGAAATACGGGCGCAGCAGATAGCCAGAACAGCCACGCCGAAACACGCGTTCTGCGCTCAATTTCGGGGGCACTAATAGCATAGACGCGCGCCGCAACTTTGAACCGTTCGGCAGGGTCATTTGATTCTGTCGGCAGGGTTTGAACCGGCTGCTTTTTGAACATGCTATTGAAGCGTAAAACGGGACCCACGACTTGTCTTTTTATCGCGCCCGCTGACGCAAGAATATCGTCCGCGCCCGTCAGGAATTTCAGATTGAATCGCATCGTCGTCGTCCCCTTTCCTCAGTCCACGATTTCGATGGACGGCATGGCCGGTTCCGGCACTGCGACGATGGACGGTTTCGGCACACGGACCGCATCGGCAACGCGCCTGCCGGAGAGCGTGAAAAGAATGGCGTCAACATCACTCTCCCGGACGATGTAAGCGCGCAGGAAATCGACCACGGCAGAAGCATGATTTCCGTTGCTGTCGTCGTCACAGAATTCGACAATCCCGCGACCGAGCGCACACAACGCCTGTGCTTCGATATTGCGTTTTTCGGCCTTCTTCTTCTTCGTCATGGCGCGCTTGATTTTTTGGACTGCCAGCCGTTCCCGCGCGAGGCGTTCTTGGGCCTTTTTCAGTTCCGTTTCGAGTGAATCAATGTCAGCCATTTTGACCCCCTGTTTGATGATATTTTCAGGGGTAAGCGTACCGTAACCGCATGAAAGAAATCACGTTTTCCGAAAGAAATCTGTACCCATATGCCTGCCGCCATGCTATAAGGGTGTCATCTATTCAATGCCCTGTCGGCATTGATATGCTCGATTATACATTCGCTTCGCGAACGTCATCTCGTAGAGGTCTTCATGTCTGAATATCGTGAACCCCGCCGCGTCAAAGTCGCAAAGGTCCTCTCCTGGCTACCGACCGCCTTTGTTGGCATGGGCCTTTCTGTCGGCGTTGCGTCCGGTGCTGACCTTGCTTGCGCGCTTGCGCTCCCGGTCGGGCTCTATGGCGGTTCAGCTATCATGCGGCACGCAATTCGCACGGGCCGTTTTCAGCCGAAAGCATGAGCCGTGACCCATGAGCAGCACCGCACTCGCACAGACGGAGATTGTTGACCGCCGGATTCATCTGAATTTCGGCATTGCGAATGTCGGCGCTGTGCTGAAAGCGGCTGCATATAATCTGTGCGGAACTATCAAAGACCGGCTGACCGACCAGACCTTCGATTTCAGCCGGAAAGCCCCCGAACACTACGACCATTTTGCGCTATTTCCTGCGCACATTCAGCCGACCGAAAACCTGACTGACCCTGCGCAATTCTGGCGCAATGCAGAGGCCGCAGAGAAGCGGGCTGACGGGCAGGTGGCGAGGCAGGTGCTTCTATCTATTCCGCGAGGACTTCCGAGAGAGCATCACCGCGAATATCTGACCCACATTCTGTCCCCGCTCATTGAAGCCGGGATGGCCGCCCACGCCGACCTTCACGACCCCGGAGCGCGGGACGGAGGCGAGCAGTCGCATGCGCATATAATGCTGACTCTGCGCCGTATGAACGCGGACGGGTCTTTTGATAGCAAAAAAGCAAGGGATTGGAACGCTCTTTTCTTAGCTGGCAAGGGCCGAAAAATGCGCGCGCAGTTCGAGCAGCGCGGCAACCGCTGGCTTGCGGAAAACGGCTACAATATCCGCCTTCGCATCCGTTCAAATGAGGAACTAGACGGCCCCGACGCCCTGCCGCCAGAACCCCAGGTCAGCAGAGCGGAAATCGAGACAACGAAGCGCACACCGGGTAACCCATCTCCGGCAATAATTTCTCTCGAAAAACACCGCGAATTGCATCGGCGCGCAGTAGAATCACAGAGAGCCGTTCGCACGCTTTCTGCCGAGATTGTCAGTCTGGAAACCCAGCGTCAGGAACGCCAGCGGCCCCAACATCAACAACAGGGAGCGCACACGATGGCGAAGACACGAAACGGCTGGCCCGGCGGCACGGACGGCTATGCCGCACTACCGGACAATTTGAAAGCATCCGCGCAGAAATCATATGACCGCTGGCGGGCAAAGCAGATTGAAGAAGGCAAAGATGAGGCAAGCATTTTCAGCCTGCCTGATTACGTCGATTTCGTGCAGGGGCGCCGCCGCGAGGATATGGGCTGGCGCTTCGAACGTCCTGGCGAAAACGCAAACGCAGTCCGCAGCGACAGCGAACCCCCAGCGGCACCCGAAGCCGACATGCCGGACGATGACGGCTGGGACCGCGCAACCCGGTTCCGTGCCCGGCTGCTGGCTGGTCACTACAAGATTTCCGAAAGCAGCCTGACCCCGGCCCAGGTGGCCGCCATCAGCAACATTCGTCTAGACCGCAAGCGCGGCGTGGCGACCATCGAACTCAACAACGGCGACACATTCGAGGATTTCGGAGACCGCATCGTCAGCGCCCGCGACCCCAGCCCCGAGACCGCTTCGCAGCTTGCGGCGGCGGCCCAACGTCATGGCTGGTCGAATGTCCAGTTGACTGGCACCCCGGCGTATCGGGACGAGGTGGCGATTGCCCTGTCGCTGCTGGAACCGCCGGTCGGACACGATTGGGAACTGTCGGAAGCGGCGCAAAAACGGCTGGAAACTGCGCTTGCTGAGCGTCTGGCGGCGGTCGAGAACACGAATGCAATCCGTCCGGTTGAGACCATGACGAACGAGATTAGGCCGGTTGTTGCGCCGGTTGTCGAGGTTGCTGATGTTGCACCTGTGCCGGAATCGGTGGCCGAGCCTGCGCCGGTTGCGGAGGTCGAGCCTGCGCCAACGCCGGTTGAGCCTGCGCCGGAACCGGTGGCCGAGGAAATCGCGACTGATATGCCGGAACCAGCGCCCACCGCCCAGGTGGTCGAGCCTGTGCCGCCCGTTCGCACAGTGTTCGTCACAAGCCCGCGCGATGCCGGGCAGGATTACGATATGGCGGTCATGCGGACGCGACTTGCATCCGACGCACCGAAAATGGCCGCGCTGGACGACGAGGCGCTTGAAAACCGCCTGAAATCATCGTTCCCGCACTATAATCAGACCGGTGACACCGAAGCCGACGCCGCCGCCCGCATCTCTGCCGTCGCGGCATGGCGGGCAGCACAGCAAGCAAAGAAGGAAGCGAAAAATGCGAACGATGAGACGACTGCACAACGCAATGACACTCTCAATCCCGGCGCTGATGGCGCTGTCCATCGGCCTGCCGGTGTCCATGCATCCGGTCAAGGTGGCGCACATGCTGGCGCAGGAATGGGCGATGTTCGACCGCAGCGGTCTGCCCATGATGTTCGTGATGACGCTGGGGCTGGCGGCGCTGATGCACTTCGCCCGGCAGCGGCTGGACGCACGGGCAAACAGGTAATTCTGCGCAAATTGGCAGAAATCCAGCGAGAATACCGGGCAGCGACAGCCGGTGTCCCCGGCATCGACGACATGATTAAGTCGCAGGTCGAGGCGCTGGACGAGGAAATCCGGACGCGCAGGGAGAAGGGACAGCGGCTTGCCGACGACGCTTTTGCGGCGGACACGGCGGCTTTCGGGGACAGCACGAGATACCGCCCCATCAAGCGGTGGCTGGCCAGGAACGAGGCGAGGAAGGCGGGGGCCAAGGGGGCGGAAGAGCGGATTACGGCGGAAAATTTGGAAGCCGGGCGTCCCGAAATCATCGCGGAAGCGCGGCGGATGGCGTCGGAAGAACGCGGAAAACTACTCATTGCCGCGATGAACAAGACGCCGGGACTCAAGGAATCCGTGGAATCTGCTGTCGCCATCACGGGGGCGTTGCAAGCGCGGGATGAGGCAACGGCACTGGCCCTTGAGACAGGGGACTTTGCGGCGGTCACGGCGGCGGCGCAGGAGTGGCGGCAGGCGCAGCATCAGGCAGGCGAACTCGCGCGGAAAATCGAAGCGATTGACCAGAATATTGAGTCCGCGAAAAATGATGCAGCCGTCGCAAGGGAGAAGTGGAACGAGGCAGCAGGTGATGCGGGCCGGCTCAGGAGCCCGCTTGACGGTGCATTCGCGCCGTTCGAGCGCCGCAGACTCATCAAGGCTGAAAAAGAAGCCAGCAAAGTCGAGGGGGCGGCGAGAAGGGCGGCAAGCGAACTGGCGCAGAACCGGGAACAGGCCGTTGCCGACGCAAAGGCCGAAGCCCCGACAGTCATGACGCGCGAGCGGAGGGAGGCCGCATTCCGGGCTGAAATCCTGCGCGCAGAACGGCAGCGGGAAGAAGACCGGAAGCGCAAGGCGGCACTTGAGGCCCAGCAGGGACAGGACAGACCGGCTCACGCGCCGGATTGACGCGCCGGGCCACGGTCAGCAACTAAGCAAAGGTCGGGAAATCGTCGTGGTTCCCGGCCTTTTCTGTATGTTCCGGTTCCGACGCCGCCGCTTCCATCATCGCCGCCAACAAAGCCGCCCGGCCTCGCAGCAGGTCGAACGCCGGGCCAACGCTGATTTTCACTATCCGTCCATCGTCCCGCACGACTGGTGCCAGCGCAGCGAACAGGGCTTCATCCGCCGCCGCAGAACCTTCAACCTCACGCAGCACCCCGGGCATCGCGGCCAGCCGTGCCGCTGCCGCCCGGACATCAGGGCGCTCATCAAATTTAGCAGTTTTCCGCGCCCGGCGGCGATTCATGGTTTCGACGCTGGCGAACTCGGAACGCATCAGCTTATCGCGCCCGGTCGCACGCCAGACCCGCAAATCGTGCCGTGCCGCAGCGATGGCCTTGACCTTCGCTTTGCTTGTCTTGGTCCATCGAAACCAGCCATCTGGAAGGGCCTTCGCCCGGCGGACAGCTTCCTTCAGTTCCGCCGTCCGGGCTGCTTCCTTCATTTCCATCGCATCGAAATCGACTTCTGTGCGGACCGGACGCTTTGCCAACAGCGATTTGTCGGCACTCTCTATCTCGCGCAGGTCAGCGGCAAGCCGACGCATCAGCCGACGCCAGAACGCGGCATCATTCAGATATTGCAGCCGCACACTGTCCGAAATCTCTTTGCCCATGGCAGAAAACTCCCGGTTTTCCGCCAATTATCGCACATGAGACAGTAAGAAAGCCCGTTTTGCGGATGGCGACCGACATGGAGAAAACATGGAGGAAGAATTAACAATGTTCCATTTTGTGGAGTGGTCAGCCGGGTGCGTCGAGGGTCGGGCTTCATGAATTCATGAACGCAGTCATAAATTGCGTCATGTAACTCATAAATCATCATGCCAGATTTCATAAATTATATTGCATGGCGGTAACCATCTATTCTTCACACGTCTTTCTGTGTGTTTGACCGTTCGGATGGGTCGTACTAGCCTGTTCTTATCGCAACCAAGGAGGACGGGCGATGACTGAGGAAGAGATTTGTTTCGTTGCGGACGGCAGCGCGACTTTTTACGCGGAAATTCGGGTTCTGAGACCGGAACCAAAGGTGTTCTCCGGCTTCGAGCTTTGGTTTAACGAGATGCCGCGCGGCCCGCTGCATCGCGAGATTGAAGAGAGGGCGGCGGCCGGAGCGGACGAGGCCGAGCTTGCGCGCTGGCTTGAAAAGCGATTGAACGACGAAAAGCTTGTCGTTTGCATCACCTTCGAGCGCGACAAGTATGCGCCAGAGGACGGAGTGGCGGTCTTTGCCGACATTGCGAGAATCGATGGGATGATTCCGGAACTAGCTGACGCCTGATGAGGATGCCGGGGCGCTATGCCCTGGCCTTCCTTTCTGCCCGTCGCCGTCGCAGTTCAGCGGCCTGGGCGGCGGGCGTCGGGTTATAATATGTTTCGTGCAGGACACGCAGGGTTTTGTGTCCAGTTAGTTTCGCCAGCTCCATCGCTCCCTGATGGTCCTGCGCCAAATCTGTAATCGCGATATGACGCAAGTCATGGAAAGTGATAGCCCGCTTCATCCCGCTTTTCATTGCGCGCTTCACAGCAGCAGCAAAGGCGTTGCTCAACATGCTTTCGGTGAATCCGCCGTCTTCCCCCATTTTTTCAGGGTCGCCGAACAGCCAGTCACCGGGCACCACGGACATGGCTTTCATAGCCGCCACCAGGACCGCTTCGGCTTCAACGGTCAGGGGCACGTCGCGCGGACGAATCGTGCCGCCTCTGGTGTTTTTCGTTTCGGGCAGGTGGATGTGTGTTTTGTGTATGTGGTGCCGCTGAACGCGACGAATTTCACCGGCTCGCATCGCGGTTTCCATCGCAATCAGCACACAGTGAATGAGGTATTCCGGTCCTTCACGGCACGCGGTCAGCATTGCCGCCGCATCGCCAGCCGATAGCGTGACGTGCCGGGGTGGACGGGGCGGGGGTAAGCTGACAAGGCGGCAGGGATTTGGAATGTCGAGATGGAGTTGCGTCCGGGCTTTCGAGAATGCGGACGAAAGGACTGCGACGGCATTGCGGACGGTGGAGGGGGCGGACCCGGTCTTGACGCGCGCATCAATCCAGCCCTGAATTTGCTCCGGCATGATGGATGCCATCGGATATGACTGCCAGTCGGTCAGTCCACGCCAAATCCGCAGCCTGGACGCCTCTTTGTGCCCGCCTTTCTTCCGTGGCATGACGTTCTTCTCGTAGTGGTCAAGGCCATCTGCGAATGTGAATGCCTTGAGTCGCTGACTGTCTTCCCAGGTTCCGCCCTTGATGCGCTCAGCGGCCTTTACACGGGCGGCGATGGCATCTTCGAGTGTTTCTTCAGTCCCGTTCGCGTAGATACCGCGAATTCGGACGCGCCATTGCCACTGTCTGGGGCCACGATATGCGATGCCGGGCGGGAGAGATTTTGTCGTTTTCTGTGCCATTTTCTGTGCCAATCAGACAGCCGATAACTGGCCAGCGTTGGCACAAATTGGCACAAAAAATAAGAGGTATTTTCCCAGGGCCACTTTGGCCTACCATCGTAAACTCGCAGGAAACTGCCGTTTTTTTGATGGTGGAAGGGGTTGGATTCGAACCAACGTAGGCGCACGCCAGCGGATTTACAGTCCGCCCCCTTTAGCCACTCGGGCACCCTTCCGTGTTGGAAAGGGTGGTTAAGGCCATTCGGCCGGCATGTCAACGCCCTGTTGTCATGCCCTGTCGCCATGGCGTGACGCGGGCGGTGGTTCGGCCTATATCGGGCCATGCGCAGCCGCCCTCCGCGTCGTCCGGACGCCCGTCCCGCCAGCCGCCCGCCTGCCCGGGCGGAGAATCCCGCCGCCAGCATGCCCGCCGACCGTCCGGCGCGGCCCAGGGGCGGCGCGCCGCGCGTCGGCACGCCGCCGCGCGGGACCTACTGGCTTTATGGCCTGCATCCGGCGCTGGCGGCCCTGGGCAACCCGGAACGCCGGATCCGGCAGATCCTGGCGACCGAGGAGGGCGAGGCCGCGTTGCGGGCGCGCCTGACCGCCCCGTTGCCGATGCAGCCCCAGCGGACCGACCGCACGCGGCTGGAGGCCCTGTGCGGCCGCGATGCCGTGCATCAGGGGATTGCCGTCCTGACCGATGCGCTGCCCTCGCTGGCGATCGAGGACGTGACCGGGCGCCCCGGGCCGGTGCTGGTGCTGGACCAGGTGACCGATCCGCGCAATGTCGGCGCGATCCTGCGCTCGGCCGCCGCGTTCGGCGCCGCCGCCGTGGTGGTGATGGAGCGCAACGCCCCGGACGAAACCGGCGCGCTGGCCAAGGCCGCGTCGGGCGCGCTGGAAATCGTGCCGCTGCTGCGGGTGGTCAATCTGGCCCGCACGCTGGAGACGCTGAAAACCCTGGGCTTCTGGGTCGTCGGGCTGGATGCGGGGGGCGGCGTCCTGAACGGCGCGGCCTTCGGACAGCGGCGGGTGGCGCTGGTCCTGGGGGCCGAGGGGGACGGGCTGCGCCGGCTGACCCGCGAACATTGCGACGAGATCGCGGGCCTGGCGATGCCGGGCGAGATGGAAAGCCTGAACGTCTCGAACGCCGCCGCCGTGGCCCTGTATGAACTGATCCGCGCGCCGTGACAGGGACGCCCACGCATGTCGAGGAGCACGCCATGCCATCGCTGACCGGCAGTTGCCTGTGCGGCGCCGTCACCTATCGCATCGACGGCGCGCCGCTGGATTTCGTGCTGTGCCATTGCACGCGCTGCCGCAAGACCACCGGCGCCGCCTTCGCCGCCAACCTGATCGCCCGCCCCGACGACCTGACCTGGACCGCCGGGCAGCGCGACGTCGCGCGCTGGGACCTGCCCACCGCCCGCAGCTTCGCCACCGCGACCTGCCGCATCTGCGGCACCCCGGTCCCCCACGCGACGCGCAACGGGCAATTGATGATCGTCCCGGCCGGCACGCTGAACGGCGAGCCGCCCCTGGCGCCCCGCCGGCAGATCTTCACCGGATCGAAAGCCGGGTGGTGCATCGCTGTGCCCGGCCTGCCGGCGGAGCCGTAGCTGCCACGGAGCGAGGAACGAACGGATGTTCAGCCACATCACCATCGGCGTCAGCGACGTCGGCCGCGCGGCCTTGTTCTATGACGCCTTCCTGGCGCCCCTAGTGTCCCGATTCCGAAATTCGCAAGCGAATTTCGGAATCGAAAAGACACTAGAATCAATATTTTAGTGGCCTGCTGATCCGAGAAATTCTCATAAGAATTTCTCGGGCAGGACACTAGGCATCACCCGCGTGTGGACGGCCGAGGACGGCACCTTCGCCTGCTGGCGCAAGGGGCATGACGGCCCGGCGCTTTTCGTCTGCCGGCCCTTCGACGACCGGCCGGCCGCGCCGGGCAACGGCTGGATGTGTGCGCTGAACGCCGAGAGCCGCGACGCAGTTCACGCCGCCTGGGACGCCGCGATGGCGTTCGGCGGCACCGACGAGGGTGCGCCCGGGCCGCGCCCGCACTACGGGCCGACCTATTTCGGCGCCTATGTCCGCGATCCGGACGGCAACAAGCTGTATGTCGTCTGCCGCGCCCCGTAGGGCGTCTTCAGTGGTTTGTCTTGCCCTGGGTCATCCTGCCTTGAGTGACCTGTTCGAACCCGTAGCCCAGGGCGAGCAGCAGCGCCTCGGACCAGGCGGGCCCGATGAAGGACAGGCCGACCGGCAGGCCGCGCACCCGCCCCATTGGCACGCTGAGATGCGGATAGCCCGCCACCGCCGCCAGCGATCCGGCCCCCGTGCCGTCGCCGGGCCGGTCGCCCAGCACCGGGTCGGTCAGCCAGGCCGGCCCGGTGGTCGGCGCCACCAGCGCGTCCAGCCGGTCATGCGCCAGCATCGCATCGATCCCCTGCGCCCCGGCCAGGCGGTGCGCGGTCTGCCGCGCGGCCTGATAGACGGGGTCGGCCAGGCTGGGCGCCTGCGCCGCCTTTTCCAGCAGATCCTGCCCGAACCACGGCATTTCGCGGTCGGCATGCGCGCGGTCGAAGGCGATCAGCGCCGGCAGGTCGCGCACCGTCACCGCCGGCGGCGTCCGCGCCAGATAGGCGTTCAGCCCCACGCGGAATTCCGTCAGCATCGCCGCCATCTCGACCGCGTCGATCGGCTTGCTGTCGAAGGCCGGGATGTCCACCAGCACCGCCCCGCCGGCGCGCAGCCGCGCCAGCGCCGCGTCGAACAGGGCGCGCACGTCCGGATTGTCGCCCTGGGCGAAGCGCATGACGCCGATCCGCCGGCCGGCCAGCGCCCCGGGCCGCAGCCCGGCCAGGTAGTCCGTCCGATGCCGGTCCGCCGGCAGGGTGGCGGGATCGTCCGGATCGGTCCCCGCCATGACGCCCAGCAGCAGCGCCGCGTCGCGCACGTCGCGCGTCATCGGGCCCGCCGTGTCCTGGCTCGCGGAAATCGGCACGATGCGGCTGCGCGACACCAGCCCGACCGTCGGTTTCAGCCCGACGATGCCGTTGACCGAGGCCGGACAGGTGATCGAACCGTCGGTTTCGGTGCCGATCGCCGCCGCCGCCAGCCCCGCCGCCACCGCCACCCCGCTGCCCGCGCTGGAGCCGCAGGCCGTGCGCGCCAGGTCGTAGGGGTTGCGCGTCAGGCCGCCCACCGCGCTCCATCCGCTGCTGGAATGGGCGGAGCGGAAATTGGCCCATTCCGACAGGTTGGTCTTGCCCAGCACGATCGCCCCGGCGGCGCGCAGCCGCGCCACGACCGGCGCGTCGCGATGGCTGACATTGCCTGCCAGGGCCAGCGAGCCCGCCGTGGTGGGCAGGTTCTCGCGCGTTTCGATATTGTCCTTGACCAGGATCGGCAGGCCGTAGAGCGGCCCGCGCACCCCGCGCGTCCGCGCCAGGGCGGCGGCCTGGGCCGGGGCGTCGGGATTGACCGCCAGCACGGCGTGCAGCCCGCCCCGCCCGCCATCCAGCCGCGCGATCCGGCCGCGATAATCCCGCACCAGCGCCTCGGGCGACAGCCGCCCGGCGCGCATCGCCGCCACCAGCGCCGAGGCGCTGCCGGATGCCGAAGGCACGGCGGGGGCGGGTCCGTGCGCCAGGGCCGGCCCGGCCGCCGCCAGCATCAGCAGCCCCCCGACCAGCCCGTATCCTGCCCCGCCTTTGCCCGTCCGCCCGGCCAATGTCGCCTCCATTCCCGTTTTCACCACAGACTGTTACGGCCCCGGCCCGATCTGGCAAGAGGGCGGATCTGGCAAGGAGCGGGCCGGCCAATCGACGGGCTGATAAAAAAGCCTGGGTCCGCGGGGCGGAACCCAGGCTTGACGCGATGCCGGCGGAGCCGGTTCGGGTCAGTGCGCCGTCATGGTGGCAGGCGTCATGGCGGCCGGCGCCATTGCGGCGGTTCCGACCTTGGGCGCCGCCGATCCGGCCAGGTCGTCGTACGGCGTTTCGTCCCGCACGCCGGCGATGCCGCCGGCCGGGGCGGGATGGCGCAACCCGTCATATTGCAGGATCGAGAAGCTCATGGTCTGGTCGGGCGTCGGCAGCAGCCTGTCGTTCCAGCCGCCGCCCAGCGCGCGGATCAGCCCCACCTGCGCCTGGAAATAGCGCGTGGCGACCTGCACCTGCGAGATCTGGGCGTCCAGCGCCGCTTCCTGCGCGATGATCGCGTCCAGGTAGGGCGACAGCCCGCCCTTGTACAGGGTCATGGTCATGTTCTGCATGTCCAGCGCCGCCGAGACCGCCGCCTTCAACCGATCGGTCTCGGCCCAGAGGCGGCTGGTGCGCGACAGCCCGTCCTCGACCTCGCGGAATGCCGACAGCACCGTGGCGCGGTAATGATCGCGCATCTCGCGGTAGCCGGCCCAGGAGGACTGCAACGCGGCCCGGCGCAGCCCGCCCTCGAAGATCGGCATCGAGGCCGAGGCCCCGTAGGACCACATGCTGTTCGCCAGGTTGGCCAGGTCGAACCCGTTGGCGTCGAACCCGCCATTCGCGCTGAGCGCGATATGCGGATAGAACGCCGCGCGCGCCACGCCGATCATCCGGTTGGCCTGCGCCATCTCGCGCTCGGACGACGCGATGTCGGGCCGGCGCTGCAGCAGGTCGGACGGCACGCCGGTCGGAATCGCCGCCCGGGCGAAATCCAGCCGGTCGGACGGGGCGATATGGAAGCCGGACGGCGCGCTGTTGGTCAGCACGGCGATCGCGTGCTCGGTCACCTCGCGCTGGGCCAGGATATCCAGCTCGGCCGCCTGGGTGACGTAGAGCCGGTTCTGCGCGCGCGCCAGATCCAGCCGCGGCGCCGCCTGGTTGGCGAGCTGGGTCTGGGTGACCGACACCGCCTTCTGGTAATAGGCGATGGATTTGCGATAGATCGCGTCCTGCGCGTCATAGCCGCGCAGCGCGATATAGTCGCTGGCCAGTTCGGCCTGCAGGCTGAGGCGCGCCGAGGCGTAATCGGCCGCCTTCTGCTGCGCCGAATATTTCGCCACCCGGACCTGGTTGCGGATTTCCGACCAGAAATCGGGCTCCCACGAGGCCAGGCCGCCATAGAATTCGTCGGTCTGGGTCAGCGCGCCCTTGTAGCGGAACAACCGGTCGGCCGACTGCTTGTTGTCCGACGCGCCGAAGGCCAGGCCGAAATGCGGCAGCAGGTCGGCACGCGCCTGCATGACCATGGCGCGCGCCTGCACGAAGCGCTCGGCGGCCGCCTGCAGGTCGGCATTCGCGGCGGTCGCCTTGTCCTCCAGCGCGTCCAGTTGCGGATCATGCAGCAGAGTCCACCATTTTGCGGGGATCTGCGTATCCGCCGGCGTCGCGGTGGCGAACACGCCCTGGCCATGCCACGATGCCGGCACGATGAAGGTCGGCGGGTGATAGGCCGGGGCCAGGTCGCAGGCGGACAGCGCCGCCAGCGACAGCACGGTGCCCCCGGACAGGGCGGTCCGGCGCAGGGAGGGGACGATCGAACGGACGATCATTCGCCGATTTCCTCCGGCTGGTCATAGCCTTTCGCCGGCGTGACCAGATGCACCTTCTGCCCTTCCAGCAGGTCGGCGGGCGGATTGTTGATGATCCGGTCGGTCGGCGCGATCCCGTCCGTCACCTCGGTCGAGGCGTCGGCCATGCGGCCGACCTGGATATTGTGGAAATGCACCCGGCTGTCGCCGTCCACCGTCGCGACCTGCATCCCGGGCTCCTGGAACACCAGAGTCGCGGTCGGGATCTCATACACGCCCGGGGTCGCCGGCGCCGTCAGCTTGACGGATGCGAACGTGCCCGGCCAGAGCGTATGGTCGTCATTGTCGATGGTGAATTCGGTCACCGCCGTGCGCGTGTTCGGGTCATAGCCGCGAGCGATCGTCAGGAACTGCGCCTTGAACACCCGGTTGGGGAATTGCGGCACGGTCACGTCCGCCGTCATGCCCGGCTTGAGCATGTACGAGAACACTTCCGGCACCGAGACGAACAGGCGCACCTTGTGCATGTCCGCCACGGTGAAGAGCTGGCTGGCATCGCCATCGGTGCCATGCTCGCCCGAGCCGCTGCTGACATAGTCGCCGACATTGATGGTACGCGCCGTCACCACGCCGTCGAACGGCGCGACGATGGTCTTGAACCGTTCCAGGGCCTCGAAGCGGGCAACGTTATGTTCCGCCGCCTCCATGTCCGCCTGGCTGGATTTGCGGTTCGCGTCGGCCACCGACACCGACTGCCCCGACACGGCCTGCGACTTGGCCATGGCATGCCAGCGGTCGGCGCTGACCACCGCCAGGTTGTATTTGGCCTGCGCCGCCGCCAGGTCGGCCTTGGCCTGGGCATATTGCGCGTCCAGGCTGGGCGCGTTGATTTCGGCCAGGACGTCGCCGGCCTTCACCGTGGCGCCGTAATCCTTGTACCACATCTTCACGTAGCCCGACGCCTGGGGATAGATCGGCGCCTGGTACCAGGCGTCGATCGTGCCCGGCAGGGTCAGGGTCAGCGTTTTCGGGCCGGGCTTGGGCTGGACCACCGCCACGTCGGGCACCGCGTTTTCCAGCGTCGCGGCCCGCAGGACGCCGACCGCATGCATGCGCGTGACGACCTGATACCCCACGCACAGGGCCAGCACGCAGGCACCCCCCGCGAGAAGAACTTTGCTTGAAGCCATCAGACCGACTCCTTCCGGCGAGACGCGCGATTGTAAATGATTGCGTAAACACAAGGGACGAACAGAAGGGTGGAGATGGTGGCCACGATCAGGCCGCCGATCACCGCCTTGCCCAGCGGCGCGTTCTGCGAATTGCTGATCGACATCGGGACCATGCCCACGATCATCGCCGACGCTGTCATCAGCACCGGCCGGATACGGCCGAAGCCCGCTTCCAGCGCCGCCTTCAGCGCGTCGCCGTGGATTTCCAGCCGTTCACGGGCATAGGACACGACCAGGATCGAGTTGGCGGTCGCCGTGCCCATGCACATGATGGCCCCCGTCAGCGCCGGCACCGACAGGTGCGTATGCGTCAGGAACAGGCTCCACGAGATGCCCGCCAGCGCGCCCGGCAGCGCGGTGATGATGATGAACGGGTCCAGCCAGGACTGGAAGTTGACGACGATCAGCAGATAGATCAGCAGGATCGAAATCACGAGCCCGCCGATCAACTGGCTGTAGGCGCTGCGCATCGTCGTCGCCTGGCCTTCGATATCCACCGCCGCGCCGCGCGGCACGTCGTGCGCGGTCTGCGCGACGACCTTGTTCACGCCGGACAGGACCGAGCCCAGGTCGGTGCCTTCGGCCGACACATAGATGTCGAAGGCGGGCATCGAGTTGTAGTGCGACACCTCGCCCGGCGTGCCGATGGCGCCCACCGAACTCATGGCCCCCAGCAATTGCAGGTTCTTGCCGCTGGGATCGCCGTCGCCCTTGTCGACCGGAATGGTCAGCAGGTCGTTGAAGTGCGTCAACTGGTCCTGCGAGACGTAGGTGTTCAACTGGAAGGTCACGCCCGTCTCGGGGTCGAACCAATATTGCGGATCGACGGTCGAGCTGCCCGACAGGGTCATCAGCTCGTTATCCGCCAGGTCGCCCGCGGTGACCCCGCCCATGGCCTGGCCGAAGCTGCGGTCGCCCTGCACGAACAGGGTCGGCGTTTCCATCGTCTGCTGCAGCGCCACGTCGGTGGCGCCCGGCACGGCGCGCAGCTTGTTCACCAGTTCGAGCGCGTATTTATAGCTGGCGCGCAGGTCGGGGCCCGCGATCTTGACGTCGATCGGCGAGGGCGATCCGAAATTCAGGATCTTCGCCGTCAGGTCGGCGGGCTGGAAGGTGAAGATCGTGCCCGGGAAGCTGGCCGAGAGGCCCTTGCGCAGCACGGCGCGATAATCCCACACCGGCGATTCCGGGTCCTTCAGCGTGATCGTCAGGTCGCAATCCTGCGTGCCGACGGTCGGCGTCGGGATGAAGGCCTGGTTGTGCGGGCCTTCGGGCAGGCCGCAATTGCTGACCACGTCATCGACCTTGCCCGGCAGCAATTCCTTGGTCCGGTCGCTGACCAGCGCCGCGATGCGGGCGGCCACCTCGATCCGGGTGCCCAGCGGCGCGCGGAAATGCATCTGCAACTGATCGGACATGATTTCGGGGAAGAAATCGCGCCCCGCCACCGTGAACAGCACCAGCGAGAGCACGGACGCCCCCAGGAAGACGAAGACGAACCGGCCACGGATCGCGATCGCCCATTGCAGGAAGCGGCCGTACCCCTCGCGGAAGGCGTTGAAGCGCCGTTCGAATCCGCGCTGGAACCGGGTGAACACGTTGCCGCCCCGTGGGCCACCCTGCGGTTCCGCCGCGTGGTCGACATGGCCGTGCGGCCCATGCACCTGACCGGCCAGCAGGAACTTCGCCATGGTCGGCACCAGGGTGCGCGACAGGATGAAGGACGCGATCATGGCGAAGATGATCGCCTCGGCCATCGGCATGAACAGCCAGCCCGCGACCCCGCCCAGTTCGAACAAGGGCAGCCAGACGATGCAGATGCAGGTGGTGGAAACAAAGGTCGGGATGACGATCTGGTTGGCCGCGTCGATGATCGCGACCTCCAGTTCCTTGCCCATCTCCAGATGGGTGTCGATGTTCTCGATCATCACGGTGGCGTCGTCGACCAGGATGCCGACCGCCAGCGCCAGGCCGCCCAGCGTCATGACGTTGATGGTCTGGCCCGCCCAGTTCAGCCCGATGATCGAGCACAGGATCGCCAGCGGGATCGAGGTGGCGATGATGATCGTCGAGCGCCACGAGCCGAGGAACAGCAGCACCACCAGGCCGGTCAGGAACGCCGCCGTGATCATTTCACGCAGCACGTCCTTGATCGAATCCTTCACGAAGCCCGAGGCGTCGCTGAGCACGCTGATATGCACCGAGGCCGGCAGCACCGCGCGCAGGCGCGGCAGCAGCGCCTTTACCCCCGAGACGACGTCGAGCGTCGAGGCGTCGCCGCTTTTCATCACCACCATGATGACGGCCTGGCGCCCCTGGACCAGCACGACGTTGGTCTGCGGATGCCCGCCGCGATAGACCTCGCCCAGATCATGCACGTAGACGACCGAGTTGCCGACGCGCTTGACCGGGATGTTGCCCAGTTCCTCCATCGTGCGCGGGGTGGCGTTGGTCTGCACCATCCAGTCCGTGGCGCCGATCTTCTGGTCGCCGGCGGGACGCACCGCGTTCTGCTTGTCGAAGACGTTCTGCACGTCCATCGCCGAGAGATGGTGCGCCATCAACTGCTTCTGGTTCAGCGCCACCATCACGAAATTGTCCATGCCGCCATAGGGATGCGGCACGATCGCGCCCGGCACGGTCACCAGCAGGGTCCGCACGCGGATATGCGCCAGCTTGAACAGGTCCGAGGGCGTCAGCTTGTCCGAGGTCAGCTTCAGCGAGATGACCGGCACCGAGGACGCTTCCAGCTTCATGATCATCGGCGCCGGGATATGTTCCGGCAACTGCTGGAGCACGGTCTGCGAGATCGCGGTCACGTCGGCCTCGGCCGAGCCGATGTCGGTGCCGGGCTGGAAGAAGATCTTGACGATGCCGCGGCCATAGAAGGAATCGGCTTCCATGTGCTCGATTCCCTCGACCGTCGAGGTCACGCCCTGCTCGTAGTTATAGATGATGCGGCCGGCGAATTCCTCGGGCAGCATGCCGCCATAGGTCCAGACCACCGCGATGGCGGGGATCCTGATGTTGGGGAAAACGTCGGTCGGCGTCTTGAAGATGGACAAGACACCGAACATCACGATCAGGATCGACAGGACGACGAACGTGTACGGCCGTCGCAGGGCCGTCACTACTATTGCATTCATAAGCGGCCTTTTCCCTGTTCAGGACTTTCTGGCGCGGGGGCGGGGCGGGGCGTCGGTGCCGCGCCTGGCGGACGGACCGTACAGGTCAGGCGCTGTTGCGATATGACGCGGTCATCGAAGACTCCCTGTGGCGGCTCGTGCGCGCAACGGCACGCGATCTCATCACACACGATATAGCGAGGAGTATGTCAAACTATGTATGAAAAGACGTTCATCTGTTTAAAACAATTTTCATTAATGGAATTTCGGGACGATCATTCCGGAAATATCCGCAATCTTACCGATTATTGCGCGACAAATTATTGCGTATCGTAACAAGTACAGGAATAAAATCGATAAGCAACCCATAATGATGCCGTCACTGTACCGAATATTACATCATGGCGGCCCGGACGGCGCGCGGAAATAGCGACGCCCCCGCCTGATTAAGGGCGAGGGCGCACGATACGGTCCTGAATTGTGTTTGGAGCGGGGATCGATCCGTCCCCGGGACCCTGCGTTCAGCGGCGGCGCAACTGGCCGACGTCGCGCACCGCGCCGCGCGCGGCGCTGGTGGTCAGGGCGGCATAGGCCTGCAATGCGGTGGACACCACCCGGTCGCGCCGCGGCTGCCAGGCGGCGTCGCCCTTTTCCTCCATCCGCCGGCGGCGCGCCGCCAGTTCGGATTCGGGCACCGTGGTGCGCAGCACGCGGTTGGGGATGTCGATCTCGACGATGTCGCCGTCTTCCAGCAGGCCGATCGCCCCGCCCTCGGCGGCCTCGGGCGAGATATGGCCGATCGACAGGCCCGCGCTGCCGCCCGAGAACCGTCCGTCGGTGATCAGCGCGCACTGCTCCGCCAGCCCCTTCGATTTCAGGTAGCTGGTCGGATAGAGCATTTCCTGCATGCCCGGACCGCCCTTCGGCCCCTCATAGCGGATGACGACGACGTCGCCCGCGACGATCCGGCCGCCCAGGATCGCGGACACCGCCGCGTCCTGGCTTTCGAAGATCCGCGCCGGGCCGGAGAAGCGCAGCAGCCCCGCCGCCACGCCCGCCGTCTTCACGATCGCGCCGTCCTCGGCGATGTTGCCGTACAGCACCGCCAGCCCGCCATCCCGGCTGAAGGCGTGCGCCCCGTCGCGGATCGCCCCCTGGGCGCGGTCCAGGTCCAGGTCGTGATACCGGCTGGCCTGCGAGAAGGCCTGGGTGGTGCGCACCCCGCCCGGCGCGGCGCGGAACAGCGTGCGCGCGGCCCCGGGCGCGTCGGGGGCCGACACGTTCCAGTTTTCCAGCGCCTGGGCCAGCGAGGGGGCATGGACCATCGGCACCTCGCGGTGCAGCAGGCCCAGCCGGTCCAGTTCGCCCATGATGGCGAAGATGCCGCCGGCGCGATGCACGTCTTCCATATGCACGTCGGCCTTGGACGGCGCGACCTTGCACAGATGCGGCACCCGGCGGGAGAGGCGGTCGATGTCGGCCATGGTGAAGGGCACCGCGCCCTCATGCGCGGCGGCCAGCAGGTGCAGCACGGTGTTGGTCGACCCGCCCATGGCGATATCGACCGACATGGCGTTCTCGAATGCCTGCATGGTCGCAATCCCGCGCGGCAGGGCGGTGGGGTCGTCGTGCTCGTACCATTGGCGGGCCAGGCCGACGATCCGCCGCCCGGCCGCGAGGAACAGGTCGCGGCGGTCGGCATGGGTGGCCAGCAGGCTGCCATTGCCCGGCAGCGCCAGGCCCAGCGCCTCGGTCAGGCAGTTCATCGAATTGGCGGTGAACATGCCCGAGCACGATCCGCAGGTCGGGCAGGCCGACCGCTCGATCGTCTCGGCCTCGGCGTCGCTGACGCGCGGATCGGCGGCCGAGACCATGGAGGTGATCAGGTCCACCCGGCGGTCGATGCCGTCCTGGCTGATCCGCCCCGCCTCCATCGGGCCGCCGGACACGAAGATGGCCGGGATGTTCAGCCGCATCGCGGCCATCAGCATGCCCGGCGTGATCTTGTCGCAATTGCTGATGCATACCAGCGCGTCGGCGCAATGCGCGTTGACCATGTATTCCACGGCATCGGCGATCAGCTCGCGCGACGGCAGGCTGTACAGCATGCCGCCATGGCCCATGGCGATCCCGTCATCCACCGCGATGGTATTGAATTCGCGCGCAATTCCCCCGGCCTCGGCCACCGCGCCGGCCACGAGCTGGCCCAGATCCTTCAGATGGACATGTCCCGGCACGAACTGGGTGAAGGAATTGGCGACCGCGATGATCGGCTTGCCGAAATCGGCATCCTGCATGCCGGTGGCGCGCCACAGGCTGCGGGCCCCGGCCATGTTGCGGCCATGCGTCGTCGTGCGGGAACGATAGGCGGGCATGTTTCTGCCTTTCGGATCATCAGGCGGGTCGTTGCCGGGCGGATACAGGACCGCCCCCCGGAAATCCACCTTTATATGGCATATATGGCATGGCCATATGGGACGGAACACCGCCCACGGCGCATCGGCGCCCATCCGGTCATTCCCAGCCGCCGCCCATCGCCTTGTACAGCGCGACCGCGTCCAGCAGGACCTGGAGGCGGGCCCGCACATCGTCCTGCCGCGCCGCCGCCAGCGCCGCCACGCCGTCCTGCACCGCCAGCGCGTCGCCGATTCCGTCGCGATAGCGCACCCGCGCCAGGTCCAGCCGCCCGGCCGCCACCCCGACGGCGGCCGCATCGCGGGCCTGGGTGTCGCGGTCGGTGCGCAGCGCCGCCAACTCGTCCTCGACCTGCTGCAGGGCCGTCAGCACCGCCTGGCGGTAGGCCAGCGCGGCCTCGCGCTGCCGGGCCCGCGCCAGCGCCACGCCCGCGCGCAGCCGGCCGCCGGAAAACAGCGGCAGCGAGATTGCCGGCCCGAACTGGTAGAACGTGTTGGCCCATTGCGCCAGGTCGGGCAGGGTCAGGCTGCGCTGCCCCACCTGGCCCGACAGGGTGATGTCGGGATAAAGCTGCGCCACCGCCACCCCGGTCTCGGCGGTGGCCGCATGCAGGCTGGCCTCGGCCTGGCGGATGTCGGGGCGGCGGCGGGTGATGGCGGCCGGCAGCGCGATCGCCACCCGGTCCGGCAGCGCGGGCAGCGGCGCCGGGGCCGCCAATGCCGCCTGCAGCGCCGCCGCCAGCGTGCCCGGCGCCTGGCCGGTCAGGACGGCCAGGCGGTTCGTCGCCTGGGCGACCTGCTGATCCAGTTGGGGGGTTTGCGCCTGCGCCTGCAGCAGGGCGGCGCGCGCCTGGTCCAGCTCGGTGTCGTCGGCCAGGCCCTGGGCGCGGCGGATGCGCGTCAGGTCCAGCGCCCGGGCCCGGGCGGTCGCCAGGATGGCGGCCTGCGCGCGCAGCGCCTGCCCGGCGCGCACTTGCAGATAGGCGCGCGCCACGTCGCCCTGCAGGGTCAGCAGCGCGTCCCGGCTTGCTTCGAGCTGGGCCTGCAACTGGGCATGGGCCTGTTCGACCGCCCGGCGGACCCGGCCGAACAGATCCAGTTCCCACGATGCGTCGAACCCGACCTGATACAGGTCCAGCCCCTGGGCCAGGCCGCCGATTCCGCCCGCGAATCCCGGCTGCCCCGCCGCCCCCGGCTGTCCGCTGCCCAGCGCCGTGAACAGCCCCGCCTCGCCCAGGCGCTCGCGGGTATAGAGGGCGGAGCCGGTCAGGGACGGCAGGCCGGCGGCACGCTGCGCCTGTTCCTGGGCGCGCGCCTGGGCGATGCGCGCGATGGTCTGCAGGAAGGCCGGATTGCCCGCCGTTGCACGGGCGACCAGCCCGTCCAGCACCGGATCGCCGAAGCGCCGCCACCAGGCCGGGTCGGCGGCCCGGGCCGCCGCCGCATCGCTTCCCGCCGGATCATGCCACGCGGCGGGTACATCCGGCGCGGGCGCATGATAGGCTGGGCCGACCGTGCAGCCCCCGGCCAGTCCCGCGGCGGCCAGCACCCCCAGCACCAGCATCCCCGGCACCAGCACCCCCGGCATCGGCCGCGCCGCCCGGTGCCTGGAGGCGGGCGGTTTCAATCGAGCGTCTCGCGATAGAAGCGCACGGCCACCAACACGGTGATCGCGGTGAAGAGCAGGATCGGCCACAGATCGGGCAGGATGTCGGTCATGCCGTTGCCCTTGAGCAGCACGCCGCGCATGATGCGCACGGCATGGGTGGTCGGCATCAGCTCGCCGGCATAGCGCGCCCAGCGCGGCATGCCCTGGAAGGGAAACACGAAGCCCGACAGCAGCATGAAGGGCAGCATGGTGAACTGCGCCATCTGCTGCGCCTGCATCTGGTTGGCCGCGAGCGTGGAATAGGTGATGCCCAGCGCGAGGTTGCTGGCGATGAACACGCCCAGCACCCCGAACAGGATCGGCAGCGACCCCCGGACCGGCAGGTGCAGCAGCATGACCGCGATCAGCAGGATGATCACCACCTGCAGATAGCCGATGCCGATATAGGGCGCGATCTTCGCCAGCATGACCTCGACCGGGCGCACCGGCATGGCCAGCAGGTTCTCCATCGTGCCGCGTTCGCGTTCACGGGTGATCGCAAGCGTGGTCAGCATCAGCGTGGACATCATCAGCACCACGCAGATCAGTCCCGGCACCACGTTCAGCACCGTCAACTGCTCGGGGTTGTAGCGGGTATGGACCAGGAAGCGGAAAGGCGGCGCCTGCGTCTGTGCCTGTATCGGCGCCCGCGCCCGGCGCGGGGGCGGCAGGTCGCGCGCCAGCACGTCGCCCAGGCCCGCCAGCGCGGCGGTGGCATAGCCGATCGCCGTCGGATCGGTGCCGTCCACGTCGATCAGGATGGCGGGCGATTCCCCGCGATCCACCGCCCGGTCGAAGCCGGGCGGCACCTGCACGACGAACAGCAGCCGCCCCTGGGCGATGTCCGCCTCGGCCTCGGACTCGGTGCCGATCGTGCGGATGCGGTAATAGCCGGTATTGCGCAGGGCGGTGACGATGGTGCGCTCGTACTGCGAGGGCTGGGCCATCAGCACGCCGGTCGGCAGGTCGTGCGGATTGGTGTTGATCGCATAGCCGAAAATCAGCAATTGCATGACCGGCAGCGCAATGATCAGCCGCAGGGTCATCGGGTCGCGCCGCACCTGCAACCATTCCTTGCGCAGCAGCGCGCCCAGGCGGCGGAACGACAGGTGGGTCATCGCGGTGCCTCCGCGCCGCCGTCGCGGGATTCCCGCGCCAGCAGATGGATGAACACGTCGTCCAGCCGGGGCGGGACCTCGTGCCAGGTCAGGCCCGCGCCCCGGGCGCGGATCGCCGCCTCGAGCGCCGCGCGGTCCATCCCCGCGACATGCAGCACGCGGCCGAACATCGTCGCGGCCTCGACCCCCGGGGCGGCGCGCAGCAGCGGCACCGCCGCCTCGACCGTGGGGCCGGTGGCGTCATAGGTGGTCAGCCCGACATCGCGGATCAGGTCCTCGGCGCTGCCCTGGACCACGATCCGCCCGCCGGCCAGGTAGACGACGCGCGCGCAGCGTTCGGCCTCGTCCATGTAATGGGTCGATACCAGAACCGTCAGGCCGCCGCCGGCCATGTCATGGATCAGGTCCCAGAATTCGCGCCGCGCCCGCGCATCGACCCCGGCCGTGGGTTCGTCCAGCAGCAGCAGCGCCGGACGGTGCAGCACGCAGGCCGTCAGCGCCAGGCGCTGCTTCCACCCGCCCGACAGATGCCCGGCCAACTGGTCGGCGCGGGCGCGCAGATCCATGCGGCCGATGATCGCGCCTACCGCCTCGCGCGGCTGGTCCATTTCGTACAATCCCGCCACAAGCTCGAGATTTTCCCGGACCGTCAGATCCTCGTACAGGCTGAAGCGCTGGGTCATGTAGCCGACCTGCCGCCGGATGCTTTGCGATTCGCGCAGGATGTCCAGCCCCAGGCAGGTGCCGCTGCCGCCGTCGGGCGCCAGCAGCCCGCACAAGATGCGGATGGTCGTGGTCTTGCCGCTGCCGTTGGCGCCCAGGAAGCCGCAGATCTCGCCCCGCGCCACTTGCAGGCTCAGCCCGTCCACCACACGCATGCCGCCGAAATTCTTGCGGATATCGCGTACGTCGATGACGTACTCGGCCTGTTTTTCGACCTGCCGTTCCGCCGTGCCGCTCATGGTACCGCCCTGGTTACTGCCCTGGGTGCCCCCTTGCCCGGCCGGGCGTCCGGCAGGCCCACAGTCACCGGCTGGCCGGGATTGAATTGGCGCGCCTGGCCGGGGCGCGGCCGCGCCTGCAGCAGATAGACCAGCTTGGCGCGGCTCTGGTCGCTATAGATCAGCGGCGGGGTGTATTCGGCCTGCGGCGCGATGAAATCGATCACGCCGCGCAGCCCGGCCGGGCAGCCGTCGCATGACAACGTCACCGTATCGCCGTAATGCAGGTGCGACACCGCCGGCTCGGGCACGAAGAAGCGGATATAGATATTTTCCGGCGGCAACAGCGAAATCACCGGGGCCCCGCTCTCCACGACCTCGCCCGGCCAGGCCAGGATGTCGGCGATGATGCCGGCGGCGGGTGCCGCGACATGCCGCTGGTCCAGCCGCCATTGCAGCGCGGCCAGCGCGGCGCGCGCCGCCGCCGCGTTCGCCGCCTGGGCGCGGATCTGCTGGTCGCGGCCGGTGGGGGCCAGGGCCTGGTCCAGCGCGGCGCGCATTCCCGCGACCCGCGCCTGGGCCGAGAGATAGGCCGCGCGCGCCGCATCGCGGGCCTGCAGGGTCGCGGCCCCCGCCGGCGCCGCGACGTTCAGCCGGCGCAGATCGGCGGCGGCGCGATCCGCTATCGCCCGGGCGTCGGCCAGGTTGGCCCGGGCCTGGAGGATTTCGGTCTCGCGCGCCGCATTCTGCAGATTGGCCAGTTGGCGGCTGCTTTCCTCGAACTGTCGGGCGGCCTGGTCGCGGGCCGCGCGTTCGGCCACGTCGTCCTGGTCGAACAGAGGCTGCCCGGCCGCGACATGCGCGCCCCGCGCGACATGCAGCGCGGTCAGCATGCCGGCCTGCGTCGGGGCGATCCGTACGAAATCCGCATCGGCATAACCCTGCCACGACAAGGGTTGTGGGGAACGCGACAGCCACCACCACGCGCCGCCCCCCGACGCCAGCACCAGCACCATCGCCAGCGCGGCGGCGAAGCGGCGGAATCCCACGCGCGTCACCCGTTCGGCACTCCCCCCGCTGGGCCATCCGCCCCGTCATCGCTACCGTGATCGCCACCCGTCATCGCTAACGGCGCCACGCGGCGACCGGACCCGGCCTCATGAGAATGTTATCGGTCTTTCGCGCGTTTTTCCCGCTTCGGGGTGCTGCATGCGGCAGCCCGGCATACGACATCAGGCGATGCTCCCCCGCCGTGCGGGCAGCAGCGCGGCGACCCGGGCACGATATTTCGGGATCATGATATTTTGGGCATGACAGGATGCACGCGCCGATGACGAACCATGCCGCATCCGTTCCGACCCATGGCCGCCCCGACGGCGTCGCCATCGCGCCCGCGCTGATCGAGGCGCTGCGCCATTATGGACGCCCCCTGCCCGGGCCGGAACAGGCCGGGGAATTCGGTGCCGCCTTCGATCGGTTCGGCCATGCGCGGGTCGTTCTGCTGGGCGAATCCACCCATGGTACCGCCGAATTCTATCGCGCGCGGGCCGCCATTACCCGCCGGCTGATCGAACGGCACGGCTTTACCATCGTGGCGGTCGAGGCCGATTGGCCCGACGGCGCGCGCATCGACGATTATGTGCGCCACCATGCGCCGCGGCCCTGGCGCGGCCCGGCCTTCGCGCGGTTTCCGCGCTGGATGTGGCGCAATACCGACATCGCGTCCTTCGTCCACTGGTTGCACCAGCATAACGCCGAGCAGCCCGATGACAGGCGCGTTTCGTTCCATGGTCTGGATATCTACAGCCTTGGCGAGTCCGTCCATGCGGTACTGACCTATCTGGACCGGATGGACCCCGAGGCCGCGAAGGCCGCCCGCGCGCGCTATGCGCGGCTGACCCCCTGGCAGGACGATCCGGCGCGCTACGGCAACGCGGTGATGCGCCACGGCCATGACAGCAGCGAGGACGCGGTGGTGGCGCAGTTGCGCGAATTGCTGGCGCGGCGGCTGCATGACGTGCGGCTGGACGGCGCGGCCTGGTTCGACGCGGTGCAGAATGCGCGCATCGTCCGCGCGGCCGAGCAATATTACCGCATCATGTATCGCGCGGGGGCGGAAAGCTGGAATTTGCGCGACCGGCACATGTTCGGCACCATCCAGGCGCTGCTGGCGCATCGGGGCGAGGAAGCCAAGGCGGTGATCTGGGCGCATAATTCCCATGTCGGCCATGCCGCCGCCACCGCCATGGGCTGGGAAGGCCAGTTCAATATCGGCGAACTCTGCCGGATGGCCCATGGGGACGAGGCCGCGCTGATCGGCTTCAGCACCGATCGCGGCACCGTCGCCGCCGCCCATCACTGGGATGCCGAGATGGAGGTCATGACCGTCCGGCCGGCCCGCGCCGACAGTTACGAACATGCCTTTCTGCATGCCGGCCTGCCGCGCGCGCTGTTCGACTGGCGCGATGACCGCCATCTGCGCGACCTGCTGCGCGGCCCGCTGCGCGAGCGGGCGATCGGCGTGATCTACCGGCCCGACAGCGAACTGCACAGCCATTATTTCGAGGCGATGCTGGCCGACCAGTTCGATGCCTGGGTCTGGATCGAGAAGACCAAAGCCGTCACCCCGCTGGACCATGCCCTGCCGGTTGCCGGGCAGAACGGCGCGCCGCATCCCGGCCACCCGAGCGGCCTGGACGAAACCTGGCCGTTTGGCCTGTGAGGGAGCGCCCGATGACGCACGGCCCGTGGGAGGAGGCGGATCGCGACATGGCCTGGATCTATCAGGATCGTGCGGAAGCCGGGCGGGACCTGGCCGAACGCCTGCGCCCCCTGGCGCGGCCCCGGCCGCTGGTGCTGGCGCTGCCGCGCGGCGGCGTGCCGGTGGGCGCGGAGATCGCCCGCGCGCTGGAGGCCGACCTGGACCTGCTGTTCGTGCGCAAGATCGGCGCCCCCGGCCAGGAGGAATACGGCATCGGCGCGGTGGTCGACGGCGTGCGCCCCCATGTGGTGGTCGACTGGCCGCGCGCCCGCGCGGCGGGGGCCGACGCGGCCTATGTCGATGCGATCGTGGCCGAGCAATTGCGCGAGATCGCGCGCCAGCGCCGGGAATATCTGCGCGGCCGTCCACCGCTGCCGGCCGGCGGACGGGTGGTGATCGTGGTGGATGACGGCATCGCCACCGGCGCCAGCATGAAGGCGGCGCTGGAGGCCGTGCGCCAGGGAACGCTGGGGGGCCGCCCCGCCCGCCTGGTCCTGGCCGTTCCCGTCGCCCCGCCCGACAGCCTGGCCGAGCTGACCCCGGAATGCGACCAGATCGTCTGCCCCCACCGGCCGGACCTGTTCATGGCCGTGGGCGCGCATTACCGCGTCTTCGACCAGGTGGACGACGATGCGGTGCGCGACGCGCTGGACCAGGCGGGCCGGCGGAATGCCGGCGCCGGGCGGGCCGGGCCCGCTTGATCGGCTGGCCCGCCTGGATCATCCCGCCGGGCGCAAGGGCGGCTCGGCCGGCACGTCCTTCAGGTCCATGCCCTGAAACTTGCCGGTCAATGTGCGCAGGAACGCGGCGATATCCGCCACGTCCTGGTCGGAGAGAGAGCCGGCCGGCGTCTGATAGCGCGCCATGACGCGGATCGCCTGTTCCAGGGTCGCGGCACTTCCGTCATGGAAATAAGGCGGCGTCAGCGCGACGTTGCGCAGATTGGGCACCTTGAAGCGCTGCAGGTCGGCTCGGGACTGCGTCACCGCGAACCGGCCCAGATCGGCCTGGGTCAGCGGCTTGTCGCGATCCTGGAAATAAGGTCCTTCCAGGCCCAGGATCTCGAACGCGTCGCCGCCCACCGCGACGCCGCTGTGGCAGCCCGAGCAGCCGATCTGCTTGAAGCGCGCATAGCCGCGCAATTCCTGCGCGCTGAGCGCCCGGCTGTCGCCTTTCAGATAGAGGTCGAAGCGGCTGTCCGGGGTGATCAGCGTCTTTTCATATTCGGCGATCGCGTTGGTGACGGTCTTCTCGGTCACCGCGTTCGGCCCGTACAGGCTTCCGAACGCCGTCGCGTATTCCGGCACGGCGGCGATGGTCGCCGCGACCGTGGCCCAGTCATGCGACCCCATCTCGACCGGATTGGTCACCGGGCCCGCCGCCTGCGCCGCCAGGTCGGCGGCCCGGCCGTTCCAGAACTGCGCCAGGTTGAACACGGCGTTATAGACGCTGGGCGTATTGATCGGCCCCTTCTGGCCGTTGATGCCGGTCGCGGTCACCATCCGGTCGACCCCGCCGGTATTCAAGCCATGGCAGCTTGCGCAGTTCAGCGTGCCGTCACCCGACAGCCGTTTGTCGAAGAAGAGCTGGCGGCCCAGTTCGGCCTTCTGCCAGTCCACCGGAACGGATTGGGGAATGGGCTGGATCACCTCGCCCGCGAATTGCGGCGCCACGCCGGGGGTGGCGTAATAGCGCCGGCGCTGGTCGGCGATCCAGGCCAGGATGTCCCGCCGCTGGCGCGCATCCAGATAGGCGTGCCAGTGCAGGGCCAGATAGGCCCAGGGCGGCATCCGGTTCTGGATGATGACCTCCTCGATGCGCGAGAGCTGCTCGACCGAGGGCGGCTTGCCCGCCTGGAATGCCGCGATCACCGGTCGGAACTGGAAATGGCGCTGACCCTGCGTCAGGTCGCGCGCCATGATCTGGTTGGCGAAAGGCAGGCTGAAATAGAAAGGCAGCTTCGTGCCGGCGACGTGACAGTAATCGCACCGTGCCTCCTGGAACGCGGCGAAGGCCTTCATCGACACCGGGTCGCGCAGCGAAAGGCTGCCCTGGGGGATCTGCGGCGCGCCCTGATGGTCGAAATGGTCCAGAAACGCGACCGTCGCGCCATAGGCGACCAGCCCCGCCGCCACCAGGCCGGCGACGATTTTTCCGAATGTGCCGCGTGCCACTCTTCAGCCCCCATTGTTTGTCCTGCCACAACGACAGCCGCGCGCAGGGGTTGCACCCGGCCTGCCGTCGCAGGCCACCCGCATGACCGAATCCCGGCAGGATTGATGAGACGGGTTGCGAAGAGCGATATACCCACCCATCGCACCCCGCGACAATCGGGAACGGTCCAACCGGCAGGGACTCGATGGCTGACAATACCGTGACGGATGCCCAGCGGGCGCAATTGCGATCCATCGCCCTTGAGAGCCCTCTTTTGTCCTCGATTCTCGAGAGATGGGAACAAATTGTTCTTCCCGACGCCTGGCTTGTCGGGGGAGCGATTGCTCAAACGGTCTGGAATCGAACTTTCGGCTTTCCACCGACGTACGGCATAAATGACGTCGACATTGTCTATTTTGACGCGGACAATCTTTCCGAGGATGCGGAAGCCTTGCACTCGGCACGCATTCGCGCGGCATTCCCTGATTTGCCTGCTTGGATCGACGTAAAGAATCAGGCCAGGGTACATCATTGGTACGAAGCGAAATTCGGATATTCCATCTCGCCTTACACATCGGCAGGCGAAGCCATCGCGACTTTCCCGACCACAGCGACGACTGTCGGCCTGCGTCCTGGACGTACCGAGCTGGAACTGTGCGCCCCCTATGGACTTTCTGACTTGCTCGGTTCAGTCGTGCGACCCAATAAAAGACAAATCACACGCGAAATATATGAAAGAAAAGTCGAACGGTGGACTACGTCATGGATCGGACTTACGGTCATCGGGTGGAATGAATAACGGCACCATCAACATGTTTTCCTGATATTCTCGCGTCTGTCCTGCCATCGGTCGCCGGGACGGAACGTGGGTCTCATGGGTCGTTCACGCCGTTATGAACGCGCAACGCAGTGCCGAAACCTTGCACCGCGACCCATCGTTACCACGTCCCACTGTCATTACCGGTCCGATCATCGGCAGGCCGAAGCCGTCTATTCACCCCACACTTGCATCACCCCGCACTTGCGTCACCGATGAAGCGCTGAAGGATCGAGGAGACACCCCATGACCATTCCCGTCCTGCATATCCTGAACAGCAAGGGCACGAGCGTCGTCACCGTTCGCCCCCAGGACAGCGTCACGGCGATCGCCAACCTGCTGACCCACCGCCGGATCGGCGCCGTGCCGGTGCTGGACGAGCAGGGCCGTATCGCGGGCCTGGTCTCGGAACGGTCGATCGTCGAGGCCATGGCCCATCGCGCGGACACGATCGACCGGCTGACCGCCGCCGACATCATGACCCGCGACGTTCCGACCGCCACGCGGTCCGAGGACATCGTGTCGGTGGCCCGCAAGATGACCGACCGCCACAGCCGCCACGTGCCGGTGCTGGACGATGCGGGCCGGCTGGTCGGTCTGGTCAGTATCGGCGACATCGTCAAACTACGGCTGGAGGAAGCGGAATCGCTGGCCCGGGAGATGCAGTCCTACGTCATGCAGGAGGGCCACGCCTCGGTCGCGCCGCACCCGTTCGCCTCGTGACCGTTCGCCTGGTGACCGACTTCGTCTTCATCGCCGGGGCCGCGGCCCGGCCCCGGGAACAGGATAGATGTGGATCGTCAGGATCGCGCTGAGCCGACCCTATACCTTTATCGTGCTCGCGCTGCTGCTGGCCGTTCTGGGGCCGCTGGCGGTGCTGAGCATGGCGACCGACATCTTTCCCGCCATCGACATCCCGGTCATCAGCGTCATCTGGACCTATGGCGGCATGCCGCCCCAGGACATGAGCGGGCGGATCACCAGCGGTTTCGAACGCGCCTGCCTGGTCGCGGTGAACGATATCGACCATATCGAATCGCAGTCCCTGACCGGCATGGCGATCGTGAAACTGTTCTTTCACCGCGGGGCCAATGTCGACCTGTCCATGAGCCAGGCGACCGCCGTGTCGCAGGCCTGGCTGAAGCAATTGCCGCCGGGGATCACGCCGCCCTTCATCCTGTCCTACAACGCGTCCAGCGTGCCGATCATCCAGCTTGCGCTGTCCAGCCCCACCATCACCGAGCAGGGGCTGTTCGACCTGGCCAATAATTTCGTGCGCACCCAGTTGGCCGGCGTGGCGGGCGCGTCGATCCCCTATCCTTATGGCGGGCGGCAGCGGCAGATCCAGATCGACCTGGACCAGGCCCGGATGCAGGAGCGCGGCGTCTCGGCCCAGGATATCGTCGACACGATCAACGCCCAGAACCTGATCATTCCCGCCGGCACCGAGAAGATCGGCGAATTCGAATACAATGTCCGGCTGAACGGCAGCCCGCTGACCGCGCAGGCGATGAACGACCTGCCGATCGCCGCGATCGGCGGCACGATCCTATTGCTGCACGACGTGGCGCATGTGCGCGACGGCTCGGCGCCGCAGACCAATATCGTGCGCGTCGACGGGCGGCATGCCAGCCTGATGACGATCCAGAAGACCGGCAACGCCTCGACGCTGGACATCATCAGCCAGATCAAGGGCCGCCTGCCGCAGGTGCGCGCCGCCTCGCCGCCCGCGCTGCGGATCGACCCGATCGGCGACCAGTCGGTCTTCGTCCGCGCCGCGATCGACGGCGTGGTGCGCGAGGCGCTGGTCGCCGCCACCCTGACCGGGCTGATGATCCTGCTGTTCCTGGGCAGTTGGCGCAGCACCCTGATCATCACGATCTCCATCCCGCTTTCGATCCTGTCCTCGCTGATCGCGCTCTATGCGCTGGGGCAGACGATCAACATCATGACCCTGGGCGGCCTGGCGCTGGCGGTCGGCATCCTGGTCGACGACGCCACGGTCGCGATCGAAAACATCAACGCCCATCTGGAAGCGGGCGCCGAGGTCGAACCCGCCATCCTGGCCGGGGCGCAGGAAATCGCGGTGCCGGCCTTCGTCGCCACGCTGTGCATCTGCATCGTCTTCGCGCCGATGTTCTTCCTGGGCGGGGTGGCGCGCTTTCTGTTCGTGCCGCTGGCCGAGGCGATCTGTTTCGCCATGCTCGCCTCGTACCTGCTGTCGCGCACGCTGGTGCCGACCCTGGCGAAATACTGGCTGCGCCGGCATGCCGGACAGGACGGCGATGCCGCGCCGCGCAACCCGCTGGTCCGCCTGCAACGGGCCTTCGAACGCGGCTTTACCGGCGCGCGCGATCGCTACCGCACGGCGCTGGAGGCCGCCATGGCGCGCCGCCGCGCCTTCGTGCCGCTGTTCCTGGGCGGGGTCGTGCTGTCGCTGCTGCTGCTTTTTCCCTGGCTGGGCCGCGATTTCTTCCCCTCGGTCGATAGCGGGCAGATCCGGCTGCATGTCCGCGCCCATGCCGGGTTGCGCGTCGAGGAAACCGCCCGCCTGTGCGACCAGGTCGAAGACGCGGTCCGCACGGTCATCCCCGCCCGCGCGATCGCCAGCCTGGTCGACAATATCGGCCTGCCGGTCAGCGGCATCAACATGACCTATAGCACCTCGGCCCCCACCACGGCCGCCGATGCCGATATCCTGATCACGCTGAAGGACGGGCACGACCCCACGGCGGATTACGTGCGGCGGCTGCGCCTGCTGCTGCCGGCGCGCTTTCCGGGCGTCGGCTTCGCCTTTCTGCCCGCCGACATCGTGACCCAGATCCTGAATTTCGGCACGCCCGCGCCGATCGACGTCCAGGTCAGCGGCTTCAACCTGGCGGCCGACAACCGCTATGCCCAGGGGCTGCTGCGCGCCATCCGGCGCGTGCCCGGCATCGCCGACGCGCGCATCCAGCAAGATTACGACAATCCGGAATTCGACGTGCAGGTCGATCGCAGCCGCGCCCGCGATATCGGGCTGACCCAGCGCGACGTGGCCAATGCGCTGCTGGCCGCGCTGTCCGGCACCTTTCAGATCAATCCCAGCTTCTGGCTGGATCCGGGCAACGGCGTGTCCTATCCGCTGGTGGCGCAGACCCCGCAATACCAACTGGATTCGCTGGATGCGCTGCGCAACATTCCGCTGACCGCCCTCTCGCCGGCTGCGCCGGGCGGCGCCCGGCAAAGCCCGCAACAGATTCTGGGCGCGGTCGGCACCATCACCCGCAATGTCGGCCCGTCGGTCGAGACCCACTACAACGTGGCCCCGACCGTCGATATCTACGCCACCACCCAGGACCGCGACCTGGGCGCGGTAGCCGCCGACATCGACCGCATCGTCGCCCGTGCCCGCCCCGCTTTGCCCCGCGGGTCGCGCGTCGCCGTGCGCGGACAGGTCGAAACCATGACGGAGTCCTTCACCGCGCTGTTCGCCGGGCTGGGCTTCGCGACCCTGCTGGTCTATCTGCTGATCGTCGTCAATTTCCAGTCCTGGACCGACGCGTTCATCATCATCACCGCCCTGCCGGCCGCGCTGGCCGGCATCGTGTGGATGCTGTTCCTGACCCATACGCGGCTGAGCGTCCCTGCCCTGACCGGCGCGATCATGAGCATCGGCGTCGCAACCGCCAACAGCATCCTGGTGGTCAGCTTCGCGCGCGAGCAGATGCGCCAGGCCGGCGCCGACGCCCGCCGCGCCGCGACCGAAGCCGGATTCACCCGGTTCCGCCCCGTGCTGATGACCGCGCTGGCGATGATGATCGGCATGGTGCCGATGGCGCTGGGCCTGGGCGAAGGCGGCGAGCAGAATGCGCCGCTGGGCCGTGCGGTGATCGGCGGCCTGCTGTTCGCCACCGTGGCGACCCTGATCTTCGTGCCCGTGGTGTTCGCGCTGGTGCATGGCCGAGGCACCCCGCCCGGTACCCCGCCCGGCGCCCCGGCGGGTCGGGCATGACCGCCCGCCCGGCCGCCCCCCGTGCGCGCCATGCGCGGCTGTGGCTGGCGCTGCTGCTTCTGCTGGCGGCCTGCGCCGCCCTGTGGGGAATCGTCTCGCGCATCCGCGCCGAACAGGCGCTGCGGCGCGCGACCGACGCGGCGGCCGAGCCCTTCGTCGCCGTGATGCGTGCGCAGGCCGGCCCGGGGTTCGAGGCGGTCAGCCTGCCCGGTACGCTGAGCGCCGCCTACGACACGCCGATCTATGCCCGCACCAGCGGCTATGTGAAGCGCTGGTATACCGATATCGGCACCCGCGTGACCGCGGGCCAGGTGCTGGCCGAGATCGAATCCCCCGAAATCGACCAGGAACTGCGCCAGGCCCAGGCCGACCTGATGACGGCGCGCGCCAGCGACATGCTCGCCCAGGCCACCGCGCGGCGGGTGCGCGCCCTGCTGCCGACGCGTTCGGTCTCAGCCCAGCAGAACGACCAGGCCGCCAGCGACGCCGCCGCCCGCGCCGCCGCCGTGGCGTCGAACCAGGCCAATGTGCGGCGCCTGGAGCAATTGGTGCGGTTCGAAAAAGTGCTGGCGCCCTATGACGGCATCGTCACGGCGCGCGAAACCGACAATGGCAGCCTGATCGACGCGGGCAGCGGCGGCGGGCCGGAACTGTTCCGGGTGGCGGACATCAGTTGGCTGCGCGTCTATGTCCAGGTGCCGCAGGCCTATGCCCCCGCGATCCGGCCCGGCCTGGCGGCCGAGCTGCGCCTGCCCGAATATCCGGGCCGCGTCTTCGCCGCCACCCTGACCCGCACGGCGAACGCGCTGCAACCGGGTCCGCGCACCCTGCTGGCGCAGTTGCGCGCCGACAATCCCCGGGGCGAATTGCTGCCCGGCGGCTATGCCCAGGTGCGGCTGGTTCTGCCGGTCCCCGACCGGGGCGTGCGCATCCCGGCGAACGCCCTGCTGTTCCGGGCCGAGGGGCTGCGCGTCGCCACCCTGGCGCCCGACGGCCGGGCCCGGCTGCATGCGGTGACGATGGGCCGCGATTTCGGCACCAGCGTCGAGATCCTGACCGGCATCGCCCCCGGCGACCAGGTGGTGCTGAACCCGCCCGCCGCCCTGACCGACGGCCAGCCCGTGCGGACCGGCGCCCCGCAATGACCCATGCGCCCGCCGCCCGCGCCGCGATCCGGCTGATGCCGGCCCTGCTGGCCATGCCGGTCCTGCTGGCCGGCTGCGACCTGGCCCCCCGTTACGCTCCGGCCGCCATGCCCGTTCCGGCCGCCTTCAAGGAACAGGCCGGCTGGATACAGGCCACGCCGCAGGACGCGGCGCCGAAAGGCGCCTGGTGGCGCATGTTCCGCGACCCGGACCTGGACCGGCTGGAAGACGCCGTCACCGCCGCCAACCAGGATCTGCGGATCGCCGTGGCCCAGTTCGACGAGGCCCGCGCCGACGCGCGGACCGCCCAGGCCGATTACTATCCCACCCTGGATCTCAACGGCGCGTGGAGCCGCAACGGGTTATCCGGCGCGGTCGCCAACGTCTTTCGCAACCGCACCTTCAACAACTACAGCCTGGGGCTGGACCTGCAGTACGAGGTCGATGTCTGGGGCCGCGTGCGCAACCAGGCCAGGGCCGGCCGGGCCCGGGCCGCGGCCAGCGCGGGCGACCTGGCCAGCGTGGCGCTGAGCCTGCATGCCGAACTTGCCACCGACTATATCCTACTGCGCGGCTATGACGCGCAGCAGGACGTGCTGGACCGCACCGTCCGCAACGACCGCCATGCGCTGGACCTGACCCAGGCGCAATTCGACGTCGGCTATATCGCGCAGCCCGATCTTTCGGCGGCGCAGGCGCAACTGCAATCCGTCATCACCCAGCAGACCGACAACCGGCTGAAGCGCGCGACCCTGGAACATGCCATCGCCGTCCTGACCGGCCAGCCGCCCGCCGTCTTCAGCCTGCCGCCCCGCCCGCTGCCCGCCGATCCGCCCGGCATCGCGCCCGGCCTGCCGGCCACCCTGCTGCAGCGCCGCCCCGACATCGCGGCGGCCGAACGGCGCGTGGTGGCGGCCAATGCCGAGATCGGCGTCGCCCGCGCCGCCTATTTCCCCGCCCTGACCTTCGACGCGCTGATGGGCGTGCAGGCCGCCATGCCCAACCACCTGCTGAGCGCGCCGGCCCAGGCCTGGTCGTTCGGCCCGCAGGCCGTGCTGAACCTGTTCGACGGGGGCCGGCGCGCCGCATTGAACGCCCATGCCGGCGCGGCCCATGACGAAACCGTGGCCCGGTACCGCCAGACCGTGCTGGATGCGTGGCGCGACGTCGAGGACGCCCTGGCCGCCCTGCGCCATTTGGCCGAGGAATCCGTCAGCCAGCACGAAGCCGTCCTGGCCGCCGCCGACGCCACGCACCGCGCCGGGCAACTGGGCACCGGCGGCCTGGCGAATGATTATAGCGTGATCGTGGCGCGCAATATCGAATTGTCCGACCGGCTGTCCGAAGTCGACATCGCCACGCGCCGCCTGGCCGCCTATGTCGCGCTGGTCAAGGCGCTGGGCGGCGGGTGGCGATAAACGCGGGCGGCGCGGGTGGGACACGATCCTGGCCACCGGCGCGTCCGGGCAATATACCGGCTATTCCGTCGCACCGCGGCAATTCTTCCTGGTCCTGACCGGCTGTTTCCGGTCTTTGGCCCGTTCTGATCTTTGGCCCGTGCGGGCCGCGCTCGAGTGCGGCGCGCCTTCTATTCCAGGCTGAGCCTTACCGCCGCTTCGGCATGCAGCGCGGTGGTGTCGTAGAGCGGCAGCGCGCTGTCGTCCGGGCCGACCAGCAGCATGATTTCGGTGCAGCCCAGGATGACCGCCTCCGCCCCCTGATCCGCCAGTCGCCGGATGATGGCGCATACCGCCTGCCGCGATTCCGGCAGGATGGTCCCCCGGACCAGTTCGTCATAGATGATGCGATGCAGCGCCTGGCGATCTGCCGCATCGGGGGTCAGCACCTCCAGCCCATGCATCCGGGCCAGCCGCCCGCGATAGAAATCCTGCTCCATCGTGAACAGCGTCCCCAGCAGCGCAACGCGCCGCCGGCCGTCGGCACGGAGCCTTGCGGCCACCGGGTCGGCGATGTGCAGCAGGGGAACCGCCAGCGCCGCCTGCACCTCATCGGCCATGCGATGCATGGTGTTGGTGCAGATCAGTACGATATCGGCACCGCCCGCCTCCAGCCGCCGGGCCGCGTCGATCATCAGCGCGGTGGCGTCCGCCCATCGTCCGGCGCGCTGCAGGTGCTCGATCTCGGCGAAATCGAACGACCAGAGCAGGCACCGCGCCGAATGCACCCCGCCCAGGCGCTGCTGCACACCCTGGTTGATCAACCGGTAATAGACCGCGCTGCTTTCCCAGCTCAGCCCGCCCAGCAAGCCGATCGTCTTCATCGCACGGCCTCCTGCACCAGGGGATAGAGCGAGGCGACCAGCAGCAGCGCCATGGCCAGGTTGAAGCCGCGCAGCACCGCCGGACGGGACAGGAAGCGCCGCATGGCCGAGCCGAACCCGGCCCACAGGCTGACGGCGGGCACCGTCACCACGCCGCAGATCGCGCTGGCGATCGCCAGATTGACCAGGAAATCCTCGCGCGGCGTATAGGCCGACACCACGCCGATGGCGATGATCCACGCCTTGGGATTGACCCACTGGAATCCGGCCGCCTGGAAAAAGCCGATCGGCCGGCCGGCCCCCGCCGCGCCCCCGCCGCCAGCGGCGGTCGCGATCTTCCACGCCAGCCACAGCAGATAGGCCGCGCTGACATATTTCAGCGCCTGGTACAGCACCGGCAGCCGGTCGAAGACGCTGCCGAGCCCGATCCCGACCAGCCCCACCATGACCACGAAGCCGACCGCGACCCCCAGCATATGCGGCAGGGTGCGGCGGAAGCCGTGATTCAGCCCCGATGCGGCCAGCATCGTGTTGTTCGGCCCCGGCGTGATCGAGGCCACCAGGGCGAAGGCGAACAATGCGCCGAAATCATGCCAGAAGGCGGACATTGCAAAATCTCCGGTTGCGGACGGGCGTCCGGCACCAGTATTGACCATAGGACCGGAACAGAACCGGTACAGTTGATACATATTCCTTCAAACTGTTCCGGAGGCCGGACCATGCCAGTTGCGACCACCCCTTCCCTGGCCACCCTCTCCCCGGCCATCCCGTCCCTGGCCGCCTTTCCGCGCTGGCAGCCGGTGCGCGGCGGCGACCGGACGCTGGTGGCCCAGTTGGAAGACGAACTGGCCGGGCGGATCGCCGGGCATGCGCTGCGCCCCGGCAGCCGCCTGCCCTCGGTGCGGCGCATGGCCGAAAGCGCCTGTGTCAGCCGCTTCACCGTCCTCGAGGCCTATGACCGGCTGGTGGCGCGCGGCCTGGTCGAACCCCGGCACGGATCGGGCTATTTCGTGCGGGCGCGGGCCGGCGTGCCGCCGATCGCCGATGCCGTGCCGGCCCCGCCGGCCGCGCCCGCCATCCCGCCGGCAGCCCGGCTGGATGTGGCCTGGCTGCTGCGCGGCATGTTCAGCGACCGGCCGGCCGAGATTCCGGCGGCGGCGGGGCTGCTGCCCGCCGGCTGGCTGGACGGGGCGCTGGTCAATGCCACCATCCGCGCGGTGGCGCGCAATGCGGGCGACGCAATGCTGGATTACGGCCATCCGCGCGGCCACGCGCCGTTGCGGACGCAACTGGCCTCTCGCCTGCAGGCGCAGGGGATCGCCGCCCATGCCGACCGGAACCTGATGACCATTGCGGGCGTGACCCAGGGGCTGGATTTGATCCTGCGCCTGCTGGTGCAGCCGGGCGATACCGTGATGGTCGAGGATCCGGGCTGGTTCCTGCTGTTCGGGCGGCTGGCCGCCTATGGCACGCGGATCGTCGGCGTGCCGCGCGGGCCGGACGGGCCGGACCTGGCGGCGCTGGAGCGGCTGGCCGCCGCCTGCCGGCCGAAACTCTTCCTGATCAACAGCGCGGTGCACAACCCCACCGGCCACACGCTGGGCGCGGCGGCCGCCCATGACCTGCTGCGCCTGGCCGAGCGGCATGATTTCCTGATCGTCGAGGACGACACCTATGCCGATTTCCATCCCGGGCAGCCGATCCGCCTGGCGGCCCTGGACCGGCTGCAGCGCGTCATCCTGGTCGGCGGCTATGCCAAGACACTGGCCGCCGGCCTGCGGGTCGGGGTGCTGGCGGCCCGGCCCGAGCTGATCGACCGCCTGACGGAACTGAAGCTGCTGGCCGGGCTGACCTGCCCATCCCTGGGCGAGCAGGTGGTGCATCGCCTGCTGCATGAGGGCCATTACGCCCGCCACCTGGCCCGCCTGCGCCAGCGGGTGGACCAGGCCCGCCATCATTGCATCGACGCCCTGGTCCAATGCGGCCTGACCATTGCGCATCCGCCCCATGCCGGCATGTTCGTCTGGGCCGACTGCCATCGCGATTCCGAAACCGTGACGCGCCTGGCCGCCGATCACGACATCCTGCTGGCGCCGGGCGCGCTGTTCTCGCCCACCCAGGCGCCTTCGACCATGCTGCGCTTCACGGTCAGCATGGTCGAACATCCGAAACTCTGGAGCACGCTCCGTTCCATCCTGGGCGAGACGGAAAGCGCGGGATTTCCTCAGCCGCCCGTGGGGTCGTAGCCGGGCTTCTTGTACAGCGTGCCGGGCTTACCCAGGATATCGGGCTTATAGACCGTCTCGACCCAGTCCGCCGGCGCGACGTCCTCGATGCCGACCGAAACCGCCGCTTCCTTGCTGCCGACGGCGGCCATCACCGCCCGCGTGATCTCCTCGGCCAGCCGCGCCTTCTGTTCCTCGGACTTGCCGGCGTACAGCTTCACGATGACATGCGGCATGGTTCATCTTCCGTGGCTTATGTCCGGTACTGATCGTCGCTTACCTTTTCCATCCAGTCCACGGGCGAGCCGTCGAATTTCTCCTGGATCGCGATATGGCTCATCGCCGTGGCGGGCGAGGCCCCATGCCAGTGCTTCTCGCCCGGCGCGAACCACACGACGTCGCCCGGACGAATCTCCTCGACCGGGCCGCCCTCGCGCTGCGCCCATCCGAAGCCGGACGTCACGATCAGGGTCTGCCCCAGCGGATGGGTATGCCACGCCGTCCGCGCCCCCGGTTCGAACGTGACCAGGGCGCCGGTCACGCGGGCCGGATCGGGCGGGGAGAAGAGCGGGTCGATCCGCACCGTGCCGGTGAAATACGCCTCGGGCCCTGTCCCGGAGGGCTGCGAACCGCTTCGCCTGATCTCCATGACGTGTCTCCTCCATGGGCGTCCGGACACGCCGCCATCATGGGCCGCGCCGTCGCACCCGGAAAAATTAGCACGCGCCCCCGCAGTGATTAGACGCTGTTCTCCGTATGGACCTGTGAGTAAAACTTCATAATGAACCGGGACAATCTTCACGACCTGGCGGCCTTCGTCACCGTGGCGCAGGAACGCAGCTTCACCCGCGCGGCGGCGCTGCGCGGCGTGTCGCCCTCGGCGCTCAGCCAGACGATCCGCGCCCTCGAAGCCCGCCTCGGCGTCCGGCTGCTGACGCGCACGACCCGCCGCGTCGCCCCGACCGAGGCCGGGCAGCGCCTGCTCCGGACCCTGGAGCCGCGCCTTGCGGAGATCGACGCCGAACTGGCGGCGCTCGGCGCGCTGCGCGAGCGGCCGGCCGGCACCATCCGCATCACCGCCACCGAAAACGCCGCCGGCGCGGTGCTGTGGCCGGCGCTGCGGCAGTTCCTGCCCCGCTATCCCGACATCAGGGTCGAGATCGCCGTCGAGTACGGCCTGACCGACATCGTGGCGGAGGGATACGATGCCGGGGTCCGCCCCGGCGACACCGTCGCCAGGGGCATGATCGCCGTGCCGATCGGGCCCGACATGCGCATGGCGGTGGTGGGGGCGCCATCCTATCTCGCCCGCAGGCCGCCGCCGGACAGGCCGCAGGACCTGGCGGCGCATGAGTGCATCAACCTGCGCCTGCCCACCCATGGCGGCCTTTATGCCTGGGAGTTCGAGCGGGACGGCCGCGCATTCCGCGTGCGGGTCGCGGGGCGGCTGGTCTTCAACACCTCGACCCGCATCCTCGATGCCGCGATCGACGGCTTCGGCCTGGCCTACCTGACCGAACAGCAGGTCCGGCCCCATCTCGACAGCGGCCGGCTCGTCCGTCTTCTGGCGGAGTGGTGCCCCCCGTTCGCCGGCTATCACCTCTATTATCCCAGCCGCCGCCAGCCCCCGGCCGCCTTCGCCCTGCTGGTCGAGGCCCTGCGCCATCGGCCCCGGCCGGGAAGCGCTTCAGCGCCGTGACCCCAGATGATCGACGAAGAACGCCGTGACGGCCGCGTTGAACGCATGATGAAATGCGACCCGGTCAAAGTCCGGCGCGCTGGCACAGATGGACGGCACGATCCGCGCCAGAGACGCCGAACACGGCGCCAGGAAATCGAAATGCCCGGCATTGGCGACGGCGTGAAATTCCGGCGGACGCGGCAGCGCCCGCCTGACCGCCGCGGCGTAATAATCCGGTGGCAGGACCCGGTCGTCATTGGCCTGCCATAGCTGGACCGGCATTGTCACGCGTCGCAGCCCCTCGGGCGTGAAGGCAAATCCCAGCGCCGGCGCCGCGACGACGATCGCACGGATACGGCGATCCCAGGGAAACGCCGCCTGCCCGGGCGGGGCGTGGTGATCCTGGACCAATCGACAGACGAAGAACGCCGGGTGCGCCCGGCAATGCGGCGCGACACGCCGCAGATCGGGCGTTCCCCCGGCAGCAATCAGCGCCGTCAATCCGCCGGCCGAAAACCCGAACGCGCCGATACGGCCCGGATCCACCGTGCCGGGATACCATGCTGTGATCATATAGTCGGTCACGATTTCCAGTTGGCGCACCCGCCAGGCGGGATCGAGCACACGGCTCTGATCGCGGACATTATCGCCGAGGTAAGTCGGCGCGGCGACGACGAACCCGGCCTGGGCCAGCGCCAGCGCGGTGTCGGAGTGCCCTGCGAAATTGCCCCCGGTGCCATGCGAGATCGTGACCAGCGGCAGATCACGGCCGACCGGACGGCCGCCGGCAACGACCGACTGCCGAAACAGGCCGACCGACGTGGGACGCGGCCGGCCGTCGGACGGGTACCAGACCGCCACTGGGATCGCCGGGCCATCCCGGCTGGGCACCTGCAAGACGGCAAAACCGACCGCACGCGCCCAAAGCGGAGTCCAGATCGCCGCCCCCAGACCCATGCCGCCCGAAAGAAGCAGACAAACCAAGATGTGACCCAAGATGCGACGCATGGCGATCCCCCGTTTCCCTCCCGGTTGGCAGGCAGGCGCGAATTGTGCCAGCCTTGCTTCGCGAAGAGGCGAACGGGCACGCGAACGGACGTCCGGGCCGATGGGGACCAGGAGCGCCGAGATGTCTTACGCACTGGAATTGCCGGAGATGCCGCCCTTATTCGGCAGCGCGCGCGACTGGTCGCGCGAACTGCTCCTGTCCCTCGCCGCCGGAACGTTTCTCGGACTGACCGGCCCGTTCGGCAGCTACCGGAACACGTCGCATCTTGGCGTGCTGGCCTATTGGGTCGGAACCACGCTCTACGGCGCCCTGCTGCTGGGCCTGACGGTCCGCCCCGCGATCGGCCTCGGCCGCCGCCGAGGCTTCCCGCCGTGGGGCACGTTCGGACCGTCCCTCCTGCTGGCGGCGATTCCGCTTTCCCTGGGATGCCACGTCATCGCGGCACGTCTCTGGCCCCAGTCCGTCGCGCGGATCGGCCTGCTGGGGTGGTACGGCCAAACTCTGGTCATCTCCCTGCCGCTGGCGCTCGGCTACCTGGCCGGCACCAGGCCGGGCACGGTTTCTGCCCCACGACCCGCGCCGGTACCGGACGCGACCGCCGGGCCGAAGTCACGATGCGCCATCGCGCCGGCCTTCTGGCAGCGCCTGCCTCCCGATCTCGGCCGAGACCTGGTCGCGCTGCAAATGGAGGATCATTACGTCCGGGTGCATACCGCGAACGGGTCGGCCCTGGTGCTGCTCCCTCTTCGTCAGGCCGTTGCGGAACTGCCGTCCTCGCTTGGCATGCAGACGCACCGGTCATGGTGGGTCTGCCATCACGCCGTGACGGGCACGGTCCGGGACGGCCGCAATCTCCGCCTGCGCCTGAAAACCGGCGTCGAGGCCCCGATCTCTCGCAACAACGTCGCGTCGGTCAGGGCCGCCGGGCTTCTCGCGCCCGAACGGCCCTGACCCGCTCCGTGCGGACGCCCGTTCAGTTTCCGCCGCGCTCGGCGGCGCTGGCCGCGCGAATTGCCGCGAATTCCGACCCGGCCTTCCAATGCGGCCAGGCGTGGGAGAAGGCCAGGTCGCGGCCCACCCGATAGACCAGGGCCGCGTCTTCCGCCGCGCCGCGCGTGTCCAGCGCCGGGCTCCACGCGTCGCAGGCCTGGTGGTAGCATTCCATATAGGCCTTCAGCCATGCCGCGCCGGCCGCGGTGCCGCCGGTTTGCAGGTCGGGGAACCCGGCCATGTCCATCACCGCCAGCACCGGCACCCCGGCCCGGGCGAACGGCAGGTGATCGGCCCGGTAGAACGCCCCGCGCTCGGGCTTCGCCTCGGGCTGCGCGACGCGCCCCTGCGCGCGGGCCGCCGTGGCGAAATCGTCCTGCACGCTGTCCTGCCCCGCCCCGATCACGAAGACATTGCGCGACGGCCCGGCCATCTGCAGCACGTCGATGGTGAAATTCGCCGCCGTCCTGGCCAGGGGCGCCAGCGGGTGCGCCGCATACCAGCTCGATCCCAGCAGGCCGCGTTCCTCGGCCGTCCAGGCCGCGAACATCACCGTCCGTTCGGGCCGCGGCCCCGCCTTGAAGGCGCGGGCGATTTCCAGGATCGCGGCGATCCCGGACCCGTCGTCGATCGCCCCCCGCCGGATCACGGGACGGCCCTGCGCGTCCACCCCCGTGCCGAACGCATCCCAATGCGCGCCGAACATCACCGTCTCGTCGGGATGGCGCGTGCCCGTCAATTTGCCGATGACGTTGCGGCTTTGCAGATGCGCGACCGAGACCGGAATATCGGCCGTGAACGCCGCCCCCGGCAGCGTCACCGGCCGGAACGCCGGATCGCGCGCCCGCACCCGCAGCGCCGCCAGGTCCAGCCCCGCGCGGGCGAACAGCCGCGCCGCCGCGTCGCCCTGCAGCCAGCCCTGCAAGGGCACCGGCCGGTCGGCCGTGCCGGTGCGCGCGATGTCGAACGCCTCGCCGCCCGGCGCGATCACCGTCGTCCACGGATAGGACGCGCCCGGCGTGTCATGCACGATCAGCGCCGCGATCGCCCCGCGTCGGGCCGCTTCCTCATATTTATAGGTCCAGCGCCCGTAATAGGTCATCGTCCTGCCGCCGAACCGGCCGGCGACGGGTTCGCCCGGCCGCGCGTCGAAATCCGGATCATTGACCAGGAAGACCGCGACCTTGCCCTTCAGGTCCACGCCCTTGTAATCGTCCCACCCGCGTTCGGGCGCGTGCACGCCGTACCCGACGAAGACCAGCGGCGCGCCGTCGATCCGGATCCGTGCATCCGGAACCAGGGTCGAAAGATAGATGTCCTTCCCCGGCGCCAGAGGCGTCGCCGCACCGCCGATCGTGACATCCAGCCGCGCGGGAGTGCCGATGCGGGTGCGCACCAGCGGCACCACCTGCGTCCAGCCGCCATGCTCGCCCCCCGGCTCCAGCCCGATCGCACGATATTGCGCGATCAGCCACGCCACCGTCTTTGCCTCGCCCGCCGTCGCCGGCGCCCGTCCCGCGAAGGAATCCGACGCCAGGGTGCGCATCGCCGCCGACATCCGCGCCGGGTCGATCGGCGCCCAAGGGGTCTGGGCCTGGGGGGTCTGGGCAAGGGCAGGTTGGGAGAGGATCAGGGCGGGCAACAGCGCGGCGGTCATGCGGTGCGAGATCGGCAAAACATCACTCCAGTGGCAAAAAGAACCTTCTTTTTCTGAAGAAAAAGAAGCAAAAAGACTTTTATTCGTTTAGGGACTTTGCGTGTGGCCGGCACGTAATTCCTGAACGTCCGGAAGTTTTTTGGTTCTTTTTTTCAAAAAAGAACAGAACCATCCCCCAACGTTTCGTCCAGCAGGGTAAAGAGGCGCTTGAAATGCAGCGCGTCCGCCGCGGGGTTATAAACCGGGGCGTCGGTCGCGGTGAAGCCGTGCAGCGCGCCCTTGTAGAGTTCGGTGGTGAAATGCACGCCGGCCTCGGCCAGGGCGCGGTCCATGGCCGCGATCTGCTCGGGCGGCATCAGCGCGTCGCGGTCCGCGTGGCCCAGATAGACCCGTGCCGCGATGCCGCCGACCGCATGGACGACGCTGTCGGGGTCGTTCCCATCGGCCAGGCGCGCGGCATGGAACGCGGCGGCGGCCCCGACCCGGTCGGGATGCAGCGCGGCCAGGCGCAGCGCGAAGGCGCCGGTCATGCAATAGCCGACCGTGCCGATCGCCCCGTCGGCGAAGGCCGGATCGGCCGCGATCGCGGCCAGCAGGGCCGCAAAATCGCGCGCCTGCGCCGGCGGCGTCAGATGGGCGGCATAGCCCAGCAGCATATTGCGCATGTCCGGATCGCGGAAAGATCGGCCGGCGGGCACGACCTGGCCGGCGGCGCTGCGGTAATAGATGTTGGGCATCAGCACGGCATAGCCGCCATCGGCGATCCGCTGCGCCTTGTCGTGATAGCTGGGACGCAGCCCGCCGATATCGCTGAACAGCAGCACGGCCGGATGCGGCCCGGCGCCGTCCGGGACGAAGACCAGGGCATCGATCACGCCATCCGGCGTGGGAATGGACAGCGGGCGCATGGACATCTCCTGTTTTCTGTTCCCTGTTTTCATGTTTCCTTGGGGGCAAGCGCGGTTCCGCCGGCCCGGTTTTTCTGCACTATGGCCCATCGCGCGCCGATCCGAAACGCACCACCGGCGCGCGCAAGGACAGGAGAGCCCCGATGCCCCACACCCCGCCCGACGGCATGCCGCGCTATCGGCTGTTGACCGGCAAGGACGATGCCGCCTTCTGCCGCCGCGTTTCCGAAGCGATCGAGCTGGGCTACAGGCTCTATGGATCGCCCGCCGCCACCTTCAACGGCGAGAATGTCGTGGTGGCCCAGGCGATCCTCTGGCCGGACGACGAATAGCCGGCGGCGCCGGCCCTACGGCGCCATCGTCCAGCCGGCCAGGGCGATTTCCCGCACCGTGCCCTGGTCCGCCGCGTCGGTGGCGAGACGGACCTGGAACCGCCCGGCCGGCACCCGCCAGCGATCCGCCGCGTCGTCGAAGCGGGCCAGGACGCGGGGCTCGAGCGTGACCGCCACCTGTTGGGATTCGCCCCTGGCCAGCGTCAGGCGCTGCCAGCCCGCCAGCCGGCGTCCGCCGCCATCGGGCAGCGTGACATAGAGCTGCGGCACGGCGACCCCGTCACGGGGCCCGACATTGCGCACGGTGAACCGGGCGACGACATCGTGGCCCGATGCCGCCAGCGTCAGATCGCCCATGCGGAAATCCGTGTAGGTCAGGCCGAACCCGAACGGAAAGAGCGGCTGCCGGCGGCGCGCGTCGAACCAGCGATAGCCGACCTCGCTGCCCTCGTCGTACATGACTTCCTGGTCGGTGTGGAACTGGACGTCGAACACGGTATTGGCCCGCACCCCCGCGATGTCCGGGCGCGGCAATTGCGCTGCCGCGCGGGGGAAGGTCATCGGCAGGTGGCCCGACGGGGCCGCCGCGCCGTAGAGCAGCCGCGCGATCGCCTGGCCGCCGCCCGAACCGGGATACCAGGCCTGCATCACGGCCTGCACCGACTCCAGCCAGGGCATCAGCACCGGATTGCCGGTTTCCAGCACCACCACGACATGCGGATTGGCCCGCGCCACCGCGGCAATCAGCGCGTCCTGCCCGTCCGACAGCGACAGGTCGGGGGAATCGATCGATTCCACCGACCATTTCGTGGCGAAGATCACCACCGCGTCGGCCTGCCGCGCCGCCTGTGCCGCGCGGGCCGGATCGGTGCCCGGGTCATAGGCCAGCTTCTCGCCGGCCAGCGCCTGCATCGCCCGCAGCGGCGCGGAGGGGAAATAGACCGGCGCCCCGGGCCAGGGCAGCGCCTTGTCGTCGGCCGGCACCGCGTTGCCGCCGATGGGCACGACCTGCGCCGAACCGCCGCCCGAGATGACGCCCGCATCGGCATGGCCGCCGATCACCAGCACATGCGCGTCGCGCCGCAACGGCAGGATGCCCCGGTTGCGCAGCAGGACGGCGCCCTCTTCCTCGTCCTGCTCGGCGATCGCCGTGTCGGCCGCCGCGTCGATCGGGGTGATGACCGGCGGATGTTCGGGCAGCCCGACATCATAGACCGCATACAGCACCCGCCGCGCCATGTCGGCGATCCGCGCGCGCGGCACCGCACCCGCCTGCACCGCCTGGGCAAGCATCGGGCCGAAGAACGGGCGCGCATCGATCGTATCGCCCGAGGATTCCTGGTCCAGCCCCGCCAGCGCGGCCCGGACGGTGGTATGGTCCGCGCCCCAGTCCGACATGACGAATCCGGGATAATGCCAGTCCTGCTTGAGGGTTTTCGTCAGCAGATAGGCGTTCTCGCAGGCGAAGAGGTCGTTGACCCGGTTGTAGGAACACATCACCGCGCCCGGATGTCCCGTCTCGATCGCGATCTCGAATCCCAGCAGGTCGCTCTCACGCATCGCCGCCGGGGCGATGTTCGCGCTGAGCGTCATGCGCGATGTTTCCAGGTCGTTCATCGCGAAATGCTTGAGCGTGGAGATGACGTGCCGGGACTGGATCCCCGCGATGGTCTGGCCCACGATCCGCCCGGTCAGCAGCGGGTCCTCGCCGGCATATTCGAAATTGCGCCCGTTGCGCGGATCGCGCGTCAGGTCCGCGCCGCCGGCCAGCAGCACGTTGAAGCCGTTGCGCCACGCCTCGGCGCCGATCATCGCGCCGCCCGCGCGCGCCATGGCGACATCCCACGTGCCGGCGGTAGCCAGCCCGGACGGCAGCGAGACCGCCGGGCCGTTGGGCCGCACATGGCGCGGATCGCCCACCCCCAGCCCGGCATCGGTTTCCTCCAATGCCGGCAGGCCGAGATGGGCGGGCGGCAGCAGGAAGGCCGCCGACCCCAGCGCGCCCCGCGGGATGGCATGCGCCCCGAACCCGCCGCCGTCGCGGCTGAACACCAGGGCCAACTGGTCCTGCAGCGACATGTGCCGCAGCAGCGCATCGGCCCGCTGCGCCGCCGTTGGCGCCCCGCTCTGCGCGCCATCTTGCGCGCCATCCTGCGCCATCAGCGGCTCGACCGGCGCGCCCGCCGCCACCAGGGCGCACAGCCCGCCCCTCACCCAGCCCAGCCGCTTCATGAATCCCCTGATTTCAATTTGATGTCGAAACAATTCAACCGCGGCCCGACATGGGTCCGTGCGTATCGGCGTGCGCGGACCCGTGCCGGGCGGTTGCTGATTCCCGTCGAAGGACGTTTACGAACGGACCCCGCCGAAATGGCCGGCAAACGCGATCTGCGACAGGGGCAGCCGGTCCGAGGGATTTTCGCGGGCGCGCAGGCCCTCGGGCAGGGTGTCGGCCGGGGCCTGGCGGCCGATGGCGATCGCGGCATGAATCGCATGGTCCTGGGGCACGCCCAGCCCGGCGCGGATCGCGTCATGGTCGATGCCGCTCATCGCGTGGGCGGCCCAGCCCGACGCGGTGGCCTGCAGCATGATCTGCGCGGCGGCGGCACCGGCATCGAAGGCATGGGTGGGCGCGGGCACCGGATCGGTCTTGCCCGGCGGCACCATGGTGGTGGCCGACAGCACGAAGACCAGCGCCGAGGCCGAGCCGGCCCAGGACTGGTTGAACGGCACCAGATAGCTGACGAACCGTTCCCACGCGGCGCCCCCGTCCGGCCCACCACGCAGCGCGTAGACGAAGCGCCAGGTCTGCGAATTATAGGCCGAGGCCGCCCAGCGCCCGGCTTCGAGGAAGGACAGCAGCGTCTCCTCGGTCATCGCCGATCCGTCATAGGCGCGCGGCGACCAGCGATCGACGAAAAACCGGTGAACCGGCAGAGTGGGAACACGGGAAGGCGCGGTCGTCATAAGCTATCCACCTCGGTACGGGACGATTCGTTCCGAGCTTAGTGTTCCGTCCGCGAAATGCGTAGGCCAAATTCGCCTAGGCCGGCGCGGCGATGCCGCGCCACACCATATAGGCCGCCACGACGAAGATGATGCAGGCGAAGATCCGGGTCAGCAGGCCGCGCGACGCCGCCAGGTGGCGGGCCGCCCGCGTGCCGCCCAGGCTGCCCGCCACACCGCCCGCGACGAACAGCCCGGCCAGCGGCCAGTCCACCATGCCCGACAGCGCATAGCTGACGCTGGTGCTGAAGCCGAAGCAGGCCACCGCGACCAGCGAGGTGCCGACCGCGTTGAGGATCGGCATGCCGGTCGAGGCCATCAGGCCCGGCACGATCAGAAACCCGCCGCCGATCCCGAAGAAACCGGACAGCAGGCCGGTGGCCAGCCCCGTGCCGGCGATCCGCCCCGCATTGTCGCGGGTGCAGGTGGCCATCGGGTCCCCCGCGCCCGGGCGCGCGCGCAGCATCAGCGCGCCCACCCCCACCATCAGCACGGCGAAGGCCAGCAGCAGGCGCTGCCCGCCCATGATCTTGCCCTCATGCGCGCCCAGCAGCGCGCCCAGCACCCCGGCCGCCGCGAACACCGCCGCGCAGCGCCACCTGACCGTTCGCGCCCGCGCGTGGCTGGCCAGCCCGGCCAGGGCATTGGCGGCGACCGCCGCCGCGCTGGTGCCGATCGCGACATGCGCGTCGCGCAGCCCGACCAGATAGACCATCAGCGGCACCGCCAGGATCGACCCCCCGCCGCCCACCAGCCCCAGGGTAAAACCGACCAGCACGCCCGACAGCACGCCCAGCCCAGCCTGCACGGGTTCCATCGCGACGGCCGGCGCGCTTACAGCGTGTCCAGCGGGATCTTGATATAGCGCGTGCCGTTCGATTCCGGCGGCGGCAGGTGCCCGCCGCGCATATTCACCTGCACCGAGGGCATGATCAGCCGCGGCAGGTCCAGCGCCGCGTCGCGCGTCGTGCGCATGGCCACGAAACTGTCCTCGGCCACGCCGTCATGCACGTGGATATTGCCCGCGCGCTCGGCCCCCACCGTGGTTTCCCATGCGAAATCCGGCCGCCCGGGCGCCCCGTAATCATGACAGAGGAACAGCCGGGTCGCATCCGGCAGCGACAGCAGCCGCCGCGTGGACCGATAGAGCATCCGCGCGTCGCCGCCGGGGAAATCGGCCCGTGCGGTCCCGTAATCGGGCATGAACAGCGTGTCGCCGATAAAGGCCGCGTCGCCGATCACGAAGGCCATGTCGGCCGGGGTATGGCCCGGCACATGCAGGGCGATCGCGTCGATCGCCCCAAGGCGGAACGTCTCGCCATCGGTGAACAGACGGTCGAACTGCGATCCGTCGCGGGCGAATTCGGTGCCCTCGTTGAAGATCTTGCCGAAGACCTGCTGCACGCGGACGATTTCCGCCCCGATCGCCAGCGCCCCGCCTGTCTGATGCTGCAGCCAGGGCGCCGCCGACAGATGGTCGGCATGGACATGGGTTTCCAGATGCCAGGCGACCTGCAGCCCCTCGGCCCGCAGATAGTCCAGCACGGCCAGCGCCGACAGGTGCCCTGTCCGGCCCGAGGCCGGGTCGTAATCCAGCACGCTGTCGACCACCGCCGCCTGCCTGGTCGCCGGATCATGCACCACATGGGTGGCGGTAAAGGTCGCCCGGTCGAAGAAGCTGCGCACCACCGGCGCGTCCGGCCGGCCCGACCAGGCGGCGACCTGTCGGGCGGCGGCATCGCGGGCGGGATCGGCGGCGACGGCTCCGGAGGGGGAAACGGGATCGGCGATCATGGTCCTGCACCCTTTCCTGATGGCGTCAGATTAGCACGCAGGCCCGCTCGCCAGCGATCAATTTCTTACTTTCATAATGTCTGTATTTAATGGCTGATATTGCGTCAAGCCACATGGAATGCGACATCCCTGCCATGTCCGACAGCCCGACGCCCGACCGTCCCGCGCAGCCCGCCCTTCCGGTCCCTGCCGTCCCTGGTCCTGCCGCCCCGAATCCCGCGGCGTCTTCCGGCATCGCGCCGCTGCGGATCGGCGATCCGGCGCCCGATTTCGCGGCCCGCACCACGCATGGCGCGATGCGGCTGAGCGATTATCGCGGGCGCTGGCTGGTGTTCTTCTCCCATCCGGCGGATTTCACCCCGGTCTGCACCAGCGAGTTCGTGGCGCTGGCCCGCGCCGCCGAGCGGTTCGCGGCGCTGGACTGCGCGCTGCTGGGCCTGTCGGTGGACAGTCTGCATGCCCACCTGGCGTGGATCGAGGCCATCCGCGCCCAGTTCGGCGCCCCCGTCCCCTTTCCGGTCGTCGAGGACCCGACCATGGCGGTCGGCCGCGCCTTCGGCATGCTGGACGCCACCGCCCGTGACAGCGCCACGGTGCGGGCCAGCTATTTCATCGATCCGGCGGGGATCGTGCAGGCGATCACCTGGTATCCGATGTCGGTCGGGCGTTCGGTGGCCGAGATGCTGCGCCTGGTCGCGGCGCTGCAGCGCGCGGCGCGGGGCGATGCGCTGACGCCCGAGGGCTGGCAGCCCGGGGCAAACATCGTGCTGCCCGCCGTGCGCACGGCGCAGGACGCCGCCGACGCCGGCCCGGGATGGTTCTGCCGGACCCGGCCGGATGCGGCCCTGTGACCGCGCCCGCCATGTCCTTGGACCGCCCTGGCGCCGAGCGGCTGGCCGAGCGGCTGCGCCATCTGGCGCAACCCCAGCGGCTGATGATCCTGTCGTTGCTGGCGGGGCACGGCAATCGGGGACAGGAATACGCGGTGGGCGACATCGAGGCGCTGACCGGCATCGGCCAGCCGGCGCTCAGCCAGCAACTGGCCGAGCTGCGCCGTGCCGGCCTGGTCGCCACCCGGCGCCAGGGGCGGCTGGTGCGCTATCGGCTGGCCGAGGATGAATGCGGCCGCCAGGCCCGGGCGATCCTCGGGCTTCTCCATGCGGATTTCCGTACGGACGGTCCGGCCGGCCCGGCCTCCGTGGCGACGCCCGAGAGAGCGCCCGAGGGCGCCCCGTCTCGGGACGAAGCGCCCGGCGATGCCGCTGGCTTCGTCGCCATCCTGCCGCGTCCGGCGGCCTGAGCCCGGCCCGGTCCCGCATCAATCCCGGTAATCGGGCTGTTCCCGATCCAGCTTGCGCCGCAGCGCCTGCCAGGCCAGTTCGCCCTTGTCCGCCTCCTCGGCGAATTGCCGTCGGGTGCGGGCGACCTTCTCCGGCGAGGGCACGTGCAGCGCCGCCCCGGTGGATTGCGCCGCCACCTGGATGCGGCAGGCCTGCTCGAGATAATAGGTACGATAGAACGTCTCGGCGATAGTGCGCCCGACCGTCAGCAGGCCGTGATTCTGCAGGATCATCGCGTTCCTGTCGCCCAGGTCGCGCACCAGCCGCTCACGCTCGCTCAGATTGTCGTCGGCGGCGATCCCTTCATAGGAATGGAAGGCCACGTCGCCGGAAAATTCGATGCTGATCTGGTTCAGCGGCAGGATGCCCGCGTCCTGCGCCGCCACCACCATGCCCGCCAGCGTATGGGTGTGCATCACGCAGGCCGCGTCGGGGCGGCTGCGGTGGATGGCCGAATGGATCACGAATCCGGCCGGATTGACCGGATAGAGGGTGGGCTGCGCCGGCAGCCCGTCCGCATCGACCACCACCAGCGACGACGCGGTGATTTCCTCGAACAGATAGCCGTACGGATTGACCAGGAACCGGTGCGCCGCCCCCGGCAGGCGGACCGACAGGTGGGTATAGACCAGGTCGGTCATGCCGAAGAGCGCCAGCAGGCGATAGGCCGCCGCCAGGTCGCGGCGCAGCGCGCCCTCGTCGGGCCGGGTCCCCTCGGCGGGTTGGGTCCCGGTATTTTGCAGATTCTCCATTATGACCCTCCGACAGGCGAAAACGACACGGACGAATAACCGGGATATTAGCGCACCCCACGCCCGGACGCACGGGCGCGACGCGCCGGAAGGTCCGGCGGTGTCGTTCCGGATTAAATATGAAACGATCAAAGTGAAGTTCAGCAATCACGGCGGAAGACGGAAAAATGTCGGTTTTTCAACCTCTTCTCCGTCCACCCGCCATATTGCCCCAGCATGGCCCCGTCGCGTGGGACCGTGATAGGCTGGCGCCGGCGAGCACCGCCCCCGCCATGATGGCGCTTCAGACCCAGCAAGAAGGATGCATGCGTGTCCGGCAGCCGATATGCCACCATTCTCCTGCCGCTCCTGTTCTGGGTGGTGGCCTGCCTGACCGTTCAGGGCGCCCGCGCCCAGGCCCCGGCGGGGGCCGAGGGCCGGCCCGGCTTCGTCCGCGACGGCCGGCTGGTCGTCTGCACCAACCCGACCCTGCCGCCCATGACCTTCATCGACGGCACGTCGGACAGCGACCTGGCGGGGGTGGACATCGACGTGGCGCGCTGGCTGGGCCGGTACTGGCATGTTCCGGTCAGCTTCGTGACGATGGATTTCATCGGGCTGTTCCCCAGCCTGGAGGCCGGGCGCTGCGGCATGGTGATCAGCGGCGTGCTGCGCCAGCCCGCGCGCGAGCTGCGCTTCGACGCCGTGCCGTACCAGCAGACCGGCCTGGTGGTGGTGGCGCGTGCCGGCACGCCGCGCGTCGGCGCGATGGAAGCGCTGTCCGGCAAGGTGCTGGCCGTGCAGTCGGGCACCAGCTATGCCGCGCGGATCGCGCAGGACAACGCCGCGCTGGCTGCCTCCCATCTGGCGCCGATCATCATCCAGCAATACCCGACCGAGGACCAGGTGGTGCAGCAGGTGCTGATCGGCCGGGCCTTCGCCTTCGTCAGCCAGGATGTCGAGCTGTATTTCCGCCAGAAGCAACTGCACGGCAAGGTCTCGGTGATCTTCCAGCCCAGCTATCCGGAATACCGCGATTTCGCGATCTATATCCGCAAAGATTCGCAGGACCGCACGGCCCTGGACGGCGCCGTTCGCGCACTGCACGACAGCGGGCAGTTCCAGCCCATCCTGCAGCGCTGGCAGATCACGCCCTCGGCCGCGGCCTCGGTCCAGGGCGGCGCGGCCGCCGGCGGCTTCAACTGGCGCACGTTCGGCGCGGCGCTGGTCTCGCCCGCCTATCTGCGTGGTGCCGCGATCACGCTGGCCATGGCGGTGCTGTCGCATTTCAGCGCGATCCTGCTGGCCATTCCGATGGCGCTGAAGCTGAACGGGCGCGACGGGCTGACCAAGACCGCCATCCGCTGCTATGTCGGGCTGTTCCGCGCGGCGCCGACCCTGCTGCAATTGCTGTTCGTCTGGAACGCGCTGCCGCAATTCTTCCCGATCTTTCGCGAGGGCTGGTTCACCCCGTTCCTGGCCGCCTGGATCTCGCTGTCGATCAACGAGGCCGCGTACCAGGTCGAAATCAACCGCGCCGCGCTGCAGGCCATCGATCCGGGCCAGGCCCTGGCCGGCGACGCGCTGGGCATGTCGCGGCTGCAGGTCTATCGCCACGTCATCTTTCCGCAGGCGCTGCGCATCGCCCTGCCGCCGACGATCAACGAATTCATCAGCCTGATCAAGACGACGTCGCTCGCCTCGGTCATCTCGCTGCAGGAATTGCTGGCCACCACCCAGATCAACGTGGCGCGCAGCTTCGAATTCACCGAATATTACGCGGCGGCGCTGATCTATTACCTGCTGATCGTGTTCTTTTTCCTCTGGGTCCAGAAGCGCATCGAACGGCGCTTCGCCTGGGCCGACCGACTGAAGGCCAGCCAACATGCCGCAGCCTGACACCTTCCGGCCCGAGGCCGGCATGCCGCTGATCAGCGTGCAGAATGTGCAGAAATCCTATGGCGCGTTCCGGGTGCTGCATAATGTGTCGCTGAGCGTGGCGCGGGGCGAGAAGATCGTGGTCCTCGGGCCGTCCGGCTCGGGGAAGTCCACGCTGATCCGCTGTTTCAACCGGATCGAGCCGCATGATGCCGGCACGATCGTGATCGACGGCGCCACGATCGACGCCGCGATCGAACTGACCCGGCTGCGCTGCATGGTCGGGCTGGTGTTCCAGAACTATAATCTGTTTCCGCACCTGACGGTGCTGGAAAACTGCACCCTGTCGCCGCGCGTGGTGAAGAAGCTGGGCCGCGCCGAGGCCGAAGCCCTGGCGATGAATTTCCTGCACAAGGTGAACATCGCGGACCAGGCAGGCAAATATCCGATCCAGCTTTCCGGCGGCCAGCAGCAGCGCGCGGCCATCGCCCGCGCCCTGTGCATGCAGCCCTCGGTGATGCTGTTCGACGAGCCGACCGCCGCCCTGGACCCCGAGGCGGTGTCGGGCATCGTCGACATCATCGACAGCCTGGCCGCCGACGGCATCACCACCATCGCCGTCACCCACGACATGGGCTTCGCCCGCCGCATCGCCGACCGGATCCTGTTCATGGACCAGGGCCGCGTACTTGAGGACGCCCCGCCGGAAGCCTTCTTCACCACGCCCCAGACCGAGCGCGCCCGTGCGTTTCTGAGCCAGATGCTGCGCTATTGATGGTGCGTGCGATGTGGGGGGATGGCGGTTGCATGGACTTCGGGTATCGCCTTCATGTCGGCTGTTCAATCGGTAGTCATGGCTTTCTCAAAAGACATAACCTGAATGTATCATGCCTGGCCGAACGAGGCCCAAAGCTGATAATTGCCTGCACATCAGTCATCGGCGGGCACCAAATGCGAGCCGAAAAGCCAAGCCTGAAAATACAGAAGCGAGGAAATAATTTGGAAATTTCGCAAACTTCGGCGCAAGCCGAAGGCCGTGCTTGACCCGCCCAAAAATCAGGATCACCAATCCATTCACGGTAAAACCAACTACATTGAGGATGGTCGCAAGGACCAACATTTGCAACATGATCGATCCATGACCCGGAGTAGTGAACTGCGGGAATAGGGCAAGGACGAACAATGCCATCTTAGGATTGAGGAGGTTGGTTGCCAGCCCCTGCAAGAATATACGGAGTTTTGCAACTCTCATCATGGCTTTCGTCGAAACGCCTGACAAGGCATCTGTCCGCAGTGTTTTAACCGCAAGGTAAATCAAATATGCACATCCGACCCAGCGAACGAACTCATAGGCAGTCGGGACAGTCTTGAGAAGTTGCGCAAGGCCGAGTGCCGCAGCGATTGCGTGGCAGTATGTCCCGATTGCTATGCCGAAGTAAGTCAGAAACCCGGATACGCGACCTTGGCTCGCACTTCGTGACGCGATCAGGATCATATCCGGGCCCGGAGTCGCGGTCAGGATCAGCGCGGCGGAAGCGAATAGGATAAGCGTGGAAAAATCCGGCATTGGGTTCCCCTGGAAATAGATGCCGGAATTCTGCCTTGCCATAGCCGAACGAAAACTTCAAGCAGCCGGCCAAAAGCCCTTCATCGCCCTATGCATGATCGCTTTGTCCGCATGGCTGTTGCCAATGATGGCCACATGAATGGCCGCTTCTATGGTCATGCCGCCCGCCAACGGGCGTTCCGCTCACCCCGCACAGGCGACCGTCACCGCGATCCCGCTCGCCTGGCCCTCTCGTAGCGCGCCAGCAGCCGGCTGCGCTTCAGCGGTGACAATCGCTGGGTCCAGAAAAGTCCGTTCAACTGGTCGACCTCGTGCTGGTGGCAGGCCGCGCGGAGGCCGTCGGCTTCTTCGATCTGCCGGTTGCCTGCCAGGTCGTGATACCGCACGCGGATTCGTGCCGCGCGTTCGATGATTTCCACGACGCCCGGCATGGAGATGCTGCCTTCCTCATGCCGGATGGTCTCGTCCGACGACCAGACGATCTCGGGATTGACATAGGTATGCGGGCCGGATCCGTCCGGCAGGTCCAGCACCACCACGCGCTGAAGCACGCCGATATGCGGCGCGGTTATTCCGATCCCGGGTGCGGCGCGCATTGTATCGCGCAGATCGTCCGCCAGCGCGCGCAGTGCGGCGTCGAACGACGTGACAGGCTGGGCCGTCTGGCGCAGGCGCTGGTCGGGGGCCATGACGAGCGGGCGCACGGTCACCAGCCCGGCCCCTCATCCATGTCCGGACCCGCCATCGCGGCCGCATTGTCGCGGCGGGCGTGCTTGAGCCCTTCGGGCAGCGAGACGTTCATCGTGCTCATAATGGCACGATAGGGCCTGTTGGCAAAAGCGGCAGGAGTTTCTTCATCCCTGCGCCCCGCCGTTCAGCCGCCCCGTTCAGGCGCCCCGTTCAGCCGCCCAGGATGTAGAACAGCGCCGCCGCGATCGCGATGGTAATCGGCAGGGTGAACAGCCAGGCCAGGGCGATCTTGACCAGCATGCCGCGATTGATGCCCGAGCCCGACCCCAGCATCGTGCCGGCGATGCCGGCGGTGATGATGTGGGTGGTGCTGACCGGCAGCCCGGTATAGCCCGCGGTGGCGATCAGGCCGGCGCCGACCAGTTCGGCCGATGCCCCCTGGGCGGGCGTCAGGTGGGTGTTGCCGATCTTCTCGCCCAGGGTGTGCACGATGCGGCGATAGCCCACCATGGTGCCGATCCCCAGGCACAGCGCGCTGAGCAGGCGCACCCACCAGGGCGCGTATTCCACCGTCGGCCGCATCCTGGCGCTGATGCCCTTGGCCGTGGCCCGCGCCTCGGCCGTGGCCTGCGGGTTGGCGGCCACCGCCTTCAACCCGGCCACGACCTCATACAAATCGGCGCGCAATTGCGACGGCGCGACATGATCGGCATCGGTGCGCGCCAGCCGCGCGGCCGACGCCATGGCCTGGTCCCGCAGCCCGTCATGGTCGTATTTGTCCAGCAGCGGCGCCGCCGCGATGGCGTGCCGGGCGATGTGCCCGAGCTGCGGCAGCGCGCCCGGATTCAGCGCGAAGGTCGTGGGCAGCAGACCGATGATCGTCAGCATGATCAGGCCGATGCTCTTCTGCCCGTCATTGCTGCCATGCGAGAAGCTGACGCCCGTGCAGGTCAGGATCAGCAGCCCGCGCACCCAGCCCCGCGGCGGCGCGTCGCCCTGCGGCGGTTCGTACAGTGCCTTGTCGCGAACCAGGTGCTTCAGGATGAAATACAGCAGCCCCGCGCCGATCAGCCCGAGGAGCGGGGAAATCGCCAGTGCGCGCAGGATCTTCCAGATCTGCGACCAGTCGACGCTGTTGCCCAGCGCGCGCGTATGCAGCAGCGCATCGCCCACCGCGATGCCGATCAGCGCGCCGATCACGCAATGCGAGCTGGAATTGGGAATGCCGAACCACCAGGTGAACAGGTTCCAGAACAGGGCCGTGCCGAACAGCGCGATCAGCATCGGCACCGCCGGGTCGCCGTTGGGCGGCGACAGCACGTCGGCCGGCAGCAATTCCACCAGGCCATAGGCCACGGAAATGCCGCCCAGCACGACACCGACGAAATTCATCAGCCCCGACCAGATCACCGCCGTGCGGGGCTTGAGCGAATTGGTGTAGATGACCGTCGCCACGGCATTGGCCGTGTCGTGGAATCCGTTGACGAATTCGAACACGCAGACCAGCAGGAAACAGACGATCAGCGCCAGAATGGAAAAAATCGAAAAGGGCTCAAAATGAAGCATGGCACCGCGACCAATTGAGATGACGTGACCTGACTATAGAAATATTGGGGATTTTTCACGAATGATCGGTCCGTTCATGAAATCTTCACGGATCTTGCGCCCGGCGGCGCATCGACGCATGCAATGGCACCGATGCGAATTCGAAAAAAAAGGCGCCCCCGGAACACCGGGGACGCCGCGCCATGCCGGACGGCACGCAACCTGCGTCTTATTGGAAAGGCAGATAGCGCATCGAGAGGAACACCATATTGTCGTCGGTGTGCGGCACGCCGCCCGTGCCGCGGAAGCCCGCGACATTGGTGTAGGAATACTGAGCGCCGAACGACAGGGTTCCGTAATCGCCCTGCAAATAGCGCCACCACATGCCGACCGTGCCCTGGATCACGCGCTGGATGTTCGCCGAGCACGCGGTTGAGCCCTCGGTGTCGCACCCGGTGGTCACGAAGTTCGGGTTGCCGTAGCCGTAGGCCTTGCTGCCGACATTGAAGTAGCGGCCGCTGAGGATGTCTTCCATGCCGCCATAGGCGTACAGGTCGACCGACTTCGCCGGATGGCCGATCAGGCCGGCCAGAACCTGGGCTTCCGGCAGGGCGACCGGCGTGCCGAAGCGGTTGGTGGTCGCGTCCGCCAGGTTGGTGGTGCCGTAACGGCCGATGCCGTTGCCGACCAGGCCCGACGCCTGGAAGTCGAGCTTGTGCTTGATCAGCGGGACCAGCATCGCGCCGCCGCCGCCGCCGGCCACCACGACATGGCTGTTGCCATGGCCCAGATAGCTGACGCGGTCATGCAGGAAGCGCATCATGCCCAGGGCTTCGAAATGGCCGAAGCTGGGATCGGCCGTGCCCTTGACGATGATGTCGGGCGCCACGTCATCCGAATAGGTCGTGCTGGGATTGTCGACCTGCCCGCCGGGATTGTTGATCGTGACCGACGTCGCGCCCGGCGGGACATAGGTGGTGCCGCCCCAGACCGATTGCGGGTTTTCCAGGGCCAGGCCGATATGGTACTCGCCGTGGTTGAAGCCCTTGACGGCGCGGATGCCGGTATTGCGCGTCCAGGTGAAGCCCGGAATATATTGCGCGTCGATCACCAGCGGGATGTTCTCGTCACGCAGGCCCATGCCGTGCTTGAACATCGTCGCCATCGACCACATCTGGCCGCCCGCGACATACCAGTCATCCGGCTTGTCCTGCAGTTCGGCATACATCAGGCGCGACCGCAGCACATAGGAGTTGGACTGGCGCGAGTTCGAGGACGAACCGGCGCCCTGGAAATCCAGCTCGGTATAGCCCGACACGTTCAGGCGGCTGTTCAGGTCGCCCTGCACCAGCGCCGCGAAGCGGCTCTGCCGTTCGGATTGATGGTACTCGTTCATGTGGGCGTTCGGCGAATTCTTCCAGGGAATCGCGCCGAAGTTCGAGCTGATGTCCGCCGTCTCGTTACGGGTACGGAAGATGCCCGCCATTTCGACGAAGCCGCCCAGGGTGATCGTCACGCCGCCGATCGCGAACTGCCCCTTATGGAACGGCGCGGCGGCCGATTTGCGGCCCACCGGCATGCCGGTGATCTGGCCATAGGGCGTGCTGTAGACCGGGGTAGCCAGCGCCGACGGCGTAGCCAGGCCCTGCGCGCCGTTGGCATAGGCGCGGCGCATGGCGTACGGGTTGCTCTCGGCTTCCACACGGGCCTGCTGGGCGGCGGCGCGCGCTTCCTGCACCTCGCGGTCGCGGCGGGCCTGCTGGACCTTCAATTCCTTCAACTGAACCTGAAGCAGGCGGATCTGCTTCTCCATGGTCTCGATCGACGTCTCGGCATGCGCGGACTTGCCGGGAAGGCACTGCGTCCAGACCAGCGCGCTGGTCAGAAAGAGAATGCTCTTCTTGCGTGTAAAGACGGGCACCGTTTTTTTCCCATAAGAGGTGAATGGCCCCAGGTAGAAAATTGCCTCGTGTTAATCCAAAGAAGGTTCTAGGACAGATATGTTAAATTTTTATGACAAAAGTATAAATTTGGCGTATCGATCGATATCGATCACGATATTATTATAATAACTCGTATAAATGTAAATTAACAACAGCATAAATTGTTTATGTCAGACTATGTCAGGAGATACAGATATTTTTATTCTTGTAATATTTGTTCATTTCGCGTTTTTCATGATATGAATACGTAAAATATTGACAAAAATACGTGTTGGCTGGCGAAAATGAACCACGGAGCCGCATGTGCCCCTCAATTTTGTGTCTTTCATGCTACAGTTCCGTTTCGATACCGCTGGTCCCGCAACGCCGCGTCAAAATCGGTCGCTTCCGCGAAAGACATGATTTTTCTGGGTTTTCGGTCATATCGACCATGCGATGATCGATTCCGCGATTTCGTCGCCATGCCGTATAGACATGAATATTCCTGAAGAATATTGGGCCGGACGCAAAAAAAACGGGCGGGGACCAGGGCCCCCGCCCGCGTATCGTCAGTCCGGCCGTGCCGTTTACCAGGCGGCGCGCACCGATGCCTTCACCGAAGCCGGCAGGACGACATAGTCCAGGCCGCGCGCGATGCCGTCGCCATTGTCGAAGGCCCAGCCGAAGAATTTGCGCACCGCGGCGCCTTGCGCCGGGTCCTTCGCCTGCTTCGGCACCAGCACATAGGTCGCCGAGACGATCGGCCATGCGCCCTTGCCGGCGGTGTCCAGCATGTCGACGGCGAAGTTCTTGGCGCCGGCCCAGTCGGCGGCGGCGGCGGCGCGGGCGAAACTGTCCAGGTTGGCGGTGACGAAATCGCCCGCCTTGTCCTTGAGCTGCACCGTCGTCATGTGGTTGCGGCTGGCATAGGCGAATTCGACATAGCCGATGCCGCCCTCGGTGTTGCGGACCGAAGCCGCGACGCCGTCATTGCCGCGGGCGCCGACACCGCCCGGCCAGGCGATCGAGCTGCCGGCACCCGGGCCGTCATGCCACGCCTGCGACGAACGGGCCAGGTAGGAGGTGAACACGAAGGTCGTGCCCGAGCCGTCGGCGCGATGCACGCTGGCGATCGGCAGGTCCGGCAGCTTCAGGCCCGGGTTCAGGGCCGCGATCTTCGGGTCGTTCCAGTCGGAAATGTCACCCGAATAGATGCCGGCCAGCACCTCGCCCGTCAGGCGCAGCGTGTCCGCCGTGACGCCAGGGACGTTCACGACCGGCACGATGCCGCCCATGACGGTCGGGAACTGGAACAGATTGCCCTTCGCCAGCTTGGCCGGGTCCATCGGCGCGTCCGACGCGCCGAAATCGACCGTGCCGGCCAGGATCTGGTTCTGGCCCGCGCTGGAGCCCACGCTCTGGTAATTGACGGTAACGCCGCTGGCGTCACGGCCGGCCGCGCCCCAGGCCTCATAGATCGGGGCCGCGAAGCTGGATCCGGCGCCGGTGATGTCCGCGGCATGCGCGGCGGCAACGACGACGGAGCCGCTTGCGAGCAAGGCGGCGGCAAACAAAATGGCAGGACGGCGCATCGGGTTCCGTATCCCTGAACGAGCGTGAAAAACGTCCCGGCGGACACCGGCGGCGTCCCCGGGCGCCCCCGTCCTAGCCCGGATCGGCGGGCTGAGGGGGTGATGTGTCTGTGACAGTTTCATGACGTTTCGATGACATCGTATCACCCAAAGGAAACCAGACTGTAAAGGCGGTCCCCTGCCCGACCACGCTTTCGATCGTCAGGCGGCCGTCATGGCGGTCGATGATATGCTTGACGATGGCCAGGCCCAGCCCGGTACCGGTGCGCCGGGCCACCGTGCCCTCGACGCGATAGAATCGCTCGGTCAGACGCGGAATATGCCGTGCCTCGATCCCCGGTCCGTTATCGGTCACGCTGAAGGCGATGCCGGTCCGCGCGCCCCCGATGGCCGGCGGCCTGACCGCGCCGACCGAGATCGCCGCCCCGCCGGGCCCGGTCTGCCGCGCCCGCAGGCCGATCCGCACCGCGCGGTCGCTTTCGCCCGAACCGTATTTGATCGCGTTCTCGACCAGGTTCAGCAACACCTGCACGACCTGGTCCGAATCGCCCGGAAAATCCGGCAGCGCGGGCGGCAGGTCGACATGCAGCGTCGCGGGTCCCCCATCCAGCAGCGGCGCGGCCTCGTCGCGCACCCGGGCGATCGTCGCCGCCGGATCGACCAGGCCGCGCGGCTTGCGATGCTCGGTCATCTGCACGCGCGACAGCATCAGCAGGCGGTCCAGCAGGCGCTGCATGCGCGCCGCCTGCCCGGCCATCACGCCCAGGAAACGCTGCTGCGCCGGCGGGTCCTCGGCGGCCGGACCGCGCAGCGTCTCGATGAAGCCGATCAGCGCGGCCAGCGGCGTGCGCAGTTCGTGGCTGGCATAGGCCACGAAATCGGTGCGCATGCGCTCGACCGCGTCCTGCTCGCTCCAGTCCAGCAGGGTGGCCAGCACCACCGATTCCCCCTGCGCGATCCGCACGCGGCGGAACTGGCCGCGCACCGCGCGCCGCACCGGGACGTCCAGCACCAGATCGACCTCGCCGCGATCGCCGTCGCGCAGCCGCAGCAGCGCCGATTGCGACGCCGGATGGCGGATGATGGCGCCCAGGCTGTCGCCGAACAATTCCCACGCCCCGGGACCGGCATGCAGGATGCGCCCGCCGGCATCCAGCACCAGGATCGCCGCCGGCACCAGGTCCAGCGTCTCGATCATCCGCGCCAGCGCGTCGGCCGAGGGCGGGATGGCGCGGGCCGGATCGGCGCCGGCCGGCGCCGCGCCATCGCCCGGCCGGCGGCGCGCCAGGCGCCAGGCCATGCAGGCCGCCGACAGCACCGCGCCCGCCGCCACGAGGTCCTCGACCCTCATGCCGGGCGCAGCCTGCCCGCGCGACCGGGACGGAAAGCAGGAACGATGCCGGCCACGGTCCTGCCGCGCGGCGGTTCAGGCGCGCGGATCATCCAGCGCATAGCCGGCGGCACGCACGGTGCGGATGATGTCGGCCTCGCCCGGCCCGTTGAGGATCAGCCGCAGGCGGCGGATATGCACGTCCACCGTCCGCAGTTCGACATGCACCCCGCGTTCCCACACGCGCTGCAGCAGGTCCTCGCGCGAGAAGACCTGGCGCGGATGGCGCAGGAAGAATTCCAGGATGCGATATTCGGTGGGGCCCAGGGTCAGGGTGCGGCCGTTGCGCTCGGCGCGATGGGCCACCGTATCCAGCGTGACGTCGGCGAAGCGCAGCAGGTTGTCGGCCGGCGGCGCGCGGCGCAGCAAGGCGCGGATCCGCGCCTGCAGCGCCTCGATGCTGCAGGGCTTGGTCACGTAATCGTCGGCGCCGGTGTCCAGGCCGCGAATATTGTCGGCCTCTCCCGCGCGGGCGGTCAGCATGATGATCGGCAGGGTGCGCGTCGCCTCCTGGTCGCGCAGGCGGCGGCAGACATCCAGCCCCGACAGGCCGGGCAGCATCCAGTCCAGCACCATCAGGTCCGGCCGGCGGGCCGCGACGCGGGCCAGCGCCTCGGGCCCGTCCTCGGCCGCGCCGACCTCGTAGCCCAGCTTTTCGAGGTTGTAGCGCAGCATCATCAGCAGCGCCTCGTCATCCTCGACGACCAGGATATAAGGCGCGCGCGCGTTCTCCCGTCCGTCGCCCCTGTCCGTCATTGCCCCCGACACGTCTCCTCCTTCGTCAGATCGTCCGCCAGATCGTCAAACCGCGGGACCGCCGCGCGGACGCACGACGGGCAACTGGTCGCCGGTGGTGGCGTAATAGACGCGCTCGGCGATATTGGTGGCGTGGTCGCCGATCCGTTCCAAATTCTTGGCGATGAACAGCAGATGCGTGCAGGACCGGATGGTGCGCGGATCTTCCATCATATAGGTCACCAGCTCGCGGAACATGGCGGTATACAGCTCATCGACCGCGGTATCGGACTGCCAGACCTCGATCGCCCCCTCGCTGTCCTGCTGGGCCATCGCGTCGATCGCCCGGCGCAGATTCTCCTGCACCATCCGCCCCATGGTGCGCAACCCGCCCACCGACATGCGCCCGTCGCCCGGATCCAGCTTCAGCGTACGCCGGGCGATGCTGGCGGCGCAATCGCCGATCCGCTCCAGGTCGCCGGTGATCTTCATCGCCGACACGATCTCGCGCAGGTCGCCGGCCATCGGCGCGCGCAGCGCCAGCAGCCGGATCGCCAACGCCTCGACGTCGCGTTCCAGCGCATCGACCTGCGGGTCGCATTCGGACGCGGCCATGGCCGCTTCCTCGTCCCGGTCGACGATGGCCGCCATGGCCTGCGCCATCTGGCTTTCCACGATGCCGCCCATCCGCGCCATCATCGCCCGGATCTGCCCCAGCTCCTGCTCATAGGAGCTGACGGTATGCGCCTGTTCCTTGACCACGCTGCCCCTCCTTCCCGTATCAGCCGAAGCGGCCGGTGATGTAGTCCTGGGTGCGGCGCTCACGCGGGGCGGTGAACATGCGGTCGGCATTGTCCACCTCGACCAGTTCCCCCAGGTAGAAGAACGCCACACGGTCCGCGCAGCGCGCCGCCTGCTGCATGTTGTGCGTCACGATCGCGATCGTGAATTCCGCCTTCAGCTCGTCCAGCAATTCCTCGATCCGCGCCGTCGAGATCGGGTCCAGCGCGCTGGTCGGCTCGTCCAGCAGGATCACCTCGGGCCGCGTCGCGATCGTCCGCGCAATGCACAGCCGCTGCTGCTGCCCGCCCGACAGCGCCGTCGCCGACGTCCCCAGCCGGTCCTTCACCTCGCCCCACAGCGCCACCCGCCGCAGCACGTCCTCGACCCGCGCATCCATCTCCGGCCGCGTCAGCGTCTCGTGCAGCCGCACCCCGAACGCGATGTTCTCGTAGATCGACATCGGAAACGGCGTCGGCTTCTGGAACACCATCCCGATCCGCGACCGCAGCACGTTCAGGTCCATCTCCGGCGACAGGATGTTCCGCCCGTCGAACGTCACCTCCCCCGTCGCCCGCTGCCCGGGATACAGATCATACATCCGGTTCAGCACCCGCAGCAGCGTCGACTTGCCGCACCCCGACGGGCCGATCATCCCCGTCACCCGCCGCGCCGGAAAATCCAGCGTGATGTCCCGCAGCGCCCGGTGCGCCCCATACCAGAAATCCAGCCCACGCACCGAAAGCGCCGGCGCCGCGGCATCCGCCGCCGGCACGTCCTGCATCACCCCGTCCCTCATTCCCTGATGTCCCATCGGGCCTTGATATCCCATCGGGCCCTGATGTCCCCTCGGCGCACCGTCCATGGCCCTACTGCCCCGCGCCCAGCCGCCGGTGCCACATCCGCACCACCACGTTCAGCACCAGCACCCCCGCCGTGATCAGCAGCGCGCCCGTCCAGGCCAGTTGCACCCAGTCGTCATACGCCGACCCTGCATATTGATAGATCGCCACCGGCAGGCTGGCCATCGGCGCGTCCAGCGACAGCGACCAGTTCATGTTCCCCAGCGAGGTGAACAGCAGCGGCGCCGTCTCCCCCGACACCCGCGCCACCGCCAGCAGGATCCCCGTCAGCACTCCGGCCCGCGCCGCCCGCAGGCACACCTGCAGCACGACCCGCCATTTCGGCGCCCCCAGCGCATAGGCCGCCTCGCGCATCGTCAGCGGCACCAGCCGCAGCATGTCCTCGGTCGTCCGCACCACCACCGGCACGAACAGCATCGCCAGCGCAACCGCCCCCGACAGGCCAGAAAAATGCCCCACCGGCGCCACCAGCGCCAGATACACGAACAGACCCACCAGGATCGACGGCGCCGACAGCATCATGTCCGACACGAACCGCACCACCGCCACCACCCGTCCGTCGGTCGCGTATTCCGACAGGTAGATCCCCGTCAGCAGCCCCACCGGCGTGCCGATCGCCGCCGCCAGCCCGGTCTGCACCAGGCTGCCCGCGATCGCGTTCGCCAGCCCCCCGCCGCCGCCCGGCGGCGTCATCACCCGCACCAGCGTCCCCGCCGACAGGCCGGGCAGCCCCCGCGCCAGCAACGTCAGCAGGATCGAGCCCAGCGCCAGCAGCACGATCCCCGTCGCCCCCAGGCTCAGCCCCGTCGCCAGACGGTCCGCCAGCCGACGCCGCGCCGCCAGCCGCCCGCCGCGCCCCCAGCCCGCCCCGGACAGCGCCGCGGGCACCCCGGCCAGTTCTCCCGACATCACGTCATCCGACGTCGCGTCACTCGGCGTCGCCTCACCCGGCACCTCGCCGCCGCTCATCGTCCCGTTCTCCCGGTCCGCCATCTCACGCCCCCCGCCGCAGCAGCACCCGCGAGCAGGCCAGCGTGACGAACGAGATCACCATCAGGATGAAGCCCAGCGCCAGCAGCGACGACAATTTCAGGCTGCCCGCCGCGCTCTCGGGAAATTCCAGCGCGATCAGCGACGCGATCGTGTTCCCCGGCGCGAACAGCGACCAGCCGATCCGGTTGGCGTTGCCGATCACGAAGGTCACCGCCATCGTCTCGCCCAGCGCCCGCCCCATCCCCAGCATCACGCCGCCCACCAGCGCCGGACGCGACCAGGGCAGGATCACGCTGCGCATCACCTCCCACCGCGTCGCACCCAGCCCATAGGCGCTCTCGCGGATCTGCGCCGGCATCGCCGTGAACACGTCGCGCATCACCGCGCACACGAACGGCGTCACCATCACCGCCAGCACCAGCCCACCGGTCAGCAGCCCCGTCCCGTAGGGCGCCCCCGTGAAACAGCACCCCCAGCACCGGCACATGCCCAAGATGCCGGTTCGCCCACGGCTGCACCACCCGCGCCATCACCGGCACGATCACGAAGAAGCCCCACATCCCGAATATGATCGACGGCACCGCCGCCAGAAGCTGCACCGCCATGCCGATCGGCCCCGCGACCGACCCCGGCGCCATCTCCACCAGCCAGAACGCGATCCCGAACGCCAGCGGCACCGCAATCAGCAGCGCCAGCACCGTCGTCATCACCGAACCGAACACCGGCGCAAGCGCCCCGAAATGCTCCGACACCGGGTTCCATGCCGTGCTCCACGCAAAGCCGGGGCCGAACGCACCCCATGCCTGCGCCCCGCCCCACGCCAGAACCCCGATCAGACCCCCAAGAAGCGCCAGAAGCGACCACCCGCTCAGCCGCACCGCAGCCGCGAAAACCACGTCTCCGCCGTTTCCGAATCCGCGTCGCCCCGCCGGAACATCGTTCCGCGCGGCCTGGGTCGGCATCCGCTGCATACGTCACTATCCCGATGCCGTGTCCATAACCGAACCACCCATAGCGTTCGGCCCACGCCGCTTCAATCAGCCAGCCCGGCGCGGCCGATTAAGTTTTTATGACAACAATCCGCGGTTTTCCGCCCCCTCCGTGGCGGAAAACCGCGCGTCAGGGGCCGGCCTGACATTGCCAGGCCGCCAGCCAGTGCGGCACCCGCCCCGCGCGCAGCGGCCGCGACATCAGGTATCCCTGCACCACGGGGCACTCCAGGTCGTCGAGCAATTCCAACTGCCGCCGCGTCTCCACCCCCTCGGCCACCACGGTCACGCCCAGGCTCTGGCCGATGCGGATCACCGCGTTCACGATGGAATGGGCCGTGCCGGCCTGCTCCAGCCCGCCCATGAAGCCGCGATCGATCTTGACCTCGCTGAGCGGCAGGTTGACCAGGTTCGCCAGGCTGGAAAAACCGGTGCCGAAATCATCCATCGACAGGCCGACGCCCAGCGCGCGGATGGCATGGGCGGCGGCGATCGTCCGCGCCTCGTCGGCGATCATGCAGCTCTCGGTCATTTCGACCATCAGCCGGCCGGGCGGAATGCCGGTTTCCGCCAGGATGGCGGCGATCACCCCCGGCAGGCGCGGGTCCCGGAAATGGCGGGCCGACAGATTGACCGCCACCGCCGGGACCTCGATCCCCGCGGCGATCCATTCGGCCATCTGCCGGCAGGCCGTGCGCAGCGCCCATTCCCCCAGCGCCTCGACCATCCCGCTTTCCTCGGCCAGCGGAACGAAGCGGGCGGGCGGAATATCCCCCTGCGCCGGGTCGTGCCAGCGGGCCAGCGCCTCGACGCCGTACAGCGCGCCGTCGCGGGGACGGATCTGCGGCTGGTAGACCAGGCTCAATCGCCCGTCCGACAGCGCCTCGCCCAGCGCCCCGGCCAGGATGATCCGGTCCTGCGCACGGCGATTCATTTCCGGACTGAAGAAGCGATACGTATCGCCCCCGGCATCGCGCGCCCGCGATACCGCGATCTGGACATGGCGCAGCACGGTTTCGACCGGCTGCGCCGCGCCGACGGCGACACAGATCCCGATGCTGGCGGTCGAACCGACCGACACGCCGTCGACCGCGAAAGGCCGCGCCACCGCGCGCAGGATCGACCCGGCCAGCGACGCGGCATGGTCGACCGCCAGCACCCCGTCGCGATCCGCGGCCGGCGCGCGTCCAGGCCGCGCCGTCGGCCGGGGCGGCCCGGTCACGACGGTGAACTCGTCCTCGCCGCTGCGGATCAGCAGGTCGTCCCCCCCGATGACCGTCTTCAGCCGCTCGGCCACGCCGATGGCGATCGCATCCGCGCCGCCTGCCCCCAGCGCATCGCCGATCTCGCGGAAGCGGTCGATATCGACCGCGATCAGGGTCGGCGCGTCCCAGCCATCGCCATCGTGCCCGGCCTGCAGGTGCTCGCGCAGCCAGGTGCGGTTCGGCAGGCCGGTCACCGCGTCGTAATGCGCCAGCCGCGCGATGCGCGTCCGCGCGTTTTCCTGTTCCATCGCCAGGGTGCACAGAAGCAGGCAGGCATCGACCACCCGCCGATGCCACAGCGCGGGCTCGCGCCGGGTCCGGAAATACAGGGCCAGGCTGCCGGCCACCGTGCCGTCGCGCATGCGGATCGGCGAGGACCAGCACGCCGCCAGCCCCAGCGGCAGGACCAGGTCGCGCAGCGGATTCGCCCAGCGCGGGTCGCTGCCGATGTCGGCGGCCAGGATCTCGTCACCCATATGGACCGCCGCCCCGCAACAGCCGGTCATCGGGCCCATCGCCATGCCGGCCCAGGCCATGGCCACCGATGCCGGCATGGCATGGCGGCCGGCCATCCAGGCCGACCCGTCCTCGGACCGGACCGTGATCGTGGCGACGACGTCGGGGGTAATGTCCTCGATCAGCCGGCAGATCAGTCCCATCACGCCGGGAAAATCCATCGCCCCGGTCAGGGCGGCCATGACCTCCATGCGCAGGTCGCGCAGGGCCACGTACTGCGTCTCGTCCGTCATCACCACGACGGTCTCGCCCTCGGTCCCCGCGCCGCCCCCGACCGGGCTGGCGGCGGAGCAGAACCAGAGGTCGCGCCCGTCGCGCGCCCGCGCATGCAGGTCGATCTCGAAACTGCGGCGGGCGCCCAGATTGGCGCGGAACTCGCGCAGGGCCGGCATGTCGGCCTCGCGCGCCGACAGCATCACCGACACGTCCCGCGACAGCACCTCGTGCGGCGCATAGCCCAGCACCCGGGTGAAGGCCGGATTGACGAAGACGATCCGGTCCAGCGAATCCAGGATCATCATCGGGCGGTCGCTCTGGGTCACGATGGTGGCGTACCGCCCCGCGGCATCCACCCCGTCCGCCAGGCCGGGCATGTCGCGCGGAGTCACGTCCCTCGGCGGGCGTCGGGACCGGAAGACGGCACGGACGGTCTGTCGAACATCGCCACCTCCTCATGCGCGCAACGTTGTCCCGCATGCATGAAAAATCGCCTCATTTCAATGGCCCGGACCGCCCGTGGCCGGGAAAATTTATTTCTTATCCAAAACAACGAGCGCAATCCTCCCCCGATCGGCCGGCGGGACCTCGTCGCGCGCCGTTCCGCCGGGCCGGGATGCCGAAACATGAGATCAGAAATGATAGAGCGGAATCGTCGGCATGAACGCGCAGGCCAGAATGATGGTCGCGACGAAGCCGACGACGATGGCGGCGGCGACCAGCGCGGTGCGGCGCTCATGCGCGGTGGCGAACGGCGTCTCGACGGTGTGGCCATTATCGTGGTTATTATGCAGAATCCACGTCATGACGTCCTCCTCTGCCCGATATTGGGGCCGATATTGGGGCCGATATTGGGGCCCGATCCGGGAACGGCATGAAAAACGCCCCGGCCTGCCTGTCGTTCATGCCTGGCCCGGCAGGTTCGGCCCGGTCTCACCGAAATGTTCCCGCCGCGCCGCGCGATGCGATAGGCTGCCGGCTCTTCTTTCCCCTTCTCCATGCACAGGGTCCGGCATGCGCACGACGATCGACGGCACGATCCTTCCGGTCCTGCGCGTGATGCTGGAGGCCGGCGAGCGGCTGATCGCCGAGACGGGCGAGCTGTCGTGGAAGACCCCGAACGTCGCCTTGTCCACCACCCTGTCGGGCGCGGGGGCGGGCGGCGTGTTCGGCGCGGTCCGCCGGTCGCTTGCCGGCGGCGGCCTGTTCATGACCGAATTCACCGCCCAGGGCGGCCCGGGCCTGGTCGCGTTCGCGGCCAAGGTACCGGGGCAGATCCTGGAACACCAGGTGGGCGGCGGCAGGGCCATGCTGGTGCATCGCCATGGTTTTCTGTGCGCCACGCCGGGCGTGACCCTGGACCTGGCCCTTCAGCGGTCGCTGGGGGCCGGCATTTTCGGCGGCGACGGATTCCGCCTGCAGCGCGTCGCCGGCCAGGGCACGTTCTGGAGCATGCTGGGCGGCGAGATCGTGCCCCACGACCTGGCGCCAGGCGAAGCGGTGGACGTGCATCCCGGCCTGGTCGGCATGTTCGAAGACACGGTGTCGTTCGACATCACGATGCTGCCGGGCATCCGCAACAAGCTCTTCGGCGGCGACGGATTCTTCCTGGCCAGGCTGACCGGCCCGGGGCGCGTCTGGCTGCAGACCCTGACCATGCCGGGACTCGCCCATACGCTGGCGCCCTATCTGAGGGCGTAGGCGCGGCGCGAACCGGCCGGTCCCCCGGCCGTTATGGCGGAACGGGCGCCGGTTTTCCGGCGCCGAACGGACATGCCATGATGAGCCTGATTTTGCTGATCGTCATCGTCCTGCTGCTGCTCGGGGCGCTGCCTGCCTGGCCCTACAGCCGCCGGTGGGGCTATTTCCCGGCGGGCGGCGTGGGATTGATCCTGCTGATCGTCCTGTTGCTGTACCTGCTGGGCGCCTAGGATGGGGCGGGTGCCGCCATTGCCGCGCGGTTGCAGAGGCCGCTATCATGCATTAGCCACAGGGCTGCATGATGGCCGCATGAGACGGGACATGCCCGGGATGGAAACTGGAGACGGAACGGTGGACGGTCGATGCGTATACTTGTGACCGGCGGATGTGGGTTCATCGGCTCTGCGGTGGTGCGCCACATCATTGGCGCGACGGGACATTCGGTGGTGAATGTCGACAAGCTGACCTATGCGGCGACCGGGGAGTCGACGGCGGCGGCGGCGGCGGACCCGCGCTATGTGCATGTGCGCGCGGATATCACCGACGGCGCGGCGATGCGCGCGATCTTCGCCGCGCACCGGCCCGACGCGGTGATGCACCTGGCGGCGGAAAGCCACGTGGACCGGTCGATCGACGGCCCCGGGGTGTTCATGCACACCAATATCCTGGGCACCTACACGCTGCTGGAAGCGGCGCGTGAGTATTGGTCCGGGCTGGATGCGGACGGCCGCGCGGGCTTCCGCTTCCATCATGTCTCGACCGACGAGGTGTTCGGCGCGCTGCAGCCCGACGATGCGCCGTTCTGCGAGACCACGCCCTATGACCCGCGCAGCCCCTATTCGGCGTCCAAGGCGGCGTCGGACCATCTGGTGCGGGCCTGGCAGCATACCTATGGCCTGCCGGCCTTCGTCACCAACACCACCAACAATTACGGGTTCTGGCATTTCCCGGAAAAGCTGATCCCGCTGGTGACGATCAACGCCATCGCCGGGCGCGGCCTGCCGGTCTATGGCGACGGCGGCAACATGCGCGACTGGCTGTTCGTCGACGACCATGCCGAGGCGCTGGTGCTGGCCGTGGAACGCGGCCGGCCGGGCGAGACCTATGCCATCGGCGCGCGCCAGCCGCGCAGCAACCTGCAGGTGGTCGGCGCGATCTGCGCCGTGCTGGACGAGCTGCGCCCCGATCCGGCCGGGCCGCATGCGCGGCTGATCCACCACGTGCATGACCGGCCCGGCCATGATTTCCGCTATGAGATCGACCCCGCGCACGCCGAATCCGCCCTCGGCTGGCGGGCCCGCCACGATTTCGAGACGGGGATCCGCCGCACGGTGCAATGGTATCTGGACAATCGCGACTGGTGGACGGCGCTGCAGGCCCGCCACGACAGCACGAAACGGCTGGGCGTCGCCCCGGCGGGAGCCGCGGCATGAGCACACCGAAGGTCGAAACGCCCCCGGTCGAAACACCCCCGGTCGAAACACCGATGAAGGGCATCCTGCTGGCCGGCGGCTCGGGCACGCGCCTGCATCCGATGACGCTGGCGGCCAGCAAGCAGTTGCTGCCGGTCTACGACAAGCCGATGATCTATTACCCGCTGTCGACCCTGATGCTGGCGGGCATCCGCGACATCATGATCATCTCGACCCCCGACGATCTGCCGCAGTTCCGCCGCCTGCTGGGCGACGGCTCGGAATTCGGCGTCCGCTTCACCTATCGCGAGCAGCCGTCGCCGGACGGCATCGCCCAGGCGTTCCTGATCGCCGGCGACTGGCTGGCGGGCGCGCCCTGCGCGCTGGTGCTGGGCGACAACCTGATCTTCGCCGATCACCTCGGCCAGTTGCTGCAGGCGGCGGCGCGGCGCCGCCAGGGCGCGACCGTGTTCGCCTATCAGGTGCGCGACCCCGAGCGCTATGGCGTGGTGACGTTCGACGAGAGCGGCCGGGCCGTCGACCTGGTGGAAAAACCCGCCAGCCCGACCTCGCACTGGGCGGTGACGGGGCTGTATTTCTACGATTCCCGCGTTCTGGACCTGGCGCGCGAGATCCGGCCTTCGGCGCGGGGCGAACTGGAGATCACCGACCTGAACAGGCTTTATCTCCAGGAGGGCTCGCTGCAGGTCGAACGGCTGGGCCGCGGCTGCGCCTGGCTGGATGCCGGGGTGCCCGACGCGCTGATGCAGGCCGGCCTGTTCGTGCAGACGATCCAGTCCCGGCAGGGCATGCTGGTCGGATCGCCTTCGGAAGTCGCCTTCCGCATGGGCTTCATCGATGCCGCGCAATTGCGCGCGACGGCGGCACGCATGCACAAGACCGAGCTCGGCCGCATGCTGCACGAACTGGCGGAAGGACAGCACGAGTCGCCCCATGCAGGTTGAACAGCTTTCGATCCCCGGCATTCTTTTGCTGACGCCGCCGCGTTTCGCCGACGAGCGCGGGTTCTTTTCCGAGACCTACAACAGCCGAAGCATGGCGGAGGCCGGCATCGACGCCGTCTTCGTCCAGGACAATCACAGCCTGTCGCGCCAGCGCGGCGTCGTGCGCGGCCTGCATTGCCAGTTGGCGCCCCACGCGCAGGGCAAGCTGGTGCGCTGCACGCGCGGCGCGATCTGGGACGTCGCGGTGGATGCGCGGCAGGATTCGCCCAGTTTCGGCCGCTGGGTGGCGGCCGAACTGAACGCCGAAAACGGATCGCAGCTTTGGATTCCCCCGGGCTTCCTGCACGGTTTTTGCACGCTGACCGAGAATGCCGAGGTGCAGTACAAATGCACCGCGCTGTGGAACCGCGACTGCGAGCGGTCGGTGCTGTGGAATGCGCCGGAACTGGACATCCCCTGGCCGGTCGCGCCGGGCGAGGCCATCCTGTCGGACAAGGACGCCGAGGCGCCGGGTTTCTCGGCCGTACGGAACTGGTTCTGATGGTGTCCCCGATCCTGGTGATCGGCCGGTCCGGCCAGCTTGCCACCGCACTGGCCATGGCCGGGCGTCCCGGCCTGCACCGTCTCGGGCGGCCCGCCATCGATTTCGACCGGCCCGAGACGCTGGACGCCGCGCTGGAGGCGGCCCTGGATGCGGCCGCGCCCGGCCTGGTGGTCCCCGGCCTGGTGGTCAACGCCGCCGCCTGGACGGCGGTCGATGCCGCGGAACAGGAGGTCGCCGCCGCCGAGCGCGCCAATCGCGACGGCCCGGCCCGCCTGGCCGAACTCTGCGCGGCCCGGGCCGTTCCGCTGATCCATGTCTCCACCGACTATGTGTTCGACGGCACCAAGGGCACGCCCTATGCCGAGACGGACCCGACATCGCCGCGCACGGTCTATGGCCGCACCAAGCTGGACGGCGAGCGGGCGATCCTGCAGGCGCATGACCGTGCGATCATCCTGCGCACGGCCTGGGTCTATTCGCCCTATGGCCGTAATTTCGTGCGCACCATGCTGGATGCCGCGACCAAGCGCCCGGTCCTGCGCGTGGTCGGCGACCAGCGGGGCAACCCGACCAGCGCCGACGACCTGGCCGCCGCCATCCTCGCCATCGCCGAACGGATCGGCCGCACCGGCTGGCAGGCCGGGTATGCCGGCCTCTTCCACGCCGCCGGCACGGGCGATACCACGTGGCACGGCCTGGCCACCGCGGCGCTGGAGGACGCGGCCCGAGCCGGACACAAGATGCCCGAGATCCAGGCCATCGCCACCGCCGACTGGCCGACCCCGGCGGCCCGCCCCGCCGATTCACGCCTCGACTGCACCCGCCTGCACGACGTCTTCGGCGTCCGCCTGCCCCTTTGGCGCGACAGCGTCGCCAAGGTCGTCGCCACGCTGACGGCGCCGGCGCCGTAGCGCCGGCCGGAGTTCCGGTCCCGTCCTACGGCTCCAGTGCGGCGATGACCGACCTGCGTACCGCCTCGTCCGAAAAACGGGCCTGGGCAAAGCGGGTCTGCGCATGCGATCGCGCCAGCCAGGCGGCATCGTCATTCAGCATCCGCAGCAGGTCGTCCGCGATGTCCCGCGCCGTGCGGGAGATCGGCAGGATGTCGGGCAATCCGTCGATCCCCTCGGCGCCGATCGGCGTGACCGTCAACGGCACGCCCTGGCGCAGGGCCTCGACCACCTTGCCCTTGACGCCCGCGCCGAAGCGAAGGGGGACGACCGTGGCACGGCTGGCGCCGTAATATTCATCCAGTTGCGCGTCGCTGACCCAGCCGGTGACCGTGACGATCGCACTGGCGAGCGCCCTGACGGCCGGCGAGGGCTGGGACCCGACGAGCAGGAGCCTGGCGTCGGGGCGCTGCGCCAGCACGAGCGGCATGACGTCATTGACCAGGAAGAGCGCCGCGTCCTCGTTGGGGGGGTGGGCGAAACCCGCCACGAACAGGATCGTGCTGCCCGGCGTCACGCGGTCACGATGGGTGAAATCGGCGAAACCATAGGGGACGACGGCCCGGAAATCCCGTTCGGGCTCCAGTTTCCGCGCCGTGTCCACTTCCTCCTGCGACAGATAGATGCTGGTGTCGAACGCTCGCCACATGCGGCGCTCGATCTGCTTCATCTCCTCGGCCGCGCGCATCTGCCCGGCATCGCCCGTCAGCATCGCCTCGCGATGCATCCGCTCGAAATGCAGGTCATGGCCGTAGAAGCACAGACGGGCCCGCCGATGCGCCAGCAGAGGGGGCAGCAGCTCCATCGCCACCGAGGGCCGGCTGACCAGCACGCAGTCCAGCGCGTCGCCGCGCTGCGCCAGCCACGCCCCCAGGTCGTCCGGCCGGCGATGGTCCAGGACCTCGATCCCCATATCCTGCAAAACCGGCGTATAGACCGGCGAATAGGCGCGGTTCTGCGGCCAGAATTTCACGACCCAGCCCGACTCGACCAGACTGCGCAGGACCCCCATGATGGTGCGCGATCCGGCGTCCCGGTCGGGTTCGGGAACATAATGGTCGATCACCAGGATGATTTTCCGGTCCCGCGCCTGGTCATAGGCGCGCACCAGGTCGGCCGCCCCTGCGAAATGGCTGCGGTCCAGCACCTCTGCCCAGCGGGTGCGCATCAGCTTCGCATTGACCAGTTGATGGGCCTTGACCCCCGACGCCAGGTCCGTCCCGTGCGACATGCCCTCGTAATGGACGACGACCGACCGCGGTTCGTAGACCACGCCGAAGCCGCCCGCGCGCACGCGGAACGCCAGGTCGGTGTCTTCATAATAGGCCGGCGAGAAATCGGTGTCGAACCCGCCCAGCGTCTCGAACAGGTCGCGGCGGATCATGATCGCGGCGCCCGAGATGTAATCGACCGGGCGCCGGTAATTATATTCCGGGCGGCCCGGATCCTGGTTCCGCCCGAAGTTCCAGCCGGTCGCATCCTGCCAGATGATGCCGCCGGCCTCCTGCAACAGGCCGTTGGGGTAGACCAGCTTGGATCCGGTCATGCCGATATCCGGGCGCGCCAGCAACAGGTCGGCCAGTGCGTCGATCGCGCCGGGGCGCAACTGGGTATCGTTGTTCAGAAAGAACAGATACTCCCCGCGCGCCAGTTCCGCCGCCGCGTTGCAGGTCCGCAGGAAACCCAGATTGCCGGCGTTGCGGACGATGCGCGCGCCCGCGACGCGCGCCTGCAGGAAAGACGGGTCCTGCCGTTTCGGATATGCGTCGTCCATCACGATGACTTCGATGGCGGCGATCGGCGGATAGGCCGCGATCGACGCCAGGCAGCGCAACGTGAAATCGTCCTGTCCGTAGGTCGGGATGATGACCGACACGCGGGGCGCGTCGCTGGTCCGCAGGCGAATCGGCCCGTCCGGCGTGTCGAGCAAGGGCGGGTCGAAATCCGCCGGGGCCGGCGGCATGAAGGCGGCGCTGCGCGCGCGGTGAAGGCGTCGCAGCCGCAGACGCGCGGGCAATTGCCCGGTCAGGGTCCACCATGCCGCCTTCACGCCCAGCGTCACCACGCGTCCGGTTCGCGGATGGCGTTCGACCAGGCGGCGCACCGGCGCGGTCAGCCGCCAGCTCGTGCTGGTCTCCATCGCCAGCAATCGCGCCTCGGACGCCGCCAGTTGCCGGGACAGGCCGGTTGCGGCGTTCTGCTTGGCGATCGCGTCCGCCGCGCTGAGCCGCGCGGCATTCTCCGCGCTGTCCGCCCGGGCGGACAGCGCAGCCAGGCGCGCCTGCAGGTCGGACAGATCGGCCGCCGCCCGCTCGCGATCCGCCTGGGCCTTCTCCTGTGCCTTTTCCAGCGCGCCCCGCATCCCGATCATCGCCAGTTCGGCATCGGCCCGCACGCGCGGATCGGTATCGAGGTCGCTGCGCTCGATATAGAGCGAAGCGGACAGTTCCGGCAGCGCCGCCGCCGAGGCGAAGGCGATCAGATAAGGGGCCCGCGGCATGTAGTCCGTCGCCTCGAAATACCCCTCCCCCTGCCGGTCGAAGACCAGCGGCGCCCCCCCCTGGCCGGACGGCAGGATGGCCGAACCGATCATCGGCCGCTGGGCCATCAGGGTGACGTTCGGAAAAACCGAACGAAGCGCCGATTCGAACTCGCGCGCGGTCAGTTCGTGGACATGGAACGGGTTGGGCGGCGCGCCGGCGGGGGAATAGACGATCCGGTCGGGCGTACTGATGACCAGCAGCCCGTCAGGGCGCAGGACGCGCCGGATTTCGGCGAGGAAGCGGTTCTGATCGTCCAGATGCTCCAGCGTCTCGAACGAGACCGCGACGTCGATGCTGTCGTCGGGCAAGGGCAGCGCGCGGGCATCCCCCTGAAGGTAACGCAGATTCGGCCGCCCGAAGGATTCGGCGGCATGCGCCACCGACGCCGCGTCGATCTCCACCCCCGTCACCGATGCCGCCACCTGCGCCAGCAGCGCGGCCCCGTACCCCTCGCCCGACGCGACATCTAGGACCGACCGGCCCCGACAGAAGGCCCGCGCCAGCAGGTAACGGTGATAATGCTCGATCGCGATCTGGCCGGATACGTCGGAAGTGAACCGCTCTCCGTTGAATTCGAACGTTTTTTTGGCGGTCTCCCGGCGGATCACTTCACCCATTCTGTCCTCTTACGCGATCCTCGACGGAGCATCGGGGATCCAAGATCAATCCGATCCAGGCCACGGGCGCGCAACCCCCGTGACCGAATCGCTAGCCATATGCTTATAGAGTGAGCACACAATAAGACAATCATATGACATCCCAAGACGCAGCCAACGCGAATGCCAAGGACCGGTTCCGTGACCCTGCCCGCCACGGGATAAAGCCAAATCATACATGGCGCGCCAGCAACAGACAGGCACGATTTTCAATAGATCCGAACCGAGCCTATGATATACGGCGACGAATATAAATTGTAAAAAAGTTTTTACCGATATTTTTTTCCGAGAAGCCAGAACATGACCCGAATTCCTACCCCCTCGATGTGGCAAACAATTCATGAAATTGAAAGCGAACTTGTCGCCAAAGACGCCACGACGGACATCCCACGGCTTCTTGCATTCACGTTATTTTGCCACGTGGCCATATTATTGTATTATGTCGCCGTCGCCAAAGTCTTCAGCGGCTTTTCCTATTCGGCATGCGAATGGGATTGCGGCTGGTATATCGGCATCGCGTCTGCCGGGTACGATCTGCACCCTCACCTCGGCGGCAATGACAACGGGCAGGCAAACTGGGCGTTCTTCCCGCTGTTCCCCTTGCTGCTGCGCGCCATCCATGCCGCTACGGGCTTCAGCTATCAGCTTTGCGGCGTCGTTCTGAACAATGCGCTCTTTCCGTTGATGGCGGTGGCAAGCGCCCTGTACCTCAAGACGAAACGACGCGAGACGAACGCCTATATGACCGTTCTCGTCTTTCTTGCCTCACCGTTCAGCCTGTATTTCAGGGTCCCGTTTACCGAGACGCTCTATGGAATTCTCCTGATCGCCCTTCTGTTCCTGCTCCGTGGCGAAAGGACGTGGCTGGCGTCCGCCGTGGCGGCCTTCTTCACCGCCAGCCGTCCGACGGCGGCGCCATTGCTGGCCGTCCTGGGCGGCGCCCGCATGGTCGCGCATTGTCTGCATGCCCGCGTCCAAGGGACGGACACCGCGCGATCGGTGGCCCGGGCCGTTGCGCAATGCCTCCTTCTGGGTTCGGTCGGGGGAATCGGGCTGCTGGGCTATATGCTCTATCTCCACGTCCATGTGGGGGACGCGCTGGCCTTCAAGCATATCGAAACGGCCTGGGGGCGCCATCCCGGCAATCCGGTGGCGCATATCTGGCACGGGCTCCGCGCCCGCGACCTGACCGCCGCGGCGTTCCTGCCCGGGCATGAGGAAAGCCTGACCTATTTCGCGCTCGCCTGCCTCGTCGCAGCCTGCCTCGTCCTGTGGGCATTCCTGTCGGGATTCGTCTTGGAATCCGTTCTCGTCGCGCTGACGCTTCTGCTCTCGACAGCCACCGGCCTGTGGTCCAGCACGCGATATATCTACGCCAATCCGGTGACGCTGATGCTCGTGTCGGCGTTCCTGCAGAAACTGCCCCGTCCCGTCTTCTCGCTGATCCTGTGCGTCTTTTCCATGGTTCAGGCCCTGTTCGTCATCCTCTGGTACCAGGGCTCCCGGTTCCTGATGTGACGCGCGCCTTTATTTCCCGACCATTCTTCATCTCGCCAGCCGGACCGTCCGAATGACCCCCTACAGCCTAGACGTCGTCATCCCGTGCTATAATGAGGAAGACGCGCTGCCCGTTACGTTGCCGCGGATTCTTTCCTACCTGGACGGCCTGCAATCCGACCCGCGCTTCGCGCTGCGCCATTGGCGCGTCATCCTGGTCGATGACGGCAGTGCGGACCGCACCTGGACCATCATCGCGGCGCACGCCGAGCCGGCCCGGGTCGTCGGGCTGAAACTGTCCCGCAATTTCGGCCATCAGAACGCGATGCTCGCCGGGTTGAGCCATGCGGACGCCGATGCCGTCATCACGATGGATTGCGACCTGCAGGACGACATCAACGCGATCGAGGCGATGCTGCTTGCGTACCAGGGCGGATTCGACCTGGCCCTGGGCGTACGATCCTCGCGCACGAGCGACACGATTTTCAAGAAGGGAACCGCGCGCGCGTATTACAGGCTCCTGACCCTTTTCGGGGTCAATGTCATCGAGGATCATGCCGATTACCGGCTGATGTCGCAGCGGGCGCTTCGCGTGCTTCTGGCGCATAACGAAGTCAATCTGTTTCTGCGTGGCATCATCCCCACAATCGGCTTCAAAACGTCGATCATCCCATATGAGCGACAAGCCCGCGAATTCGGAAACAGCAAATATACGCTCGGGAAGATGCTGGCGCTGGCGATCGACGGCATCACGTCCTTTTCGGTGCTCCCGCTCCGAATGATCGCCGCGTTCGGCGTCGTGGTCTTCCTTGCATCGTCCATTACGGGCCTGTGGGTTCTTCTGGAACGCCTCGTCTTCAGCGCGACCGTCGTCAGCGGCTGGGCCTCGGTGATGCTGCCTCTGCTGGCCCTGGGCGGGCTTCAGATCCTGTCCATCGGCGTGCTGGGCGAGTATATCGGCAAGATCTATCTGGAAACGAAGCGCCGCCCCCGATTCATCGTCGAAACCGTCACGGATTCGCCGCGCTGACGACCGCCGGCCCGTCACACCGGTCATCTGCGCCAATCATCTGCGTCATCTGCGCCGCTCGGGAAGGGCGCCCAGGACCGAACGCGCCAGCGTGCCCGGCCGGAGCAAGGCACGGATTTCGGTTACGCTCCAGCGGTTCCGCGCCTCGACCGGCTCGGCAAGGCTGTCCTCCAGCCGGTTGTAATAGGTCAATAACGGCCGCCATGTCTCGATCGACCGCGCGACGTCGAGGCAGGCCAGGTACAGGTCGCGGGATTGGAGGTCGGCGCGGTCGTCGGCGCAATCGGACAGAATGTGAAACAGTTCGGACACCGCATGGGGGGCGCGGGAATCCCTGGCCAGCTCGCGCAACGAGCCGCGCGAATGCCGGAGCGTTTCATCGAGGAAGGAATTGGAAAATTCCCTGCAGGCCACGGGATCGACCGCCATGCCCAACCGGTCGGCCATGCGGTGCAGTTGCCGCGACGGATCTTCCATCATGCGGTCGTAATCCACGATGACCCGGTTCTTCACGTCCCCGGTGGACAGAACCGAACAGACGACATGTTCCAGCCACAGCATGTAGCCCCGCTCGGCCGGCATCCGCTCCCGCCGTTCGAGCGAACGCACGACGCTGAGCGGATTGCGCAGCGGCAGCACGACGCCGACCCTGCAACCCGATGCCTCCAGCACCGGACGCCAGAAATCCATGAGCCGGCAGGTGCGCGGATCCTTGAAACCCCACAGCCCCCCGCAGGATGCCAGCCGCGCCTTCAGCAGCGCGGCAGCCTCGGCCCGCAATTCGGCCAGGACCGGATGCGGCCAGGACAGCGAACCGACCAGGCCGAGATGGTCATAGGCCGCCTCGATATGCCGCAGCAATGCCTCGTTGACGCGGCACACATCGTTGTCTTCCCAGAATCCCGTCGGGTTGTCGGCCGCCGGCGACATCAGGTTCTCGCCCAGCGAGACACCCAGCACCTGCAGCGCCTTGGTGATCGCGCTGGTGCCGCTGCGGTGCATGCCCAGCACGACGATCACATGACCGGAATTCATATGCATCTGTCGGATCTCTCGCGGCCGGACGCCCTCCGTCATCGGGAAGAGTTCTCGGACGCTCCAATATTTTCATAAGCCCGCATAGGGATACCCACGGGTAGCCGGCAGAGGTCATGCCCCCTAGAGCACGGAAAAACATGATTTTTAGCAAAAGGCGGCTCCCTTCTTCTGAAGACGGGGGAGCGGAATTGATGTTTTATCTTTACGTGCCCGATGCGCCCTTGCCTAATTTCCAATTGTTACATCGCCGCCGATCGGCCGCGTCTTCGCATCCGTGAATTATCTTTTAAGGAATCAAGGATAATTGATCGTCGGACGCGGCGCAGGGCAGGCCGGCCGTCATGCGCGCCATATTTCGGTCGGAATCGGATGGCGAGATCAGGGTCGTGGCGCCGGCCGCGAACACTGGACCCCTTGGCCGGCGCCACGCCCCCACCGCCCCGCCCCAACGCCCCGCCTGGGCTTGCGGACGAACGGGTCAGCGCGCCCGGTTCAACGCGTCCGGTTCAACGCGCCATATCGCCGATGCCGTCCAGCAGATCCGCCAGGTCGGCGACGAGCCGCCGGGTCTCCTCGCTCGCCTCTTCCCCGCGCAGGCGTGCGGCCAGCGACTGCACGCGATCCCTGGCCTCGTCGATCAGCCGCGACAGGGCTTCATTCCCACCGTAATGCGTGGACATGTCCGTGACCTCCCGATCCGCCCGGGCCGAGGATATGGCGCATCGGCCGCGATCGACAAACCGGCCCTGCCGGCCGTCAGGCACACGATGCAATGCACGAATGGAAGAAGAAAAGGGAAATCATGGTGCTGCTGGACAGGATTGAACTGTCGACCTCTCCCTTACCAAGGGAGTGCTCTACCACTGAGCTACAGCAGCAGCGTGGATGGGCGCTTCCTACCGTCTCCGTTCGCAGGTTGCAACCCCTGCCGAACAGAAAGCGGCGGCCCCCGTCCGGGATCAGTCGTCGCGGTGAATTTTTTCCATCCGCTCATGCCGTTCCTGCGCTTCGATCGACAGGGTGGCGATGGGACGGGCTTCCAGACGCTTCAGGCCGATCGGCTCGCCGGTTTCCTCGCAATAGCCATAGGAGCCGTTTTCGACTCGCAGCAGGGCCTGGTTGATCTTGGAAATCAGCTTGCGCGCCCGGTCGCGGGTGCGCAATTCCAGGGCGCGGTCGGTTTCCACGCTGGCGCGGTCGGTGATATCGGCCTCATGAATGCCGCCCTCGGACAGGCTGGCCAGCGTCTCGTCCGCTTCCTTCAGCAGATCGGCCCGCCATTTCAGCAGCTTCTGGCGGAAATACTCCACCTGCAGCGGGTTCATGAAGTCCTCGTCTTCCGAGGGGCGGTAATCGGGGGGAAGTGTTATCATGATGCGCGTCCTTGAATTTCGCCCCCGGACGAGTCCTCGCCGGACAGGGGCCCGCCGCGAAACGGGCGGCTTATACGCTGCCGGCCGCCATCCGCCAACCCCGAAAGGCCGGGGAATCCGCCTTTCCAGCCGATTCCCGGCCGACCGGATCAGGCCGGCGCATGCGCGGGGGTCGCGGCCGGACCGCGCGCGGCCATCGGGACGCGGGCGGGCATCCGTTCGGGGAACGCACTTTCCCACCCGCCGCCCAGCGCGTCGTAAAGCTGCACCAGGTCGCGCGACAGCGCGCCGGTGCTGCCCGTCAGGTCGGTCTGCGCCCCCAGGACCTGCCGTTCGGCATCCAGCACCGTCAGGAACGTTACCATGCCGTGGCGATATTGGTCGCGCGCCAGGTCCAGCGCGCGCTGGTCGGACGCGACCTGCCGCTGCAGGCTGTCGCGGCGCATCTGTTCGTCGCGATAGGCCGTCAGCGCGTCATCGACCTCATGCCACGCCCCCAGCACCGTCCGGCGATAGGTGATCGCGGCCTCCTGCTGGGCCGCGCGGCGCAGTTCCAACTGGCCGCGCAGCCGCCCGCCCTGGAAGATCGGCAGGCTGATCGAGGGGCCGACATTCCACGTCTTTGCGTTCCAGAACCCCAGGTCGCGGAAGGACAGCGACTGGAACCCGAACCCGGCATTGATGGTCACGCGCGGATAGAACTCGGCCACGGCCTCGCCCACCTGGGCGGTGGCCGAGTGCAACTGCGCCTCGGCCTGGCGGATGTCGGGGCGGCGGCGCGCCAGTTCGGACGGTACGCCGACCGGCACGCGCGGGGGGACCGGCGGGATGGCGGTATCCGTCAGCAGCTCACCCGCCAGGGCCGCGGGCGGGGCGCCCAGCAGCAGGCTCAACGCGTTCACCTGCTGGGCGATCTGCTGTTCGGTCTGGGGAATCCGCGCCGTCACGGCGTCGAGCTGGGCCTGCGCGCTCTGCACGTCCAGTTCGCTGACCAGGCCGGCCGCGTTGCGCTGGCGGCTCAGCGCGACCGTCTGCGCCGCGGTGTCGCGATTATCCAGCAGGATGCGCAGCTCGGCCTGGGCCTCGCGCAGCATCATGTAGTCGCGCGCCAGTTCGGCCATCTGCGCGATCAGCACCCCGCGCCGCGCCTCGATCGACGCGTCGAGGTCGGCGGACGCGGCCTCATATTGCCGGCGGACGCGCCCCCACAGATCGACCTCCCACGTCGCGTCGATGCTGTCGCTCCACATATCCAGCACGGGGATGGTGAACTTGCCGGATTCGTCGGCCAGGTTGGTGGTATTGGCCAGCGGCAGCTCGCCCGATTGCCCGATGCTGCTGACGATGCGCTGCAGCACCTTGGTGCTGTATTGCACCCGGCTGTACGATCCGGCGGCGCTCAGCCCCGGATAGCGCTCGGCCCCCGCGATGCGCAGTTGCGAGCGGCTTTGCGCCAGGCGGGCGGTGGCGACGGCGACCGTCAGGTTCTGCGACGCCACGCGGCGTTCCAGCGCCGACAATTCGGGATCGTGGAACACGTTCCACCAGGCCGGATCGGGGGTCGCGTCCGAAATGTCGCTGACCACCCGTCCGGTCGCGGGCCCGGTCGGCGGCACGGCGCCCGACCCGGCCCAATGCGGCGGGGCCCACGGCGCGGGCTTGTGGTAATCGGGCCCGACGGCGCATCCGCTGGCCACGGCCGATACAGCCAGCACCGCGGCCCGCCAAGAATATCCCCTACGCACCAGCCGGCCCCCTTGTCATCCTATGGTTCCCATGCTGCGGCCCCATCCGTGCCGCCCGCCGGCCGCGATCGCGGGCACTATCGACATGGCGGAACACATTGTGACATCATCCAACGCAACTGACCGACCCGTTCGGTCATCGTTCCACACCCTATCGGCTTTCCCCGGCGGGTCAATCCGTCTCCGACGGGGAAAGCACCGGCCGCAGGAGAGCCCCGCGCAATGTCCCCGCTACCGCCCCCCGATGCCCCGGACCTGCCGGGGGCATCCGCCGCCAAGCGGCTGCAGATCATCGAGGGCGCGGCACGAATCTTCGCCGCCCACGGCTATGAGGGCGCCAGCATGTCGCAGATCGCGCGTGAGGCCGGGGTGTCCAAAGGCACGCTGTACAATTACTTCGACAGCAAGGCCGCCCTGTTCACCGCCTTCGTCCGCCGCAGCGCCTGCGAGAAGCTGCCCCTGCTGTTCGAGACCATCGGCGAGAAGCGCACGCCCGAGGAGACCCTGATCGGCATCGCCTCGGCGATGATCCGGCTGACCACGTCGCCCCTGTCGCTGATGCTGAACCGCATCGTGGTGTCCGAGGCCGCCACCTTTCCCGTCCTGGCCGAGACCTTCTGGCAGGTCGGGCCGCAGAGGGCGATCGCGGTCTTCGCCGACTGGCTGGCCGCCCGCACGAACGAAGGCGTGCTGAACGTGCCGGACCCGGTGCTGGCCGCCGAATTGTTCTATGCCCTGTGCCAGACCCGCATCACGGCGCGAAAGCGCCTGCAACTGCCCGTCGCGGCCGAGGCCGAGGACATCGCCCGGATCGCCCGCGCCATCACGCGCGTCTTCCTCAACACGTTCGACGCCGGCAAGGGGCCCCCCGTCCCCGAACCGGCGGCCACGCCCTGAAGGGCGCCGAGGGCCGCCACGGCGCGTCCGTCGCTGGCGTCGCGGCCGGCAACGGTGTACAGCCGCCGCCATGACCGACGCCATCGTCATTCGTCCGGCCCGGCGGGAGGACGCCGCCGCCCTTCCGCTGCTGGAACAGCATGCCGGCGCGCTGTTCCGCACCCTGCCCGACCTGGCCTGGATCGCCGACGACGCGGTGATGACCGCCGAATCGCACGGCGCCGCCATTGCCGAGGAGACGTGCTGGGTGGCGGCCCCCCGGGAATCCCACCGGGAATCCTACCGGGAATCCCCCATCGGCTTCCTGACCGCCCGCATCGCCGTCGAGGATGGCGGCGGCCCCGATGCCGGGCGGAAGGTGCTGCATGTCTGGCAGATGGCCGTGGCCCCCGACCGGCAGGGAAAAGGGCTGGGACGGCGCCTGCTGGATTGCGCCGCACGGCAGGCCGCCGCGCGCGGCATCGCATCGCTGACCCTGACCACCTTCCGCGACGTCGCCTGGAATGCCCCGTTCTATGCCAGGGCGGGGTTCGGCCTGCTGGACCCGGCCGCCCTGACGCCGCGGCTGCGCACCATACTGGCCGCCGAGGCCGCGCACGGCCTGCCCGCCCCTCGGCGCTGCGCCATGCGCCGCGTGCTGCCCCAGATGCTGCCCGGGGCGCTGCCCCGGACGGGCGTGGGCGACGGCCGCGCGCTTTCGTAAACACGCGTCACCATATCCATGCGGCAGCCCCCGATGCAGCCCGGGCCGCCCATGACGGAGCCCACCATGCGTATCACCCTGTTCGACATCCAGGCCATGAAGCGGGACGGCAAGCGGATCGCGATGCTGACCGCCTATGACACCCCTTCGGCGGCATTGGCCGAGCGCGCCGGCATACCGATCCTGCTGGTGGGCGATTCCCTGGGCATGACCGTCCAGGGTCACGACACGACCCTGCCGGTCACGCTGGACGACATGATCCGCCATGCCGGCGCGGTGGTGCGCGGCACCGGCCGCGCCATGATCGTGGCCGACCTGCCGTTCCTGACCTATGCCACCGAATCGGACGCCATCCATTCGGCCCGCCGCATGATGCAGGAGGCCGGCGTCCAGGCGCTGAAGCTGGAAGGCGGCGCCTCCCTCGCGCCGATCGTCCGCCGCCTGACCGAACTGGGCGTGCCCGTCATGGGCCATCTGGGCCTGACGCCCCAGGCCCAGCACACGCTGGGGCTGCGCGTGCAGGCCAGGCAGGCCGCCGCCGCCCGGCGCCTGATGGACGACGCGCTGGCCCTGCAGGATGCGGGGGCCTTCGCCATCGTGCTGGAACTGGTGCCCGCCCCGCTGGCGGCGACCTTGGCGCAGCGCCTGCAGATCCCCGTCATCGGCATCGGCGCCGGGGCCGGCTGCGACGGACAGGTGCAGGTCTGGCACGACATTCTGGGCTTGCTGCCCGGAAAATCCCCGCGCCATGCCAAGCGTTTCGCCGAAATCGGCACGGCGATCGAAGCCGCGCTGCGCGACTATGCAGCCGAAGTGGAATCCGGCGCGTTCCCGACCGCGGCACAGAGCGCCGGCATGGACCCGGCGGAACTGGCGCATGCCCTGAACATGGAGTGACGCGGCGTGAGCATCCTCACCCGTTCAAACGAGTCCGTTTGAACGGGATCTGCTTGAACGGGACCTGCTCTGGCGGCCTGTCCGCGCGGCCAGGCCGTTGACCAGCAGCAACCCGCCCAGCCAGGCGGCATCCAGCGCGAACGGCACGTAAAGCCGGCCGCCCCAGACGATGTCCACGCCGATCGCCAGCAGGAAGGCGATAGCCACCAGATTGCTGAACGGCGCCCCGGGCAGGGACGCGACCGGCGCGGCCCCGTCGCGCGCGGCATCTTCCGTGAGGCGATAGCGCAGATGCGCCACCATGATCGTGCCCCAGACGAAGATGAGCAGGAATGATATGCCCTGCAGGGCATATCCGAACACCCGGTCCGACAGGAAATAGTTCAGCACGACGCCGGCCAGCACCGTGCCGAACGACGCCGCGAACGCCATTGCCGGCACGCCGTTGGCGGTGCGCGCGCCGAACCGGCGCGCCGCCATGCCGCTTTCGGCCAGCGACGCCAATGTCCGGCTGGTCGCATACAGCCCGGCATTGCAGGCCGACAGCGCCGCCAGCACCATGACGGCATTGATCGCCGCCCCGGCCGCGGGCAGGCCCATCCGGTCGAAGGCCAGGACGAAGGGACTGTGCCCCGCATCGGCCAGCGCCCAGGGGACGATCGCCATGATGACCGCCAGGCTGCCGATATAGAAGATGATGATCCGTCCGACGATGCCGTTGATCGCGCGCGGCAGCACGCGCGCCGCGTCGTCGGTCTCGGCGGCGGTCAGGGCCACGATTTCGGTCCCGCCGAAGGCGAACAGCGCCACGGGCAGGATGGCGGCGAACCCGGCCGCCCCATGCGGCAGGATCACCCCCGGCGCCAGAAGATTGGCGAAGGACGCGCTGCCCCCGGCCGGACCGACATGGCCCAGGATCACCGCCAGTCCGCACAGGATCAGCGCGACGATGGCCCAGATCTTCAGCAGCGCCAGCCAGAATTCCAGCTCGCCGAACAGGGCCACGGCGCGCGACCCGACCCCCAGCAGCACGGCCCCCAACAATGCGGCGACCGCCCATTGCGGCATCCCGGGCAGCCAGTAGCGCACGAACACGCCGGCCGCGGTGATTTCCGAGATGCAGACCAGCGTCCAGATCAGCCAGTAGCTCCAGCCCACCAGGAATTCCATGCGCGCGCCCAGATAGCGCCCCACGAACGCGTTGAGGGTGCGGCCGCCCGGGTCGCTCAACGCCAGTTCGGCCGCCGCCCGGCCGATCAGAAAGACGACCAGGCCGCACATGACATAGGCCAGCAGGACCGACGTGCCCGCCTGCTGGATGGCGCTGCCCGACCCCAGGAACAATCCGGCGCCCACCGACCCGCCCAGGGCCATGAACAGGATATGGCGCTGCTTCAGACCCAAGAACCGACTCCTTCCCAAACGCGGCGCCTCCCGGTGGCCGCCGCTTCCGTTCAGCATAGACGCCGGCGCGTGCCACGCAAAACAAAACACCGGCCGGCAATGGTAATGAGAACGGAAACCGGCCCGTCTCTTCATACTCCCTTAAACACGACCTGTATCAATACATCCGCTCCAGCGCGAGGACGTTCCTTTCCAACAACAAGCGAGGAATTGCGATATGCCGAGGCGCCTTTTTCATACTCTGGACGGATTGCGCGGCCTGGCCGCGGCCGCCGTCGTCCTGTGCCACACTCCCCTCATCTTCGCGGCCTCCTGGTCTCCGGTCGGCGGGTATCTGGCGGTCGATCTCTTCTTCGGACTCAGCGGCTTCGTCCTCGCCGACGCCTATTCGGCGCGGCTGGACGCGGGCATGGCGCTGTCCAGCTTCATGTGGAAACGGGTCCTGCGCCTCTGGCCGCTCTATGCGCTGGGGCTGACCATCTCGGCGATGGCGACCGCGCTCGCCATCGCCATGTATCATACGCCGGCATCCAAGCTGGCACCGTTCCTGCCGGCCCTTTTCTACATTCCCTGGTTCGGGTCCGGCCAGTTGCTCTATCCCCTCAACTATCCTTCCTGGTCGCTGTTCTACGAACTGGTCGTCAATCTCGTCATGGCGGCCACGTGGCGAAAGCTGACCAACCGGGTCCTGATCGGCATCGTCGGCCTGTCCGCGCTCGGCCTGGTCGCGACCGCCTATTTCTATCACAGCCTCAATGCCGGATTCTTCTGGACCCAGATTCCCGGCGCGCTGGCGCGGGTCGGCTTCTCGTTCTTCCTGGGCATCCTGCTGTGGCGCGTCCACCCCCGCACCGTATCGTCCAGGCTCAGCGCCTGGGTACCGATGGTGCTGCTGGGGATTGGCCTGGCCCTCCATCCGTCTTTCGTCCCGCGCGGCGTACAGGACGTGATCGAGGTCTTCTTTCTCATGCCCGCCATCATCTGGATGGGCGCCGCCACGCAACCGACGGGCAAGAGCCTGACGATCTTCAAGGCGCTCGGGGCCGCATCCTATCCGCTTTATACCGTGCATGTCCCGATGCTCGCGCTGCTGGGCGCCTTTGCCGTCCACGCCCTGCATATCTCCACCGCCAGCGTTACCCCGCTGCAATGCCTGCTGATCCTGGGCGGCCTGCTGGGCTTCGCCTGGCTGCTGAGCGAACTGGACGCGGCATTTCGCGTGCAACTGGACCGCGCCCTGGCGTCGCTCCGCCAACGGCCCGCCGGGATCGCTCCGCCGATCGAAAGCACGCCCTGATCCGTCTCGGGACGGTATTCCGACCCGGCGGCACAAACGCGGCCGCGCGGGATGTGCGGCGCCCGAGGGCACCGCACATCCCGCGCATTCGGCTTTGTGATTAACGATTCGTATCCGAAACGGGGAACTTACGCGCAATTCGGCAGTTCACCCCGCCGCGAGCGGCACACGCGGACGATCCGCTGTGCCGCATGAGGCGACGAGGAGTGACAGACGTGCCCATATCCGTCGATCCCGCCGTTCCGAACCGCGCCCCGCTGCCGGACGATGATCCCGGAAGTCCCGGTGATCCCGTCATCACCATGTTCAGACGCGTCTGCGTCTTCATTCCGTCGGTCATGGTCGCGATCAGCGCATGCATCCTGGCGCTGCGCCACCTGCATCCCGCCGGGCTGGCCTGGGCGCTCGACAATTCGTATTTCAGCAATAATATCAGTATTCTACGTGATATTCGCCATCTGGCCGGCGATGATTCCTGGACCCCCATGCTGGCGGTACGCGACTGGCTGCAACGCCATCCGGGGGGCGACGCATACGACTATTTCTTTTTCGACATGGGCACCAAGTTTCAGTACCCGCTCTCGTCGCTGCTGGCGATCCAGTGGCTTCCGCTCCAGGGCCGGGACGCGGTGCATGCGCTGAACCTGCTCAACCTGGCGGCCTGGTTTTCGATCTTTCCCGGCATGGCCCTGCTGAACCTGCGTCTGGCGCGAATGTTCGCGGTCCGGACGGCGGCGCCCGGCCCGTCGGCGCGAACTGTCTGGATCGGCGCGGCGTCGTTGCTGACCACGCTGTGTTTCTATCCGCTGATCCGGGGAGTCTATCTCGGCCAGATCCAGGTTCTGCTGGACGCGCTGTTCGTCTTCGCCTGCTATTTCTACGCCAGCCGGCGGTCCGGACTGGCCGGCGTGCTGCTCGGCCTGTCCGCCCTGGTCAAGCCGCAGATGGCGCTGTTCCTGCTTTGGGGGCTGCTGCGCAGGGACCGCGCCTTCGTCACCGGCCTGGCGGCCTGCGCCGGCGCGGGCTATGTCGCCTCGGGCCTGCTCTATGGCTGGTCGTGGCCGCAATCCTATCTGCGCGTGCTATCCTTCATCGGGCGGCACGGCGAAAGCTTCTATGCCAATCAATCGATGAACGGGCTGGTCAATCGCCTGCTCGGCAACGGCACCAACCTGATCTGGGAATATCACCGCTTCGCCCCCTATGACGGCGTCACCTATGCGCTGACTCTGCTCTCGACCGGCCTTCTGCTCGCCGGCGGTCTCTGGAGCGCGCGGACCGCCGTCACCCCGCGTGCCGCGACCGCCTCCCTCATGGTGGCCGGGCTCTGCTTCACCGCGGCGTCGCCCGTGGCATGGGAACATCATTACGGAATCCTGCTGCCGATCTTTTCCCTGCTCTTCTTCTCGTTGCTGGAAATACCCGATGCCTCCGACCGCCGTCGGCGCTGGCTGCTGCTGGGCGCCACCTTCGTGACCGTGGCCAATGTCCTGTCGCCGCTGAACCTCCTGGCGACGACCCGTTTCAACATCCTGCAATCCTATGAATTTTTCGCGGTGCTCGGCGTGCTTCTCCTGGTCTTTCTGTCCAGGCGCGATCTCGGCTGGAGCGTCGGCCATCGGCACGCACCCCATCCGCAGGCCTTTCCCGGCCTGACCGACGTCAGTTGGCGCTGACCCCGCCCGAACGGATATCGGCGTCCCCCCGTCCCGTCTCCGACATCCTTCAGGGACGGGGCCCGATATAGAACGATATTATAAAACGATATTTCAGAACCCCGCATATCCGGGCCATCGGGCCGGCCGCGCGGGACGGATCGCAGGACATGCGCCTGCCGATCGAGCATTTCACAGCTTGTCCCGCGTCCCGGCGCGCAGATGGCCGGGATCCGGCCCCGAGGAGGGTACGATGCGCGCATACCGCCTGACCACCAGCGTCGCCGCCTATGGCGCCCTGGCGATCGCTTTCCTCATGCTCATGACCTGGCTGCAGGTGCACCCGCCTTTTCCCGAACCCCATCCGCTGCCCCTGGGCGATTTCCGCAAGGGCTATTACGCAGCAGGCGAGGCCATTCTGCACCATGGTCCCTCGGCGCTCCTGCCGCTGATCCTCAAGCTCTACTTCGTCAACTGGCCGATCGTCTCCTTCCTGTTCGTGCCGTTCGCGGTCCTGCATCATCGCCTGGGCGAACTCTCGTTCTATCTGCTCAGCTTCGCGGCGATCGGCTATACCTACGTCCTGCTGACCAGGGGATGCACGACCCGCCAGAAATTCCTGGTCCTCTTCCTGTTCCTTCTCAACGGCCCTTTGTGGTACTGCGTCTTTTCCTGCGGCAACACCACGCATTTCGTCCTGCTTGCGCTGACCTGCGCATTGCGGTGTCTGCAGACCAGACGGTTTTATGCCGCGGGCGCGCTGATCGGCCTGGCCGCGATCATCAAGCCGATGATCATGCTCTTCGTCGTCTATTTCCTATCCCGGCGCCTCGGACGCGCCGCCCTGGCCGGCGCGGGCATCGTCGCCGCGACTGCGCTGTCCTCGGTGGCCGTATTCGGCATGGACTTCACCCGCCATTGGTACATGCGGTGTATCGTCGAATTGTCGCGCAATCCGATCGGCGCCTTCAATAACCAATCGTTCGAGGCCTTCCTGCTGCGCCTGTGGTCGGGGCCGACCTATATGTACGACTACGATTACGGTCATGCCCTGCCTCATCCGCTCATGCTTCTGGCGAAATTGCTGCCGCCGCTGCTGCTTGCGCTGAGCGCCTGGACCGCATGGCAGTGGCGACGCACCATGCCGTGGACCGACATCCGGGGTTTCGGTTCGGCCGACGCCGTCGATTTCAGCCTGCTGATCGCGTTCTGCGTGGTGACCAGTCCGGTATCCTGGACCCATTATTTCCTGCTGCTGCTGCTGCCCTGGAGCCTGTATCTGACGGGCCGGCTGCCGCTTCCGGGCGGCCCGGCCACGAAGATCCTGTTCTGGACCAGCGTCATTCTGTGTTCGCTGCCCGTCTTCTATCCCGGTGCCCTGATGACGGGCCGCCTGGCCCCCATCTGGACACGCACGATCGTATCCCCATGGCTGTGCGGCGGGCTGCTCTTTCTGCTGACTCTCTGCCGCAGTTACCTGCGGGCGACACAGACCGACAGGCCGGAGGATATGGTCGGCACGATCGACGAGACGGCGGAAACCGGCCTCGCGCCATAAACGCGGCGGGACGTGCGTGGAGCGCGCCACGTCGCGCGCCCCATCGAACGGTCCGCCCGAAGCCGGAATCCCGGTTTACGCCCGCCATGGCGGGCAGAGACCAAACCCGGTCCGGAACGGTTCTCCATATTTTCTTAAGCGACATCTGAACCAATACATCTTGCCCGGCACGGAGATTCTTCATTTCGAAAAAACAAAGGAAAATCGTGACATGCCAAGGCGTCTCTTTCACACTCTGGACGGATTGCGCGGCCTGGCCGCGGCCGCCGTCGTCCTGTGTCATACCCCCGTCATTTTCGCGTCCACCTGGTATCCGGCCGGCGGGTATCTGGCGGTCGATCTCTTCTTCGGGCTCAGCGGCTTCGTCCTCGCCGACGCCTATTCGGCGCGGCTGGACGCGGGCATGGCACTGTCCAGCTTCATGTGGAAACGGGTCCTGCGCCTCTGGCCGCTCTATGCGCTGGGGCTGACCATCTCGGCGATGGCGACCGCGCTCGCCATCGCCATGCACTATGCCCCGGTTTCCAAGCTGGCGCCCTTCCTGCCGTCCCTTTTCTACATTCCCTGGTTCGGATCAAGCCAGGAACTCTATCCCCTCAATTACCCCGCCTGGTCGCTGTTCTATGAACTGGCGGTCAATCTCGTCATGGCGGCCACGTGGCGAAAACTGAGCAACCGGGTCCTGATCGGCATCGTCGGCCTCTCCGCGCTCGGCCTGATCGCGACCGCACATTTCTATCAGAGCCTCAATACCGGATTCATCTGGCCGGAGGCCCCCGGCGCCCTGGCGCGGCTGGGTTTCTCGTTCTTCCTGGGCATCCTGCTGTGGCGCGCCCGCCCCCGCCTTGTCGCGTTCAAGCTCGGCGCCTGGGTACCGATGGTGCTGCTGGGGCTTGGCCTGGTCATCCATCCGTCTTTCGTCCCGCGCGGCGTACAGGACCTGATCGAGGTCTTCTTTCTCATGCCCGCCATCATCTGGATGGGCGCCGCCACGCAACCGACCGGCAGGAGCCTGACGATCTTCAAGGCGCTCGGGGCCGCATCCTATCCGCTCTATACCGTGCATGTCCCGATGCTCGCCCTGCTGGGCGCCTTCGCCTTCCACGCCCTGCATATCCTTCCCGCCAGCGTCACCTCGCCGCAATGCCTGCTGATCCTGGGCGGCCTGCTGGGCTTTGCCTGGCTGCTGAGCGAACTGGACACTGCATTTCGTGGCTGGCTGGACCGGTCCCTGGCCGTGTTCCGGCAGCCGACTGCCGGAACAACGGCGCCGCCGATCCAGAGCAGCCCGTGACGCACATCGATTGGACCCGCGTGACGAAGCGCCATGTCCTGCCTGCGGAATTCGTACAGGGATTCCACAGGCAGGACGCCGGCGTGCAACGATGATGATTCCGCCTTAACTATGCGGGACAACCATCTTTGCGATATCGGCCAAGGCCGAGCGATAATCGTTGAACAAAGTCGCTATGCCGAAGCACAGATAGAAGGCCAGCGCATAGAAAAGGGCGCGATGGGAAAATTCCCATGCCAGGATCCCGCGTACGATGCGGGAATCCTGAAACGGCCGGGTCGTGACGACCAGGGCGATCCCCAGCATGCCCCCGGCAAGGACATCCGAGGGATAATGCAGGCCCAGATAGATCCGCACCAGGTTCAAAAGCGCCACCAGCGCAAAGGCCACGCGCCCCACGCGGATATTCGCCAGGTACAGGGTGCAGGCCAGTCCGAACGTCACCGCGGCATGGTCACTCGGAAACGACGCCCAGTGATTGAGCGTGTCCGCCTGGACACCGAACGGAATCCTGAAATGAAGCGCCGCGTCATGAAGCGGCCTGTGATGTGTCGGCAGCAGAAGCTGCAGGACACGGCTGATGATTCCTGAAGCAAAGGACATGAAAACGCCGACCAGGATGCCCGCGCGTTTCGCGGCGTCCAGCGTGCCGTACCAGGCATAGACGACGAGTGACAGCAGAATCACGCTGGAAAACATATCCTTCGTCAGGCCGAAAATGGCGTGGTCGAGAATGGCCGACCGGCCGGACAGCCTGTTCAAGCCATGCATGATCATATAATCGACCCCCCGCACACCGCCGAGGGACAGCGATGCGACGACGGCAAAGATCAGGATCGGAATCAGCGCGGATTTCGAGCCCCTCTGAAAGGACGGTGCAACCGTTTCTCCGGACACGAAGACCTCCTTTTATTATTATTCGTTTCCAAAAATATAATTTTCAATACCGAGACGTCCTGCCACCGGTTCCGGCCGCACACGGGCAGGGCCGGCAGCCCACGTCAAAAATTTGAAAAGCAGGCAACACCGCTCCGAAACGCCTGAAAAACATCATTAACATATATTTCAAGAAAAATTCATATTTTGAATCCAAACAGCGTCTTCCCAGGAACGGGACTCATTGTGCTGTTCTCGACATTTTTTCGATCCGGGCAAAAAAAAGCACGCGTCGATCCGACGCGTGCGTCTTTATCAGAACGGGCGGATGATGCCGTGACGCGCGCCGGCGAGACGGATCGGGGCCGTGTTTCAGGCCGCGCGCGCCATCAGGATCACGCCCGATACGATCACAATCAGCCCCATCAGCCGCGCGGGATGAATCGGTTCGCCCAGGAAGACGATTCCGGCCAGCACCGTCAGGACGATGCCCAGCGCCACGCACGGATAGGCCTGCGAGACGTCCAGACGGGCCAGGACCAGCAGCCAGACGACGGCGCTCAGCCCGAAGGCGAACAATCCGAACAGCACCGACGGGTTCAACACGATCGCCGTTACCATGTCCCGCAACGCGGCGCCTTTCGTCATCGCCGCCTGCACGGTCCGGCCGGACATGCCGGTCTTCAGCAGGATCTGGGCCGACGACGAGAGAAGGACACTGATCAGAACAAGGGCAAGCGTCACGGATTTCATGAACTGGAACTCCCTTTCAAGGAACGGAATGCGATCGACATTATCCCGGTTGCGACCCGGGCACGTCATAAACACACAGGCGGCCGAAACGGGCCCTGGGCGCCGGGGCGGCATCCCGAACGCAGCCATCGACCACATAGGACAGACCGTGCCGTGCGGCATAGCGCAGCCGGTCCGTCAGATCGGCCAGGCCCTGGACCTCGGCCAGCCGGGTGTGCCATGTCCAGTAATAGGCGGGCGCCCACATCACGGCCGCCCCCGCCGGGCGCGACACCCAGTCCTGCCGGTGCGAAAAATACGCAAAGACGGAAAACCCCTCGAAAAGCCGGTCCTGTTCGGCCGATCGCGCGGATGCGACGCCGCCGAGCCCGCGCGACGCGCCCGGCGGGACCAGAAATTTGGCGCGTTCGGGCGTGTTCGCCCGCGCCCACTCGCCCAGCGCCTGCCAATCGTCGCGCCGCGCCACAACCGTGCGTTCCCAGGTGACCGCATGATAGATGCGCGCCAGGCCGACCAGCGCGACCCCGGCCAGCAGGACCGGCGCCAGGACAGGCCCCCGGGCCATGGACGGCGCCGGCCACCACCACCGCGCCAGCAGCAGCAGCGGGATCGCCGGCAGCAGGCTTTCCGACGAGCAGGACAAGGCCGCCAGCGACGGCGCCCACAGGCGCCGGTCGGCGGCGCGCGTTGACGATACCCATCGGACCGCCAGCCCCGCCACCGCGATCGCCGCCAGCAGGTGCACGCTGCTGCCGGCCCGCAGCAGATGCTGGTTCAGCAGCATGCGCGCATGCGTGACGAAAGGCAGGACGACCCCGACGCCCCAGACGGCGGCCGCCCCCATTATTGCCTGGGGCAGCAGCGCGCCGGGCACGCGCAGCATGGCGGCCGCGGCCACGCCGCAGCAGCAGACGACCAGGAACTTCCCGATCTCCCCCGCCGGGATCGTCCAGATCAGGAAATGATAGGGGAAGAATTCCTCGAGGAAGGAGACGTAATCGAACCCGGGCACGGGATGGCCGTAGGGGTCGGCCAATACCGTATGCACCACCGGCGCCGCCGCCACGGCGAACAGCGCCAGCCCCGCCGCCGCCTGCGCCGCCAGCGCCCGCGCGGCCCACATCCCCCGGCGCCACTGGACCCAGAGGATGACGGCCAGCGGCGCCGCCGTCCAGACCGCCACGAACGCATTGATGAAGAACGTCACGCCGTTCATGGCGAACGCGGCGGCGACGCGGCGGCGCGCGGCCCAGGCCAGCGACAGCAGCATCGTGCCGTTCGCCAGTTCGGAATGCGTGAAATAATCGATCAGCAGCCCGCCGTCGCCCGCCTGGGAGTAGCCGCGCAGGATCGTGGACAGGGCGATCAGCGTCACGAACAGGAGCTGCCTGCCCCGGGATTCGATCCCCAGCAACGCCGCCCAGGCCAGCATGCCGGCGAACAGCACCAGCCGCGAGAAGATCTGCAGGACGAAGAGCAGCGCATAGACGTCCTGGCCCCGCACCCGTCCGGCCAGCATCTGCCAGAATCCTGACGCGTAGAAGCGCAGGGTCTGCACGAACGGATCGTCGGCGAATTGCGGCTCGTCATACAGACGGGCCAGAATCGGAAAATGATAGAGGTTGTTTTCCTGTCCGCCGGCATATCCGGATATCGCCAGCGACAGGAGCGCGCCGAACGAAACGATCGCGAACGATGCATAATGCCGCAAGGCATATCGTTCATGCGGGATCGCCGTGATCGTGTCGATGCTCGCTTCCATTTTCACCTCGATCCGATTCGTGCGATCGCAAAAACCAAAGACGCGGAGCCGCCTTCGCGGTCATCCCGCGACAATCCACAGCGCCAACCCGTTCCCGCACGGAAAGTTTCATCCGCCCCGGCATCGGCCTGGCCGCGCGAGAGCCACAGCCGTGCAACCCGGCCGCCGTCCGCGCCTTGTTTACGCGGGCATCGGCCGAACGGCCCCACGCGCCGCGCACACGCCAGGAATCCGATCATGAAGAAAAAGAACCTTGCCGCCGTTTCCATCGTTCTTTGCGGCACGGCACTGGCATCCGCTGCATTATGGACCCGTCCCGACCGGGCGCTGCGCATCCTGACGGGCGGCATGGCACATGACATTTGCAGCGAGACATTCGTCAGCCTTGTCGATCCGCGGGAGACCATTGCCGAGCGCCGCACGCCCGGCGGATTGATGGGACGGATCGACAAGGCGATGCGCTACGACGTCGACCACGCTCATCAGACCGTCCGTGCCAGTATTCTCGGCGCCTTTTCCAGCCGTGCGATCTATCGCCCCGGAATCGGCTGCACCCTGGTCTATCCGGGGGAGTCCCTGGCGCCGGTCCGCCTCCCCGGCGTCCAGGCCGACCATCCCGAAGAGAGCGCGCCGGTCGAGACGGCCAGTCCGGCCCTGCACGCGGCGCTGGATGCCAGCTTCGCCGCCTCCGCGCAGCCGGCCCGTCACCCGGTCAAGGCGGTCGTCATCATGCATGATGGGCGGATCATCGCGGAACGCTACGCGCCGGGATATGGCGTCGACACCCCGGTCTTCAGTTTCTCGGTCGCCAAGTCCGTCATGAATGCGCTGGTCGGCATCCTGGTTCGCGACGGGGCGATCTCGGTCGCGGATGCGGCGCCCATCCCTGCCTGGCATGGCGCCGACGATCCGCGCCATGCCATCACGATCGAGAATCTGATGCGCATGGACAGTGGGCTGAACCTGGACGAAGCCGCCGGATGGACGGATCTGCTGCGACCGCGCATCCAGACCATGTTCGCCATTCCCGACCCCTTCCCCGGCGACATTCAGGCCGGGCTGGTCTCGGCCCCGGGCACGCGCTGGGCCTATAGCAGTGCCACGACGCATATCCTGGCCCGCATCGTGCGCGATGCCGCAGGGGGCAGCGGCGCGTCCGTCCAGGATTTCGCGTTTCGGGAATTGTTCCTGCCGGTGGGAATGCGCCACGCGACCCTGGAAATGGATGCGACCGGCACGCCGGTCGGCGCCAGCGGCGTCCTGGCCTCGGCACGGGACTGGGCGCGGTTCGGCATGCTGTACCTGAATGACGGCATCGTGGACGGCAAGCGCATCCTGCCCGCGGGATGGGCGCGATTTTCCGCCACGCCGACCCTGAATGCCAACTATGGCGCCGGATGGTGGACCAACCGCCACGCCCCGGCGGCCGCGCCGCCCGTCGGCATGCCCATCATGGCCGGCGTACCCGACGACACCTATTATGCCATGGGCAAGATGGGCCAGTTCATCGCGATCGTGCCGTCGCGCCGGCTGGTCGTCGTCTGGCTCAGCCGGTCCGACGCGCCGTTCTTCGGCATCCGGAATTTCGGCAGCCTGGTCGCCTCGGCCGTCGCCACCGTACGGGGCGACGGGCATGATGTCGCGGACGATCACGGATAGTTCCACGGTTTCAGTGGATCATACGGCAGCCAGGACGATCAGCCCGGCGAAGACCATGGCGATCCGGCTGGTGCGGTCGCGCAACGCCCAGATGACCGGGTCGTCATGCATGTGGCGCCGGTGCGCGACCATCAGCGCCCGCGCCAGCAGAAACAGCAGTATCGGCGGCAGCAGCCACAAAACATCGGGGTGACGATACATCGCCCTTACGGAATCCGATGCGATATACAGCGAAAACACCGTGACCGCATTGCAGCCGCATGCCGCCGCCAGCGACGCCAGGACCCCCAGATCGTCCTTGCGATATGCCCGGCTGCTGGATTCCGGCAGGTTCTTGTCCAGCCGCACCAGCAATTCGGTATAACGCTTGACGATCGCAAGAGACGTGAAGACGAACAGCGAGAATGCCAGGATCCATTCGGACAGGACGATGCCGGTCGCCGCCGCGCCGCCGACCAGCCGGGCGGTGTAGAGCAATCCCAGCCCCACGACATCGCCCAACTGCTTGCGTTTCAGCCAGAAGGAATAACAGGTGGTCAGGACGACATAGCCAAGCAGCGTGGCCGAAAAGAGCGCCGGCAGCATCATGCACAGGGCGACCGCGCACAGCGCGAGCACGGGAATGGCGGCAAGTGCCGCATGAATCGACAGGCGGCCGCTCGCCAGCGGACGATGTCTTTTCGACGGGTGATGCCGGTCGTCGTCCAGATCGACCAGGTCATTGACCAGATAGATCGCCGAGGCCGTCACGCAGAAGGCCAGGAACGCGGCGATGCTTTGCAGCAGGCCCGGCACGCCGAACGCATGGGCCGCCAGGACGGGCAGAAAGACCAGCACGTTCTTGGCATATTGGTGTACCCGCAGGGCACGCATCCATGTTTTCAGGGATTGTCCCGGCTTTTCCAGAACCGTGACGTTATCGGACGATTTCAGCCTGCGCAGCGAGGCGCCGTCCAGCCCGATCGCCAGCCTGCGGCGCGCATGGCGCCAGATTTCAAGGTCCTGCCGGTGATTTCCGACATAATCGAAACCCTGCTCGCCGAATGCCTCGATCAGCGCCCGCGCCTTGTTGGCGCCGCTGAGATTGGTCTGGGTGTCGCTGGCAAAAACGCCCGAGAAACCGCCAAGATGGCCGGATACCGCGTCGGCGTAGCGCGCATTGCTCGCGGTCGCCAGATAGACCGGACGCCCGGCGGCACGGGCTTCGTCGATCACCGCCAGCACTGCGTCCTGATATGGCAGGGTCGCGGGGTCGATCTCGACACGTCCCGCCAGGTCCTGTTTCAACTGCGCCTTGCCGCGCCACAGCGACGAGAACAGCGCGGGCAGGGAGCTGATCTCTCGCCCGACGCAACTGAAAAAGGATTCGATCAACAGATCCGAGGCAATCAACGTGCCGTCGAGATCAACAACCAACGGATATCGCGTTTCATGAATCAGCGCCGCCGACGTATCCATCTCTCGCCTCAATATATATTATGAAATATCTTTTTAATTTTTGAAATAATCCGGAAATTCTTCAATTTATATTGTTCTTTATATTTTCCCGCGTCTTCAGGAACGCGATGCGATAAAAAGCGCCCTTCGCCGCCCGCGACGTACGATGCCCGGCAAATCCGAACAGCGCATCGTCGGCAAGGCCGTCGCCGGCACCGCAGGTCAGAGCGTCATCCGACCGGGCAGGATCAGCGGTCGGATAAGGATGTCCATGAGAATAATAAGCTAGGTTTTTTGACGTAATTCTGTGTCCGGCCGGCCGCCCGCGTCCGATGACCGATTTTCCGACATCCGGCACATCGGATGTTAATTTTTCGCTCACCGATCGTTAACGTCCGACCGGAAGAGCAACATTCCGCGGCGGCCAAAGTTGCGGACCGCCGACGAAATTTTACCTCGATTTTCTTTTCACGTTTTTCTTTATAGTACGTTTGGGCGCGGACGATCCGCGCCCGTCACCCCAGATCGCGCCACAGATCGATCCCGCCCTCGTGCGCATAGCGATCGATCAGGGTCAGTTCCGCATCGCTGAATGCCAGCCCGTTCAGCGCGTCCAGCGAGTCATCCAGTTGCGCGACGTTGCGCGCGCCGATCAGCGCCGACGTCACGCGCGGATCGCGCAGCACCCAGGCGATGGCCATCTGCGCCAGGCTCTGCCCTCGCGCGCGCGCAATGTCGTTCAGCGCGCGGACATGGGCCAGATTGCCCTCGGTCAGCATCGCGGCGGTAAAGGAATCGCCCGCCGCCGCGCGGGAATCGGCCGGCACGCCGTTCAGATATTTGTTCGTCAGCAACCCTTGCGCCAGCGGCGAGAAGGCGATGCAGCCCACCCCCAGCTCGGCCAGCGTGTCCAGCAATGCGGTCTCGACCCAACGGTTCAGCATCGAGTACGAGGGCTGGTGGATCAGCAGCGGGACGCCTTCGGCCCGCAGGATCTCGGCCGCCTGGCGGGTCCGTTCGGGTCCATAGGAGGAAATGCCGACATAGAGCGCCTTGCCCTGGCGATGCATCTGCACCAGCGCGCCCATCGTCTCTTCCAGCGGCACGTCGGGCGTGGGACGGTGGGAATAGAAGATGTCGACATAATCCAGGCCCATGCGGCGCAGGCTCTGGTCGAGCGAGGCCAGCAGGTATTTGCGCGACCCGCCGGCACCGTAGGGACCGGGCCACATGTCCCAGCCGGCCTTGGACGAAATGATCATCTCGTCGCGATGCGCCGTGAAATCCTTCCTGAGGATCGTGCCGAAATTCTCCTCGGCCGAGCCGTAGGGCGGGCCGTAATTATTGGCCAGGTCGAAATGCGTCACGCCCCGGTCGAAGGCCCGGCGGATCACCGCGCGTCCGGTCTCGAAGACGTCGATACCGCCGAAATTATGCCAAAGCCCCAGCGAGATCGGCGGCAGATCCAGCCCCGACCGGCCGCAGCGGCGGAAGGTCGCGGATCGATAGCGTTCGGGATTGGGTGTCCAAGTCATGACAGGGTCTCCTTCCATGGCGGACGGACGGCATCATGCGCCGCACATCGTCTATGCGCAGACATCCGCCTCGCTGTTGCTTTCGGCGTCGAACATCACGACCTTGTTGCGGCCGCCGGCCTTTGCCAGGTACAACGCGGCGTCGGCCGCGGCAAGCAGCGGACGCAGGCCCGTCAGCCCGTGGCCGGACGCATGCACCATGCCGATGCTGATGGTGACGAAGATCGCAGCACCGCCATCGGTCGTGATCTCCAGCGTTTCGACCCGATGGCGCAGCCGCTCGGCCAGGCTGCGCGCGTCCTGCGGAGCGATATCGAACAGGGTGATGGCGAATTCCTCGCCGCCCATCCGCCCGAACAGGTCGGTGTGGCGCAATTCGCCGGCGATCGCGCGGGTGACCTCGACCAGCACCACGTCGCCGGCGAAATGTCCCATCCCGTCATTGATCTGCTTGAACAGGTCGAGATCGAGCATCATCACCGCGACCCCCTTGAATGACGCGGATATCGGACGCAGCAGCGCCTCCTCGCTCAGTTCCAGGTAGGTCCGCCGGGCCAGCGCGCTGGTCAGGCTGTCCCACGCGACGGCGCGATGCAGTTGCGCGATCAATTGCCGCTGCCGCTCCATGATCGTCGATACCGTCAGCGGCCCCAGCACCATCAGCGTCAGCCCCAGGCGGAACGACGTCGTGACCAGGGTATGGCTGTAGACGTGCGGAATGACGATCAATCCCTCGACCTGCAGGGTGGTGATCGCCGTGTTGAACGCCACCACGACCAGGCTCATGGGAAAGATCGGATAGGCCAGCGCGCACCACAGCAGGGCCGGCACCGGAAAGGCGATGGCGCCCGGACCGCCCAGCAGGACCATCAGCCCGACCGACAGCGCCAATGTCAGCAGCGGCCCCACATGCCGGACATGGCGCCATCCGGGCGTCCAGGACAGCCGCCTGCGCTCGCCCAGCCATCTCTGCCCGGCCAGGCAGACCGTCAGCAGGATGACATAGCGGTTGCATTCCGTGCTGAACCAGACGGCGAAACCGGCCCAGGCCGGCCGGTTGAACATCATGGTGGACAGGCCCGACCCGACCAGCGCCGCAGCGCCCGCCGCGCAGGCGCAGACCACGAACAGGTACAGCATGGCCGATGCCTGGTCCATGCGCCGGCGTTCCGCCCCCATGGCGCGGTACAGGACGTACCCGGTGGCGACCCCCGCCATATTGGCGGCCGTCAGCCAGACATTGACCAGCAGCGTGTCCCCGGCCAGGCCGTCCGCCAGCAGATAGGCCGCCACCGCCGCCAGCCAGCTTCCGGGACGGGCAAGGGTGGGAAAGGCGATGAACAACCCCAGCAGCAGCGCATTGGCCGGCCAGCTTTCCGCCAGCAATCCGAACGGGCGCGTCAGGACGCCGAACATGGCGGCGGCGAACACCGCAAGTCCGACCACGCCGGCTGCCAGCAGGGGGCCAATCGTCCGTTCACGCATCATCTTCCAGCCGCAGCGATTATCGCCAGCCCTTATACAGGCATTTGCGTCAAAAAGCTTCAGCGATGCGGCGCGCCGGTCACCCGCCAGACGACGTTGCCCACGTCGTCGGCCACCAGCAGCGCCCCCTGGCCGTCCAGCGCCAGCCCCACCGGCCGGCCATGGACATGGTCGGTATCGGGCGTCAGGAAGCCGGTCAGCGCGTCGCGCGGCGGTCCGGCGGGATGGCCGTCGGCGAAGGGCACGTACAGCACCTTGTACCCGCTCTTGGGCGCGCGGTTCCACGATCCGTGCTGCGCGACGAACAGGCCGCTGCGCCAGGATTCGGGCAGCGAACTGGCCTGCGAGAACACAATGCCCAGCGACGCCGTGTGCGGTCCCAGCGCATAATCGGGCGCGATCGCCCTGGCGACCAGGTCGGGCCGCTGCGGCCGGACGCGCACATCGACATGCTGCCCGTAATAGCTGTAGGGCCAGCCATAGAACGCCCCCTCCTTCACCGAGGTGACATAGTCGGGGACCAGGTCGCTGCCGATCTCGTCTCGTTCGTTCACCGCCGTCCACAGGGCGCCGGTCTGCGGCTCCCACGCCAGGCCGTTGGGGTTGCGCAGTCCGGTGGCGAAGGGGCGCAGCGCACCGGTGGCGATGTCGAACCGGTCGATGCGCGCGCGCCCCTCTTCCATCGCCATGCCGTTGTCGGCGACATTGCTGTTGGACCCGACCGTGACATACAGCGTCCGGCCGTCCGGGCTGGCCAGCACGTTCTTGGTCCAGTGATGGTTATAGCCCGCCGGCAGGTCCGCCACCTTCGTTCCCGGACCGTCGATATGCGTCGCCCCCGGATGATAGGCGAAGCGCATCAGCGCGTCGGCATCGGCGACATAGAGCGCATCGCCGACCAGGGCCATGCCGAACGGCGAATAGAGATGGTCCAGGAACACGCTGCGCTGGTCCGCGACGCCGTCGCCGTCGGTGTCGCGCAGCAGGACGATGCGGTTCGGGCTTTTCTCGCCCGCGCCGACCGCCCCCATGACGAACCGTGCGATGCGGTTCTTCAGCGTGCGGATATCGGTACCGGGCGAGTTGGTTTCCGCGACCAGGATATCGCCGTTCGGCAGCTTGTACAGCCACCGCGGATGGTCCAGCCCGGTGGCGAAGGGCCGCACCGCCAGGCCGGGCGCCGCGACGGGCGCCTCGGCGCCGTGCCAGCCGACCGGGGTCGCGATATTGACGGTCGGCAGGAAGGTGGGATCGGGCGCGGGCAGCACCGGATGCGGGCCGGTACCGGCCGCGACCGTCTGCGTCGCCTGTTCGGGATGCAGCGCCAGCCGATAACAGCCGGCAGTCAGCAGCGCGAGCAGGACGGCACCGCCCAGCAGCAGCCGGGTAGGAGGGCGTTTCATGGCGAACCTCGACGGGCGGAAGGCCCCGCGGGCTGGCCCGGACCGTCCGGCCCGGCCAAGGGGCCGAATGGAGAGAATCAACGAAAACAAGGCGTGCCCCGAATGTCAGCCCAATCCCCGCCGCCACGCAACCGCGCCCGCCCGTCATTCAAACCGGCCAATGTCCCGCCTTCGCAATCCGCGGGCGCATCCCGGCGATCGGGATCCTTCTAAGCCATTGTTTTATAAAACATCTCCGGCGGACGAACCGCCTGTCATCCTATCACAATAATTTGAGACGATTTGCCCAACATCGGGGCACAGGCCGCCCGTGCCCTTGCGGCCGGCCATCCAGCGGGTTGTAATGGCGGGAAATATTTCGGAGACCATGATGCGACATGTCATTGGGGCTGGACGCGCCCTGTCGATCGGGCTGGGCCTGCTGCTGGCGCCCCATGCGGCGGGTGCCGCCGACGCCAGGATGGGGCTGGAGGGCGTGCCGCGCTATGACAACATCATCGTCATCGAAATGGAAAACCGCCAGTTCGGCCAGATCATCGATGCCCGGCCCGCGACCTCGCCGCACATGACCCGCCTGGCGCATGAATACAACGTCGCCACGCGCTATTACGGCATCACCCATGTCAGCCAGCCCAATTACGTCGCGCTGATGTCCGGCGACCAGCAGGGCCTGGTCGATGACGATCCCTGGTACTGCCAGGCGGACGGCACGCCCCTGCCGCGCGAGACGGCCGTCGTCGCCGGCGAACCCGACCCCATGCCGATGGAAGATCGTTGCGGCGGCCATGCCGCGAAGGGGCCCTATGCCGACCATCATTTTCGGGTTCCCAATTTCTTCGCCCAGCTCGACCGCGCCGGGATCTCGTGGGCGATGTTCAGCCAGTCGATGTATGTCGACCCGAAGACCGGCCGGCCCGCGCCGGAAATGCCCCAATATCCGACCAGGGCCCAGAATCCGGACCTGTATTCGCTTTATGTGGCCAAGCATAATCCGTCGGTCAATTTCGACGATATCCGCGAATCCGCCGATTTCTATCGCCACAACCGCACCGACACCGCCTTCTTCCGGCAGGCCGCCGCCGGCACGCTGCCTCGTTTTTCGTATGTCATTCCCGATCTGTGCCATGACGACCATGGACCCAGGGGCACGCTGCAGCATGCGCCGCAATGCCGGGGAAAAGGATCGGGCCCGTCCCCGCTGCTGACGAGCGGAGACGACTATGTGCAGACGCTGGTCGATGCGGTGCGCGCCTCGCCGCTGTGGCATTCACGACGCAACGTGGCGATCGTCATCACGTTCGACGAGGACGATTACGGCAGCGCCGGCATCCAGGGCTGCTGCGGCTATCACCCCGCCGATCCCAACCAGGGCCGGGTCGGCCCCATCAATCAGGGCGGCGGCCTGATCCCGACCATCGTCATCACCAATCACGGCGTCCGCGGGGTGCGCGACGACACCCCCTATAACCATTATGCGCTGCTGCGCACGATGGAAGACAGTTTCGGGATCGGCACCTATCTCGGCCACGCCGCCGACCATGTCGCGGTCCAGCCGGCGGACGGCGCCTTCCGGCAGACGCCGGTCCTGCCGATGGTCCCGATGTTCCGCATCGCTCCCGGGCGCTGACTTCCTGCCCCTTCCACCCGGGCCTGTTTTATTGCTGGAAGGCGCGGGCGAGGGCGTGCTGTGTTTCGAGCGAGACGGGCAGAGCGGAGGCTGTCAGGGGGACGCCCTGCCATCCGGCGCCGATGGCGGTATAGAGGGCGACGGCGTCCTGCAGCCGCTCCAGCCGGGCGACGGCCTCGGCGTTCTCGGCGGCCAGCGCGGTGCGCTCGGTGGTCAGCACGTCCAGAAAGCCCACCAGCCCGGCGCCATACAGCCGGCGCGCCCGGTCGCTGGCCAGCGCGCTGTCCTGCGCCGCGCGGTGCAGCCATTCGGTGTGTTCCACGTCGTCATGCCAGGCCGCCATCGCGTCCTCGACCTCGCAGAACGCCTGCAGCACCGTCCGGCGATAGGCCAGGCGGCTGGCCTCCGCCGCCGCCTGCGCCGCGCGCACCTGCGCCGTCAGCTTGCCGCCATGCATCAGCGGCAGCGACGCCATCATGAAGAACTGCCAGCTCAGCGCCCCGGTCTCGAACAGCTGATACATCGCCGACGCGTTCGGGTTGAAGCTCAGCGGGATGCTGAAATTCGGATAGAGCTGCGCCACCGCAACCCCGATCCGCGCCGTCGCCTCGGCATAGGCCCGTTCGGCCCGGCGGATGTCCGGCCGGTTGGCCAGCACGACCGACGGCACCGTCGCCGGAAAATCCGGCACGCGCGGCAGCGGCCCCGGCTGTTCCAGCGCCGCCGCGCTGGTGCCGGGCATCTGTCCCATCAGCACGTCCAGCGCATGGGTGATCTGCGCGATATGGGTGCGCAGCGGCTCGCGCGCCGCGATCTGCGTCTCCAGTTCGGACTGCGCCTGCGCGACCTGCAGCGTGGTGCCCACCCCCTGCTGATACAGCCGCTGCGCCAGGTCGCGGGCGTCCTGCGCCACCCGGATGTTGCGCTCGGCGATCTGCAGCCGCAATTGCGTGTCGCGCAGCACCATGTAGTCGCCGGCCAGTTCCGACAGCATGGTCATCAGCACCGCGCGCCGGTCCTCGACCGTCTCCTCCACCGCGCGCTCCTGCGCCTCGACGCTGCGGCGGATCCGCCCGAACACGTCGAGCTGCCAACTGGCGCTGACCCCATAGGACAGGTACGACGCCTCGGGCCGGTTCGCCGGATTGCCCGGCCGGATCGGCCAGTTGTCGATATTGATCGAATAGCGGCTGTCGCCCGCCACGGTGCCGGCGTCGATCTGCGGATACCAGGCCGAGGCCTGGGCATCGCGCAGCGCCCGCTCGGCCAGGATGCGCTGGCCGGCGATGCGCAGATCGTAATTGCCCGCGATCGCCCGGTCCACCAGCCGGTCCAGTTCGGCATCGCCGAAACGATGCCACCAATCCTTCATCTCGGCCGTGGTGCGGGCGATCTCCGCCGGCGTCGCGGCATGGCCGTCCTCGGCAAAGCGCGCGGGGATCGCCATGCGGTCGGGCTGATAGCGCGGCCCCACCGTGCAGGCCGCCAGCAGGCCCGCCGCCCCCAGCAGCAGGCCGGCCCTGCCGGTCCCCTGGTTCTTCATTCTCATCGCGCGGCCCGGCTCACAGATGGTCTTGCAGCCAGGTGGTCAGCCGCCCGCGCTGGCCGGGCGTCTCCGGCCCCACCGTCACCGTGCAGGTCATGCCCGCCGCCAGCGTGACGCTGTCCGGCACCCGGTCGAGGTGGATGCGCACCGGGATGCGCTGCGCCAGCCGCACCCAGGTGAAGATCGGATTGACGTCCTGCAGCCCCAGCCGGTCCGGATTGCCGTTCTGGTCGTTGATGCCGCGCGCGATCGACACGACATGGCCGGGCAGGATCGGCTTGTAGCCCATCAGCTTGACGCGCGCGGCGTCGCCGACATGCACGCCCCACATCTTGGTTTCCTCGAAATACCCGTTCACCCAGAAGGAATCGGCATCGATCACCGCCAGCCGCGGCTGGCCCGCCGTCGCGTAATCCCCCACCCGCAGGTTCAGGTTGGTGACATAGCCGTTGACCGGCGCATACAGCACCGAGCGCTGCAGGTTCAGCTTCGCCAGGTCCAGCGCCGCGCGCGCCGCATCCACCGCGGCGATCTGCGTCGCCACGCCGGAATTGAACCGCTCCTGCTCCTCGGCCGACACGATGCCGCCCAGCCCCATCCGGCGCTTCGCATCGCTCTGCTTCAGCTTCAGTTCCTCCAGCGCGCCGTCCAGCCGCGCCTGCGCCTCGCGCACCGCCAGGTGGAAGCGCACCGGATCCAGCACGAACAGCGGGTCGCCCCTGTGCACGAACTGGTTGTCCACCACCGGCACCTGCACCACCGTGCCCGGCACCTCCGGCGCCACGTCGACGACATAGACCCGCACCCGCCCGTCGCGGGTCCATGGCGCGATCATATACGTGTCCCACAGATCCATCCCCAGCACGATCGCCAGAACGACGACCGCCAGGGTCAGCACCACCCGGATCAGATTACGCAGCAGGGGCATCGCACTCTCTCGAACATCCGCAAAATACCCGGTCAGACATACAAAATCAGAAAACACAGCACGCACGCGTACAGCGCCACCTCGAACAGCGCCAGGTGCCAGAACCACCCCATCAGCCCCGTCCACCACAGCACAAAGCGGATCGCCATCGTCACCGGAAACGCCGCAACCGCATACACCACGATCGGCGCCATAAACACGCCAAACAGGTCAAATTCGCTCAGCATCCCTTCACCCCTCAGCTCCCGCGCGGACCGGCACCGCGGACAGCGGCAGCGCCGCGCCCGCCACCCCCGGGTCCAGTTGCAATGGTCCATGGCGATGGAAAAAGCCCGGGACCGCACGCAGGATATACGCCGCCTGCTGCAGGCACGCGGCCGCGCGCCGCGCCTGCAGCGCGTACCCGGCATCCGCGTGCCCGGCCGCGCGCGACAGCATCGCCTGCGCGCCATCGGCCAGCCCGCGCGCGGTGCCTTCGGGGTCGTCGCGCAGGCGCGCGAACCCGTCCAGCGCGGCGCGCAGGCTGGCGCGGTCGGCATCGTCCAGCACCGGCAGCGCCGCGATGCGCCGCGCCCGCACCACCAGCCGCCCCAGCGCGACCGCCCCCAGCGCGGCGTCGGTATAGGCGTTGCGCTCGCGCACCGCCATGCACAGCGACAACCGCATGGCCAGGCGCATGATCTTCTGGATCTGCACCCCTTCCCAGGTCACCCACGCGCCGGGCGTCTCGGGCAGGACCAGCGCCAGCCGGCGCACCCCCCGGCCGATCGAGGCCACCAGCCGCGCGGCATCCAGCCGGTCATCGGGCGGCAGAACGACGCGAAAGCCCAGCACCAGCAACACGCACGCCACCGCGAAGGTCAGCCAGTTATTGGTCAGGGACAGGTCGTGGTACCGGATTGGATTCGCAACGTCGAGCAGCGCGGTAAAGAACACCGAGTAGCCGAAGGCGCCGATCCCCCAGCGCGGGCTGAACTGCATCCACACCCCGGGCAGCAGGAACAGGCACAACGCGCCCAGCAGAAGCGGAAACCCGTCGATGCGCGGCAGCACCAGCATGTGGCAGGCGATTCCCGCCGGGATCGACAGCAGCGTCCCCCCCGCCATCAGCACGCTGGCGCGCGACGCCGAGGGCGTGGTCGACACCAGGCTGGACGCGGCGACGACATACAGCATCAGCATCGGGCCGGCGCTCCAATGCAGCACGTACCACATCAGCCCGGCCAGCAGCGTGATGACCCCGCCGCGCGCCCCGTTGCGCAGCGCCGTGGGCCAGTCCAGAAACCAGCGCAGCCGCGCATGCCGCGGCGCGTGTTCGGCGGACAGGTACAGCAGCACGCCGTCCAGTTGCGACAGCACGTCGTGCAGGTTGTCGATCGCGGCCAGCACGGCGATGTCGGCCTCGTTGTGCTCGGCCTGGGTCAGGTGCGTCCGGGCGGCGGCGATCAGCGCGTGAATCGGGCGGATATCCTCCATCCAGCCGGGACGGCCGACAATCGCCAGGATCTGTTCCATCAACCCGGCCAGGTGCGCATGCAGGCGCTCCATGGCGGGCGCCGTCACCTCCATGCTGCTCCACAGCGGATGATAGGTCGCGACGACCCCCGCCAGGCCGCTGAGCCCCACGCGCAGCGCGCCGATCCGCCGGCGGATCTCATAGGTATCGGTCGCCGCGTATTCCACCGCCGAGATCAGCGCGCCGATCCGCGACATCAGCACGCCGCGCCGGTCGTACAGCGGCGTGGGCAGGGACCTGAATTCCCCCGTGACCGACAGCGGCGCCGCCTCGGCCCCCGCCACACCACGGCGGAAATTGTGATAGGCCATGGCGTGGTCGACCGTATCGCGCACGATCTGCGCGATCTGCGCCGCCACGTTTTCCGGCCGGCGCATCGTCGTGACCAGAAAGACGACGGCCGTGGCGACGACGCCCACCGTGACCGCCGACAGGCGCGACAGCGCGCTGACGAAGATGCCGTTCGGATCGGCATAGGCGGGCGCTGCGACGATCACGATCGTATAGCCGGTCAGCACGGCCGCATAGGCCCTGAACAGCCGCAGAAAGGTCGCGACCAGACAGGCGAACGCCACGACCACCGCCAGGACCATCATGTACAGCACCGGCGACTGCGCCAGCACGGCCATCATCGCCACCGCGATCGCCGCCCCCAGCACGGTGCCGATCACGCGCCAGATGCTCTTGGACATCAGCGCGCCCACCGTGGGATTGGCCACGATCATCACCGTGGTGACCGAGCTTAACGGCGATTCCAGTTGGAACAGGAACGAACAGAACAGCGCCAGCGCGATCGCCGCGAAGGTCCGCGCGCAGAAGGCCGCGCGCGCCCTTATGTCCTGCCAGCGCGCATCCTCGGCAAAGAGCGCCCACAGCCGGCGCGGCAGGTCCATCGCCCTATGCCTCCGCCCCGGCGCCGTCATGCGTGCGGCGCTCGGCATTCAGCAGGATACGATCCATCACCCGCACCAGCGCGGGCGCCGCATCGGGGTCCAGGCCCATGGTCAGGTCCCGCTCGAGCCGGGCGGCGATCCGGTGGAACTGGCGGCATTTGCGCTGCCCCGCGGGCGTGATGAACAGCCGGTTGGTCCGCCGGTCGGCCGCATCGGGGCGGCGTTCCACCAGCCCCGACGCCTCCAGCAGGTCCAGCACCCGCACCAGGGCCGACGTATCGGTGTCCATCGCCGCCGCCAGGGCGCGCTGGGACGTACCGTCCGGCATCATCATCAGATAGGCCATCGGCCGAAACCCCGCGACGCTCAGCCCGGTGGATTTCAGTGCGCGCTCCAGCCGCGTGCGCCATACCGCGCCCAGCCGGATCACCCGGAACGTCATCGCCACGTCGCGGAACCGGGCTTCATCGATCTGCAGGAAGCGGCGCATTCCCTGCGCTTCCGCATCGTCCTCCGCCCGCCTGTCCATTCCCGCCCCCCTGCATGGCCGGGCGGTTGATTGCCATGACCACTAATTCCATGGCAACAGATATTTTCGGCAAGGCTGCCGCGGGTGATCCGCAATGCTCCGGGCCAGGTCCTGCTTCATCCTCCCTTGACAATGGGTTTTTGACAATCGGCCAGAAATGAAGTCTACCTTGGCAGGTTTCCTTCTCATAATCGCGCGCCCGATGTCCAAGCCCCCGTCCTCCATGCCGGACCCGACCATGTTAGACCCGACCCTGTTAAACCCGACCGGGCCAGACCCGACCGCGCCGGAAGCCCTGGCCATGATGCTGCGTGTCGTGACCGGCAAGCTGAAGCGCCGCCTGCGCGAACAGGCCGCGCAGGACGGCTTCAATCTCTCCCAATTGTCGGTCCTGTCGCGCCTCGAGCGCGCCGGTCCCGCCACCGTCAGCGCCCTGGCCCGCGCCGAGGGCATGCGCACCCAGTCCATGGGGCCGCACATCGCGGCTCTTGAGGCGGCCGGCCTGGTCCGCGGCAGCCCCGATCCCGCGGACGGGCGCCAGACCATCCTGTCGCTGACGGCGCAATTCCGGACCTGGGTCGCCGGCCGCCGCGCGGCGCGCGAGGACTGGCTGGCCGGCATCCTCGCCGCGCACTTCTCGGCCGCCGAGCGCGCGGACCTGGCGCGTGCCCTGCCTTTGCTGGAACGGCTTGCTGAATCCTGATCCGCCCCTCCTGATCCGCCCTGCCCCTGGAACAGCCCCGAAAGGCCATCATCGGCGTGACGCACCTCTTCCGCTCGCTCCGTCATCGCAATTACCGGATCTGGGCGGCCGGCGCGCTGGTGTCCAATATCGGCACCTGGATGCAGCGTACCGCCCAGGACTGGCTGGTCCTGACCGAACTGACGCATCGCGACGCCACCGCGGTCGGCATCGTCATGGCGCTGCAATTCGGCCCGCAGCTTCTGCTGCTGCCGTGGACAGGCTATGCGGCCGACCGGCTGGAGCGCCGCACCTTGCTGATGGCGACGCAGGGCACGATGGGCGCGCTTGCGCTGGGGCTGGGCATCCTGACCGTGACCGGCGCCGTCCGGCTGTGGCAGGTGGATCTGTTCGCCCTGATCTTCGGCTGCGTCACCGCCTTCGATTCTCCGGCGCGGCAGATCTTCGTCTCGGACCTGGTGGATGACGGCGACCTGCCGAATGCGGTCGCGCTCAATTCCACCTCGTTCAATGCGGGCCGCATGCTGGGGCCGGCGGCCGCCGGGCTGTGCATCGCCGCCCTCGGCTCCGGCTGGGCCTTCGTGCTGAACGGCCTGTCTTTTCTGGCGGTGCTGGCGTCGCTGACGGTCCTGCGCCGCGGCGAACCCCATCCGGCGGCGGGCGCATCCACCCGGCAGGCGCCGCGCGGGCTGACGGCCGGGTTCCGTTACGTCTGGCAGCGCCGCGATCTCAGGACGATCATCCTGATGCTGTTCCTGATCGGCACCTTCGGGCTGAATTTTCCGATCTTCATTTCCACAATGGCGGTCGGCGTGTTCCACCTCGGCGCCGACGGCTACGGCTTGCTGAACACCATCATGGCCTGCGGCACGCTCGGCGGCTCCCTGCTCGCCGCCGGGCGGGACCGTACCGGCCTGCGCGGCCTCGCCGCCGCCGCCGCGCTGTTCGGCGCCGGCTGCGCCCTGGCCGCGCTGGCCCCCAACGCCGTGTTCTTCGCCGGGGCCCTGGTCCTGGTCGGCATCTCCGCCCTGACCTTCACCACCGCGACCAACAGCCAGATGCAATTATCCAGCACCCCCGAAATGCGCGGCCGGGTCATGGCGATCCGCCTGGCGGTGGCGCTGGGCGGCACGCCGGTCGGCGCCCCCATCGTGGGGTGGATCGCCAATCATTTCGGACCGCGCTGGGCACTCGGCATCGGCGCCGCCGCCGGGCTTGCTGCCGCCCTCGTCGCCATGCGCGCCCTTGCCCCCGCAGGACGGCGCGCAACGCGCTGAACCCGCCGGCCGGGCCCTTACCAGGGAAAGGGCCGCAGGTCCGGCGCCAGCCAGTCCCACCTGGCCGCCACGCTGAACAGGCGCGGCCGGCTCCAATAGTCCAGCAGCCAGCCCGGCTGCCCCAGCGGCGACGCCACCAGGTCATCCGCGATGCGCCAAAGCGGCGTTTCCCCGGGATAGCGCCGCAGGAAACCGGCCGCCGCCCGCATCGAGGCGACGGTGATCGTTTCATGATACCCGCCCTGGTCGTCGTTCACCCCGCCGGTCGCCACGTTATAGGCCCGGATGATCGCGCCGACCTGCCCCTGCGCGACCAGGCCGGGGCGATGACGCAGCAGCCACAGCGCGGCCGCGAAATGCGCGGCATGGGTCCAGTCGGGCTTGGGCAGGGTGCGATCGAGCAGGCCGCGCCCGATCCGCTCGATGTCGTCGTCACTGGAAAAGATCGTCACGACCCGTGCATCCTTCTGTTCTTTTTTAAAAAAGAACCAAAAAACTTTCCTGATTACGCACTAATTTCAGCCAATTTGAGCAGGCGATAGGGCATGGGCGGGGTTCTGACGGCGGCGTATCCGAGGCGAGGGATCATGGAGGCGAGGTCGAAGCGGCGATTGAAGCGATAAACGAACTCGGCGAGATAGCGCGGCGCATGCTTGTCACGGATAGCACGGTAAAGTACCGGTCATGGCATTCTTGATGTTGGCGAGAGCGGTATTGACCCATTTGAAAGCAGGGTTGCGGCCTGCCTTTGGTCCCGAACCGGTCAGGATGGGATGATGGACGCACCCTGCTTCGGTGACGGCGGCGAAACAGCGTAGACCGTCACTGACCACGCTGCTGGCGGGGTCGAAGCTGTTTTTTGCCATCTTTGCGATCTCGGCCCTACTGAACCCGGCCACCCGGCGGAGTTTCAGGCGGATTGGCTTGCCTTGCGGTGTGGTTTCAACAGCGGCCACGATCGGCGTCTTGCCCGCTGATCCTCGCCCGCGCTTGCCGCCGCCGCGTTCTCCGCCGAGATAGGCGTCGTCCAGTTCGATCCGTCCCTTCAGTCGCTTGCCGGCCTCGCGCTCCATCATTACCTGCGCGAGTTTATGCTTGATCTTCCAGGCCGTGGTCTGCGTCACGCCGAGCCTGCGCCCCAGTTCGATGCTGGAGATGCCGCCTTTGCTCTGGGTCAGATGGTACAGGGCACGAAACCAGGTCCGTAACGGCACCTTGGTTGCCGCGAAGATCGTTCCGGCGATCAGCGACGTCTGCTTCCGACAGGCGCTGCATTGATACTGCCCACGGCTCTGAATGACGCTGTGCTCACGCCCGCCGCAGGCCGGGCATTCAAAACCAGATGGCCAACGCCAGCCAAAGATCACCGCTCGGCACTTCTCTTCGCTTCCGTAAAGTTCGTCAAATTGGGCTTCGCTTAGCCCTTTCTGAAACTGGACCTTGTTGCGAGCCATCGATCAAGCCTCTCGAAAACAACAAATGTTCTCGCTTTGTACCATAAATCCCTGGCTGAAAATAGTGCGTAATCAGGAAAACTTTTGAACGTTCGGGGACTATGTGCCGGGCACGCAAAAAGTCCCTGATATCAGCAGGCCGGCGGAACGCGAAAGAATTCGATCAAATGATCCAGCACCAGCCTGGTCTTGGGCGGCATGCGGCGGCCCAGCGGGATCAGGGCATGCACGGGCGGTCCGTCGGCATCGGCTTCGGGCAGCAGATGCACCAGCGTGCCCATGCAGACATGCGGGTGCGCCATCCAGTCGAAGATCTGCACGATGCCCATTCCGGCGATCGCCGCATCCACCATCGCCCGCCCGTCGGCCAGCACCAGCCCGGCCTTGGGCGCCAGGTCGGACTGATGTCCGCATTCCGTCACCGCCCAGGGGATCGGCCGCCCGGCATGACCGCGATAGATGACCGCCTCCTGCCCGCACAGGTCCTTGATGCTGTCGAGCGGTCCGCTGCGCGCCAGGAAGCCGGGCGAGGCATAGAGCCCGAAGCGCGGCGTGCCCAGCCGGCGCACCAGCATGTCGCCCGTCGCCGGCAGCGCGCCCACCCGCACCACGATGTCCCAGCCATCGGCCACCGGGTCCGACTGGCGGTCATTCAGCGACAATTCCAGCGTCACCTTGGGATGGGATGCCCGCAACGACGCCAGCATCGGCATCAGGAACTGCCCGAATCCGACCGGCAGATCCATCCGCACCCGGCCGGCCGGCTCCGCCCGGCGGGCGGCCAGCGCGACATGCGCCTCGCTCAACCCGTCCAGCGCGGCCCGCGCGGCCTCGAAATAGGTTTCGCCATCCTCGGTCAGCCGCACGGCCCGCGTCGTGCGCTGGAACAGCCGGGTGCCCAACTGCGCCTCCAGCCGCTGCACCGCCTTGCCGACATTCGACTTGCTGGTGCCCAGCCGCTGGGCGGCGCGGGTGAAATTGGCATGCTCCGCCACCGCGACGAACATCCCGATGTCGGACAGGCCCATGCCTTCGCGACTCATGCTCCGCCCCCCTGCCTGCAACGCCCCGCATGAGGCATGATCCCGATTCTCCTCACTCGCGGGCCCCGATATTGTATCCAATACGGATACAGAGTGTCGCCTGACAACCTATTTATCTCCGCCTTTCTTCCGTCGATATTACGGTCAGGCAAGATAAAGAAGCGGCGGCCCCTGCAGGCCCAGAATCCTGGAACCTCGGGACATCCTGGAACCTTGGGACCCGACCGCCCGGCACAGACCGCCTCGCCCGCGTGCCGTACCCGCGCGCCCCCCGATGTCGTACAGTCATGCCGCACCCCCATCGCGGCATGTTGCAAGGATATGCCCGAGATATGCTGACCGAACCGTCCGGCGCGCCGCCGCCCGAACGCGCCCCCGTGTAATCGCGGCCCACCGGCCGCCACCGTCCTCCGACAGACATGCGGGCAAGACCCGCCGTCCCGTCCCCGCGCCTGCGGGCGACGCGCGGCGCCCCTTGCCCGCCCGATCCGAAAAGAACATCCCCATGGGCATAGTGGGCCTGGCGCTTCGGCGCCCCTATACGTTCCTGGTCGCCGGCGTGCTGATCCTGCTGCTGGGCGTCTCGGCCATCTTCCGCACGCCGACCGACGTCTTTCCCGCGATCGACATCCCCGTCGTCACGGTGGTCTGGTACTATGACGGGCTGAACGCGCCCGAGACCGAAAAACGCATCAGCACCTATACCGAATTTTCCGAAAGCTTCTTCGTCAACAACCTCCGCACGATCGAAAGCCAGACGACGCCCGGGCTGGTGGTGCAGAAACTCTATTTCCAGCCCAACGTGAATATCGACCTGGCGGTGGCGCAGACCGTATCGGCCACCAATTCGATCCGCGCCTTCCTGCCCGAAGGCACGCAGCCGCCGATCATCATGCAATACAGCGCCTCCAGCGTGCCGGTGCTGCAATTGGCGCTGTCCTCGGACAAATTGACGGAAAGCGACCTGTACGATTACGGCATCTATCGCATCCGCCAGCAATTGGCGCCGATTCCCGGCACGCTGCTGCCCCCGCCCTATGGCGGCAAGATCCGCCAGGTGATGGTCGATATCGACCCGGCCAAGCTGGCCGGCACGGGCCTGACGCCGCTGGACGTCTCGAACGCGGTGAACGCGCAGAACCTGACCCTGCCGGCCGGCACGGTCAAGTTCGGCGCCACGCAATATGACGTGCGGATGAACGGCATGCCCGACATCGCCGCCCGGCTGAACGACGTGCCGCTGAAACGCGACCCGGCCACCGGCGCGATCCTGCGCATCCGCGACGTGGCGCAGGTGCGCGACGGCACGGCGGTGCAGCAGAACATCGTGCGCACCGAGGGCCGGCGTTCGGTCCTGCTGTCGATCCTCAAAGCCGGCGACGCCTCGACGCTGGACGTGGTGAACGCCATCCGCAACCGCGTGCTGCCCGTCACCCGTGCTGCCGCCCCGCCGGGGATGAAGATCGACGAGCTGTTCGACCAGTCCCTGTTCGTCAAGGCCGCGATCAACGGCGTGGTGTCCGAGGCCGTGATCGCCGGGCTGCTGACCGCGGCGATGATCCTGGCCTTCCTGTCGAGCTGGCGCTCGACCCTGATCGTGGCGATCTCGATCCCGCTGTCGATCCTGTCGTCGATCGCCATCCTGTCCGCCACCGGCCAGACCCTGAACCTGATGACCCTGGGCGGGCTGGCGCTGGCCGTCGGCATCCTGGTCGACGACGCCACCGTCACGATCGAGAACATCCACCGCATCCGCCATGACGGCGCCGAACTGCGCCGCGCGGTGCTGGAGGGCGCGGCCGGGATCGCCCTGCCGACCCTGGTCTCGACGCTGGCGATCTCCAGCGTGTTCGTTTCGGTCGAATTCCTGATCGGCCCGGCGCGCTATCTGTTCACGCCGATGGCGCTGGCGGTGGTGTACGCCATGCTGGCCTCGTACGGCATCAGCCGCACCCTGGTGCCGATCTTCGCCGCCATGCTGCTGAAGGCCGAGGAAAGCCGGGCGGCATCGCGCGCGGCCCGCGGCCTGCCCCCCACGATGCTGCAGCGGTTCGGCGCGCGCTTCGACGCGGGCTTCGCCCGGCTGCGCGACGGATATGCCCATATCCTGCAAGGGCTGATCGAAAGCAACTGGCGGGTGCCGGTCCTGGCTGTGGTGGTGCTGACCCTGGGCGGCGTGCTGTCGACCCAGGTGGGGTCGGACTTCTTCCCCAGCATCGATGCCGGTGAATTCCGGCTGCATGTCCGCGCCCCCGCCGGCACCCGTATCGAAAGCACCGAGCACCTGTTCGACCAGGTCGAGGACACGATCCGCGCCACGATCCCCGCGAACGAGCGCCAGTTGATCCTGGACAATATCGGCATCGCCTTCCGCTATACGATGCCGTTCGACGACGGCACCACGATCGGCCCCAATGACGGGCAGATCATGGTGGCGCTGAAGCCCGACCATCACCCCACGGCGGGGTACATCCGCCGGCTGCGTACCGTCCTGGCGCAGAAATTCCCCGAGGCCGTCTTCTATTTCCAGCCGGCCGACATCGTGACCCAGATCATCGATTTCGGCCTGCCCGCCCAGATCGACGTCCGGGTCATGGGCTATGACGCGCCGACCGACCGTGCGATCGCCCGGTCGATTCTGCACGAGATCGCGCAGGTGCCGGGCGTCACCGACGTGCATATGCACCAGGAAATCGCCGCGCCCGAACTGCGGCTGGACGTCGATCGCGTGCGCGCCAACGATCTGGGCCTGACGCTGAACGACGTGGCGCGCAACGTCATGATCTCGCTGGCCTCGTCCAACACCGTCACGCCCAATTTCTGGGTCGATCCCAACACGGGCATCCAGTATCCCCTGGCGGTGCAGACGCCGCAATACCGGCTGACCGGCCTGCGCGAACTGGGCAATACGGTGGTCGCGGGCCCCGCCGGCGCGGGCGGCGCGCCGACGCTGCTGGACAATGTCGCGGGCATCCGCCGCGACCTGGCGCAGAGCGTGATCTCGCACAGCAACATCCAGCCGGTGCTGGACATCTATGCCAGCGCCGAAGGCCGCGACCTGGGCGCGATCGCCGCCGACATCGACCGCATCGTCGCCCGCCACCGCGCGCAGCTCAGCCCGGGCAACGCGATCGAGGTCCGGGGACAGATCGATTCGATGCGCTCGACCTTCGCCCGGATGGGGGTGGGGCTGATCGTGGCGGCGATTGCCGTCTATCTGCTGATGGCGGTCAATTTCCAGTCCTTCACCGACCCGTTCGTGGTCATCATGGGCCTGCCGGGCGCGATGTGCGGCATCGTCTTCATGCTGTTCGTCACCGGCACGACCTTTTCGGTCCCGTCGCTGATGGGCGCGATCATGAGCGTCGGCGTCGCCAGCGCCAATTCGATCCTGCTGGTCACCTTCGCCAAGGAACGGCGCGGCGACGGCCTGACCGCCGCCGAGGCCGCGCTGGAGGCCGGCCGCGCCCGCCTGCGCCCGATCCTGATGACCTCGCTGGCCATGGTGGTGGGCATGCTGCCCATGGCGCTGGGCCTGGGCGACGGAGGCGAGCAGAACGCGCCGCTGGGCCGCGCGGTGATCGGCGGCCTGCTGATGGGCACCTGCGCCACCCTGTTCATCGTCCCTTGGCTCTATAGCCGCCTGCGCAAGCGCGAAAGCCGCATTCTCGAGGAATACAGCCATGTCTGACATGTCCGCTTCACCCGGCGCGCCCGCCGCGCAGCCGTCCCGTCCGGTGCTGCCGCGCCTGGCCGGCCCCGCCATCGGGCTGGGCGTGCTCGCCGCCCTCGGCTATGGCGCGATCGCCCATGCCAGGCGCGACGCGGCCACCCGGGACCTGGCGGCCTATCGCCAGTCCCTGCTGCCCGAAGTCCGCACCATGCGCGTCGCCGCCAGCGCGGCCCCGGTGCCGCTGGACCTGCCCGGCGCCACCGAACCGCTGGAAACCGCGGCGATCGGCGCCCGCGCCTCGGGCTATGTCGCCCAACGCCTGGTCGATATCGGCACGCATGTGCGGGCCGGGCAGGTGCTGGCCGTCATCCACGCGCCCGAGATCGACCAGCAGGTCCAGCATGCCCGGGCCGCGCTGGCCCAGGCCCAGGCCGACCTGGACCTGGCGCGCGCCACCGCCGGGCGCAGCGCCCGGCTGATCGGCGACGGCGCCGTCAGCCGCCAGAACTGGGATACCGACCAACTGACGCAGAAGGCCCGCCTGGCCCAGCAGCAGGCCGCCCTGGCCGCCCTGGCCGAGGCCACGCAGCACCAGGCCTACATGACGCTGACCGCCCCCTTCGACGGGGTGGTGACCGCCCGCACGGTCGAGGTCGGCGACCTGGTCGGCGCGGACGGCGCCGGCCAGCGGCCGCTCTTCGTCGTGGCGCGCACCGACCGGCTGCGCGTGCGCGTGCATGTGCCGCAGGACTGGGCCGCCAGCATCGCCCTCGGCATGGCCGCCAGCGTCGGCATCCCCAACCGGCCGCACCTGGTCCTTACCGGCACCGTCGCGCGCACCGGCCATGCGCTGGAGGCCGGCAGCCGCACCCTGCCGGTGGAAATCGAGCTGGACAACGCCGACGGACGCCTGGCCGCCGGGCTGTACGCCACCGTGCGCTTCGCCGTCCCGCGCCCGCTGCCGGTGGTGCTGATCCCGGCCGAGGCCCTGATCTTCGACGCCGACGGCCTGTCGGTGGCGACCGTCGACGCCGATCGCCGCGTGACCCTGCGCCCGGTCTCGGTCGGGCGCGATTACGGCGACCGGGTCGAAATCACCGGCGGCCTGCCCGACGGCAGCCGGCTGGTGGTCAACCCGCCCTCTGCCCTGCGCACCGGCAGCCAGGTCATTCCCCATTCCGACGACATGAAAGGGGCCTGATCCCCATGCCCACATTCCCCCGACCGATCGCCGCCAGGCATGGGGGGGCCATGCTGGCGGCCATGCTGCTGGCCGGCTGCACCATGATCCCGGAATATCACCGCCCGGCCGCCCCCGTCGCGGCCGCGTGGCCCCGCGGCGCGGCCTATGGCCCGCCTGCCCCGGCCACATCTCCCGGCGGCGACGCCCTGCCCGCCGACTGGTCCGCCGATTGGCGGCAATTCTACCGCGACCCGGTCATGCGGGCGCTGATCGCGCTGGCGCTGGACAATAACCGCGACCTGCGCATCGCCCGCCAGCAGGCCGAGGCCGCCAGCGCGCAGTTCGACATCGAGAGCGCGTCCCTGTTCCCCACCCTGGACGGCACCGCCGGCGCCAATGTCCAGAAGCAATATTCGCGGATCTGGAGCCTGTCGCAGACCTCGGGCCCGTTCTACATGCGCCAATATGCCGTGGGTTTCGGCATCTCGGCCTATGAGGTCGATCTGTGGGGACGGGTACGCAGCGCCTCGCGCGCCGCCTTCGACCGGGCGATGGGCTCGGCCCTCGACCACCAGGCCCTGCAGATCAGCCTGACCGCCGCCGTGGCCTCGGCCATGCTGGCCTGGGTGGCCGACAACCAGACCGTGCGGATGACGCAGCAGATCCTGGAGAACTGGCGCCATACCGACGCGCTGATCCGGCACACCGCGCAGGTCGGCACCGGCACCCAGTTGGACGTGGCGCAGGCGGACTCCGCGGTGCATGAGGCCGAAACCGATCTGCAGCTTTATACCCGCCAGCGCGCCCAGGCGCTGAACCAGTTGGAGCTGCTGGTCGGCGCCCCGCTGCCGGACGGTCTGCGCGGGGCGCTGGAGGCCAAGACCACCCTGGCCGGTGTGGTGCCCTTTCCCGCCATTCCGGCCGGATTGCCGTCCGACCTGATCGGCCGCCGCCCGGACATCCTGGCGGCCGAGGCGGCACTGCGCGCCGCCAATGACGATATCGGCGCCGCCCGCGCGGAGTTCTTCCCCAAAATCCAGATCACCGCGTCGGGCGGCACGGCCAGCAACAACATCACCCGCCTGTTCGAGAGCGGCATGGGGGCCTGGAACGTCGCGCCGCAGATCACCATGCCGCTGTTCGACGCCGGGCGCCTGACCGCGCAGTTGCACATGGCCCACGCCCGGAAGACGGAAGACATCGCCCGCTACGAGAAGACGATCCAGACCGCGTTCCGCGAGGTCGCGGACGCCCTGGCAGGCCGCGGCACCTATCTGCAGCAGCTCGCCGCCCAGGACGCGCTGATCGCCTCCAATGGACGGCAATACACGCTGGCGCTCGACCGGTTCGAAGCCGGCTACGATACCTATCTGGCCACCCTGACCGCCCAGCGCACGCTCTATGCCGCGCAACTGGGCGGCATTACGACCCGGCTGCAGGACCTGTCGAACACCGTGACCCTGTACAAAGCCCTCGGCGGCGGCTGGCCCGGCACCGTGCCGGCCCGGCCCTTCAAGCTGGGTGATCACATCCTCTGATCATATTTGTTCTTTTTTGAAAAAAAGAACCAAAAAACTTCTGAACGTTCGGGGACTATTTGCCGGGCACGCAAAAAATCCCCGAACGAATAAAAGTCTTTTTGCTTCTTTTTCGGAAGACAAAAGAAGAAGAGGCCCCGCCTCCTCCTGGACGGGCTCAGATCCGGATCAGGAAGGTCGCCCCCGCATCCTCCTCCTGCGGCGCCAACACCAGGCTGCCGCCGTGGTCCTGCACGATCTGCCGCGCCAGGCTCAGCCCGATCCCGGTGCCGCCCTCGCGCAGCGAGAAGAACGGCCGGAAGATCAGTGCCGCCTCCGCCGGGGCCACGCCCGCGCCGCTGTCGCGGATGCCGATCGTCACCTGCTCGGCATCGGCCCGCGCCCACAGCGCCACCCAGGCCGGGCGGCGCGGACCGGCCAGCGCCGCCTGCGCGCCGTTGGTCGTCAGCGCGATCAGCGCCTGCACCAGCAGGTCGCCGTCCAGCCGGGCGACGATGTCGGGCATGGGCGGATGCAGGCGCAGCGCGACGCCCTGCCCCTCCCACATGCTGTGGAACAGCCGTCCGACATCGTGCAGCATCGCCCCGACCGACAGGGCGCGCGGGGCCACGGGCGGCAGGCGCGCCAGATGCCGGTATCCCTGCACGAACCGGTCCAGCCCCTGGATGCGGCGCAGGATGGTCGCCACCGCCAGCGCGGCCTCGGGCATCGCCGCCGCGTCCCCGCCGGCCAGCATGTCCTGCGCGCTTTCGGCCAGCGAGGACACCGGGGTCAGCGAATTCATGATCTCGTGGCTCAGCACCTGCAGGACCTCGCGCAGGGCGTTGGCCTCGCCCGCATTCAGCTCGGCCTCGATATCCGTCAGCGCCACCAGCCGGGCCAGGGGGCCGTGCAGGCTGGCCTGCGCTACCGACAGGGCATAATGGCGCGCCCCGCCCGGACGGTCCAGCCGCACCACGGCCCGGCCCTGCGCCTCGGCTCGCGCCAAGGAGGATGCCAGGGAAGATGCGAGGGAGGCCGCCAGCGCCGCGGGCGGGTCCGGCACCCGGTCATCGGTACCGAACAGCCGCCGCGCCGCGCGGTTGGCGGCGCGCAGCACGCCGTCATGCGTCACGCCCAGCAGCGGCACCGGCGCATGGTCCAGCATGGCGCGCAGCATCGCGGTCTGGTCCGGGCGCGGCGGCGGGGCGCGCAACCGGGCCGCCCGGTTCCGCACCCGCTGTTCCAGCCGCGCCAGCCGCCCCAGCACCAGCGCCCCCAGCAGCAGCGCACAGGCCGACATGACCAGGGCGGCGGCATAGAACCGGTGCAGCACGCACAGCACCACCAGCCCCCCGCACGACGCGACCCCGGCCAGGCAGCAAGCGGCCGGGACCAGCCCCGGCGCGACATGTTCGACATCCCGCGCGCCGCCGGCCGCCATGTCGGCCATCGCGCCCTACAGCCCGTGCCGCGCCATGCGCCGGTACAGCGCCGGACGGGTCAGGCCCAGTTCGCGCGCGGCGTGGCTGACATTGAAGCCGTGGCGGCGCAGCGCGGCCTCGATCATCGTCTTTTCGGACTGCGCCAATGTCAGGTCCTGGACAGCCGAGTCCTGGGCGGCCGGGTCCTGCTCCGCCGCGTCCCCGGCACCTGGCATCGGTTCCGCCAGATCCTCCGGCCCCAGCACCGGCGCCCGCGCCAGCACGGTGGCCCGCTCCATCGCCTGCCGCAGCCCGCGCACATTGTCGGGCCACGGACGCGCGGCCAGCGCCGCCTCGGCCTCGGGCGACAGGCTGCGCTCGGCCACATTGTGCCGCCGCCCGAACAGGCGCAGGAAGTGCCGCGCCAGCACGCCGATTTCCGCGCCCCGCGCCGCGAGCGGCGGCAGGACCAGGGTCACGACCGACAGGCGATGCAGCAGGTCCGGCAGTACCGCCTCGCGCAGCGCGGCGCCGCCCACGCGCGCCGTGGCCAGCAGCCGCGCCCCGCACCCGGCCTGCAGGCACGCCAGCAGGCGCTGCTGCCAGGCCGCCGGCCAGGCGCCGATCTCCTCGGCCAGCAGCGTATCGCCCGCCCCCACGGCCGCCAGCCGGATCGACAGCGCCTCCTCGCCCTCGCCCAGCATCGGGTCCAGCACCACCAGCCGTCCCGCCCGCTGCGCCGACAGGCGATGGATCCGCCGGGCCAGCGCCGTCTTGCCCGCCCCGGCCGGCCCGGTCAGCAGCACGCTCGCCTGGGTCGGGGCCACCCGGTCGGCGCGCTCCAGCACGTCGCGCGTCGCCGCACAGCCGGCGATCATCATCCCGTCATCCGGCCCGGCCGCCTGCGACGGCGCGCCGTCCCCGCCGCCCGCGCCGGAACCGTCCGGCCGAACCGGCAGCCGCGCGGCCAGGCGCCGGCGATGCGTGGCCAGCGCATCCTCGATGGTCGCGACCAGCCGGTCGTTCTTCCATGGCTTCATCACGAAATCCGCCGCCCCGGCCCGCATCGCCGCCACCGCGATCGCCACCCCGCTATGCCCCGTCACCACCACCACCGGCAGGCCCGGATCATGCGCCAGCACCGCGCGCAGGCAGGCCAGCCCCTCCTCGCCATTGGTGGCGCCACGCCGGTAATTCAGGTCCAGCAGCACGGCGGACACCGGCGACGCGGCCAGGGCGCTCAGCGCCTGCTCGGGATTCTCCGCCGCGACCATGTCGAACCCCCGGCGCCGCAGCAGCAGCGACGTCGCCTGGCGGATATCGGCATCGTCATCGACGAACAGGATGCACGGCGCCGCCGAAGACCCGCCCGAAGGCGAAACCGGGGGGTGCGGCACAACGGGGCTTGACGCGGCGTCGGACATGTTCGGATCCGGACAGTGCTGTTCGCTGGCGGACACCAGCCTCGGACATATGCGATAATATCGTTATTATTCAATGATGTAAAAAATGATTCCACAAGAGTTACACTGTTCGGCAGGCAAAGGAAGTCGAATATGCCGGACAGTGTCGCCCCATCATCCGCCAGCCCCTCCGGGGCATCCACGCGTCCCGCACGAGCCGCCGCGGCCGCCGAGCCCGCGTCGTCGCCCGGGCGCGCGCCGGGCGCGGGCATGGACCGCCGCGTCGCGCCCTCGCGCATGCGCCGGCTGCGCCCCTATCTGCGCTATGGCGCCGGCGTACTGGTGCTGGCCGCCGGGCTGGCCGCCTGGCGCCTGGTCCCCGCATCGGGCAGCCTGGCCGTGGCGCAGGACGATCTTGCGATCGATACCGTGCACGTCCAGCCCTTTCTGGATTACCTGCCGGTGCGCGCGACGGTGGCCCCGCTGCACGTCACCTTCCTGGGCGCGGTCCAGGGCGGGCAGGTCGCCTCGGTCGCGGTGCCCGACGGGATTCTGGTCCATCCGGGCGACGTGCTGGCCCGCCTGACCAATCCGCAGCTCGAACTGGATGTCAGCACGCGCGAGGCCGCGATCGCCGGCCAGTTGGGCGACCTCAGCGCCCAGCGCCTGGCCCTGCAGCAATCGCAGACCGGCGAGGACGGCACGATCGCCGAAGCCAGCTACAATCTGCTGAAAGCCGGGCACGAGCTGGCGATCCGCCGGCAGCTTCTGGCCCAGGGGTTCGAATCCGACGCCAACGTCAAGACCTTCGCGGACGAGGACGCCTATTATGCCGGGCGCCTGGCCCTGCTGCGCGCCGCCCGGCAGAAGGACCGCGCCGTCGCCCAGGCCCAGGCCAGGGAACTCGACGGCACGGCGGAACGGCTGCGCCACACGCTGGCGGCGGTCGAGGACAGCCTGTCCTCGCTGACCCTGCGCGCGCCCGTCGCCGGCCGCCTGACCAACTTCACCCTCCAGCCCGGCCAGACGCTGAAGGCCGGCGACCCGATCGGCCAGATCGACAGCGAGGGCGCATGGCGGCTGGATGCCGACATCGACGAATTCTACCTCGCCCGCGTCGCGGTGGGCGAGCACGGCATCGCGCAGATCGACGGCCATGACGTGCCCTTTACGGTGGCGCGCGTCCATCCGCAGATCACCACCGGCCAGTTCCGCGCCGAACTGACCTTCGACACGACGCCCCCCGCCGTCCTGCGCCGGGGCGAAAGCGTGGAATGCCGCCTGACCCTGGGCCGCACCCGTCAGGCGCTGATCGCCCCCAACGGCGCCTGGCTGGACGGCAGCGGCGGCAATTCGGTCTTCGTCGTCTCGGCGGACGGGCATCATGCGACGCGCCGCGCGATCAGCGTCGGCGGCCGCAACCCCGAACAGGTGGAAATCACCGCGGGCCTGCGCGACGGCGAGCGGATCGTGACGTCCGCCTACACGAATTTTCACGATTTCAACCAGCTTCTCATCCGATAGGACCGCGCCATGCTGATCCAGCTTGCCGACATCAACCGCCTGTACCGGTCGGACGAGGTCGAGACCACCGCCCTGCATGACGTGCATCTGACGATCGAGCGCGGCGAATTCGTCGCCATCATGGGGCCCAGCGGCTGCGGCAAATCGACCCTGCTGAACATCCTGGGCACGATCGACCGGCCCAGCAGCGGCAGCTATCGTTTCGGCGATCACGAGCTCAGCACCATGGCCGAGGCCGAGCTGGCGCAGTTCCGCCGCAGCCATCTGGGCTATATCTTCCAGAGCTTCAACCTGATCGACGAACTGACGATCGAGGAAAATGTCGAACTGGCGCTGATCTATCGCAAGATGCCGCGCGCCGAGCGCCGCGCGCGCGTCGCCGCCGCGATGGACCGGGTCAGCATCGGCCACCGCGCGCGCCATTATCCCAGCCAGCTTTCGGGCGGCCAGCAGCAGCGCGCGGCGATCGCGCGCGCCATCGTGGGCGAGCCCGACCTGATCCTGGCCGACGAACCCACCGGCAATCTCGATACCGAGAACGGCATGCAGGTGATGGATATCCTGCAGACCCTCAATCGCGAGGGCGCGACCATCGTGATGGTCACCCACTCGCCCAGCCATGCCGACATGGCCCGGCGCCGCGTGGACATGCTGGACGGCCAGATCGTGATCTCGGTCCGCAACGCCATCTGATTTTCCATCCGCCCCCGGGAACGGAGCCGCCTGATGCTGCTGCATGGAATGCTGACCTTCTGCCGGATGCTGTCGCGCCACCGGCTCTACGCCGTCCTGAATATCGGCGGTCTGGGGCTGGGAATCGCGGTGTTCCTGCTGCTGTCGCTGGTGGTGCGCTACGAATACGGCTATGACCGGTTCTGGCCAGATCAGGCCGACATCTACCGGCTGGACCAGCTCTGGGCGCATTCGGTCGGGGTGCCCGGCGATCGCACGGATTTTTCGACCTATCGCGCCCGCGACGCGCTGCGCGCCGAATTTCCGCAGATCCGCGCCAGCAGCCGCCTGATCCCCCAGCAGGTCACCCTGATCGCGCCGCCATCCGATCTGCGGAACGGCGGCGCGCGCACCATGGGATCGGAGCAGATCCAGTTCGTCGATCCGGAATTGCCGGATGTCCTGGCGCTGCCGGTCATCGACGGGCAGCGCGCCGAGGCCCTGGCCGCGCCGGACCGGATCGTGCTGTCGGCACGCCTGGCGCGCAAATATTTCGGCACGATCCACGCCGTGGGCCGCACGATGCGGATGGTGGTCGACGGATCGGCGCAAACCTATGTGGTGTCGGCCGTCTTTCGCGACCTGCCCCTCGCCTCGACCTACCGGATCGACGCGGCGGCGCCGATACCCGAACGTATCCGCGGCCAGCGCTCCCTGAATCTCTGGGCAGCCGGCACCGGCGTGACCCTGCTGCGCTTTTCCGATCGCATGGGCATGCAAGCCGTCGCGGCGCGTCTGGGCGATTTCATCGCCCGGCACAGCAACGATGCGCCGACCTTGCAATATACCAGGGGTTTTGCGCTGACGCCCCTGGCGGACATGCATTTCCGCGATGCGACGGCCGGCGCCGATCGCGACAGCGTGCTGGCGCTGGGCATCGTCGGAGTCCTCGCGCTGCTGGCCGCGACCATCAATTACGTCAACCTGGCGACCGCGCGCGCCATGCTGCGCGCGCGTGAGGTCGCGATGCGCAAGACGCTGGGCGCGTCGCGCGCCCTGCTGACGATCCAGTTCCTGGGCGAGGCCGTCGCCATGGTCGCGCTGGCCGCCCTGCTGGGCCTGGCGCTGACCGAACTGGCCCTGCCGCCGCTGAACATGCTGTGCGGCTGGCAGGTCGCGATATCCTATGGCTGGCTGCTGCCGCGCCTGGCACTGCTTGTCGTCGTGGCGGGCGTCGGCGCCGGTCTCTATCCCGCCCTGGTCCTGGCCGCCTATGCGCCGGCCCGCATCCTGGCAGCCGCGCGCATGCCGTCCATGGGGCGGATGGGGACGCGGATCCGCGCAATCCTGGTCGGGGCGCAATTCGTCTTCGCCATCGGCTTCGCCATCTGCGCGCTGGTCATCGACCTGCAGGTGGCGCATCTGCGCGATGCCGATCGGGGCTTTCGCCGCGATGGGCTGATCATCGTCAGCAGCATGGCCGACGATGCGCTCCGCCCGCGCCAACAGACACTGCTGGACAGCTTCGCCAAATTGCCGGGCGTACTCTCCGTCACCCAATCCGATCGCGCGCCCGGCAACGACCTCCTGTCGATGCAGTCCGTCTGGCGGCCGGGTGCCGCGAACCGGCAGCAGGAACTGGTCCAACAGCACGTCGGCCGGGATTATTTCCGTACCTATGCAACGCCGCTGCTCGCCGGCCGCCTGTTCGACGACGCGCACGGCACCGACATCGCCCCGGAAGACCGCGACGACCCGCGCGCCAGCAACATCGTCATCAACCGCAGCGCCGCCGCCGCCCTGGGCTTCGCCTCGCCGGACGCCGCGATCGGCCGGCCCGTCACGGCGCAGATCGGGACCGGGACCGCGCCGCGCACGATCATAGGCGTCGTCGCGGATGCCCGCTTCGGGTCCGGCACCAGGCCGGTGGAACCGCAATTTTATTATTATCAGCCCGGCATCATCGGCGGGTCCAACGCCGCCATCCGCTTCGCCGGCCCCACCGAACGCGCGATGCTGGCGGCCCTGGCGCGTGGCTGGCGCCAGCTTGTGCCCGATATCCAGTTCGATGCCGCGTCGGCCGACGACCGTCTGGCACGTTTCTATCAGCCGGACCAGCGGCGCGGGCAGCTCTTCACCGCCGGCGCCGTCGTCGCCATCGCCATATCCTGCCTGGGCCTGTACGGACTTTCCGCCTTCAACGCCACGCGACGGCTGGGCGAGATCGGCATCCGCAAGACGCTGGGCGCCGGCACCGCCGACGTGCTGCGCCTGCTGCTGGTCCAGTTCATCCGGCCGGTCGCAGTTTCGGCGCTGGTCGCGTGGCCCGTCGCCTGGTTGGCCATGCGGACCTGGCTGGCCGGCTTCGACCAGCGCATCGCGCTCTCCCCGCTCTATTTCCTCGCCGTCACGCTGGGCGCCGTGGCGCTCGCGGCCGCGACCGTGCTGGGCCAGACCATCCGCGTCGCCCGCGCCGAACCCGCCCGCGCCCTGCGCCATGACTGATCCCCGTCTCCACCCGTTCCGCGAAGGTCCCCGATCATGCTGATCGCCAATGCCCTGGTCGCCTTCTACCGCTCCACGCTGCGGCACCGGCTCTATGTCGCCCTGAACATCGCCGGGCTGGGCCTGGGAATTGCGGTGTTCCTGGTACTTTCGCTGGTGGCGCGATACGAGTACGGGTTCGATCGCGCCGTACCGGACGCCGCAGACATCTATCGGCTGGACGAAATCTGGAACCTGCCCGGCCGCACGCTGATACATGCCCCGGAAGTCAGCTTCATGGCCTTCGATCCGCTGCGCACCGATTTTCCGCAGATCCGCGCCGCGACCCGGCTGGCCCCACGCCGAGCGGCCATCGATACCGGCCACGGCGATCCGGTGACGATCCCGGTCGATTTCGTCGATCCCGGCTTCCTCGACGTCTTTTCCCTCGCTCTGCGCGACGGCACGGCGGGGGACGCGCTGGCCGCCCCCGACCGCGTGGCCGTCAGCGAGTCCACCGCGCGCCGCCTGTTCGGCACGGTGCGGGCACGCGGCCGGCGGATCTTCATCACCGTCGACGATCGGCGCACGCTCTATACCGTCTCGGCCGTGTTTCGCGACGTCCCCCGTGACCGCACGCTGCGCCCCGACCTGCTGGCCGCCTTTCCACAGGCCATGAAGGACGTCATGCCCGCCTTCCATATCTGGGAGAGCAGCTCGGGCCAGATCTGGCTGCGGTTCCGCTCCGCCGCCGACGCAAACGCGCTGGCGGCCGGCCTGCCGGACTTCGTCCGGCGGCGCGCCAGCATGCCGCCGCAGTTGCAGTCCGGCTGGTACAAGCTGGCGCTGATGCCGCTGCTGGACGCGCATTTCCGCGATCTTCATCTCTATGGCGGCGATGACGACGGCAACAGCGCCGACCGGCGGGTGGTCGACGCGCTGCAGATCGTCGGCGTCCTGGCCCTGGTGGCTGCCGCGATCAATTACGTCAATCTGGCGACCGCGCGCGCCGGACTGCGCGCGCGCGAGGTCGCGCTGCGCAAGGTCCTGGGCGCGACGCGTCCGCATCTGCTGGCCCAGTTTCTGGCGGAATCGATCCTGCTGCTGATCCCCTGCGCCGTACTGGGCCTGGCGCTGACGGAAATCGCCCTGCCGTTCGTCGACGGGCTGGGCGGCTGGTCGGTCAGGATCGATTATCTCTGGCTGATCCCGCGCCTGGTCGCCATCGTGCTGGTGGTCGGCATCGCCGCCGGCCTGTATCCGGCGCTGGTCCTGTCCGGCTACCGGCCGGCCGCCGTCCTGGCGGCCGCGCGCCAGCCGGCGGGCGGGCGGATGGGCCGGCGATTGCGCAATGCCCTGGTGGTGATGCAATTCAGCTTCGCCGTCGCGTTCGCCATCTGCACGCTGGTGGTCAACGCGCAGGCATCGTTCCTGCGCCAGGCCGACCGCGGCTTCCGCCAGGACCGGCTTTTCCTGGTTTCTCTTGAAAGTTCCAGGAAAATCGATGCGCGGCAGCAATCCATCATGGATCATTTCCGCGCACTGCCCGGCGTACGGTCCGTGACCCTGTCCGACCGGCAGCCGCGCCCGAACAGCCAGTCCAACGACACGTTCAAGCGCGCCGACCGCCCGCAGACCGATCCGCTGCTGACGGTCGAATGGGTCGGACGCGACTATGTCCGCACCTATGGCGCCACCCTGCTGGCCGGCCGCTGGTTCGACGCCGCCCATGGCCAGGATACCGCCCTGAAACCCGGCTACGCCGACGGCACGCCCGCCACCGCCAGTATCGTCATCAACGAACAGGCCAGCCGTACCCTTGGCTTTTCCGATCCATCGCAGGCGCTCGGCCATGTGCTGATCAAGGGCCAGATCCGTTTCGTCATCATCGGCGTGACGCGCGACGTCCGCTTCAGGTCGCCGCGCGCGCCGGTGGACCCGCAGGTCTATCTGCGCACCGACGACATGGTTCCCTTCGCCGTCATCGCCGTCCGCGCGGACTCGGTGCCGCCGCAGGTCATGCTGGACCGGCTGCAGGCCGCATGGCGCACATTGGCGCCGGACATGCCGTTCATGGGCGAGGCCGCCGCGACACGCCTGGCCCCCTATTTCCAGCCGGATGCGCGGCGCGGGCAATTATTCACCCTGGGCGCCGTCGTCGCCGTCGCCATCGCCTGTATCGGGCTCTACGGCCTGTCCTCCTTCAGCGCCGCGCGCCGCATCCACGAGATCGGCATCCGCAAGACGCTGGGCGCCAACACGCGGCAGGTGCTGGCCCTGCTGATCGGCCAGTTCCTGCGGCCGGTGCTGCTGGCCAATCTGATCGCCTGGCCGGCCGCGTGGGTCGCCATGCGCGGCTGGCTGGCCGGGTTCGACGAACGGGTGGGCCTGTCGCCCCTGCAATTCGCGACGGTCAGCCTGCTGGCCGCCCTGCTCTCCCTGCTCACCATCCTCGGCCAGACCATCCGCGTCGCCCGCGCCGAGCCCGCGAAGGCACTTCGCCATGAATAAGCGCATCCTCCTGCTGGCGACGATCGCAGCATTCCCGTTCGGCCCGGCCGGCGCCCATGCTGGCGCCCACCCGCGCCCGGCGGCCGAGGCCCCTGCTCCCCAGCAAACCATGACCCGGCAAACCATGACCCTGCAAACCATGACCCTGGAGCAGGCCATGACCCTGGCCTATCGCGGCAATCCGGCCCTGCTGGGCCAGCAGGCGACACAGCGCGCGGCGGCCGAGGACGAAGCCGCCGCCCGCGCCGGCTGGCGGCCGACCGTCACCGCCTACGCGGACGCGTCCTACCAGCAGGGTCCCTATATCGGCGCCTTCGCCCTGGGCTCGGTCCAGAGCAACTATGCCGACACGTATCTCTCGGTCCACCAGCCGATCTATACGGGCGGCCAGGTCGCCAACAAGGTGCGCGCCGCCGACGCCCGCGCCCATGCCGCCAACCATGCCCTGCGCCTGACCGAGGCGCAGATGTTCCAGGCCGTGATCGGCGCCTATATGGACGTGCTGCGCGACCGCGACATCCTGGCGGTACGCCAGGCCGACCTGGGCACGCTGACCCGCCAGGCGGCGCTGACCAGCGCGCGGTACGCCCTGGGCGGCGATGCCGCCCGCCAGGTCACCCGGACCGACGTCGAGCAGGCCCGGGCCCAGCGCAACGCCGCCGAGGTCGCCCTGGCCGCCGCACAGGCGCAACTGACCGCCAGCACCGCCGCCTTCCGCGCCGCCGTGGGGCAGGACCCGGGCCCGTTGCGCCAGCCCGGCGCCCTGCCCGCCCTGCCCGCCGGCCTGCATCAGGCCGTCGCCCTGGCGGTGCAGTCCAACCCCGCCCTGGCCCGCGATCGCGCCGCCGAGGACGCCAGCGCCGCCGATATCGACACCGCCCGCGCCGCCTGGAATCCCTCCATCGGGATCACCGCCAGCCTGGGCGCGATCGGCCCGGCCTCGCCCTTCCACACCAACGCCTATGACCAGGAGGTCACGGGCATGGTCACCCTCTCGCAGCCGCTGGAAAGCGGCGGGCTGTACAGCGCGCAGATCCGCCAGGCCCGCGACCGGTTCGAAACCGCCCGCCAGACGGTCGAGGCCAGCCGCCGCGCGGCGATCCAGAGCGTGGTCACCGCCTGGCAGCAGATGCAGTCCGGCCTGGCGGCCATCCGCGCCGGCAGCGCGCAGGTCGCCTCGGCCGCCGACGCGCTGCGCGGCTATCAGCTTGAATATGGCTATGGCATGCGCAGCACGATCGACGTGCTGATCGCCGACCAGAACCTGCGCGCGGCCGAGGTCGCGCTGGCGCAAAGCCGGCACGACACGATCGTGGCCGAGGCCGGCCTGCTGGCCGCCACCGGCCGTCTGTCGGCCGACATGCTGCTGCCCGGGACGCGCCCCTATGACGCCGACGCCGCCCTGCGCCGCGCCCGCGCGCCCGGCTGGGTGCCGTGGGATGGCGCCGTCGCCGCCCTGGACCGGGTGGGCTGGCGCGATGCATGCCCGTCCGGCAACGCCTGCCGCTGATCCCATGCGCCTTCCATGCCCTCTCGTGCGCATCCCATGACCGGCCGGCCCCACCGGCCCGGCGCGCCCTCGACGCTGACCGACGCGCAATGGGCGCGCATTGCCCCGCATGTCGTCGGCGACGCGCGCTCGCGCGGCCGCACGGGCCGGGACAACCGGCTGTTCGTCGAGGCCGTGCTGTGGATGGTGCGCACCGGCGCACATTGGCGCGACTTGCCCGAGCCCTTCGGCCGCTGGAACAGCATTTTCCGCCGCTTCCGCCGCTGGGGCCTCGGCGGCGTCTGGCACCGCATCATCGCCGCCATGGCGGACGACCCGGATTTCGCCTATCGCATCGTCGCGGAAACCCTGATCTCGACCGATCCGCGCGCTGCCGGCCCCGGCCTGCCGGTCCCGCCGCCGCGCGGGCACGGCACCCCGGACGCGCGGATTTCGGACCCGTCCCGCCGGTCCGGCGCAGCCGCCCGCGTAAAGATCTGAAATGGACATTATGTCTCACACGCCGGGAACCCGCCGGTCCCGCCTTCCGCCGGGAACGGGGAAATACCTTCGCCGCCGCTCCGCCGGCCGCCCGGAATTCTGGAATATATGGTCCACTCGCCCGACATCGGGTCGCACAGGCGTGATCGCACCCGCCGACATCGGCATGCCACCATCCGGCCCGCTCCACGACATGGGAGAAGAGGCGATGATCGATCACGTCTCCATCAGGGTCCGCAGCATCCAGCGCGCACGCGCCTTCTATGACCGGGTCCTGGTGCCGCTGGGCCTGACCTGCACGGTACGGGACGCCCCCGAATATGCGGGTTACGGCCTCGATGGCCGCGACCCTTTCCTGTGGCTGACCCTGCATGACGGGTCATCGGGCCACATCCAGCTCGCCTTCGCCGCGCCCAGCCGCACGGCGGTCGAGGATTTCCACGTGGCGGCCCTCGCCGCCGGCGGCCGCGAACGCGCCAGCCCGGGCATGCAGACCGAAGGGGGCCTTCCCTATTTCGCCGCCTCGGTGCTGGATCCGGACCGCCACGAGATCTCGGCCGTCTGCCGCATCGGGCCCTGACTGCCCCGCCTCCCGGCCGCCGACCCATCGCCGATGAAGACCCCTCGCCGGAGCACCGTCAGGGGACGATACACCCAGTAATGAATCAGCCGCCCTGCCGCCGCGGCACAATATGCGTCGCGCGAAAGCCACGCAGCCCGGCGCGGTGCGCCGCGTAAATCTGCGCCGGCGTGCTGTCGGCCGCGTCCCCTGCCGTGGCGCGCGGCCCAGCCTGCTCTTCAGCGCCCCGGTCTTCAACATCGCGGTCTTCAACATCTGGCGGGCATGGACGGGTATCCCGTGTCCCGAGCAATGGCGGAATTGTGAAACGGCCGGAGCCATTCTGGCCGGCAACGGATGGCGTCAGCATTGCTGCTCTCCGAGAAGGTCCCCCCTTGCATGCCGCATCGGGATCGACCTTCACGAAAACTTAAGCACAAACGCCCCTCCGATAAAGCGCGGATTTCATCCAGCCGCCCTGCATCCGGAACATGGCGCGCACCGGCATCGCAGCCTCCGAAAAGCAAAACCCGCGGCTGCATGCGCAGCCGCGGGTTCCGCCAGGCGGTCAGGCGAAAATCCGGATCAGAAATTCGCGTTGATGCGCCCGTAATAGAAGCCGCCGGTGAACGGAATGCCCGAGGAGTTCTGGTCGTACTGGTTGGCACCCAGATAATTGACGACCAGCGGCAGGCGACGCGGACGGATGTTGAAGATGTTGTTCGCGCCGATGGCGACGTGCCAGTGACGGTCCACGCGATAGCCCACTTCCAGGTCCGTCAGCCACGCCGGCGTATTGGTAAATTGCAGCCACTGAGTGTTCGAGTAAGCCAGACTCCCGGCCTGATCCTCGAAGGTCTGCAGCAGCTTGGTTTCACCATAGCGGGTCTGGCGTACGTTCACGTCCCACTGGCCGACCGTCCAATGGGCTTGCAGGATGATCTTGCTGCGCGGCGCGCCGTTCGTCAGGTAGGACACGGTCTGCGGATTCAGCGCCGCCATGCCGTTGCCCAGCGTGTTGATGTGGCTGACCGTCGTGCGGTTCAGGTTGATCCCCATGCTCAGATCGACATTGCCGTACTCGCCCAGGCGCAGCAGGTAGTCGGACATGATGTCCAGTCCCTGGGTCCGGGTACTGCCGACATTGGCGAAGTAATTCGCCGAGATGTTGGAATAATCCACCGCGCCGGTCTTCGCATCATGCCACGCGTCATAAGAGAGGGTCGCCCCAGTCCCGAGGATCGCGTTATATGCCGCTAGGCCCGTCGTGGTCGCGCCGCCGGAAATGCGGTCGCGGATGTTGATCTGATAGACGTCGGCGGAAATATGCCAACCATCGATCGGTTCCAGCACGATTCCGGCCTCGGCGCTGGTCGAGCGTTCCGGCTTTAAAGGCAGCGCGCCGAGCGAGACGCCCGCGGCACTCGTGGTGGACAGCGTGCCCGACGCGCCGGTCGGCGACACGTTCAGCGAGCTGAAATGTTCTTCCGGCAGGGTCGGCGCACGGAAACCGTTGCTGATCGTGCCGCGGATGGCGATGCGGCGGGTAAAGTCATAGCGGGTCGAGACCTTGCCGTTCTCGGTATCGCCGAAATCGGTGTAGTGCTCGAACCGTCCCGCGAAATCCAGGTCCCAGTGCGGCAGCGGATGGAAATCGCCATCCAGATAGCCGGCCCAGATGTCACGGCCCCACTTGCCCGCGTTCTGCGGCATCAGGCCGGCATAGCCCTGCGTGCCGCCGAGTTCGTACGAGGTCGGATTGCCCGGCCAGATCTGGTACTGCTCCAGACGGTGCTCGGCGCCGAAGGCCACCGTCACCGGCACGACATTGGCGATCTTCAGCCGGCGGCGGAAATCGGCATTGTTCGTCCACTGCGCCAGGGAATATTGCTCGGCCATCGCCTTGGTCGGCGACCAGCCATAGAGCGGCGAGGCGATCATGCCCGGGTTGGCGGTGTTTTTGTTGCCGACGTCGTCGTCGTCCTGACCGTAAGTCGTGCTCAGATCCCAGTCGAAGCCCAGGAAATTGTCGCCCTTCAGGCCCAGGGTCGCGGCGAAGTCGTTTTCGTCGATCGTCTCCAGCGGCGAGAAGCCGTTCGGCCACAGAGTGGGCGCCTTCGTCGGAAGGCGATAGTTTTCGTAGGCCTCGCTGTGACGGTGGGCATAGGTGATCTGCCCGTATCCTTGCACGCCCTCGGTCAGCGTCTTGCCGAAATCGATCAGCAGATTCTCGCGCGTTTCCTCCGGCGTGCTCATGATCATGTTGGAATTGCCGGGGAAGTTCACGCCCTGATAATCCACATTGCCCGGCACCGAGCGCAGGTCATGCGCGCCCGGAGGCACCATGTGGTCGGCATGCATGACCTGGCCGGCTATATGGACATAGCCGTCGTCGCCGAAGCCGAACCCGCCATCGAGATTGGTCTGGTACTGCCAGCCATCGCCGTTATAGGCGTTCGCGCCCGTCTGGCCGCTCAGATTCAGCCCGTGCGCCGTCTTCTTGGTGATGATGTTGACCACGCCCGCGATGGCGTCCGACCCGTACATGGCCGCCGCGCCGTCACGCAGGATTTCGATATGGTCGATCGCGTTCGCCGGCAGCATGTTCAGGTCGACCGGCGTCGATCCCTGCTGCGGGCCCTGGTCGGCATAGATGTTCGCCGTGGTATGGCGGCGCTTGCCGTCCACCAGCACCAGCACTTCGTTCGGGTTCAAGCCGCGCATGCGGATCGACGAGGTCAGCGCCCCGGCGTCGGCGCCCATCGCTTCCTGGGTGATCGACGGGTCCATGCGCGTCAGCGCGTCGGCCAGGTTGACCTGCCCGGTGCGGGTCAGGGTGGCGGCGGAAATCACGGTGATCGGCGCCGTCGAATCGCGCGCATGGCGGTTGAAGGCATGGGTGCCGGTCACGATCACGGCTTCGCCCGAATCAGGCGGCGCATGATAGACGGGCGCCGCAACCGGGGCGACGACGGCGGCAGGAGCAGGACGATTGACGAAATGCGCCCGGGTCGCGGGGCTGACCTGCTGCGCGGACGGCCTGACCTTCTTCTTGGCCTTGCTGACGTGACGATGGGCCGACGCCGCACTCGGGGCGGTGGTGCCGGACGTGGCGCTGCCGGATGGGGCGCTACCGGACGTGGCGCTCTGGGCTAACGCCCCTGAAATATCGCACTGAATTGCCAGGATGGTGGCCGCAATAAGGCTTCGCCTTAGGGTCATTGATGTAACGTGCTCCTGCATACATCATTATTTGAATGGTCCCCAATGGAAACGAAACCGCCCGGGACTTCAATGCCAAAACGCGACCGCACATATCGAATTCGGAATATATGACATTTTTATCACAATCCTCGCGCCGACATCCCGTAACATGTTCATTTAAATAAAATTTTTTCCGAAATTGCTGTTGCAACTCTGACTATTTAAACGGCACGCTTTTTGGAATTTCAGCCTATGAAAGCGGCAATCGGCACGTGTCCATTCCGATCGCCGACCGCAATGGTCCGGGTGGTCGGACATGCTGTTCCAGTTATTCGGCGGGTGCGTGGCAATCCTTTTATGGATGGATCAAATATATTCCTGATTACGCACTATTTTCAGCCAGGGATTTATGATACAAAACGAGAACATTTGTTGTTTTCGAGAGGCTTGATCGATGGCTCGCAACAAGGTCCAGTTTCAGAAAGGGCTAAGCGAAGCCCAATTTGACGAACTTTACGGAAGCGAAGAGAAGTGCCGAGCGGTGATCTTTGGCTGGCGTTGGCCATCTGGTTTTGAATGCCCGGCCTGCGGCGGGCGTGAGCACAGCGTCATTCAGAGCCGTGGGCAGTATCAATGCAGCGCCTGTCGGAAGCAGACGTCGCTGATCGCCGGAACGATCTTCGCGGCAACCAAGGTGCCGTTACGGACCTGGTTTCGTGCCCTGTACCATCTGACCCAGAGCAAAGGCGGCATCTCCAGCATCGAACTGGGGCGCAGGCTCGGCGTGACGCAGACCACGGCCTGGAAGATCAAGCATAAACTCGCGCAGGTAATGATGGAACGCGAGGCCGGCAAGCGACTGAAGGGACGGATCGAACTGGACGACGCCTATCTCGGCGGAGAACGCGGCGGCGGCAAGCGCGGGCGAGGATCAGCGGGCAAGACGCCGATCGTGGCCGCTGTTGAAACCACACCGCAAGGCAAGCCAATCCGCCTGAAACTCCGCCGGGTGGCCGGGTTCAGTAGGGCCGAGATCGCAAAGATGGCAAAAAACAGCTTCGACCCCGCCAGCAGCGTGGTCAGTGACGGTCTACGCTGTTTCGCCGCCGTCACCGAAGCAGGGTGCGTCCATCATCCCATCCTGACCGGTTCGGGACCAAAGGCAGGCCGCAACCCTGCTTTCAAATGGGTCAATACCGCTCTCGCCAACATCAAGAATGCCATGACCGGTACTTACCGTGCTATCCGTGACAAGCATGCGCCGCGCTATCTCGCCGAGTTCGTTTATCGCTTCAATCGCCGCTTCGACCTCGCCTCCATGATCCCTCGCCTCGGATACGCCGCCGTCAGAACCCCGCCCATGCCCTATCGCCTGCTCAAATTGGCTGAAATTAGTGCGTAATCAGGAATATATTTCATTTACACCATGCAATCAGTACCGGACTGTTCCGATTTCCGCGCGCCATGACCGCCCCGCGCCCATCCGCACGCGCCGCTTCCCGGCGCGGCACAGGGCGGATTGCGGCGCGATCCGCCCCCGGCTTTACTCGCCCCGAGACCGGAGACACCGATGACGCTGCCGTCGCCTGCCCGCCCCGCGCCCCGCCGGCGCGCGCTGCTGATTCTCGGCATAGCCGGCGGGCTGGCGGCGCTGGCCCTCATCCTGGCCGGCGGCTATGCCGCGTGGGTACTGCGGTCCAGCCGTCCGGTCCTGGCCGGCAGCCTGACGCTGCCCGGCCTGTCGGCGCCGGTCACCATCACCCGCGACGCCGACGGCGTGCCGACCCTGGTCGCGCGGACCCGCCCCGACCTGGCACGGGCGCTGGGCTTCCTGCATGGGCAGGAACGGTTCTTCCAGATGGATCTGCTGCGCCGCGTGGGGGCGGGCACGCTGTCGGAACTGGTCGGCCCCGCCGCCCTGGAGCTGGACCGCGCGCACCGGCTGCATCAGTTCCGGGCCCGCGCCGCCGCCGTACTGGCACGGCAGGATGACGCCGACCGGGCCCTGCTGGCGGCCTATGCCGACGGGGTGAATGCCGGCCGCGCGGCGCTGGGACATGACCCGTTCGAATACACGCTGCTGCGCGTCCGCCCCGTGCCCTGGACCGCCCGCGACTCGCTGCTGGTCGTCTATGCGATGTATTTCGACCTGCAGAGCGCGGACGGCGCCGGCCAGCGCCTGCGCGCCGCGCTGCGCCGCCGATGGGGCCCGGCCATGGCCGCATTCCTCGACCCGGACCGCACACCGCTGGACGCGCCGGCCGACGGATCGCCCGCCTCGGCACCCGCCATGCCCGACAGCCTGCCCGACGCCGAGGCGCATGCCGGCGCCCCGGCCGCCGGCGCCCTTCCCACACCCACACCCGCCCCCACCCCCGAACGCGGATCGAACAATTTCGCGGTCGCGGGCCGCCTGACCGGCACGGGCGCCGCCATGGTGGCCGACGACATGCATCTGGGCCTGTCGGTCCCCAATATCTGGTACCGCGCGCGCCAGATCGTGCGCGCGCCCATCGTGCCCACCCCTGGCCAGGCGGATCGGGGCGTCCCGGCGCTCGACCTGTCCGGCGTCACCCTGCCCGGCGAGCCGTACCAGATCGTCGGCAGCAATGGCCGCATCGCCTGGGCCTTCACCGACGGCTATATCGAAAGCGGCGACCTGATCACGCTGGACGTCCCGCCCGGCGAGCCGGCGCGCGATCCGGCGCATTACCTGACGCCGGACGGCCCGCGCGCCTTCGGCATGGTGCATGACACGCTCTGCGCCGCCCATGCCGGCTGCCGGCCGCTCGACATCCGCACCACGATCTGGGGCCCCGTGACCGGCCGCGCCCCGGACGGCGCGCCCCAGGTCTGGCGCTGGAGCGCCGAGGACGACAATGCCGTCGCCTATCGCGGCATGCGCGCGCTGGAATCCGCCGTCGGCGTCGACGCGGCGCTGGACGCCGCGCACCGGACCGGCCTGCCGCAGGAAAACATGCTGGTGGGCGATCGCGACGGCCATATCGGCTGGACCATCATCGGCCCGGTGCCCCGCCGCGTCGGGCTGGACGACCAGGTGCCGCATTCCTGGGCCGACGGCAGCCATCGCTGGGACGGATACCTGTCCGCCGCCGAAATCCCGGTCCTGCGCGACCCGCCGGGCGGGCGGCTCTGGACCGCGAACGGGCGGGTGGTCGGCGGCGCGGCGCTGGCTGTGCTGGGCGATGGCGGCTATGCCGACGGGCTGCGCGCCGGGCGCATCCGCGATGATCTGTACGCGCGCGACCATTTCACCGAATCCGACCTGCTGTCCATCCAGACCGACGACCACGCGGTGGTGCTGCGCCCCTGGCAGGCCCTGCTGGCCCGCGCCATCGCCGCCCGCCCCGCGCGGGCCGACCTGGCGGCCATGGCGCCCTATGTCGCGCGCTGGGGCGAACGGGCCCGGCCGGATTCGGTGGGCTACCATCTGGTCCACGCCTTCCGCGCCCATGCGCTGTCGATCGTCTTCGGCGCCTATGCCCGCCCGCTGCCGGCCGGCGCCGCCCCGCCCCGCATGCCGGCCCGCGCCGCCTGGGCGGTCGGGCGGCTGCTGACCGACCGGCCCGCCGGCCTCCTGCCGCCCCCCTGGCGGACCTGGGACAGCGTGACCGATGCGATCCTGGACGCCCTGGCCGCCGATGTCGCCCGGGCGGGCGGGCTGCGCCATTTCCAGTGGGGCACGGTCAACCATGTCGGCATCCACCATCCGCTCGCCCGCGCCGTCCCGCTGCTGGGCCGCCTGACCGACCCGCCGGACCTGCCCGAAGCCGGCGACACGATGCTGCCCCGCGTCGCCGTCCCCGGCTTCGGCGCCTCGGAACGGCTGGTCGTCAGCCCGGGGCACGAGGACACGGCCCTGCTGGACATGCCGATGGGCCAGGCCGCCAACCCGCTGGCGCCCTATTACGGCGCCGGCCAGGCCGCCTGGGTCGCCGGCGCGCCGCGCCCCCTGCTGCCCGGCCCCGCCCGCTGGACCCTGACCCTGGCGCCGTGACGGGCCGCCCTCTTGTTCAGGGCCGAACGAATCGCCTAACAACGAATCGCCTAACAAGACCGTTCACGAACCCGTCGGTCCCGACGCCGCCCCATCCAGTAACGCCGAGCCCCCAGCCGCATGAGTCACGACGCCCCTTCGCCCGCCCCTGCGCCCGCCGGTACCGCCTGCCTGAACTGCGAAACGATCCTGGTGGGCGAATGGTGCCATCATTGCGGGCAGGAGGGCGGTCCCCCGCATCGCACGGTGTGGGAATTATGCGGCGAATTCTTCGAGATGCTGACTCACGCCGACAGCCGCTTCAGCCGCACCATCCACACCCTGGCGCTGGCGCCCGCGCGGCTGACCCAGGATTATATCGACGGCAGGCGCGTCTCGATGGTGCCGCCGATCCGCATGTTCTTCGTCGTGCTGCTGGCGATGTTCACCATCCACGCCCTGCTCGCCACCGGGCATCACGGCGTGCATATCACGGCGACGGACCGCGCTGAACTCGCGCGCGAGATCGGCAACTGGTCATGGGCCGGCCATGAGCGGATCACCGCATGGGTCCGCATGCACATGCTCAACGCCGTCGACAACCCGACCGAAGTGCTCAACGTCATGCGCGAATGGTCGGAACGCTTCATCCTGGTCATGCTGCCGATCTCGGCGCTCATCCTGTGGGGCCTGTATTACTGGCCCACGCGCCGCGCGCTGTACGACCATGTGATCTTCTCGGTCCATTCGCTCAGCTTCGCCTTCGCCGTCTTCACCGTCTCGTCGATCGCCGTCCGCATCGTGGGCCATGCCGGCAACCTGTTGCTGCTGGTTCCGCCCGTGCATCTCTATCGCCATCTGCGCGGCTTCTACGGGGTCGGCGTCCCGGGCACCATCACGCGCATGACGATCCTGTTCGTGGCCTCGCTCGTCTTCAGCCTGATCCTGCTCTCCGCCCTCGGCCTGCTGGGGTTGGAACTCGGGGCCGGCGGCGAGTCATGACCGCACCCGCCGCGCCGCGCGGCGGCCGCTCCGCCCGGCTCGGTGCCTTGTCCCATCCGCATTTCCGCCGCTTCTTCCTCGGGTACGGCCTGTCCCTGCTGGGCAGCGCGATGGTGCCGGTCGCGCTCTCCTTCGCCATCCTGCGGCGCGGCGGCACCGCCCGCGACGTCAGCGCGGTACTGGCCGCGGAAATCGTGCCGCTGGTCCTGCTGCTGCTGGTGGGCGGGGTGGCGGCCGACCGGTTGCCGCGCCGCCGCGTCCTGATGGCCGCCGACCTGCTGCGCTTCGCCAGCCAGGGCATCATGGCCGTCCTGCTGTTCCTGCCCGCCCTGCACCTGCTGCCGCTGATGGTGCTGGCCGCCCTGCTGGGCGCCGGCACCGCCTTCTACCACCCCGGCCGCAGCGGCCTGCTGCCCGAACTGGTCGACGCGGCGGATCTGCAGGGCGCCAACGCCCTGATGTCGCTGGGCGATTCCGGCGCCAACCTGCTGGGGCCCATCCTTGCCGGCCTGCTGGTGCAGACAGCCGGCGCCGCCTGGGCGATCGCCATCGATTCCGCCAGCTACGCCATCGGCGCGGCCCTGCTGCTGGGCCTGCCCGACGGCGCCGTTCCGGCATCCGCGCCCGCCGGAGGCACCATGCTGCGCGACCTGCGCGAGGGCTGGCGCGAATTCACCGCCCATCTCTGGCTGTGGACCGTGATCGTGCAGGTCTCGCTCTTCTTCCTGCTGGCCTTCGGACCGCTGCAGATCTTCGGGCCGCTGCTCTTCGCCCATGCGCCCGACGGACCGGCGCGCTGGGGCGGGCTGCTGTCGGCGCAGGGCGCGGGCGCGATCGCGGGCGGGTTGCTGACCCTGCACTGGACGCCCCGCCACCCGATCCGGGCCACCCAGTACCTCTTCCTGCTGCTCGCCCTGCCCATGCTGGCACTGGGCCTGTGCCCGTCCTACGCGGGACAATTGGCCGGATTCCTGCTCGGCGGACTGGGCCTGGCGGCCTTCAGCGTGCTGTGGCACACGACGATGCAGCGGATCATCCCGCCGGAGCGGCTGGCCCGCGTGACGGCCTATGACGCGTTCGGCTGCCTCTGCCTGCTGCCCGCCGGCTATCTCTGCGCCGCCCCGATGGCCGGCTGGATCGGCCAGGCCCCGGCGCTGATCGCCGGCGCGGCCTATATCGCGCTGTCGACCGGCGCCATCCTGCTGCTGCGCCCCGTCCGCATGCTGACCCTGCCCAGACCGCCGGCGGACTGACCCGGGCACTGGTTCACAAAAAAGCGAAACGAAGAATGTGACGGCCGGCGCGAAAAACCGCGACGGTCTCACTGCTTTCCATCCGACGTGAATACAAAATATTTACCACGATAAATGTAATCATACACGCGGGTCAGCCAGGAGTGAATAAAATGTCCATTCCCTTGGAAGAAACAAACGTCCTGTACCGTGTCCCGGCCTCCTCCGCCGCCCCGGACGTCGCCGTGAACGCGACCGAACCCCCGCTGTTCCCGCCTCTTTCGGACGCAAGCATCGACGCGCTTTTTGCCGACATCAACCGCAACGGTTTCGGCGTGATCCGCGACTGCGTCCCGCCCGCGCAGCTCGCCGCGATGCAGGATTTCGTCCAACGCCAGGTCGCGGACAATGGCGGACAATATCTGTCCCTCGCCGGGCCGGATTCCGTCTCGGGCACTTATCTGCAGGCGCTCTCGGCGTCAGCCGAATTCCGGCGCGTCTGCCGCGCGCTCTGCGGCAAGGCGACGGGCACGATCGTCCCGGATACCGGCTTCTACCAGGTGCTGCGCTGCCTTTCGGGCACGAAGGGCGCGCGCCATTCCTATTTCTTCCATTTCGATTCCTTCGTCCTGACCGCCCTGGTGCCGATCCTGATCCCCGCCGAGGGGCCACCGGGCGACCTGCTGATGTTCCCCAACGTCCGCCCCGTGCGGTCCAGCTATGTCGGAAACCTGCTCGACAAGCTGCTGCTCGATAACAAGCTGACCCAGATCCTGCTCAAGCGGGGCGTCCTCGCCAACATCCTGCACCCGGTGAAGGTGCGCATGGACCCGGGACATATCTATCTCTTCTGGGGCTATCGCTCGGTCCACGCCAACGAACCCTGCGAACCCGACAAGATCCGTTCCACCGCCCTGTTCCATTACCTGAACCCGCACGCGGGCAGTTCCCTGCGGCGCGCGCTGCGCTGATGCTCCGAATCTGAAATCCAGCGGCTTTCAGATTCGGAACATTGGATGGAACACGATCTCATCATCCTGCCTTCTCATCCTGCCTTCGAAATTCATGCATGGATTTCGAAGGCAGGACACCGGCCGTTCCGCCGCCCTCATGCCGCCTGCATCTCCTGCAGCAGCGCCGCGACATCCTCGCCCCTCGGCGTCCGGCCATCCACCGCCAGCCAGTTCTGCCGGCTGATCAGGCCATAGGCCTCGTCGGCGATCGCATCCCACAGATCGACCGCCATCCGCCGCACCCCGCCCCAGGTGAAGACGTGCCACCAGCCGGGCTCATACCCGACGATCGCAATGCAGTGTCCCCCCAGGATCGTCTGGTCCCCGCCGTCGTCGCGCCTCCAGTCGCCGTCCGCCCGCATCAGGTAGGCCGGCACCTGGATGCCCGCATAGACGCCGCCCAGATAGGCCACCGCCCGCCGGAGTCCGTCATGGTCATGCAGGTCGATCGTGCCGAACGCCGTCAGATAGTCGCGGGTCTGGCCCGGCCGCGCATAGCCGGCACGCCGCCACCGTTCCAGCGCGTCCAGCAGCACGGTCCCGTCATCATTCGCCCCCGTCGCCGGGTCGAAGCCGGTGCAGGCCGCGTAATTCTCCAGGCACATCGTCGTCGTCAGCAGGACCTCGGCCTGCGCGTTCTTCGTCCATGTGCCGATCAGCGCCGCCATCGCGGCAAAGGCGCAGTCGCCATATCGATCATTGCCCCACATCGCATAGGTCACGTGGCGCGACCATGCGACCGAATCGGGCACGGCGGGCAACCAGGCCGCCAGCGACGGCGACAGGCGGCTGGTGCGCGGATCGCGACGCGGCGGACATTTCCCAAATTTTCGCGTCAGAATCGTCATTGTCATGAAACCCATCGCCATCGGACCAGTTTGTGCCCCGAGGGCCGAATTATGCCCCGGTTCCCGGAACGGTTTGCATTTCAGCAAGGTTTTTTTAAACACGGACGGCGGCGGCGCTCCCGGACTCATCCTCCGGCGGTGCCGCCGTCATTCCCGTCAGGGTCCCCGATACAGCGCCGCCCGTATCGCCGCCGCCGGCACGCTCCCCCGCATCGGCACCGCCTGCGTCAGCCCCGCCGCCTGTTCCAGAACCGGTATGATCTGCTCCGCCGTCTGGATATAGGGCGCGACCGCGGGCGCGCAGGACGCGACGACCGGCGCCGCGATCACAAGCATGGTCCGGAACGCCGACACCAGCGCCGATGCCCAGCCCCTGCCCGTCTCGAGGGCGATCGTCCCCGCCGACGCTGTCCCCGCCGATGCTGCATTGATCTCGGCCGTGACCGCGCGGATCTGCGCCAGGGCCTGCTGCACCGACGCCGCCTGATCCGCGGTCAGATGCGCGGCCAGGCCCGGCACGGCTTCGATCGCCTCGGCCGCGAACGCGACCGCCCCCGCATCCGCCGCCAGTTCGGCGGCGTCGATCGCAACCATGCCGCCCGGCATGCCGCAACCCGACAGGGCCAGTCCCCCCGCCAGCAGCATCCCCGCCACGGCCAGGCCCAGCACGGGCGGCGTATCGCGCCGCGTCTCGCCATCCCGGCCTTCCGGCGGAGCGGCCGGACAAGCTCGCGCCTCTTTGCCACACGCCGGATCGCACGACACCGCCGCGCGACCCGGCTGCGCCAGGTTCGCAACATTGCGGAAATTCTGCGCCGCCAGGTTCAGAACGGCATAAAACCGGCCATAGGGCGATTGCGCGCTCCCGGGCAGCGGCAGCCACGGCATGACCGCCGCGCACACCCCGCACAGGGCCGCGACATCGACCAGATACCCCACCGGCACCAGAGACAGCACTGTGTGAAAGATCGTCGCCTGATCCATGATATTCCCCATCCGTTAAAATTCATGACCCGCGGGAACGCCGATCGTCACGCCGCGATCGCGGTGGCGAAGGCCGCGACATGGACGCTGTCCACAACTCCGGCACCCAGGGCGGTGTTATAGACACGCTTCCAATACGCGCAGAGATTTTCGGCACTCTTCGCGTCCGGCAACGGACCCGGATCGAAACGGTATTTCACCCGCGCCATCGCGCAGGCATAGCGCAGATTGCCGATAAGCTGGCGCATGCGCGGAATGTCCGAACAGGTCATGCGCCGCAGCCGGGTTTCCAGCTCGGCATGCGCCGCGTCGTCCGTCAGCATGCGCCACAGCGCATCATGCGTCGCGGGCTCCATCTGCCACAATCCCAATGCCGGGCCGCCCCCTTCCTGCACCAGGCGCGCCGCGCGCGATTCCACCAGCGCCGTGCCGGTCAACAGATTGACCGCCGCCGGCCCGCCCAGGCCCAGCCGGTCCAGGGTCGGCGCCACGACCCGCCATTTCAGGTCCGCCGCATCCAGTCCGCCCATCACCACCCCCGCATCAACCGGTCCAGCCAGTCCGAAAAGGGCTGATAGCCCAGCAGGGCCGACACCACGCCCCCGACGGCAAGACCGATATTTCGAATCAACTTCACGCCGCCTGCGATTTCCGCATTCATGCGGATCAGCGTTCGCTGCGATTCCGCCAGCGGCGCCGTGGTTTCGGCGATCGTCGCGCGCATCTCGCGGCGCAGTTCGACGATCGCCTGGCGCGTCTGCTCCACGTCACGATCGGCGCGACGGTCCTGATGCGCGCCGCGCGCGCGCCCCTCGGCCGAAATCTCGGCCAGCTTCATCATCATGTCCTGCTGCCCGTGCTCCAGGCGCCCGATCCGCGCGTCATGCCGGCGCAGCGTCTCGGCTGTCCCGGCCGGGTCCGGGACCGGATTTCCCCCATCCATCGCCTCTCCTTGCTTTTTTGCGGCCATCCCGTCTGGCGCCTATCCGCCGACGCCGGTATAGATGATCTTGTTCAGCATCATGGCTGGCGGCATATTCTGACTGTTGCCCGATCCAGCCGTAGAAATCGAAATCCCGGTGGTGCCCGGCCCGATCGTCACCCCCGTGCCGGACGGCGTCGTCTGGCCGGTCGCCGTCTCCTCGACATCGCCGCCGCCGGCAAAGATCGCCGATATTTCCCCACCCGATCCCTGCGGTACGACGAAGCCCGATCCATGATTGGGCTTGTGGTCATGGCCCGGATCGGTGATCGCATGGCTATGGCCCGGGTCGGCGACCGCGTGGCTGTGCGCCGCCGCCATCTGACTGCCGCCCGCCGCCCCCAGTTGCACGCCATTGACGCCCGACCCGGCCATCGTGACCTGATTGGCGGCGCTGCCTCCCATATTATCGACGCCGAAGCTCGCCCGGCCGCGCAGATCCGGCAGAGCGAAGCTGGTCACCCCGTCACCAGCTCCGAAAATCGTGCCGATCGCGGCGAACAGGGCCGCATAGGTCGCGCGGCTGATCGTCTGGCCGTAACAGAGTAGCCATCCGGGCGGCGCCGCCGCCCCGGCGAAGTCGCACACGGCCCCGACCGGCACCGCCCCGGCCACGCCGGCCGAGGCCCCGACCGGGTCCATGGTCCAGACCTGGTTGCCGTTCGCATCCGCCAGGACCACCGCATAATCCGGGGCGCCCAGCAGGAAGATATTGCCGAACTGCCCGCTCGAATCGGCGATGACCGGATTCGGATTGGGAATGGTCAGGCCCGCATCGGCATAGGTCGCCTGCGGCGTCGTGGTCCCGGTCTGATAGAACGACAATTGCGCGCCCGCGCGGGGCAACCCCGTCGCATCGACACTGAAAACATTGGGCCACACAAAGCGGGCGGCTGAACCGGGCATGCACCAGACTCCCCACACACCCCATACGGCCGGGGCGCGGATTCATGCGGGCGGTGCCTGTGCCCTGATGACCGATCCTAACCGATCGCGATATCCTCAGGCAATTCCACATCTCATCCGAAGACGTCGTACCCTCCGCCATTGTCCGCCCCCAGCCCCAGCACATTTCCCAGCACGCCCGGACCAGTGGAGCCGCCACCCAGCAGGGCCAGCGCATTGCCCAGCCCCGACATCAGCGCCGCGTTCGACGTCGTGGCGCCGCGCGCCTGGGCCGCCCCCATGCCGCCCAGCGCGTTCAGCATCGTGGTCGCGGCCGCATTGCCCTGGCTGCCGATCTGCCCCGCGGCGGCGCTGCCCATCCCCGCCAGACCCGACAAGGCGTTCATGTAGTTGCCGAACTGCTGGCCGGCATAATTCTGCGCATAGCGTTGCAGCGCATTCATCTGCCCGCCCGACAAGGCCAGGCCCCGCGCCGCCGCCGACTGGTCCAGCGCCTGCTCGCCCTGCTGCAGGGGAAACTGGTAGTACGGCGTCTGGCTGAAGGCCTGGTACGCCGCCGCCGCGCCGTCTCCCTCGCCGTCTCCCTGGCCGCCCGGCCCGCCCGGCAATCCCAGCAGGCCGGCGAGGCTATACAGCGCATTCGTCCCCGCCCCGACATAAGGCGACAGGTTCTGTTCCGTCTGGTTATAGACGTTCTGCTGGAATTGCTGCGCCTGGTTATAGGCGTTCGCCTGCGCCCGCGCCGCGCCCGACGCCGCATCCGCCCCCGTGATCCCGCCCGCGATCGAGCCCAGGGCCGACAGCCCCCCACCGATTGCCGTCACCATGATCCGATCCACTTCCCGAATTGACGTTCCATTTCCACCCAGCCCAGCCGCCGGAAGATCGGGCCGACATCCAGCGATCGCCCGGTCGGGCCGACATGGATCTTCGTGCCCGCGATCATTCGCCGCACGCCGCGCGCCGCCAGCGTCCGTTCCGCCTCGCGAAACAGGCGAATCCCGGCCGTCCAGCGCCGATAGGCCGGACGCACGTAATACAGATCGAAAAAGGCGTGGCTGGTGCCCCGGTGATGCAGATGCGGCCAGACCAGCGCCACCAGATAGCCCGCCAGCACCCGCCCCTCGCGCATCGTCAGCACGTGCAGCGCGCCGGCCTGTTCCAGCCGGGCATAGGTCTCCAGGTCCGGGTCCAGCGGCACGCGCTCCTGCTCCAGCGCGACCTCGCGGAAATGCGCCTCCCACAGGCTCCGCATCTCCGGCAGGACCGCGCTCCACGCCTCGACGCCATACCGGGTCACGACAGCACCACCTGCAGCCCGCCGGCCGTGATCGTCAGCGCGTTCGCCGCACCGGCCAGCACGGCGATCGCATCGCCCGGGCCCAGCACTTTCCCGATTTCGTTCGGGCTGTTCCAGGTCTGCCCGGGCAGAACGGTCTGGTTGAAGGTCGTGGCATTGGCCGGGCCCGCGCCGGCGCCCGACGGCACCAGATAGATGCTGGCCTGCACCACGACGACGCCGGTATTGCAGATGCTCAGGCTGTCGATACGCGAATACACGCCCGCCGGGGACGTATAGATCGGCGTCGTCGATGCCGGAACATATTGGGCGGGAATCAGGGCAATCGGCTGAACGGACATGGCACCGCAATCCTGCGTCGCATCCCCGAAGGGGATATCGGATGGAGGGCGGTGCCTATGCCCTGATTTCGAATAATCTAGTCCATAAATGGCGATAGTTCAATAACATGAAAAGGATGCAGCTCGCCGTCCTCGCTTACCCGCAAAAAGCGATCGACGCGGACAGAACATTTCCGTTCGACCCGTTGAACGTCAGCGTCTGCATGGTCCCCCGGGAGGCCGCGCTGAAATTATAGAAGGTCGCGTTATTGGAGGCATTCCCGCCCTGCTGCACGACATTGGACAAGCCCGGCGTCGCGCTCTGGTAGGCAATCGCATTTCCCGATCCATACATGCCGTAATAGGCGCATCCGGCGGGCGCGAATGTCGGGGCGGTTTCCGGGTTCCCGGAATAATTCGTCCCCTCCGTGACATATATGTTTCGAAGACCGGAAACCTCCACAAGCTCGATGTTATAGTTTCCCGATGTTCCGTTGACCGTGATGGATGTCTGCGCACTCGTCACCGGCGCGGCCATGACGACGAACGACACCGCCGGCAGGCTGCTCCTGTCCAGGAACACCGTCTGGCTTCCATTGAAGTTCGGCGCGGCGCTGCCCCCATATCCGATCGCCACGACGGTATTGCCCACGGTCGTGGCTTGCGGCATCGTAACCGTTATGCTGCCGGACGACGACCGGCCATAGGCCCGCTGCACCTCCGTCGGCGCGACGCTTCCCCCGCCCGGCGGCGCGGCCCAGCTCCCGTCGGCGCGCAGGTAATTCGCCGTGCCGCCGCCGCTGGCCGGCACCGCGCCCGACAGGCCGGCGGTAAAAGGCTGCATCAGCGCGGTCAGTTGCGCGGCGCTCAGCGCACCGGGCACGGCGCTGCCGCCGCCGACATTGCCCAGCACGCTGTCATTGGCGATCGCCCCCAGCGACAGCGTCACCGTGCCGGACGTACCGCCCCCCGCCAGGCCCGTGCCGGCCGTCACGCCCGTCAGGGTCGCGGGATTGCCGTCGCTGGTCCCGCAGGAAAACATCCCCGTCGCCGGCACATAGTTCAGATGGTTGCCCCCGCTGTCGGGGCAGGCCGGCAATTCCCCATGCCCGACCGGCCCCACGATCTGCGCGCGGGCGGGAACGGCCGGCACCAGGCCGGCCAGGATCAGCAGGATCGACAGGATCGTTTTCATTCCGAATACCATTGCGTTGTCGTGTTCTGCCAGAAGGTCGCGCCCCCGCCGGCCAGGATCGTGACGGGCACGTTCGCCACCTCCGCGTCGATCGCCCCGCCCGACGGCGGATAGACCAGCAGCGCCGCCGCCCCCCGGTTCAGCACCTTCTGCCAGGTGCCGGCCGGACCGGCCGTCAGCACCGCCCCCGTCCCGGCCGCCACGGTGGTGAACAGGTTGACGTCCGCCGCCAGCACGGCGGCCGAGCCCTGCGTGGTGCCGGCACCGGTCAGCGACCCGGCGAAGCTCTGCGGCGGCGGCGCCCAGGCCTGCCACGCCCCGTCCCAGGCATAGACCTGCCCGACATCGGTGGCGTAATAAAACCCCAGGCACCCGCTTGGAATATTCAGCGACGCCGGACGATCCGCCGCCGTGCCGTATCCGAAATAATCGGTGATCAGCGTGCTATGTCCCATCAGATCGGCACCCCGATTGCCTGCCCCGTCGGATCGGACAGAATCCCGATCGGGGCGATATCGCCATTGACCAGCGGCAGCACGCCGCCCGTCCCCCCGCCGCCCGACACCCAGCCCTGGGCGGTGCCGGCGCCGGACTGCTTCGACCACAGCGCCCCGGCCGGGCCGCCATCGCGCTGCAGGTACAGATCGCCGATCCACCCCACCACCAGCCCGGCCGGCGCGCCGAACCCGTCGATCACCCGCGCGCCATGATGCAGCACCACGATATCGGCCACCCGCGGCCCCGGTGCCGGCAACGCCGCGCGCGGCGGCCAGGGCGGCCTGGGTGGCGGCGGCATCCCGGGCGCCCCCCGGGCCGGCCGCGGCACCGCCGCCAGCATCGCCAGCAGCCGCGCCGCATTCACCGGGCCGGCCGCCGCCCCGCTGGGCCCGGCAGGCGGAAACGACGCCGGCAGTGTGACGGCAACCGGCCCCTCGGCCGGAATGCTGGCCACCGGCACGCCCAGCGCCTCGGCGATCACCTCGACATTGCGCGCGGTCGCCTGCCCGGCATCGCCCAGCCGCGACAGGAACTGATAGGCCGCCAGGGTCAGCCCCAGCGTGCCGGCGGTGACGAACGGGCGGTCCCCGGTCGGCAGGGTCTGGCGCGGCGCGGACGGCATCACTCCATCCCCGATTCGGTATCCAGGTAGAACCCGATCAGGTTGCGCCGCACCGGGTCCGTCACCTGCAGCCGCAGCACCCGCTGCCGCGCCTGGCCCAGCTTCAGCCAGCGCAGCCGCGTCAGATACGCTCCCTGCGCCCCCATGGACCGGCACAGCCGCAACGCGCTCCAGGTCCGAGCCCCGTCATCCGACCAGTCCAGCATGATCTGCGGATCGGCCCCCGGCGGCGTGTCGGCCGACCCGCTGACCGGCTGCGGATAGGTCCCGCCCGCCGGGTTCGACTGCGCCGGCAGGATCGTCCCCGTCACGTCGAACGCCCCGCCGGTCCCGCCATTCCCGGCGAAGGCCGCCACCGCCGCCCCCGGCGCCACGGTCAGGAAGACCGGCGGCGCCACCCCCAGCACCCGCGATCCGTCCGACCCCAGATATTGCGCGCCGCCCGCGCCGTTCAGGAACAGCGCCCGATTAGCCGGCTGCGACAGGTCGAAGAACCCGCTCGGCGCGGCCAGGAACAGATCGGCCAGTTGCGCCACGGCAAAGCTCAGCGACCCGAAGCGCGTGCAATATTGCGCGCCCTGCGGATTCGGATAGGCGTCGGCATACGATGCCATGTTTCCGAAAATCACCACCGACGTGCCGTCCAGATAGGCGACGGCATTCGTGTCGGCCCAGGCCCCCAGGGTGAAGCCCGACCAGTCGGCCGCCGCATAGGCCTCGCCCGAAACCGCGGGGCCAAGCTGCGTCGCCGTGCCGCCGGAATAGTGAAACACCCGCACCGTGTCCCACACGCTGGCATTGCCCCGATTGGCGGCAGCGTCCGACAGCCCGACCAGCAGGAAGGTCACCAGCCAGTCCGAGGAGCCGGGGATCGGCGTCAGGGACGGCTGGCCGGCATAGACGTCGGTGCCGCCCGGCTGCCCGGTGGCGATGTAATGATATTCGTCCGCGAACGGGATCTGCGCCGCCCCCGCCTGGTCCACCCAGTTCGCATTGTCGATGCTGTACATCGGCATCGTGCCGGTGAACTGCGTGGCGCCGTTCCCCGCGAAATGCGCGCCGACCAGCGCGTCATAGCTGACCGCCCCCATCGCGATCTTCACCATCGCGCCGTTTGGATAAGCCGGCCCGATCACCGCCTGCAGCTCCGGATTGGCGTTGGTGCCGGCCGCCGCGTTCGCCGCCATGTCGCCGCGGCTGAAATACAAATAATGGTTCGTGCCGCCCTGCCCGTCCGGCAGGAAGAACCCGACATTGCCGTTATAGCCCGCCTGGCGCAGCAGGTTGCTGCCCAGTTGCGCCGGATAGCGATATTCGATGACCGGCACCTGGCACGGCCCCCAGCCGGCCGTATTGCCCAGTTCCGGATACAGCCCGTTAAGGCCGCCGGAGACCGCCGCGCCGCCGACGATCTGCGCGATGCTCGGATAGACCATCACCACGCGCGGCACGTTGGGATATTCGATCTGGTAGCACAGGATCGGATCGTCGATCGTCTGGTCGCCGGCCAGGAAGCACTGGTTGGCGCCATAGATCGGCCCCGGACCGTTGACGTAATAATAGACGAACCCGCGAAAGCGCGGCGCCGCGCCGCTATTGACCTGATACAGCGCGATCCCCTGCCATTGGGCGCCGGACCCCACGCCGGCGGCCAGATACTGGCCCTGCATCAGCACCGAAGCGGCATTCAGGACATAACTCGACATGGTCAGCCCCGGCGCCACCGACAGGATGTCGGACTGCACGGTGCCGGACGCCAGGCTCCACGCCACCGCGCCCGCCTGCGACACCGCATTGACCGTGCCCCCGCCGATCGACAGCATGTTGCCGAACTGGTCGATCTGCACCGACGCATTGTCATATCCGGTGCCGGTGCCCGCGGTGTGGCCGCCGAATTGCGGCGCGGCCAGCACCCCCACCGGATCGGCCGTGCCGTTCGACGGCGCGACGCTCCAGCCCTGGCCGGACGGATTGCCGATCGGCGCCTGCGACGCCCAGTCCAGCGCGGCCGGCGCCAGCGCCGCGCCATTGGCATAAAGCTGGATCGTCCGGCCGGCCGGCGACACCGACAGCAGGACATTCACCCAGCCGCCCCACCCGGCATAGTCATAGGACGCCGTCACCACCGGATCGCCCAGCACGTCCGCCGCCCGCACCAGGATCTGCGCCGCCGGCGCCGTCCGGTCATTGACCAGCGTCAGCGAGAATCCCGGCCCGCTTCCGCCCGGCGCATTGCCCAGCACCACCCCGCGCGGCGTCCCGTCATCGGGCAGCAGCACCCACAGGCTGGCCAGCAGGTTGGTCAGCGCCACCGCCATGCCGCCCGGCGCCACGACCCGCGCCAGCGCCGACGGCGCCGCCAGCATCACCCCGGTGGGCTGGTACGGCACCATGACGGTGGACGAAGCCGCCGGCAGCCCCACCCCGGTTTCCACATCCAGCTCGAAGCGCCGCATGAACACCCGCCGCCGCGCGTCATGGACCGGCGGCGCGGCCAGCAGCCCGCGCATCGTCGCTCCCAGCTCGGTATAGACCGCGAAATTCAGTTGCCCGACCGTGCCGCTCAGCCAGTCGCCGATCAGGATGCGGTCATAGGCCATGATCGCGCCATTGCCGCGCCACCGCCCGATCGAACTGTCGGCGCCGGCCCCGGTCCAGGATTCCCGCTCGTGCCACAGCCCGGTCGCCACGTCATAGACCCAGCTCGCCGGCGCCGAGGGGAACAGCAGGTTGACGAATTTATGCCCCTCGAGCGTATAGCTGAAGCAGCGCGCATCGGCCCGCGTGGCATAGGACTGCCACGCCCCCTCGGTCGCATGGGTCGAGATCCGCTCGGGCTGGAATCCGTTCAGCCGGTAGAACATCCCGTCATCGCCCAGGAAGAAGACCGTATTGTCCTCCAGGCACTGCGCATGCGGCCCGGCGATGCCGCGCTGGATGAACGCCCCGTCGAAGCGCTGGAACGGGAAGGTCGGCGGCGCATTGCCCGCGTCGTACCACACCTCGGTCCGCGCCGCGCCGAACAGCAGCAATTGCTCGTGGGTGTTCACGATCGCCAGCAGCGGGTCCGCCGTCGCTTCCTTCGACGCGAACATCGTGCCGTCGAACGGCACCACCGCCCCCTGCGGCGAGAGGAAGAATTCCTGCGTCCCCGACCGGTTGAACACGAAATAGGTGTCGAAATAGACGACGCTGTCCGCCGGATGGAAATTCGGGTCGGTGATCTGCTGCACCCCGCCGGCGACCGAGTACGACCAGCCGGATTCCCCATCCACCCAGACCAGGTCCGTGCCGTTGGTGTCCATCGACACCGGCCCCGTCACCCAGGTCGCGCCCAACTCGGCCGACGACCCGTCCGGATCGACCCGATACAGCGCCTGCCCCGACACGACATACAGCACGCCGCCCATCAGGCACATGCCCTGCACCGGGCCCGCGCCGCACTGCGCGAAGGCCACCATCCCCGGGCAGCCCCACACCGGCACCGGCGTCTTGGCCCCCTTGGGCGCGAACTCGGCATAGAAATTGACGCAGCGCTGCGCATCCAGCGCCACCGACCGCGCCTGATAGGATTGCGCCGCGAAGGGCACCTGCTGCACCACCATCGCGCGCTACCCCGACCGCCCGGCCGGGCCCATGCCCGCGCCGAACAGCACCGATTGCGGCTCCCGGTCCCAGCCCTGCGCCATCAGCAGCTTGGCGGCGGCTTCCTGCTTCAGCAGCGCATATTGCCCCGGATTGCCGCCCGGCCTGGCCGACCCGTTATATTCCGGCCACAGCTCGGCCGCGAGGTTCCAGCGCAGCGCCGCCAGCCATTCGTCGGGGAAATCCGGCGCCGATTCCAGGCCGGCAAACGTCGTCAGCGGCCGCTGCGCGGTAAAGCGCAGCGCGCAGCGCGCATCCGACGGCGCCGGCCAGACATTCAGCACCCCCGAGCCCAGTTGCGGGTCATAGAAGAACTGCGTCACCGTGCCCGGCGTCGCCTTGTTCGGCAGGTTGGCGTAATCGATGCGCGACATCGGCACCAGCGGCACCTCGATCGGCTGCGCCCCCTGCGCGGCCAGCACCAGCCGGCGCCCGGCCGGCATGCGCAGCGGCCGGACCAGCGCCGCGGCATAGGACGCCGCCATGGCACCCCCCGAAGCCTGCGACGGCAACGGCGCCGCCAGGCTCAGCACCGCGCCCGCCACCGCCGTCACGCTGGTCCAGAACACCGTCCCGGCATCCAGCCACACGCCCAGCATGCTCCCCGCCGCGATCCCGGCGGCATCGGCCAGCGTCACGCCGGACGCCCCGGCCACCGCCGTCGCGGCCAGCCAGGTCAGGCCGGTCCCCGCCGTGGCCGCCGCATTGTCCGCCGTCGCCCCGCCGAGCAGATAGCGGATCTGCCCGGGCTGCAGGAACACGGTCACGTCCTCCTCGGCCCAGACATGAATGCCCGAGGCCTGCCAGGCCTGCACCATCGCGTTCAGCGCCGTGAACGCATTCTCCACCAGCCCCAGCCGCGGTACATCCTGCGGCCCCACCGCCCCGCAAAGGCGCAGCGCGCCCGCGATCATCTGGTACAGCGGCTGGCCGAACGGATAGGTCGTGGTGCCCTGCGCTTCCACGTCCCATCTCTGAACCACGGCCAGCGCCTCGTCGGCCTGCACCTTCAGCGCCTGCGCGATCTCGGGCGGCGTGCCGTATTCGGCCGACAGCCGCCATGCCAGTGTCAGGCGCAGCGCGTCCAGCCATTCGGGCGGGAAGTCCAGATCATCATTCAGCGTCTGGACGCCCAGAAGCTGCCGCTGGGCCGTGAAATGCACGGTCGCGGTCGCGTCGGCCGGCGCCGGATAGAGGGATATGATCCCGCTATCGACCTGCGGGTCATAGAAGAACTGGACCGGCACCCCCTGCACGGTCTTTCCCGACAGATTGGCGTAATCCAGCCGCGACATCGGGATCAGCGGCGTCTCGGTGCCGGAGGCCGACACCAGCCGCATCCCCACCACGCGGAGAGGACGCGGCGACGCGACGGTGTATTGCGCCTGCCCAACCGTCAGCGCCTGCGTCATCTCGGTCTGCGTCCAGACATGGATGCCGTTGGCCTGCCATCCCTGGATCACGGCATTCAGAGAATAGCGCGCATTCTCCACCTGCCCCCATGTCGGCAGATTCTGAGGCGCGCACCCGCCGCACAACCGCAGCGCGCCCGCGATGATCTGGTAGACCGGCTGAGCGAATGCCGAAGATGTGGTGCCCTCTCCCTCGACGTCCCATTTCTGGACCCCGGCGAATTTCTCCGCCGCCATCGCCTTCAGCATCTCGAAGCGCGGGGCCGGGCAGTCATATTCCGGCGCCAGTTCGACGGCGAGCGCGAAGCGCAGCGCCGAGACCCATTCCTGCGGCACGTCCGCGGTGTTCGCGGCATTGGCGACATCCTGCAGCGGCCGCTGGCAGGTGAAGGTCACCGCCGTCAGGCCGTTCGACGGCGCCGGGAACAGGCTCAGCACCCCCGATCCCAGTTGCGGATCGTAGAAATACTGGGCGGGCGGCCCGTTCGGCACGGTCTTTCCCGACAGGTTGGCGTAATCCAGCCGCGACATCGGGATCAGCGGCGTCTCCACCCCGGTCGCCAGCGTCACCGCCCGCGCGCCGATCACGCGCAGCGGCCGCGCGAACGGAGCCGCATAGGCCACGACCTGCGCCCCGGCGCTGGCCTGCGACGGCAGCGCGCCGGTCAGCGTGACCGACGATCCGGCCACCGACGCGATGGCGGACCAGAACACCGCCCCGCTATCCAGCGCCACCCCGATCGTATCGCCCACCGACAGGCCGGCCGCCGACACCACCGACAGAACGGCCGCACCCGCCGCCGCACTGGCGCTGCTCCGGGTCGCGGCATAGGTCTCGGATGCATGGTCCGTGCCGGCCACGCCGATCACATAGCGTGCCTGCCCCGGCTGCAGGAACACGGTCGCCTCGGTCTGGGTCCAGACATGCACGCCCGAAACCTGCCACGCCTTGATCAGCCCGTTCAGCGCATCCAGCGCGTCCTGGAATTCATTGTCCGGCGGCGTCTCTCCGCTGGCGATCGCCCCGATCAGCCGCAGCGCGCCGTTGACGATCGAAACCGTGCCGGGGTTCCAGCCTGCCGTGCCGCTCGTCGTCATGCCGCCCCCGGCCAGTTCAGCGCCGCCCCGGGCGCGCTCAGATCCAGCACCTGGTTCTGCGGCGGGTCGCCCAGCATCCCGACAGCGCCCGGCAGCGGCGCGGTCAGCGTGACCGAAGCCCCGGCCACCGAGGCCACCTGCGCCGTCACGTTCACCCCGCTATCCAGCATGATCTGCAGCCAGTCCCCCGGGCCGATCCCCGCCGCCGACTGCACCACGATCACGCGCGCCCCGGCCTGCGCCGGCGCCGCGATGGTGGTGCCCACCATCATGAAGCGGTTCTCCTGCCGCGGCCGCGCCAGATCCACCGTCTGGTCGTCGGCGATCCCCACCGCGAAATCCTGCGGCTGCTGCGGCTCCCACCTTGCGCGGTCCACCACCGCCTGGCCGGTCTGCCCGCCCGGAATGGTCCGCGTCTTCGACCGCCGCACCTTGAAGCCCGACAGGTCGTCCAGCACGTAATGATCGCCGGGATTGTAATACCAGGGCTCGCTCACCCCATCCTCCCATCAGAATTGTGGAACACCCTTGATCATCTCGAGATCGAGCGTGAACGTGGCATTCGCCGCCGCCCCGATCGTGCTCAACAGGATCGACCCCGTCGCCCCCGCCGCCCGCGGATTGGGAATGCCCTGGAAACGCCGGAAATCGAGATGCCCGAACCCCGACAGCGTCACCAGGTCCACCGGCTCGGTCCCGTCCCATTGCAGCCGCACCGCCATGTCATGAACGTCATAGACGATACGGACCAGTTTCAGATGCACGCCCGGCACCTGCCCCCGCACGGCAAAGGCCGGGCTCTGCGCGTCGACGATCTTCACCGCGCTCAGCCCCGTCCCGTCGCTGACATCCGTCATCCGCACGATCAGGTTGCGCGGACCATTCGCGATTACCTGCGTGGTCGTTACGTCGGCCATCGTCCGTCCCCCCGCAGCCCGCGCCTACGCCGCGCCGGGCGTAATGCAGACGATGGCATAGGTTTCGCCCGATGCCGGCGTGACCGGCGCCGCCGTCACGTTGGCGAACGTCACCCCCACGCTGCCCGCGCCCGCCACCCGCATGCCGACGATCCCCAGCCCCGCCTGGGCGCCGGGCTTGTTGACCGCCAGCACGACGTCCCCGGCCGCGACGCCCGGCACCGGCAGCATCTGCTCGGCCGTGCTGTTCGCCGCCACGGCGCCCAGCACCGGCACGACCGCATAGAGCGTCAGCGCCGCGACCCGCGACACCGCCCCGATCTGGATCCCGGCCGCCGCCGCGATCCCTTCGGGAAAATTCGTCGGATTCCACTCGGACATGTCACATCTTCCCCTTCATCCCGCCGGAGCGCGGCGGCCGGGCCCTGCCGGCCGCCGCCCAACCCGTTCAGCCGCCCCGCGTCTCCTTGCGCACGCGCGGCGTCCGCCGCCCCGGCGCCACCTTCGCGGGCGGCTTTGCGGGCGATTTTTCAGGCGACGGGGCCACGCCATGATAATGATGGTGCACATGCACCTCGCCCACGCGCGGCACGGTTTTCATGCGGGCGACGGAATTTTTTCGTTCGGACATGATACGGCCTTTCGTTTTTCAGATCCGGGGCTTTGCCCCGGACCGCGATTCGTTCAGACGCCGGGCGTTCCGTACAGGCCGCGCCAATCCGCCCAATAGCCGGAATAGCGCTCGTAACAGGCCGCCTTGGCGTTCTTGGTGTCGAAATCGTTGTCCTGATCGAAGGAAATCGGGTCGCGCTCGAAATAGGTCAGCGAATTCGGCACGTTGGTGCGGATGAACCACGCCGTCTGGCTGGTGAAGTAATGGTTCAGCTTGATCCCTTCGGGGAACGCGTTGGTCGCGCGCAGCACGTTGATCGCATTGTTCGCCGTATCGTTCTGCAGCACCGAATTGCACACCCGGTTCGCCTCGAACCACAGCGCCGACGGTACATTCAGCGTGCGCGGCAGGGCCGAGATCCGCATGCCGCGATTATTCTGGCACTGCATGATCTGGATGGTCAGGTCCTCGATCGCCGCTTCCGACAGGTCCGCCGCCGTCGCCAGCAGGTTGGACTGCATGCCCGACAAGGTCGGGTGCAGGTTCGAAATCAGCGACGCCCCGTCCCCGCCGGGGGCCGAGGCCGAGAAGGCCATGTTATAGATCCCGGCCAGCACGTTCTCCTTCGTCTGGCGCATCGAGAACGCCAGTTGCGCCGCCCGCCGCTTGGACACGGTCTCGTACAGATTGTCGCGCAGCTCTTCATAGGTTACGATATAGCCCAGCGCATAAGCCACATGTGTGAACCGGCTGACCGATCCCTGCGATTCCACGTCGTAATAGATCTGCTGCCCCTGCGGCTTCACCGGCGCCAGGCCGAATCCGGTGATCTCGACCTCTTCCTCATACGCCTTGTCCGAGGTCTGCCTGTCGAACAGATCCAGATATTCCACGCGATGTTCGTCATAGCTGCGCCCCCACCAGGCCTTGATGCCCGGCCACAGCGCCTTCGGATGCGCGCCTGTCGTAATGACGGCCATGATACAGCCTCCTCAGATACCGGTGGTGCTGGTGATCGCATGCAGATTGATGCGGCACAGCCACCTGGCGTTCGCACCGATCGCATTGTCGATCGACTGATAGGCCCGCAGGATCCGCATCTGCCCGCCGGCCGCCGTGCCCAGACTGCTCGATTGCAGTTGCCAGCCCGACAGGCTGGACACGGTCGACCCGGCCCCGGCCACCAGGCTGGCGTTGCTCGACGCCGCCCCGGCCGGCAGCGCCCCGCCGATCGAATCCTCCTGCACGGCAAAGACCAGGTTCGGATCGTCCGCGACGTAGATATAGGCCGCCTGCCCCGCCGGCAGGTACGGCGTCTGGTTCTGCAACACGGGCAGCACCGTCTCGCCGGCATTATTGGCGATGCCCTGCATCACCCCGGTGATCGGGCCCGACGCCCCGGCGGCGGCGATCCCCACCGCCGGCACGCCGCTGGCATCGGCGGCGCCGCCCAGCGCCAGCACCGGATCGCCCAGGAACAGGGGCGTCGCGTTGGACGCGGGCACGTAATAGACCTGCACCCCGCCGCCATAGGGCGCGCCGGACGCATAGGCCATCGGCCGCAGGCCGAATGGAGAATTGGCATTCATCTGGCAGAACCTCTGCAGGATTGAAAGGACGGCCCGCTGTACAGGGGCCGGTCGTCATTGCCTGGTCTGCCTGAACCGGCCCGGCGCCGTCCTGGCGCGCCGAACCGGATATGATGCGGGGCGCTCCCCGCCTTGCCTCACGCCCGCCTCAGCGCCGTTCCTCGCGAATGGAAATGCCCATGTCACGCGGCACATATTGCGCGTTGCGGTCCGCGCCGGTCGGCCCGCCGGGCACGCGTCCCTCGCGAATCTGGGCCATCAGGTCCTGGTGGCCCGCTTCCTGCGCCGCCATGTCCTCCCGATACCATTCGACCGGGACCTCCATCAAGTACGCAATCAGCGGACCGCCCCCGCGTGCGACACCCACCGTCATGCACACGGGTTTTCCCGAATCGTCCATCACCTGGGCATAGCCCGCGTCCTGGGCGCGCGCGATGCGCCCCGGCTCGTCGTTGAACCAGTGCCGGTGATATCCCTCCCGGTCGGGGTAGGCCAGTTTCTGCTCGCGCAGGCCGAACGGCCGGCGCGACGGCGCGCGGCGCCCCCGGGCCACGGCGGCCGCGCGCGCCGTCTCCTGCTGCGGCATCTTTCCGCCCTTCTCGTCGCTCATGCTTCGTTCTCCCAGTAATATCCGGCCCATTCCTCCTTGGTCAGCGGCTTGCCCTTGCCCGACAGGGCACGGGCATAGCGGTCATATTCCCGCTTGACCTCGGGCGGCAGCGCCTCGAACCCGCGCGGGTTCGCGCCCCGCCCCGCCTCGCCGCGCGACGGGCTGACCGCTGCCGGCGTCTCGCGCCGCCGGTTCTCGAACAGCGCGGGATGCAATTGCCGTATCTTGCGCCGCGTGATCTCCAGCCGCTCCGCCAGGCTCAGCCCCGCATGCTGCCGGTCCACCGCCGACTGGATCGCAATCGCATCCTGCCGCGCCTCGTCATGCGTGCCAAACCAGGGATTCGCCTGAAGGAAGGCCAGGATTTCGGGGGCCGGCGCAGCCTGTGCCTGCGGGGCCGCCCCTCCCTCCGCCGGCACGGGCGCCGCGCGCGGCGGCGCGCTCTCGCGCAGATCCTGCAATTCCCGGTCGGCGGCGGCGAACGCCCCGGTATCCCCGCTGGCCACCGCCGCCTGCCGCCGCGCCTCGATATCGCGCACCGCACGCTGATAGGCGCGCTCGTCCGCCCGCCGCGTCCGTTCCGTCAGGTCCGCCAGCGCCTTCTGACTGTCGCGCAACTGCGCCTGCATGCTGGCATAGCGCCCGTCCAGCGCGCGATATTGCTGCTGCAGGACCGGCAGCAGATTCATCCCCCGATCCAGGAAATCCCGTGCCGGACGCCATTTTTCCACATCGCCGCGAAATTCCCCACGCGGCAGCCAGCCCATGCGCCGCGCCTGGGCCTCGATTTCATCCGTCGCGGATGCCGCCAGCCCGCCATCCTCGCCCGCGCCGCCTTCCGGGATATCCCCAGCCGGCCCGTCGCCCGCCGGCATGCCGTCACCCGGCATATCCCGAACCGACGGGGTCTCGTCCGCCCTGTCCGCATCCCGCATCGCGTCACGCTCCAGCATGCGCCATCTCCTTTCCGTCCTGTTCCGTATTTCCCGCTTCGGCATTCCCCGCTTCGGCGGCCACGCCGATCGCGGCGATGCAGCGCTGCGACATCAGCCGGTACAGCCGCCCATCCTCGCCGCGCAGCAACTGCCCGGCATAACGTTCGAAATAGACCCGGTCCCCCGGCGCGGGGATGCGCCCCACCCATTGCCGCGTGCCGTCGTCGTTCCAGCGAAAGGCCGCCGGCCCCACCGCGATCACCGTGCCATGCTCGGCGGCCAGGGTCTGGCGCTCGACATAGCCGGCGGGCAGTTGCACCGCGCCGCTGGTCATCTCGGCATGCACGTCGGCCAGCACCAATATCTTGTCGTCCAGCGGCACATAGCCCGCCCGGTTCACCCCATCCCAATCCGACATCACATATTCCTGCTGGTCGAATTTCAAAATCCGCCCCTCACGCATCGCCTGCCTCCCGTCCATAGAACGCCATCATCGCCTCCCAGCGCAGTTCCGCGATCTCCTCCGCCACCGCGGCCCGCCCCCGTGCCTCGTGCTCCTCCGCCAGCACGATCGTCCCGGCCCGCCACTGCTCCAGCATCCGCTGCGCGACGCTATCGCGGTAATCCATCAGGAACAGCAGCACCGCCCGCGTCACCGGATGGTGGCGCCACATCCGGAACGCGTCCTCCGTCAGGTCGCCCAGCATCTCCAGCCGCCGCGCCCGCAAATCCCGCGCCGCTTCCGGCATCTGGTCCGCCCGCTCGGTCATCACCTCCCTCCTCCTCCGAAATCTCCCGCGCCATCCGCGCGATCTCCTGCACGTCGCGCAGCGCCTGCCCGTCGGCCCGCCGCGCCTGCGCCAGGTGCAGCACGGCATCCGCCAGGGCCGCGACCCGCTGCGCCTGCTGCTGCCCCGCGCGGATCTCCATGTCCCCGGCCTCGCGCCGCGCCCGCAATTGCAGCTCCGCCAGCCGCGCCATCGCCTCGGCGTCCGGCGCCGGCGCGTCGCGCAGCACGTGCTCCACCTCGCCGATCGCGGCGGCGGCAAAGGCCCGCCTGCGGATCTCGCGCCCGTCGCACCAGGGATCGTCCTTGAATCCCAGCAGGAAATTCGCCCGCGCCATCTGCTGCATGTCGGTCACGATCTCGGGGTCCGAGACCGGTTCCACCCCGCCGCCCTGCGCGTAATCCGCCCGCCCGACCCGGAAATAGGACGCGCCGATCCGAAACCCCACCTCGTCGGGCAGATAGATCCGGTTCAGCCGGTGCAGCTTGCGAAATTCCTGTCCCAGCGCGCGATGAATCCGCTTGAAGATGGCGCTGAACACTTTCAGTCCCTGCTGGATCACCGCCAGGCCCAGAATCCCCGGCACGTTGCTGCCCGGCATCGCGCCCGACAGCACGTCCTTGACCGACGCGATCTCCCGTCCGGCATCGACCAGAAACCCCAGCAACTGAAACAGGACCGGATTCGGGCCGGGAAATTGCAGCGGCACCAGGTTTTCCCGCAAGGCCGCGCCCGGCGCGTTCACGACCTTGTATTCCCCGACCTGAAAGCGCACCGCCCCGCCATTCAGCGACATCCCCGATCCCACGAACCCGCCCCCGGCATTGGCCAGGTGCGCGGCGTCGAACATCTGGTTCAGGCTGGTATTCACCGCCGCGTTCAGCGGATGCAGCAGCGCGCCGAATCCGATGTCGTAGATCACGGAATCCGGCGACGGGATAAACGAATATTTCGTGTAATACCCGATCGCGTCGATCCGGCGTACCCGGTGGTCGTCGCGGCCGAACATCACCCCCTCGCGGTCGAACCCCGCGACGATCCGCGCCAGCCGGCCGGAATCCCGCGCGATCGTCACGATATAGGGTTCGGCATACCCGTCCCCGTCCAGGTCCAGCCGCCGGTGCTGTTCCAGGAACGTCACCGGCGCGTCCCCGTCCTCGCCCGCATCATGGTTGGCGCCATACTTCGCATCCAGGAACAGTCCCGCGCGGATCCGCTCCTCGACCTCCCACGGATACAGGTCGATCTCCTCGGTGATGCGCGGCGCCGTGGCGAAGGATTTCGCCCGGTAGTCGATGCATAGGCGCAGCGGGTCCACGGTCTCGCTGACATTGCGCTGCAGCGCCGGGTCGAAGTAGGTCTTGCGGAACATCGTGCCGACGATGGACAGTTGCAGCAGCAGCGTGTCGGTCTGCTCCTCCCAGTCCGGCATCTCGTCCAGCAATTGCCAGCTCATGTGCCGGCCGATCGCATCCGCCCGCGTCCGCTTCGCGCCCGGCGGCACCAGCCACAGCGGCGCGCCGTCCGGGCCGCGCAGCACCTGCCCCGGCCGCGACGGATCGCGCAGGGGCACGCCGGAATCGTCGCCCAGCACCGTGCCCCGCACCACGTCCCGGTCGCGCACGATCCCCGGATAGGCCCGGGCCGCGAACTGCACCGCCGCATTGGCCAGCAGCGGATAGATCACGTTCGATGCCCCCGGCCAGGGATAGGTCTTGGGCTCGCTCACCTGCCGCGCCAGGTCCAGCCAGCGATGGCAGCTCTCCTTCCACGCCGCGCGGCTCTCCTCGTCGGCGCGATAATCCCGCGCCACCCGGTCCGCCACCTGCCCGCACGTCGCCTCGTCCAGTTCCACGGCGATGTTCGGGCTGTCGATCCACCGCGCCAGACGATGTGCCAGCGCCATGTCCGGCATGTCGGACAGGCCCCCCGGCCCGTCCCAGGGCCCGTCCTCATGTCCGTCCTCATCTATCGTCCCGCTCATCGCCCCGCCGCTCCGGCCGAGAATTCGCCGCATACATGCTCGGGCACCACCGGCGGAAAGGTGGCGAATGGCTGCGGCGCCAGTTGCCCCGCGCGCGGCGCGCCCCGCGGCACCAGCACCACGGTCACCTGCGGCGGAAAACGCCGGCAGACGATATCCATTCCCTCGACGCCATGATGGCGGCACTGGCGGCACGTCCGCCGCGCCGGGCCCAGATGGGCCGGAATCACCAATCCTGCCATGTCAATATCCCGTAATGTCCGACCGTGTCCGGTCATCCGGCGCCGGCGGGCCGTCTCCCCCCGCGCCGTCCCCACCCGCCCCGTCCGCCCCGCGCAGGCCGGGGCCGAACAGCCGCGTCGCGGCGTATTGCAGCGCGTCCGTCACATGCGACCAGCGGTTCTTCTCCGGCCGGTCGGCATAGCGCTCGCCGCCGACCCGCATGCGCCGATACTGGTATCCCCCCATCAGCGCCCGGCGCAGGACTGCGCAGCGCGGATGCAGCACGAATCCGGGCTCCGCCCCGTCCAGCAGGGTCCGCAGCGGCCGCCGCACGCTCTCCAGGCGGATCGCCAGGCCCTGCATTCCCGCCTCGATCGCGATCCCCTGCGCATGCAGGATCTCGAAACAGGTCCGCTCGTCGGTCTGCGCCCGCTGCATGCCCGCCGGATCGCCGACGTCGACAAAGCGCGTATGCGGAAAATGCTGCGCCGAATGCCGCGCCACCCGTTCGGCGAACCGCGCGACCCCCATCGCCGTCGCCACCAGCTCGTCCACCACGATCCACTGCCCCGACGGCAGCAACTGGCTGAACACGCAGGCCGGCGTCAGCCCGAAATCCCAGCCGCGATAGACCGGCAGGCCCGGCACCGTGCGGCATGCCCGGCAATGGAAACTATCGCTGTATTCGCCGAAAACCGGCCGCCCCTCCATGACGAAGCCATAATCCCCGTCGATATAGACCTTGATCCATTCGTCGCTTTTCCCTACCGCCAGCCGCTGGTAATAGGCCGGCGGCAAATTCTCCAGGTTCTCCGCCTGCGCCGAGCGTCCCCCCGGCTGCTTGAAGATCCGCGCGAACCGCGCGACCGTCATGTCCGGCACGATCCCGGCCATCGCCGCCACCGCCGGCCCATGATCCTTTTCCTCGAAGAACCGGTACCAGTCCGATTCCGCGTCGGGCGGGTTCGTGTCCATCAGCACGCCCGACCAGCTCGCCCCGCCGTCGCGCCGCGCCGGATAGCGCCCGACACGCCCCTGCACCGCCTCGATGATCGCCCACGGCACCTCGCGCGCCTCGTTCACCCACGCGCCCGTCAGCTCCAGCGACAGCAGGTTGCCGACCTGGTCCGGCCGGTCCAGCGCCCGGAACAGCAATTCGATCTCCGCCGGCGCCTCGTCCCCCTCCGCCACCATCCGGTCGATGACATAGGAATGCTCGGTCGGCTTCCACCGCCCGAACCGCGCGGGCGGAAACCATTGGTGCACCGTGCGGATGGTCGTATCCTCCAATTGGCGGTACGAATTGCGGATCACCGCCCAGCGCGTGCGCCGCACCCCGTCCGGCCCGGGCGCCTGCCGCAGCCCCCGCACCACGATATCCCAGACGCAGCCCGAACTTTTCCCCGACCCGAACGGCCCCATCAGCCCCCGGATGAACGCATCCGATTCCATGAAGCGCCGGATCGTCGGCACCGATTCCCGGTTATAGGTCAGCGCCGCCATGCCGGCCGCCCGCGCCACCCCTATCGCCGCGGCCCCGGGCTCCCGCCATGCGGCCCGTGATCGGCCGCCGGCGTCGATGCCATCCGCCCGCCGCGCGGCGCGCCGTGGCACGGCACCGCCCGCGCCGTATCCTCCAGCATCTTCGCCCCCGCATCCGCCCCCACATCCGCCCCTGCGTCCGCCGCTGCGTCCCCCCGCGCACCCGGCGCGCCACGCCTGCCGCTCACCCGCGCCAGGGGAACCACGCCGAACGCCCCGTCCTCGCCCGGCACGCGCCCGGTTTCCGCCATCTGCTTGTGCTGTCGCATACGCGCAACTCCCCCTTCACGGCCGCGCATTGCGCGACCCATGCCAAGAAAACCGATTATTTTATCACCAATGGTGAAAGGTCGCGCTTCAGCGCACCACCACCGTAAACAATGCCGGCGGATCGGCCGGCCTGCCGTCCCGGCCCAGATGCTGCCGCACGTCCTTCAACATCCCCAGATGCCGCGCCAGAAGATCCAGGCTCGGCGTCCGCGGCGCCAGGCGCACGGTAAAATGCCCCGCCTTGTCCCACGACCAGCCCAGCACCGCGCAGCGCACGTCCTCCGGCAGGCGCGCCACGTCCTCCGGCCCGTCCAGCCTGTGCGCCGCGATCACCCCCACGTCATAGAAGGCCAGGCGCATCAGTTCGGTAATCACCCGATCCTGCCGGACCTGTACCCGATCCAGCCGCGCCGCCTTGCCTTGCGCGATCGCCGCCTTCACCCGCGCTTCGCCCAGCAGCCGCGACCCGTACCGGTCCGCCGCCTTCGGGTCGTAGCCCGCCCGGATCGCCGCCCGGGTCGCATTCAGGTCGATCAGATATTCCGCGACGAACCGCTCCTGCCGCGGCGTCAGCCCACGCGTGTCGCCCGCCTTCGGCATCCCGCACCCCCTGCGAAAATTCCCGTTATCGACACTATAGAGTTCAAAACGGGATGCCGGATATCCTTATTCTCGAACCGCGGAGGGCACGGCGGGCCGGACGGCCCCGTCCGCCGTGATCGGGCCAGGACGGCCCAGGAAATAGCCCTGCGCCTCGGTGCATCCCTCGACATCCAGGATGTCGAGCTGCACACGCGTCTCCACCCCTTCCGCCAGCACCGGAATGTTCAGGCTGCGCCCCAGCGCCAGGATGGCGCGCAGGATCGCCTTGGATTCCGGCGTGTGCTCCACCTCGGTCATGAAGCTGCGGTCCAGCTTGATCTTGTCGAACGGAAAGGTCCGCAACGTATCCAGCGACGAATACCCCACCCCGAAATCGTCGATCGCGATCGACACGCCCAGCGCCTTGATCTGCCGCAGGGTGCGCAACGACCGAACCTTGTCCGTCACGATGGCGGTCTCGGTCATCTCCAGCTCCAGCCGGCGCGGGTCCAGCCCGGTCTCCGCCAGGATGGCGCCGACATGCGCCGCCAGATGCTCGTCCCCCAGTTGCACGGCCGAGAGATTGACCGCGATCTTGTAGGGCCGGGTCCAGCTCGCGGCCTCGCGGCACGCCGCGCGCAGCACCCATTCCCCGATCGGCACGATCGCCCCGCATTCCTCGGCCAGCGGGATGAACCGCATCGGCGGCACCAGGCCCCAGTCCGGATGCCGCCAGCGCAGCAGCACCTCGAATCCCGTCACTTCGCCGCTCGATACGTTCCGCTGCACCTGGAAATCCAGATGGAACTGCTCGCGCTCCACCGCTTCCCACAACGCGGCGGCCAGCGCGCGCCGGCTGCGCGCGGCCTCGTCCATCTCGGCCTCGTAGAAGCAGATCCGCTCGCGCAACGCCGCCTTGGCCCGATACATCGCCAGGTCGGCATTGCCCATCAGCGCCTCGGCCGTCCGGGCATCCTGCGGAAACAGCGACACGCCGATGCTGGCATCCGGCCGCAGTTCGAAGCCGTCCAGCGCGATCGGCCGCGACAGGCAATCCTCCAGCCGGCCGATAAAGCCGTGCAGTTCGGCAATGTCGTCGAACCGCTTGGCCGCCGCGAACTCGTCGCCGCCCAGCCGCGCCACCAGTTCGTCAACCGCCCGCACGCCGCGGATCCGCTCGGCCAGGATCACCAGCACCCGGTCGCCCACCGCATGGCCGCGCTGGTCGTTGATCTCCTTGAACTTGTCCAGGTCGATGCCGATCACCGCCAGCCGCGCCCCGTCGCGCTCGGCCAGCGCCAGTTCGCGCCGCAGCGCCTCGTTGAACCGCGCCCGGTTCGCCAGCCCGGTCAACCCGTCATGATGCGCCAGATAGGCGATGCGCGCTTCGGCCCGCAGGCGCTCGGTCACGTCCTCATAGGTCGCGACCCAACCGCCATCCTCCATCCGCCGCACGGTCACCTGGACCGCCATCTCCTCCCCCAGGCGCAGTTGCAACTGCCCGCCCTGCCTCTGTTCCTGCCCCTGTTCCTGGCCCTGCTGCAGCAGCGCCATATGCCGCGCATGGGCGTCCTCCACCCGCCGCCGCCGCTCCGCCTCGGGCAGGCCCAACCGTGCATGGATCGCCTCCAGCAGCGCGCCATGGTCCATGCCCGGCCGCATGTCCCGCTCCGCCAGGCCGAACAGCGCGGCACAGCGTCCGTTGGCCAGCACCAGCCGCCCGTCCGCCCCGAACAGGCACAGGCCCTGCGACATGTTCTCCAGCGCGATGTCCAGATTGCGCGTCACCCGCGCGATCCGGTCGGCATCCTCCTTCCCCCTGGTCTGGTCGCGGGTGATCGTCGCAAAACCGATCAGCCCGCCCTCCTCGTCCCGCACCGGGTCCAGCGTCACCGACGCCCAGAACGCCGTCCCATCCTTGCGATAGCGCCATCCCTCCCGCGCCACCGCTCCGGCACGGGCCTCGGCCAGCATGCGCCGCGGCACGCCTTCCGCCCGCTCCGCGTCCGAATGGAACTGCGCGAAATCCCGTCCCAGGATCTCCGCGGCCGCATAGCCTTTCAGCCGCTGCGCCCCGACATTCCACGTGCTGACCCGCCCCAGCGGATCCAGCATGAAGATCGCGTGGTCCCGCACCCCTTCGACCAGCAGCCGGAACCCCAGGTCGCTCCGCCAGACCGCGCGCTCGGCCCGCAGGGCGAAGAACGCCGCCGCCGCCCCGACCGACAGCAGCGCCAGCGCCGCCGCCCCGATCACCAGGATCATGACCGTCGGCGATGCCGCCGGCCTGTGCGCCGCCATCGCCATGTCCATCGCCATGTCCATGCCCGGCATGGCCCGCATCGTGACGGCGCCCATGGCGGTGAAATGCAGCCCCGCGATCGACAGGGCCAGCAGCGCGGCCGGCATCACCCGTCCCAGCGGCGTATCGCCCGCGCGCCGCTGGGACACGAACGCCGCGACCGACAACACCCCCCCGACCAGCAGCGACGCCACCACCAGCCGGGGGTTCCAGCACATCATTCCGGGAACGCGCACGGCGGACATGCCCAGGAAATGCATCGCCGCGACGCCCAGGGCGAACATCGTCCCCGCCGCGACGCCGCCCGCCAGATGGCCGCCCCGCGTCTCCGCAGTCCCCGCCATGGTCCCCGCCGTGGTCCCTGCCGTGGTCCCTGCCGCACCCCGCGCCATCGTCCGCGCCGAGATGCTGACCGCGATACCGGTCGCCAGCACGGCAATCAGCAGCGACGCCAGGGTCGGCCCCAGCATGAAGGACAGCGCCATGCCCGGACGATAGGCCAGCATCGCGATGAAATGCGTGGCCCAGATCCCGAACCCGCCGGCAATCCCCGCCGCCCCGATCCAGATCGTCCGCCCCAGGCCGGCGCCCCGCCGCGCCCGATGCAGCAGCATCATGGCGGCATAGCAGCTCGCCAGGCACAGCAGCACCGCCAGGCCCGTCCCGAACACTTCATGTTTCAGAACGACACAAGTCAGGATCCGCGACATCGAACGCCCCAAGTCAAGGCACCGCCATGCCCGCCATCCCCCGCCGGCGCGAAACGGACCGGCACCGCGCGGGAAGATCGGGGCACGCCCAGGCTTCAGGATACGAAACAGTCTCGTATCGTACCTCGCAATATCGCGTCCGCCCCGCTTGCGCCAGTGCGGGCGCCGCTCCGGATCAGCACTCGGCCCGGCAGACCGGACACAGCCGCAGAAACGGCGACGGCGCCTGGAACCCCACCCGGCAATTCAGGCAGGACCGGTCGATCAGGGCCGGCGGCGGGGGCTTGCGCTCCCGCGCCCGCTGCGGCGCCCGCCTGCGATAGCTCAGCCGGTCGCGCAGGGTCTGCGCCTGCATCTCCAGCACCCTGGCCACCTGCACGATGCGCATGCCCTCGGCCAGCATCGCATCCACCTGCGGATCGATCCGCTGCCAATCATATTTCGACGGTCTCATGCCCCCTCCCGGCGTGATGGGACCGTCCTGCCGCCGCTCCGCCGCCGCCATGGCCCGCGCGGCCTCCAGATAGGCCGCGACGCGCGCGCGGGTCGCCCGGCGCACCTCGCGCCCGGCCCGCACTTCATGGACGAAACGCGGATCATTCACCGCCCGCAGCCCGAAGGCGCTGGCCGACAGGCCGCTTTCGCCCAGAAACGCCTCGATCACCCCCAATAGGGGATCAAGAGGATCGGAAACAGGATCATCCCTCATGGATAGGCAAATTAATAGGATATTTCCTGCCGATCAAGCGGCAATTTCCTATTGGGAATTCCCTATTTGCAGCGCCATAATAGGCACATGCCGATCCTCACCCCCTCCCGTTATGCCCTGCTCCGGCTGATCGCCAAGGCGGGCAGCAATCTGAAGGCGGAATCCCTCGCGCTGGGCCGCAACCACGCCTATCTGCAGCAATATATCCACAAGGGCACGCCCCAGAAGCTGCCCGAGGACGTGCGCGACGCGCTGGGCCGCCGCTTCGGGGTCAGCCCCAACATCTTCCGCGAGGACACCGACCCGAACTGGGAACCACCCGATCCCGCGCTCCTGCCGGGCACAGGCCATGCGCACGACGCCGGCGCGGCCGCGTCCGCCGGCCGCCCCCGCTTCGCCACCCCGCACACCCCGCTGGCGCCGCCGCTCGGTTATGCGCCGTTCCATCCGGCGACGCGCCCCTTCGCGCCGGTCGACATCTCCGCCGCAGACATGTCCCCCAAACGGGCATCGGCCCCCGATCGGAATCAGGACCGGGATCGGGATCAGGACCGGGATCGGGATCAGGACCGGGATCGGGATCAGGACGCGCCGTCCCGCGACGGCCAGTTCCGCATTCCCGAATACAATGTGGCGCCACAGGCGGGTCCCGGCGCCATGCCCGCCCATATCGCGACCGAGGACGGCCCCCAGCCCACCGACCATTGGTCGCTGCCGCGCCGCTTCCTCAGCGCCCACACCGACAATCCCGAGGCGCTGGTGGTGCTGCGGGTCGCCGGCGACAGCATGGAGCCCGACTACCAGGCCGGCGAACGCGTGCTGGTCGATACCGCGCACCGCACGCCCTCGCCGCCCGGGGTCTACGTGCTGTGGGACGGGTTCGGGCTGGTGCTGAAGCGGCTGGAAATCGAATATGGCTCGGACGATCCCGTCACCGTGCGGATCATGAGCATCAATCCCGCCTATCCGACCTATACCCGCTCGCTGGACGAGGTCCATATCAACGGCCGCGTGGTCGGGAAATGGGTCTGGAAATGACCCCCCTGCTCTTGCCCCAACTCTTGCCACGATCCTGTCGCCAGACTGAACAGGCGGGGCCCGGAAACCGGAGATCCAGGAAGCCCCGATCCCATCAGGAGGAACCCGATGACCCTGCTCCGACCCGCCTGCCTGCTGCTGGCGCTGGCCACGCTCGCCGGCTGCGTCTATGAACGCCCGCCCTATCGCGGCTGGCATCACGGCTATTATAACGGCCATTATGGCTGGTACGACGAACGCGGCGGCTGGCGCGGCGATTATCGTTATCGCTGACCCATCCATCCCTTGAACCGAGAATCCCGGCCCAGGCCAGCCGCCGGGATTCTCCACCCGGTTGCTCCTTCATGCCCATTGCGATCCTGCCCGGCCTCACGCTGCCCGATTCCGAGGTCACGGTCAGCTATATCCTCGCCTCGGGACCGGGCGGGCAGAACGTGAACAAGGTCGCCACCGCCGCCCAGCTCCGGTTCGACGCCGCCCGCTCGGCGGCGCTGCCCGAACGCGTCCGCACCCGCCTGCTCGAACTCGCCGGCAGCCGCGCGACCCAGGACGGCGTCATCGTCATCACCGCCCGGCGCTTCCGTACCCAGTTGCGCAACCGGCAGGACGCGATCGAGCGCCTGGCCGAACTGATCCGCCAGGCCGCCCACCGCCCCGCTTTCCGCGTCGCCACCCGCCCCGGCCGCGCCGCGCGCGAACGCAGGCTGCAAGGCAAGGCCCACCGCGCCGGCATCAAGCGCACCCGCACCACCCACTACGACGAGTAGGCTTGCGCAATCGCAATTGCATCCCGCCCCAGCCGCGCTCTATCGTTTCATCCATGTCCCGCACCGGATGCATCGCCGCGCCCCGCCGGCCGGACGCGCGAATTACCCGCCCGGCCTGATAAATCAGGCCGGCCGTCGCGATTCCACCATCCCGGCGCGCCCCCGCGCGCCAAGACCACGGGACCATCCCCATGCCGGACATGGACGCAACGATGCTGACGCATGCACGTTCGACCCTCCTGGACACAGCACGGACCCATTTCATCGCCGAACCGGGTGTCGTCGGCCTCTATCTCAGCGGCACGCTCGCCTCCGGCGACGCCGAGCCGCATTCCGACATCGACCTGCGCGTCGTCACCGAACCCGCCGCCCATGCCGGCTTCGTGGCCCGCCGCCGCGATTTTCCCCGGCTGTGGGACGGGTTCCTGTTCAACGAATGGCTGCCCGGCGCGCAGCACTGCGTCTCGCATTTCCGCCCCTTCACCAAGATCGACATCTTCTATCTGAACGCCGACGACCTCCGGCCCTCGCCCTGGTACGCCCTGCCCACCATCGTGCTGCACGATCCGGCCGGCCGGATCGCCGCCCTGCTCGCCGCCTCGCGCGACCTGCGCTTCACGATCACCGAAGACGATGTCGACTTCTCGATCAGCAAGGCCCTGGCGGCCGCCCACGAAGCCTATCGCCGCATCCGGCGCGGACACTTGCTCTATGCCGCAGCACTGCTCGACGAAATGCGGCTGCACATGATGCAGGCCGACGACTGGTTGAACGACCGGCCCACGCTCGGCATGGTCCAGTCCAAATTCGACCGACGTCATTCCGGGATGCAGATGATTGGGCGCATCCCGGGCGACGGCGCGGACCGCAATGCCGGTATCGACCTGCTGCGCGGCCTGTCGATCCTGCTCGTGGTGATCCACCACCTGGCGCTGCGCATTCCGCTGGCCCGCACGGCTCTCGCCGCCATCCTGCCGGCCACCCTGCTGCACGCGCTGAACTGGAACGGCTATTCCGCCGTCTTCCTCTTCTTCGTGATCTCGGGCTTTCTGATCACCAGCCACAGCATCCGGCGCTGGGGCACGCTCTCGGCCGTCGACGCGCCCGCCTTCTATCGCCGCCGCGCCATGCGCATCCTGCCCTGCCTCATCGTCCTGGTCGCGATCCTGTCGCTGCTCGATCTGGCCCACGTGCCGTACTACACGATCACCCATCCCGACCAATCGCTGCCGCGCGCCATCCTCGCCGTCTTCGGCATGCACCTGAACTGGTACGAGGGCCACACCGCCTATCTCCCCGGCGGCTGGGACGTCCTCTGGTCCCTGTCGATCGAGGAAGCCTTCTATCTCGCCTTTCCCCTGTTCTGCCGCGCCACCGCCCGGCACGCCGTCCTGCGCGCGATCCTCTTCGCCGCCCTGGCGCTCTCGCTGCCCGCCGACTATGCGCTGCTGTCGCATGCTCCCGAAATCTGGCGGGAAAAGGCCTATCTTCCCGGCATGGCCGCAATCGCCACCGGCATCTGCGCCGCCCTGATCGCCCCCCGCGCGCCCTTGCGCCACGTCCCGGCACTCGGCATCCTCGGGGCATCCATGCTCGGCGCAATCCTGCTCTGGCAACCGGCGATCCGCCAGGCGCTCGGTCACGCCACCATGCTGCTGCTCACGCTCGGCAGCGCGATGCTGCTGATCGCCTTCGACCGGGGCTGGGGCCGCGCCACCCTGCCGCGTATCCGCGCCCTTTTATGGCTGCGCGCCTATGGCCGCCTCAGCTACGAAATCTACCTGACGCACATGTTCCTGGTCTTTCCCGCCATCGCCCTGTTCCACGGCCTGGGCGCCCCGATCCGGTACGGCTGGCTCTGGTTTCTGCCGGTCGTGCCCCTCGCCTGGCTGCTCGGCCACGCCACCGAACGCCTCGTCACCAGCCCGGCCGAACGCCGGCTGCGCAGCCGCTTCCCCTTCGACCCCGCCTCTATCCGGCCCCATCCGGCAACGCGATAGTCCCCCGATCCTCCACCTCGCCGAAATACGGGCGCAACGCCGCGCTGGCCACACGCACTCCCGCACCGGACGCGCCAGGTGGGCCCGCGCCTCCGCCAGCCCCCGTCTCACTCTCACCCTCACCCGCTGAAGAAGATCAGCGCCGTCGCGGCGCCGAACCCCAGGGCCAGCAGCCCGACCGCGAAAACATCCCAGAAATTGGACGGTTTCACCGAATCCGCGCCATGACTCAGGCGCTGATAGAACCCGAACATTCCAGCCTCCGGGCCGGAAGACATCCTTTCCTCCGACCGGCTGGAATATGGGTATGCCGGCCCCCGCCAGCCAGGCCGCCGGCCGACGGGCAACCGCCCGACCCATGGCGCGGCCGCAGGGCTCGCGCGGCCGCGTTACATCGCGCAACCCTCCGTCACATTCCGCCGCCGGCCCGGCCTTTATCCGGACACCGAACGCGGCGACACTGCACCGCATGCCGTCGACATGATGTGAGACGAGGCCAGGATGCAGACACAGGCGATGCAGGCCATGATCCGTTTCGGACTGGGCCGCCGGGGCCGGGAACCCCTGCCCGACGACCCGGCGGCCTGGCTGCGGGAGCAACTCGCCGCGCCGGACGGCGCGCGCTTTCCCGCCGGCCTGTCCGACAGCGCCGACGGGCTGATCCGCCTTCGCACCCAGCGGCGCACGAAACAGCCCGGCGACCCGCTGGTCGGTCCGGCCTTCCACGCCGACCTGCTGGCGCAGATGACGCAGTGCCTCGCCAGCGACCAGCCGTTCCGCGAAAGGCTGGCCTGGTTCTGGACCAACCATTTCACCGTCAGCCTGCGCCAGGGCGGCACCCGCGCCGTCATCGGCCCCTATGTGCGCGAGGCGATCCGCCCCCACGTCACCGGCCGGTTCTCCGACATGCTGCTGGCGGTCATGCGCCACCCGGCCATGCTCATGTATCTCGACAACGTCTCCTCGATCGGGCCCGACAGCCCGGCCGCCCGCCGCGCGGCCCGCCACGGCCAGCTCCGCGGCCTGAACGAGAACCTGGCCCGCGAATGCCTGGAACTGCACACGCTCTCGCCCGCCGCCGGCTATACCCAGCAGGACGTGACCAGCTTCGCCGCCATCCTGACCGGCTGGACGATCGACATGCGCGCCGACCGGCCCGGCTTCGCCTTCCGCCCCGACGCCCACCAGCCCGGCGTCAAGATCCTGATGGGCCGCGATTTCCCGCCGGGCGAGGCCGGCGGCGTCCAGGCCCTGTCCTGGCTGGGCACGCACCCCGCCACCTATGCCCATCTGGCAACCCGCCTGGCGACCCATTTCATCGCCGACGTCCCGCCCCCCGCCGCGATCCACGCCATCGCCGCCGCCTTGCGGCAGAGCGGCGGCGATCTCGGCACCGCATCGCATGCCCTGATCGCACGGCCCGAAGCCTGGCGCCCGGGCACCAAGCTGCGCCAGCCCTTCTTCTACGCCGTCGCCGCGCTGCGCGCCCTCGACCCGCCCTTGCCCGGCCACGCTGCGGACGGCCCGGCCCCCGATTCCGGGGCCGCTCCGCATCCTCCCGCCGCCTGGCTGCTGGCCGACGCCACCCGCACCATGGGCCAGCCGCCGTGGGACGCCCCGCTGCCCAACGGCTGGTCCGACCGGGCCGCGGACTGGGCCGCCCCGGCCGACCTGATCGCCCGCGCCGAATGGGCCTACCGCCTGGCCGGGCACGATGTCGCGGCCGAGGCCGACCCGCTGGCCATCGCTCAGGCCGGCCTGGGCCCGCTGCTGCGCCCGGCCACCCGCGCGGCGATCCGCCATGCCGGATCGCGCCGCGACGCGCTGACCCTGCTGTTCACCGCCCCGGAATTCCAGAGGTGCTGACATGTCCCGCCCCCCGATCCCGGCTCCGCCCGTCCTGATCCCCCGGCGCACCGCCCTGCTGGGGCTGGGCGCGGCCTGGACGCTGGGCTCCGCCTCGCTCGCCCTGGCGCGCCCGCCCGGCCCCGCCCGGCGGGACGGCCGGCTGGTCGTCGTCATCCTGCGCGGCGCGCTGGACGGCATGGCCGCCGTCATCCCCTATGGCGACCCCGCCCTGGCCGCCCTGCGCGCGCCGCTCGTCCCCCCGCCCCCGGGACAGCCCGGCGGCATGCGCGATCTGGGCGGATTCTACGGCCTGCATCCGGCCCTGCCGGTCCTGCACGGCTTCTATGCCCAGGGCAGCCTGCTGCCGATCCACGCCGTGGCCGGCCATTACCGCAGCCGCTCGCATTTCGAGGCCCAGGACTATATGGAAAGCGGCGCCGACACCCGCCTGACCAGCGGCTGGCTGAACCGCGCGGTGGGCGCCATGGGCGGGCTGCCGCACGGCCCGGACGGCGCGGGCCTGTCGGTCGGCCTGTCCACCCCGCTGCTGCTGCGCGGCCCCACCCCGATCGGCAGCTTCGACCCGCTGCAGGCCGCCCGTCCGGACGACGACCTGCTCGCCCGCATCGCGGCGCTGAATGCGCCCGACCCGCTGACCGGCCCCGCCCTGCGCGCCGGCCTGCGCGCCGACACCTATTCCATCCGCGCCTTGTCCGCCCGCGAACGGGCCGACGCCGCCTCGTCCGGAATGACCGCACCTGGTGCCCCCCGCCCGGGCACCGCGCGCCCCGACCCGTTCCTGGTCCTCTGCCATACGGCCGGCACCCTGCTGGCCGCTCCGGACGGCCCCCGCGTCGCGGCGCTGGAAATCGGCGGCTGGGACACGCATGCCGCGCAGATGGGCCGCCTATCCGGCCCGCTGCGGCGGCTCGATGCCGGGCTGGGCGTGCTGCGCGACGCGCTCGGCCCCTGCTGGGCCCACGGCGCCGTGCTGGTGATGACCGAATTCGGCCGCACCGTCCGCATCAACGGCACCGCCGGCACCGATCACGGCACGGGCACGATCACCCTGCTGGCCGGCGGCGCCGTCGCCGGCGGCCGGGTAGGCGGCACCTGGCCCGGCCTGGCCCGGGGACAGCTCTTCGAAAACCGCGACCTGGCCCCCACCACCGACCTGCGCGCGGTCGCCATGGGCGTGCTGCGCGACCATATGGGCGTCCCGGCCCACGCCATGCCCCGCATCTTCCCCGGCAGCGCCGGCATCGCCCCGCTTGCCGGACTGATCCGCGCCTGACACGCCCGCCACCCGCCGCGATCGGCAAAACCCGACGAAATGAGTCCCCCCGGCCAGGCATCCTTCGTCGGCGAGCGGCGTTCCATGCAAACGGGATGGCCCGGCGGGGCGCGAACCGCCATCCCGCACGCCCGGCACGGCACGGCCGATTGCCCGCGTTGCCGAACGCGTCGCTTTCATACCCATGAATCGCAAGACCGGGATGCGCCGCGCCCCAGCCCCCGGCGGTCACATGGAGGACGAAATGCTCAGGACCATCCTGCTGATCGTGCTCATCCTGCTGCTGATCGGCGCATTGCCCACATGGCCCTACAGTTCCGGCTGGGGGTACTACCCGGCCGGCGGCTTGGGGCTGATCCTGCTGATTCTCATCATCCTGGTGATCGCCGGCGGCATATAGGGCGGCGCGGGCGTGGCGATACCGCGAAAACATAAAGACGCCGGGAAAACATAAAGACACCGGCATCCCGCCAGGCCGGGTTTTCACGGCGTCGCCGTTTCAATCTCCATCGGCGCAGGCCAGCGCGTCGCCCAGGGCCCGGGCGAACATATCGGCCTGTTCCTCGGTCGCCGCGGCGAACCCCACCAGAATCCCCCGTCCCGGCACCCCCGGGTTCGGCCCTGACGAATGCCGGCCGGACAGGTACAGCCCGGACAGAAACGGCACGCTATACCCCGCCCGCGCCAGCCGCGCGGCCACGGCCCGGTCGTCCCGGTCCGGCGCGAAGCGCACCAGCACCTGCAATCCCCCGACCGGCGGCGCGACCACGACCGCGTCGCCGCAGCGCGCGCGGATCGCCCGCACCATCTCAGCACCCCGTGCGCGATAGACGCCGCCGATATGGTCCAGATGCCGGTGATAGCGGCCGCTGTCGATGAAGGCCGCCAGCGCCGCCTGGGCATGCACGTTGGCCATCACTCCAAGGTTGGCCTGCGCATGGGCCAGCCGCGCCGACAGGGCGGGCGGCGCGACGAACCAGGCCAGGCGCAGCCCCGGCAGCAACGATTTCGCGACGGTGCCCAGGGTGATCACCTCCCCCTGTTCCGCCAGCGCGCCCAGCGCCGGCACCTGCCGCCCCTCCCACAGGAACTCGCTGTCGTAATCGTCCTCCAGCACCAGCGCCCCGGCCCGCCGCGCCCGGGCCAGCAGCGCCAGCCGGCGCGGCAGGCTCATCCGCACCCCGGTCGGGTACTGGTGCGACGGCGTCACATAGACCAGCTTCGGCACCCCGGTCAGGCGGGACGCGTCCGCCCCCTCCGCATCGACCGGCAGCGGCACCAGCCGGCCATGCCCCAGCGCCGCCCGCGCGCCCAGATAGCCCGGCTCCTCGATCCAGACCGTCTCGCCTTCATCCAGCAGGCACCGGCCCAGCATCGCCAGCGCCGACTGCACGGTGGGCACGACATGCACCTGCTCCGGCATCACGGGCAGCCCCCGGCGCGCCGCCAGCGCCTCCGCCAGCACCCGCCGCAAATCCGGCAGCCCCTGGACGTGGCCATACAGCAACCCGTCGCCCGACAAGGTCCGCACCGCCCGGCGCATCGCCCACGCCCATTCGTCCCGGGGGAACAAAGCCGGGTCCGGATGGCCGGGGCGCAGCCGCCCGCCGCGCGCGACATAATCCGCCTCATGCCGGTCCCGCGCCAGCGCCGCACCCTGCCGCGACAGGCGCACCGCCGCCGCCGGACCGGCCAGCGGGGCGGAAAACGCCTCCGGCACCGCCAGCACCGGCGCCGCCCCCGGCCGCGAGACGATCAGCCCCTCGCCCCGCAACAGCTCATAGGCCGCATTCACCGTGTTGCGCGACACGCCCAGCCCCCGCGCCAGCACGCGCGAGGAGGGCAGCCGCCGATCCCCCGGCGCCCGCCCGGCCCGCACCGCGTCGCGCACCTGGCGATAGATCTGCTCGGCCAGCGGCACCGCGTCCGCCCGGTCCAGTGCCCGGTCCAGGCTCAGCCATCCGTCGAACAAACTGGCCCTCCCAATTCCGGAAAACCGGATCTTTCACTAGTCCACCCGCACGCGCAAGATGCCCTCCGGCCACCCTATCGATCGGGCCGCCACCCGATCGGACCACCAGACCACCGACAGGAACCCACCGATGACGTCCGACCACGACACCCCGGCCCGCCCCGCCGGCCTGCCGCCCTACGCCATCGCGCGTCAGGGACGGCGCGCCCGCTACGACGCGGCGAGCGTGCATGCCATTCTCGACGCCGGACTGGTGGCGCATGTCGGGTTCGTGGCCGACGGCCGGCCGATGGTGATTCCCATGGCCTATGGCCGCGACGGCGATACGCTGTTCATCCACGGCGCGACCACCACCCGCATCATCCGCGGCGTGGCCGAGGACGTGGCCGAGGACGTGGCCAAGGACGTGCAGGTCTGCCTGACCGTCACCCTGATCGACGGCATCGTCGCCGCCCGCTCGGCCTTCCACCATTCGGTGAATTACCGCAGCGTGGTGGTCCATGGCGCCGCCCGCCACGTGACCGACCCGGCCGAACACGACCACGCGCTGCGCGTCATCACCGAACATCTGCTGCCCGGCCGGTGGGACGAGGTCCGGCCGATGCTGGCCAAGGAACGCAAGGCCACCGGCGTGCTGGCGGTGCGCATCGCCGCGGCCTCGGCCAAGATCCGCACCGGCGGCCCCGTGGATGACGACGCGGACTACGCCCTGCCGGTCTGGGCCGGCGTGCTGCCCGTCACCACCGCCATCGGCCGGCCCATCGATGACGGCCGCGTCGCCGAAGACACCCCGCCGCCTCCCTCCCTGGCCGCCGCCCGCCGCAAATTCGCCTGAACCGCACCCGGAGCAGCTCGCGATCCTGGTCCTGATCCGGCCCTGTCATGCCGGGTCAGGCACCGCGCCCCGCCTCAGTCCGCGCCTCAGTCCGACACCAGGCGATAGCCGACCCCCGTCTCGGTCACGATATGCGCCGGCCGCTCCGGGTCCTGCTCCAGCTTCTGGCGGATCTGCCGTATATAGACCCGCAATTGCTGCACATCCCCGCCCGCGCCCCAAAGCTGCCCCAGGATGTGCCGGTGGGTCAGCACCCGCCCGGCATGGTTGACCAGCAGGCGCAGGATGTCCCATTCGCGCGGCGACAGGTGCACCTCCTCGCCGCCGCGCATGATCCGCCGCCGCACCAGGTCGACGCTCAGATCGCCCGAGGCGAAAACCGGCGGCGTGCCCTCGCTCTGCAGGGCATGGCGCAGAGCGGTGCGCAGCCGCGCCGCCAGTTCGGCCATGCCGAAGGGCTTGGTGACGTAATCATCCGCCCCCAGCTCCAGCGCCGCCACCTTGCCCCGCTCGTCGTCGCGCACCGACAGCACCACGATCGGCAGCGTGGATCCCCCATTGCGCAGCAGGCGGATCACCTCCAGCCCGTCCCGGTCCGGCAGGCCCATATCCAGCAGCATGACGTCCGGATCGCTGTCCGCCGCCCGCTTCAGTGCGCCGGCGCCGTCCGCCGCCTCGACCACCCGCCACGACTGGGCGGTCAGGCTGGTTCGCAGCAGGCGGCGGATCGCCGGCTCGTCATCGACGACCAGCACACAGGGGTCGTTCACGCCCACTCAGCCCTCCAGGGTCTCGTTCGCCGCCGATCCTATCGTTTTTTCCCGTACCGCCTCACCCTGTTTCATCTCGGCGGCGGGAAAGCGCATGGTAAAGATCGCGCCAGAGCGGTCGGTGCGGCTGGCCGCCGCGATCGTCCCCCCCATCGCCTCGACGAACCCGCGCGCGATCGCCAGCCCCAGCCCGGTCCCCGGGCGGGTCCGATCACCGGCATGAAAGCGGGTGAATTTGTCGAACACGCGCTCGGCATCCTGCACCGCCAGGCCCGGCCCCTCGTCGGTGACGCGCAGCCACAGCCATCCCGCCTCGCCCCCGACCGCGATCGCGACCCGCGATCCCGGCGGGGTGTATTTCGCCGCATTATCCAGCAGGTTGAACACCGCCTGTTCCACCAGCACGTCGTCCAGCATCGCCAGCTTCAGGTCCGGCGCGACCTCCAGCGTCACACTGTGATGCTGCAGGATCGTCGCCGCCCGCGCCAGCGCGCTGCCGGCGATCTCGCCCAGGTCCGCGGGCACGCGGCGCGGTGCCAGCGCGCCCGCCTCCAGCCGCGTCATGTCCAGCAGGTTGGCAACGAAACGGTTCAGCCGCTCGGCCTCCTCGCGGATGGTCGCCAGCAATTCGCGCCGCCCCTCGGCGTTCAGCAGCGCGTCATAACTGTCCAGGCTGCTCGCCGCCCCCAGGATCGAGGCCAGCGGCGTGCGCAGATCGTGGGAAATCGAGGTCAGCAGCGCCGCCCGCAGCTTCTCGGTCTCGGCATTCAGCCGCACCCGGTCCAGGTCGGCCGCCAGGCGGATCCGCTCGATCGCCAGCGCCGCCTGGTCGTTCAGCGCATCCAGCAGCCGCTGCTGCTCGGGGTCCAGCAGCGGCCCGCTCCGGTCCGTATCCAGCCCGACAACCGCGACCGGCCCGTGCGCCGTGCGCAGCGGCACGAACAGCCGCCGCGCCCCCGGCAGATTGTCCGACCCGCGCCCCGCCCGGCGATTATGCTGCCAGCTCCAGGTGGCCGCCGCCAGGTCGGACGGCGCCAGCGCGTTTTCGGGCGGATAGCCCGCCTTCACGCTGAGCGTGCCGTCGGCCGGCAGCAGGATGACCGCATTCATGTCCAGCATGGTCGCGATCTGGTGGCAGGTGGTCCAGAGCAGGTCGTCCATCGCGACGATGCCGGCCAGCTTGCGGCTGAAGCGGTACAGCGCCTCGGTCACCTCGGCCCGGTGCCGCGCCACCATCGCCTGGTTGCGCACCCGCGCCCCCAGATGGCTGGCAATGATCGCCGTCGCCAGAAAGAAGAACAGCGCGACGATATTGTCCGGCGCCGCGATGGTGAAGGTATAGAGCGGCGGCAGGAAGAAGAAATTGAAGCACAGCATCGCCAGCAGCGAGGCATAGAGCGACGGCCACAGCCCGTACGCCACCGCAATGCCCAGGATCGCGGTCAGGAAGGTCAGCGAAACGTTGCTGACCGCCAGCCCCTGGCGCAGCAGCACCCCGACCGCCACCGACGCGGCAATCGCCCCGGTACTGACGACATAGGGCCCCAAGCGCGGCCGCGCGCGGGATACCGGCGCCTCCCGCGGCGCCCCACGCGCGGCTTCGTCGGGTGCGGCCTCGCCGACCACATGGATCGGAATCCCGCCCGCCGCCGTCATCAGCCCCCGCGTCACCGACACCCACGCCCAGGGCGCCACCCAATCCGCCCAGGGCCGGCGCGACGGCCGCCCGGCCACGATCTGCGTCACGTTCCGCTTGCGGGCATAGGCCAGCGTGTCCGCCGCCACGTCCTGGCCGGGAATCGTAACGGTCTCGGCCCCCATGGATTGCGCCAGATGCATCAGCCCGGCCATGCGCTGGCGCATGCCGGGACTCATGTCCCGGCTGGTCTCGACATGCAGAACGATCCACGCGGCATGGAACCGCTCGGCCAGCCGCCGTCCGTAGCGCAGCAACCCAGGCCCGGCATCCTGCAGGGTCAGGCACACCAGCACGCGCTCGCCCGCCGCCCACGGGCCGACGATCGCGCTCGCCTTCATGTGGTCCAGCAACTGGGCATCGACCCGCTGCGCGGTCTGCCGCAGCGCCAGCTCGCGCAGCGCCGTCAGATTCCCCGGCGAGAAATAATGCAGCAGCGCCCGCCCCGCCATGTCCGGGGCATAGACCTTGCCCTCGCGCAGCCGCTGCAACAGGTCGGCGGGCGTCAGGTCCACCAGTTCGATCTCGTCGGCCCGATCGATCACGTTGTCGGGCACCGTCTCGCGCACCCGCACGCGGGTGATGCTGGCCACCACGTCGTTCAGGCTTTCCAGATGCTGGATATTGACGGTGGTCAGCACGTCGATGCCCGCCGCCAGCAATTCCTCCACATCCATCCACCGTTTCGGATGGCGGCTGCCCGGCACGTTGGTATGCGCCAGCTCGTCCACCAGCGCCAGTCCCGGCCGCCGCGCCAGGATCGCGTCCAGGTCCATGTCCTGCATCACCTGGCCGCGATAGGCGACATCATGGCGCGGCACGACCTCCAGCCCCTCCAGCAGGGCGGCGGTCTCGGCCCGGCCATGCGTCTCGGCCACCCCCACCACCACATCGACACCCTCGCGCCGGTTTCTATGTCCGACGGTCAGCATCTCGTAGGTCTTGCCCACGCCGGGGGCCGCCCCCAGGAAGATCTTCAGCCGCCCCCGCCTGCGCTCCGCCGCCTCGCGCTCGGTCCGGCGCAGCAACGCGTCGGGGTCGGGCCTGTCGTTCCGTTCGTCCATGCCTTACCGCTGCTGCAGGCGATCCAGCGCCAGGTTCAGTTCAAGCACATTCACCCGCGGCTCGCCCAGCCAGCCCAGCAACGGCTGCGCGGTCATCCGGTTCACCAGCACGCGCACCTGCCCTTCCGGCAGGTTGCGCGCACGGGCGACGCGCGGCACCTGGAACAAGGCGGCCTGCGGCGAGAGATCCGGGTCCAGCCCGCTGGCCGACGCCGTCACCAGGTCGGCCGGAATCGGCAATCCCTCCCGCACCGCGTCGGGATTGTCCGCCTTCAGCGCCGCCACCCGCGCCGCCACCGCATCGCGCAGCGCCTTCGATGTCGGCCCCAGATTCGACCCGCCCGACGCGGCGGCGTTATAGGGCGCGCCCGCCGTCGCCGAGGGGCGCGGATGAACATAGCGCGCCTGCGTGAAATCCTGCCCGATCAGCGCCGAGCCCACGGCGCGCCCCTGCGCCACGACCACGCTGCCCCGCGCCTGGTGCGGCAGGATGATCTGCGCGATGCCGGTCAGCGCCAGCGGATAGATCAGCCCGGTCAGCACCGAAAACGCGGCCAGCAGCACCAGGGCGGGACGAACATGACGGACCATGACGGGATCCTTTCAAACCAGATGCAGCAGATTGACCAGCAGGTCGATCAGCTTGATGCCGGCGAACGGCACCGCGATCCCCCCCGCGCCATAGACCAGCAGATTGCGCCGCAACAGCGCCGCCGCCCCCACGGGCCGGTAGCGCACGCCCCGCAGCGCCAGGGGAATCAGCGCCACGATGATCAGCGCGTTGAAGATGATCGCCGACAGGATCGCGCTCTGCGGCGTGCCCAGCCGCATGATGTTCAGCGCCGCCAGTTGCGGATAGAACCCGATGAACATCGCGGGAATGATCGCGAAATACTTGGCCACGTCATTGGCGATGGAAAAGGTCGTCAGCGCCCCGCGCGTCATCAGCAACTGCTTGCCGATCCCCACGATCTCGATCAGCTTGGTCGGGTCGCTGTCCAGGTCGACCATGTTCCCCGCCTCGCGCGCCGCCATGGTGCCGGTATTCATCGCCACCCCGACATCCGCCTGCGCCAGGGCCGGCGCGTCATTGGTGCCGTCGCCGCACATCGCCACCAGCTTGCCCGCCTCCTGCTCCTTGCGGATCAGCGTCAGCTTGGCCTCCGGCGTCGCCTGAGCCAGGAAATCGTCCACCCCGCTTTCCGCCGCGATCGCAGCGGCGGTCAGCGGATTGTCGCCGGTGATCATCACGGTGCGGATACCCATCCGCCGCAATTCGGCGAAACGCTCGCGAATCCCGCCCTTCACCACGTCCTTCAGATGCACCACCCCCAGCAGCCGCCCGGCATCGATGACGGCCAGCGGCGTCCCGCCGCCCTTCGCGATCGTCTCGGCGATCTCGCGCACCGCCTGGGCAGCGGGATCCTGGGCAGCCGGGTCCCGCGCTGCCCGATCCTGCGCTATCTGGGCCAGCACGCTGTCCACCGCCCCCTTGCGGATCTGCCGCCGCCCGATATCGACGCCGCTCATCCGCGTCTGGGCGGTAAAGGGCACGAAACGCGCGTCCAGCGCATGCATCTCGCGCCCGCGAATGGCAAAGCGCTCCTTGGCCAGCACGACGATCGACCGCCCCTCGGGCGTCTCGTCGGCCAGCGACGCAAGCTGCGCGGCATCCGCCAACTCCAGCGGCGTCACCCCGGGCACCGGGACGAAATCGGCCGCCTGCCGGTCGCCGATCGTGATCGTCCCCGTCTTGTCCAGCAGCAGCGTATCCACGTCCCCCGCCGCCTCGACCGCCCGGCCCGACATGGCCAGCACGTTGAAACGCACCAGCCGGTCCATCCCGGCAATGCCGATCGCCGACAGCAGCGCACCGATCGTCGTCGGGATCAGGGTGACGAACAGCGCCACCAGGACCAGCACCGAAATCCGCCCGCCGGCATAGGCGGCAAAGCTGGGGATCGTCGCCACCGCGAAGATGAAGATCAGCGTCATCCCCGCCAGCAGGATGGTCAGCGCGATCTCGTTCGGCGTCTTCTGCCGCTGCGCGCCTTCGACCAGCGCGATCATCCGGTCCAGGAAGGTCGCGCCCTGCGCGGCGGTGATCCGCACAATGACCCAGTCCGACAGCACCCGCGTGCCCCCTGTCACCGCCGAGCGATCGCCGCCGCTCTCGCGGATCACCGGCGCCGATTCCCCGGTAATCGCCGATTCGTCGACCGAGGCGATGCCCTCGATCACCTCGCCGTCGCTGGGGACGAAATCGCCCGCCTCCACCAGCACCACGTCCCCCGGCCGCAGCAGCGGCGCAGGCACGGATTCGCATATTCCGTGCCGCGACCAGCCGCCGTCATGCTCGGGCGTCAGGCGCCGCCCCAGGGTCTCGGTCCGCGTGCGGCGCAGGCTCTCGGCCTGGGCCTTGCCCCTGCCCTCGGCCAGCGCCTCGGCGAAATTGGCGAACAGCAGGGTAAACCACAGCCACAGATTGATCTGTACCGCAAAGCCGGTCTGCGGCGCCCCCCGCGCCAGATCGCGCGCCAGCAGGATGGTCGTCAGCACGGTGACGATCTCGACCACGAACATCACCGGGTTGCGCCACAGGATTCGCGGATCGAGCTTGCGGAAGCTGTCGACGATGGCCGGCCCGATCAGTTCGGGCCGCATCAGGCCGCCGGACGGCCGATGCGGCCGCCCGTGCATGTCGGGCGCCAGCCTGGGTTTGGGAACATGAATGGTCATCGCCTGTCAGCCTGCCAGCAAGGAAATTCGGGGAGGGAAATTCGGGGGAAGGATATCCAGGGAAAGAAAATCACGAGAGTACGCCGCGCAGCATCGCCAGGTGCTCGACGATCGGCCCCAGCGCCAGCGCCGGCAGGAAGGTCAGCCCCCCGACGATCAGGATCACGCCGCAGACCAGCCCGATGAACAGCGCCCCCTGGGTGGGAAACGTGCCGGGCGAGGGCGCCAGCGTGCGCTTGGCCGCCATCGCCCCCGCGATCGCCAGCGCCGGCACGATCACGAAGAACCGCCCGACCATCATCCCGATGCCCAGCGTGACGTTCCAGAACGGATTGGCCGTCAGCCCCGCGAACGCGCTGCCGTTATTCGCCGCCGCCGAGACATAGGCATACAGCGCCTCGGAAAATCCATGCGGACCGCCGGTCGACAGCGCGGCCTTCCCCGGCGCGACCACCACCGCCAGCGCGGTCAGGCCCAGCATCATCAGCGGCAGGCACAGCACCGCCAGCATCGTCATCTTGATCTCGCGCGCCTCGATCTTCTTGCCCAGATATTCCGGCGTCCGCCCGACCATCAGCCCGGCCATGAACACGGCGATGACGGCGAACAGCACGAAGCCGTACAGCCCCGACCCCACGCCGCCGAAGATGATCTCGCCCAGCATCATGTTGACCATCGGCACCATGCCGCCCAGCGGCAGGAAACTCTCATGCATCGCATTCACCGCGCCGCATGACGCGTCGGTGGTGACGGTGGCGAACAGCGACGACGCCGCGATGCCGAACCGCACCTCCTTGCCTTCCATGTTCCCCAGCCCCGGATTCACCCCCAGCGCGGCGAAGGCCGGGTTGGCATGCGCCTCGGACCAGTACAGCGCCGCGACCCCGATCAGGAACAGCGCCGCCATCGCGGAAAACACCGCCCAGCCCTGCGCCTCGTCGCCGACCATGCGCCCGAACAGGTTCGTCAGCCCCGTCCCCAGCGCGAAGATGCACAGCATCTGCAGGAAATTGCTCAACGCGGTCGGATTCTCGAACGGATGCGCCGAATTGGCGTTGAAGAACCCGCCGCCGTTGGTGCCCAGCATCTTGATCGCTTCCTGGCCGGCCACCGGCCCGACCGCGATCGTCTGGTGCGCGCCTTCCAGCGTGGTCACGTCCACCGAGCCGGCCAGGGTCTGCGGCACGCCCTGCCAGACGAACAGCAGCGCCAGCACGATGCAGGCCGGCAGCAGCACGTACAGCGTCAGGCGCACCAGATCGACCCAGAAATTGCCGATGGTCGCGGCCGACCGCCGGGCAAAGCCGCGGATCACCGCCACCGCCACCGCGATCCCGGCGGCGGCCGACAGGAAATTCTGCACCGTCAGCGCCAGCATCTGGCTCAGATGACTCATCGTCGTCTCGCCGGCATAGCTCTGCCAGTTGGTGTTGGTCAGGAAACTGACCGCGGTGTCATAGGCCAGGTCCGGCGCCACCGCCCCACGGCCCAGCGGATTGAGCGGCAGCACGCCCTGCAGCCGCAGGATCAGATAGACCGCCAGGAAGCAGAACAGCTTGAATGTCAGAACGGCCATGGCATAGCCGCTCCAGGACTGCTCCTCCGCCGGGTCGATCCCCGCCAGCCGGTACAGGCCGCGCTCCACGCCCCCCACCAGTTTCGTCGGCACGATCCGCTCGCCCGCCGTCACCCGCGCCAGATACCCCCCGATCGGCCGCGTCATCGCCACGACCAACAGGAAAAAGACGAAAATCGTCGCCCAGCCCGCCACGGTCATTATTCAGAACCTTTCAGGACGGACCAGCACCAGGGTGACATAGGCCAGCAGGCCGACCGTCACCGCCGCGCCCAATATCAGATCCAGGCTCATGGCTCAGATCCGCCGGCAGAACGAGACGAACCCGGCGCAGGCGGCAAATCCCGCCAAACCGAGCCCCAGATACAGAACGTCATGCATGTCGCCTCTTCTCCGCGATGGATGATCCTGCGGTCCACGCCGCGCCACACCGATTATCCGACGACCGCCATAGGAATGAGAGAGGGACCGCCGCCCCGCCGCATAGGAATCTCATAGGAATGCGCGCCCAAATGCACGCATCGCCGCCGCGCGGCATGGCGTTCCGCGAACGCCTCGGGCATGGTCCCGGCGGAGGCGTTTTCTCCTGTCCCGCTTTCTCCCTCCTGCGAAAAAGAAAATAAAATTCTTTTCCATGACACAAAATATCGGAAATCTCTCTTTCTGGCGCCCGGCCGGCTGCGCCCTGCTCGCCCTGCTCGGCACGTGGTCACACATGCCCTCACAAGCGCGGGCGCAGGGGGCGAAGGACTGGTTCGACGCCATCACCGTCAGCGGCCAGGTCGAGGGCGGCATCGACGCCAACCCGGCGCGCCCCGCCGACGGCAATAATTTCGGCCGGCTCATCGGCGACCGCGCCACCCAGGCCCTGCTCGACCAGATCACGATCACGATCGCGAAGACGGTCGACCAGACATCCTCGTCCTATCAGGCCGGCTTCCTGCTGCGGGGCCTGTACGGCGCCGATGCGCGCTATTACAACATCGCCGGCATTTCCGACCGCGCGCTGACCGGACGCAACCAGGTCATGCCGGCCCAGGCGCATCTCGACCTGCACCTCCCCTGGCTGATCCGTCACGGGCTGGACATGCAGGCCGGCATCCTCGCCGCGCCGATGGGGGTGGAAACGCTCGATCCGGCGATGCGGCCGTTCTACACGCTGGCCTATACGACGGAATATTCCACGCCGTTCGAACATGTGGGCGCGATGGTCCAATTTCATGCCACCGACCGATGGGACATCCTGTTCGGCGTCGATACCGGCAACCAGGTCTCGTTCGGGCGCGGCGACGACAACGATGCCGCCGCGGGTTATTTCGGCCTGGCGGGCAACGGCCTGGCCGGCGGCAGACTATCCCTGCTCTATCTGTCCCGCGTCGGGCCCGAGGACGCGGTGCGCGCCCTGGGCCCGCGCGCCAACGGCGCGCAGCGCTTCTGGAACGATCTCGACATGACCTTCAAGGTCGATGACCGCCTGTCCCTGACCGGCGAATTCAACGCGATGCATGACGAAGGATTGCGCGCCGATACGGTCAGTTTCGTCGGTTTCCTCGGTTATCGGCTCACGCCGACGCTCACCGTCAATTATCGCGGCGAGATCTATCGCGACAATACCGGGCAATTCGTCACCAGCTTCCTCGGCGACGCCGCCTATATGCGCGCCCTGCTCGGCGAGCCCGCCGCCACCCGGACCGCCCCGCCCACCACCTATGGCGCGCTCACCCTGGGCGTCACCTGGCACCCCACCCTGGGGCGCCCGTTCAAACTGTTCGAGATCCGCCCGGAAATCCGCTTCGACCGCTCCCTGAACGGCACCACGCCCTTCAACGGACTGCGCAACGCCGGCATGTTCGCCTTCGGCGGCGACGCGCTGCTGGGCTTCTGACCCCGCCCCCGGATTTCCGACGCCCTGCCGCGCGCCTCTCTCAGGTCAAACCATATGAAAATCCAAACAGGACTGCGTTCTTGCATCTATCATCCACGACATGCACGAACCTGAAGGCATCCCGCGCGCTATAGACTCCGTCACGGCGCGACCGTTCACGGAATGGTCACCCGTTTCATTTCCGGATGCATCAACTTTGTTCTTCCGATAAGCGATTATGCGACGTGATATTCCCGCCAACGGCTCAAGGCCACCGGCTCAAGAAGGAAACCGGCGTCATGGCGAGGCGTCTCTTTCACACGCTGGACGGGCTGCGCGGTCTGGCAGCCGTGGCGGTCGTACTGGTCCATATGGGTAAAGTGTCGTTCCCGACGATCTGGTATCCTGCCGGGGGCTATCTCGCGGTGGATCTCTTCTTCGGGCTCAGCGGCTTCGTCCTGGCCGAGGCATACGCCGCCAGGCTGGATGCGGGGCTGTCCCTGGCGGCCTTCATGCAGAAACGCATCGTGCGCCTGTGGCCGCTCTACGCGCTCGGGCTCGGGCTCGGCGCGGCCGCCGCGGCCTTGCGGATCGCATCCCATCACGCGCCGCCCTCAGCCCTGGCCCCTTTCCTCCCGGCGCTCTTCTACTGCCCATGGTTCGGATCGGACGGCGTGCTCTACCCGCTCAATTTTCCGGCCTGGTCGCTCTTCTACGAACTGCTCGCCAATATCGTCATGGCGGCGGCGTGGCGCAGGCTCGACAACCGGACGCTGATCGGCCTGGTGTGCCTCTCCGCGCTCGGTCTCGTGGTGTCGGCCCGTCTCCTGGGCTCGCTGAACGCCGGAATGATCTGGAGCTGGGCGCCGGCCGCCCTCGCACGCGTCGGTTTCTCCTTCTTTCTCGGCATCCTGCTGTGGCGCGCCGGCCCCCGCCTCCTGAACGTCAGCGTCCCCCCGAACGTCAGCGCATGGGTGCCGATGGGGCTTCTCGCCCTCGCCCTGGCCGTCGATACGCACCACATCCCGCGCCCGCTGCTGGACCTGTCCGAGGTCTTTTTCCTGCTGCCGGCGATCATCTGGCTCGGCGCATCGACCAGACCAACGGGCGCCAGCCTGATGATGTTCGAAGCCCTCGGGGGCGCGTCCTACGCCCTCTATGCCGTTCACGCACCGATCCTCGGCCTTGTCGCCGCCTTTCTGAACAGCGGGCTGCATATCCCCCCGAACACCGCATCCCCCTGGCTCTGCCTTGCCATACTTGCCGGACTCGTCCTGCTCGCCTGGTCGCTGAACAGGCTGGACGTCGCATTCCGCGCCCGCCTCGATGCGCCCGCGCGATGGGTGACGCAACGCGCCGCCAGGGCGCAGCCCGCCGACGAGGCCATCCGGGGCTGACCTTGCCGGCGCGCGGCACGCGGCCACCGGGTTCCCGGCCGGCACGCGATGGGATAATTTCCCGGAATAGTTTCCTGGAATAGTTTCCCCTGCCGCACCCGCACCGACAAGGGCCGCCCCGCGTGACCACCCCGCCTCCCTATACCGCCCACTGGTCCCCCGCCGTCCCCGATCGCGGCCGTCCGCACGGCGATGCCCCGGCGGCCTATCCGGCCCGCTATCCCGTCCGGCTGCGCGACGGCTCCTGCCTCGACCTGCCCCTGCGGCCCCTGCCGGGCGGCGAGAAAGCGGTGGCCCTGCTGATGGCGAACCAGACCGGCTTCGCGGTCGAACGCGCCCTGGCCGACCGCCTGACCGCCCTGGTCGGCGACGCGACGCGCCAGGCGCCCGTCCAGGCCGTGGCCGGCGTGCCCACCATGGGCCTGGCCTATGCCCGGCCGGTGGCCGAAGGGCTCGGCCTGCCCGATTACGTGGCGCTCGGCCATTCCCGGAAATTCTGGTACGACGACGCCCTGTCCCAGCCGGTCAGTTCCTATACCAGCCCCGACCAGACCAAGCGCCTCTATCTCGACCCGGCCCTGGTCTCGCGCGTGCAGGGGCGGCGCGTCGCCCTCGTCGACGACGTGCTCAATACCGGCCACACGATCGCCGCCGCCATCCGCCTGCTCACGCGGGCCGGCGCCGAGATCGTCGCGGTCGCCGCCATCCTGACCGAAGGCTGGGACTGGCATGCAACGCTGGCCGCCCTCGACCCCGCCCTGCCCGCCCAGGTGCGCGCCCTGGGCCATATCCCACTCTTCACCCGGACCCCGGCCGGATGGGCCCCCCTCCCCGGCACCGACCGGCAACACGGCCCGACCGCCCGCAACCCGGCCGCCACCTGACCAGCCCGCCCACCGCCATGCCAACCACACCCTCCGCCACGCGGCGACGGACCGCCATCGGCCTGTCCGCCCTTCTCACTGTCCCGTTCCTCCGCCCGGCGCGGGCGACGACAGCCGCCGCCCCGGCTGCTTCCGCCTCGGGTATTGCCGCCTCGCATATTGCCGCCTTGGCCGCCATCGAAAGCCGGCATGGCGGCCGGCTGGGCGTGTTCGCCCGCGACACCGCGGGCGAAGGCACCCTGGCCTGGCGCGCCGACGAACGTTTCACCCTGTGCAGCACCTTCAAGGGACTGCTCGCCGCCCTCATCCTCGCGCGGGCCGCGGCCGGGCAGGACGATCTCGCCCAGCCCATCGCCTACACGGCCCGGGACCTGGCGCGCGCCGGCTATCCCGATTTCGCCTGCCCCGTCACGGCCGCCCGCCTCGGTGACAGGCCCCGGGAATCGATGACGGTGGGCGAACTCTGCCAGGCGGCGGTCGAGGCCAGCGACAATCTCGCCGCCATCCTGCTGATGCGCCGCGCGGGCGGCCCCGCCGGCCTGACCCGCTTCGTCCGTACCCTGGGCGATGCGACCACGCGCATCGACCGCTACGAACCGGACGCCAACGCCTATCGGGGCGCGCTGGACACGACCACGCCACGCGCGATCGTCGCCACCACCCGCGCGATCCTGCTCGGCAACGCGCTTCCCCCGCCCGCCCGCGCCCGGCTGGAATCCTGGATGGTCGCCGCCCGCCCCGGCCGCAACCGGCTGCGCGCGGCCCTCCCGCCGGATTGGATCGCCGGCGACCGCCCCGGCACCTACGGCCCCGAGGAAACCAACGATATCGCCCTGGTCCACCCGCCCGGCCGCGCCCCGCTGCTGGTCGCAGCCTATTACCACGCCCCGACGGTGCCCCCCGCCGAACGCGAAGCCGTGCTGCGCCAGGTCGGCGCCGTCTTCGTCGACTGGGCCGTATCGTCCCGGTAAGATGGCGGCGTACCCGTTCTTTTTTGAAAAAAAAGAACCAAAAAACTTTCAAACGTTTGGAGACGATGTGCCGGGCACACACAAAGTCCCTTAACGAATAAAAGTCTTTTTTCTTCTTTTTCTTCAGAAAAAGAAGAATAACCCTTTCACCACCCCGCGCCCCCTCATTTCAATAGCCATGCCCCTCATAACCATAGCTGCCGCGTGCCCCGGTCGCCGTAATCCGGCCCGCAGGCCGCCAGCAGCAGCAGCCCCGCCAGGGGCATGAATTTCAGCATCCGTATCATTCTCTATCTCGTAAGCATGAGCTGATCCCTACTCTTGCGTCCTGCGGAGTGGGTTGATTCAATTCCTACCGCAGAATTCCTTGTATTTTTTTTTGGAACTTGACAGACAACGCCGCCGAACGCAGCCTGCGCGGCATCACCTCGGGAAGGAAAGCCTGGCTGTTCGTCGGCTCGGATCGCAGCGGGCGACACGCAGCCGACATGTGTTCCCTCGTCGTAACTGCCAAGCTCAACGACATCGATCCCCAGGCCTGGCTCGCCTATGCTCTCACCCAGATCAACGACCAGCCGGTCTCACGCCTGCATGAACTCCTCCCCAGAACTGGAAGGCCTCAACACAACCCCATCTTACTCAAGCTGCCTGACTATGCCCGCGTCTCTCGCCAAATGCTTATGGTTCAGTGTCACACCAACTCCTATCAAAACTGCCGATAGCTACCTCAGCAACTCATCCCGCTCCCACACCACGCCTCAGGACACAGCCTCCTTAAGGTTCCTCCAAAAATCAGGGATTATCCTTCCGAACGACAAAACGTCCGTCACCGAAAGTATACTCTTCCTACACCCCTGCAGCATGGCGATGACAAGTTTGCAACGCTCGCTGGTCGTTGCCTATGAACTCATCGCTACCCGAATTCCGTGGAACACGCACGGAGGTAAAAAAAATCGACGGCCTTGTAATTCTGCGTCGCTCTGCGATCGCGTCACCAAAGGAAGTAAAGTTGCTCCGTCGCCAGATTGTCCGCCGCTCAGCCGAGCCAATACCGATCGTATCAGCATTTCTGAGCAACACAGCGATTTTATCTATGTCCTCAGAACAAACGGCCTCGAAGAACTGATGCCGAAAATTTTCTTGACTTTCGTCCAAGGCGTCAAGGAAATGCAATGTGTCCAATTTGGCCAGAAGTCGCGCCGCCTTACCTCTAACAGAGGTCTCTGCATTATTTCGCAAATCAAGGATAGGACGAATATTTTCACCCTTAAACGGGCCGTGATTTCCAGTAGTGTAATCCATGAACCGAAGGATTTGGGCTCCCCCAATTCCAACACCGTCGACTCCGGTGTAAACAACCTTTTCAAGGTTATGCATACGAAAGCCGGCACTAAAATAGGTGAGAAGGCCACGCTCATGTGCTTCATGGACAAGAGTTGCCGACTGCCAGAATTCGATCTGATCAATGACACACTTACTGGGATAAGAATCTGCAGTTCCATCCCACGTCACTTTTTCGAAATGACCATCAATAACTATATCGATCCCAAGGCGCCCAACTTCAAATGGATCGCTGACTGTCCTCGGGTTATTGGCATCTCGATCATCGATAATTGGAACATTGATACAAAAAGCACCAGATAAAATCTGATTCTCCGCTCGACGAGTATTCGCCACCATAGCCCGCATGAACCGCACGGCCTGCGTATACGTCATTCCCTCAATAGCCACCTTGCACTCTGTGACCCCGGTACCGAAGAACTCACTACAAGCCGCCGCAAATGTATGGACAGTTTTCAGGAATGAATTGTCAAAGGTCCCTTCGAAAAGGGGACGTCCAACGTAAGTTGAGACAGGCGCGAAGCGTGCGGCCTGCAAGCAGATGCGCGGAACGATCCGCGGCATGGGGATGCGGTACGGCTCGACCTCCGCCCGAGGAATGGCGACCCCACGTTCAAGATGCTCGATATGGACGATCACCCCTTCCATGTGAGCTAGGTCCGTAACCGTGTCAAAGAGATGTCCTGGACCGGGGTCCGTGACCGACATAACCGACTGATGTTTCCGGAAACCTGGCATTCCCCATGAAATCGGCACAATTGGCAGCCTGTAACCTCCGTCGAGCAGATTCCCAGCGATCAGAACCGCAGCGCGTTCAGTAGGAAGAAGAGCCTCCCCCTTGATAACAGCGTTCTCCGTCATCCGTTGAACTGTACGAACAAAATCCGTCTCGCCTGCCCCTTCAGCAATGCTATATGTAACTAAATTCCCGTCAGAAGATATGACAACCGACGACGGCCTTGCCGGCAGTATCGCGTCGGAAATATCGTCAAATACATTGAATATTTCTAGGTATTTTTCAACGACATTCTCATCTAGGCTCTCAATCGCAGCGTTAATGGCTGCACTAATTTTGTTCAACTCTATCGCCGTAAGGATTCCTTCCGCTTGTAACTCATCAATATGCCGCAGCAACATAGGCAAGACCTCGGCCGCGTCACCAGCAAGAACCGGTTCGAATGATTCTCCCTTAGTAAAGGCTTCATCACCGACACCGCTCTGACAAATTCGCTCGCACCACAGTCGATACACAAGCGCATCCGCGTGCTCACATATACGGGTACGAAAATTCGTTACTTTAAGAGAAAATATAGCAACCATTTCAGCTTCCTTTCAATAAATGTTCCATTGATTTTTATATCGCGAATACGACATCACCGATCATAGACGACCAATATATTATTCATCTGTGAATCATACGTGCATTCAGCAACATAGTTTCAAGTTCGCAACCTAACAATCTAAACAGTCTGCTAATCTGGACACTCTCCGCATTGAGTCCTTCTTGTCGGAAAAGAAACCGCGATTATCGCTTCACATTGTGTCATGTTCGTTGTTGGACGACTGATTTTGTGCTTACTTGATCCGTGTTTGCAAGTACGCACAATTTTCTCTTGTAGTATCAGAAAGGATACCATAATGGTCCATAAGATTCCTCCGCGTTGGCGGCGTCATATCTCTCCCGGGGGCCCTGCTTGCTCAGTCGAAGCAACACTTTCTCTCATTGACGGAAAATGGAAAGGTGTTGTTCTCTGGCACCTTCTTGATGGAACACTCCGTTTCGGCGAGCTTCGCAGAAGGATTCCGCGCGTAACGCAAAGAATGTTGACCACTCAGTTAAGAGAACTCGAAGTAGACGGGCTAGTTGAGAGACAAGTTTATCCTGTCATTCCTCCTAAAGTCGAGTATTCTTTAACTGATTTGGGCGCATCGCTTGGCAACGTACTTTTTGCGTTAAAATTATGGGGCGATGAGCACTGGTCGCTTTGGCAGGATGTTACTCACAACAAAAAAAATCTTGTAGAAAAGGACGTGCCCATTGAATCTTATGCTAAGCAATGATCAACGTCGACTCTGATTATTTTGATGTGAGAGGATTTTATTTATGACAGCGACAATGAAGCAGGACGATTATTCTGCCTCCAATCCGAATGTCCGTCTATGAACATATTGGTGCAAGTGAATCGGTCGATATGACCGCAGCAAGCTACGTTATCCCCGCAACCCGACGAATGGGCGGCGGTGACAGCACAATTGCACGTCGATCGACTGCACCATGCGCTCTATGCCCGATGCAGAGACAGGGTGGGACGCGAGGTCAGCCCGACAGTGGCGATCATCGGCAGCCGGTCAAAAGCGCGAAAAGAAAGATCTCAGACCTGGCTGGTTTCGACGCCAGCAAGAAAACAAAGGCAAGAATGATCACATCCTGGTCGACACATAAGGCTTGCTGACACGCACCATCGTCCACGCCTCCGACATTCAGGATCGCGACGGCGGCGTGCTGCCGATGGTGGAGTTTTCGGCTCGTCTTCCTTCCTGCCGTACCATCAACGGCAAGATCGTGAAGCGATCCGATATCGGAAAGTTCGTCGTTCTGCCTACGCTGGATTGTCCAGCGCACGATCACATGGCTCAATCGATGCCCAGGTTGGGTAAGGATTGAAAGCAGATGAACCGAAACGCATGCACCTTCCTCAGTTGGGCATCAGTCAGACAGATGGTGCGAAAGATCTGTCAGGTCACAATATGATCGTAGGTAATCACTTAATATCTAATGGAGATCAACCACTAAACGCCCATGGACTTTTCCCTCCAACAACGCCGACGCGTTATGAACAACGTCTTGTAGGGTAATATCAGTCGCCAGCGCATCCATGGACTGAGCATTTACCAGTTCCTCTAAGCGGCTCCACGCAAGCTGCCGCTTATCACGCGGACAATAAACACTGTCGATCCCGATCAGCGAGACGCCGCGCAGGATAAAGGGCGCCACCGTGGCGGGAAAATCCATGCCGGCCGCCAAGCCACAAGCCGTCACCACGCCACCGGGCAATATGCCCGCGCACAAATTGGCGAGTATTCGGCCACCTGCAACATCGACGGCACCCGCCCAGCGCGCACGCTCCAAAGGTTTTCCGGCTTTGGCGAATGCATCGCGCGACAGAATCGTAGCGGCACCCAGCCCCTTCAAATAGGAGCTTTCCTCCAGTCGCCCCGTTATCGCTTCGACAGTGTAGCCCAGACGAGAGAGCAACATCACCGCGATGCTGCCCACACCCCCCGAAGCGCCGGACACCACGACCGGCCCAGCATCCGGCCGGATGCCTTCGCGCTCTAGCGCCATGACACAGAGCATCGCGGTATAGCCGGCGGTACCGATCGCCATCGCCTGCCGGTTCGAAATGCCACGAGGAAGCGGCACCAGCCAGTCCCCACGCACACGAGCCTTCCCGGCTAATCCACCCCAATGTTTCTCGCCCACGCCCCAGCCGTTCAGCACGACCCGATCTCCCGGCGATAGTGCGGGGTCGTCCGAACGCGCAACAATGCCCGCGAAATCAATCCCCGGAATCATGGGAAACCGGTGGACAATCGGCCCCCGGCCGGTGATCGCCAATGCGTCCTTGTAATTCAGGGTCGACCATTCGACTTGCACCGTCACATCGCCTTCCGGCAAGGCGTCCTCGTCCATCCAGCGCACGGCGACATGTTGTTCGCCGGTCTCACTCTTTTCAATCAGTAGAGCCTGAAACTGAGAATTCATAAGGTTTCCCCCGATTAGACTGATCGTCTATAAAATGACGAAAATAACTCGACCCACTGTGATAGTGATGCTTACGACACCTCAATCAAAGCCATAAATCCATCCTCGAAGACCCGCAGTGGGGCAACGCTGCGCTCCAGTCGCGCGCGCAAAACGGCCCCTTCCCACCCCGTCCAGAAGAATCGTGCCCAGCCCCGCGCACGGTCGGAATCAATCGGAAGGAGGCAGTCTGTCAGCCTATTTTCCCATCCATTCAGCACATCCCGGAGCGCCGTTCGATAGTCATCTGGCAAAGCACCCAGTTCCTGGCCGAGATTTCCGATCAGACACCCACGCCGGAACGCATGTCGCTCCATTCCCTGGCATGCATCCGCGATGAAGTTGCGAAGCCTTTCGACCGGCACCGTACTCTCATCCTTCAACCAGCGATCCAGTTTCGCATTAAAGTAGGCAGCATATGCCTCGATCAGAACGAGACCGAACGCCTCCTTGCTGGGAAAATAGTAATAGAACGAACCCTTCGGTACCTGGGCTCGTGCCAGAAGTTCCTCCAATCCGGACGCGATGAAGCCTTTTTCGGTCAGAGCCGCAACGCCTTCCCTGATCAGTTTTTGCCGGGTCGCCGAGTACCCATCCTCCGACTTCGGAGGCCGGCCACGACGCCGTTGTTGAGCCACGGAATTCATGAAACCTTTTATAGACCGATCGTCTCGGAAATTAAGCGCCATTTCCCAGACATGATGTTCACATCATCGTCAGCGTCATCAGTCAAGGCGCCTGTCGGCGCCCGCGCCGTCAACATGCGCAGGGTGACGGTCGGCAGACGCTTTCGGAGGGAGTTGAAGCGCGTGGTTCCCCGCAAAAGATGGAAAAGAGTCACCTCCTTCCACTCCCATCGATCAGTTCGAGCGTCGCTTCCATAGTTGTTCGTGACGAATAAGGGGCATGACGGTATCATTTCCGATACTATGAGCGTTATATGTGCGTTCTTGTGCATGCCGAATATGACGCCCCATCTTCCCTCCATTCAGCAATGGAGAGAAAACTATGCGTGCCGTTGGCTATCAATCCCCCCTTCCGATTGGCGCCCCCGATTCGTTACAGGACATCGAACTCCCGAAACCCTTACCGAGCGGCCGCGATCTCCTGGTCGAAATCCGGGCTGTTTCGGTCAATCCCGTTGACACCAAGGTGCGAATGAGCGCCCCACCCGAACCCGGCCAATGGCGTGTTCTTGGATGGGACGCAGCAGGCATCGTGACGGCGACGGGACCAGACGTCCGCGACTTCACGATCGGGGATGAAGTCTTCTATGCCGGATCGCTGCACCGTTCGGGAACAAATGCCCAGTTCCACCTGGTCGATGAACGGATCGTGGGCCGCAAGCCGAAATCGCTGGACTGGGCGCAGGCCGCCGCGCTCCCGCTGACCGCGATCACGGCATGGGAGATGTTGTTCGACCGGATCGATATCCGGCGACCTGTCCCCGGAGTTGTCCCGTCCCTGCTGATCGTCGGCGGCGCGGGCGGCGTCGGCTCGATCGCGATCCAGCTTGCCCGTGTACTGACGGACCTGACCGTCATCGCCACGGCGTCGCGCCCCGAGACACAGGAATGGGTGCGAAACCTTGGCGCGCATCATGTGATCGACCACAGGAACTCCCTCGCGGGACAGGTGGCACGTCTCCCGACCGGCGCACCCGGCTTCGTCTTCTCCACGACACAAACGGATCAACACGTCGCCGATATCGTGGAGTTACTGGCACCACAGGGACATTTCGGGTTGATCGACGATCCGAAGGAACTCGACGCGTTGCCGCTCAAGCGCAAGAGCCTGTCGTTGCATTGGGAATTGATGTTCACCCGTCCCATGTTCGAAACAGCCGACATGGCCGAACAGGGGAAGCTCCTGAATGAGGTTTCCGCTTTGGTGGACAGCGGACGGATTCGTACGACGCTCGGGGAGAATTTCGGTCTCATCAATGCGGACAACCTGCGCCGCGCGCACGCCCTGGTCGAGAGCGGACAGGCAAAGGGCAAGATCGTTCTCACCGGCTTCGGTGAATGAGGAGACTCGACATGAACGAGACACCATCGGATCTGGTGCGGCGCTGGTATGCGACCGGCGACACGTCCTTGCTGGATGATGACATCGTGTGGGTCGTACTCGACAGTTTTCCAGAGGGCGGCCGCTATGTCGGCCGGGAAGCGGTCACGGAACGCTTTTTCCCCGCCGTGAAGGCCCATTTCACAGAATACGTCGCCCAGCCGGAAACCTTGCTGGCCGATGCAACCGACGTCGCGACGACCGGGTTTTATCGGGTGCGCACGCCGCTCGGAAGGACGGGCGAGATCGCCTTCGCACATTTCTGGACGATTCGGAACGGAAAAATCGCCGCATTTCACCAGGTGGCGGATACCGCGAAATTACGGGATCTCCTGATCGATGGGAAGAAGGGGTCATGAGCGCCGATAACGCGTCTTCGGCAAACGCAGGCGGCGGCCGCTTCGACCTCAACGCCATCGCCGCATCGTTTCCGGACTCGTCCGACACGATGCTGCTGGACACATATCTGACGGACTCCGCGTCCCGCAGTATCCGGGTTTTTCGCGTCTATCGTGGTGTACCTGCCCATTATCACACGCAATGCGACGAAATCCTGCATGTGCTCTCAGGCGAGGGGACTTTCTGGATCGATAACCCGGCCACCGAGGCGGCCTTCGTGCCGGGTCAGCTTCTCGTTTTCCCCAGACGCGCCGTCCATGCCCTACCGCGTATCCTGCGTGCCCCTGTCATATTCCTCGCCATCGACACACCGCGTCGGGCACAGGATGACATCACCTTTGTCGATCCCGAGGACGGTACCCCTGCCGAATTCATTGCGAAGATATGACACTATGAGCCTTCCCGAACCAAAGCTTCGACACTCGCGTCGCCGCGGGCATTCTTTCCCCCTTATAATAGCGGCAAGCCTGTTTCTGTGCGTCTCGACCGGAAACATGGAGATGGCTCATGCGCGATCTCTCCGCATCGAAGCCTCGAATTCAGTCCTGAACTGGAACGCGGTCGCCCTGGCCGCCCATCATGTGTTCGTAGGAGGACCACGCTGGACTGGCTTTTCCGGCCCATCTGTCGCCGTTTTGACGACAGGAGGCTTGCTCCGCCCCTTTCCGGATTCGATATGGAACGGGTGGAAACCTGGCCTTGACGCGAAACGGCGTTTCGTTAGCGTCAACGCCCTTCATATCGATCCCGAAGGCAAACTCTGGGTGGTCGATACGGGAACGCCGCTGTTTGGCCGCCCACCCGTCAAGGACGGTCCGAAACTGGTGCGCCTCGACCCGGCGACGGGGGATATCCTCCGCGTCTATCCGCTTGATCCGGTTATGGCTCCGCCAGGGAGTTATATCGACGACATCCGCTTCAACGGACCGCACGCCTATTTGACCGACGCTGGAAAAGGCGCAGTTCTGGTTCTCGATATCGCAACGGGCGTCTGTCGTCGCGTCCTCGACGGTGCCCCTGCCACACAGGCACGACCGGATCGACCGATCGTCATCGACGGACGCATCGTCAGGAACGGCAATGGTACGCCGCTCCTGATCAACGCCGACCCGCTCGAAGTCAGTCCCGACAGGAAGTACCTATATTTTGGGCCGCTCGAAGGGCCATGGTCGAAGGTGCCGACCGCGCTTCTGGATGATCCCGCGACACCTCCAGCGGTGCTTGCCGCGTCGGTTACTCCCTGGGCCGATCTTCCTCCGATCGGCGGCAGCGCGATGGATGAACGCGGAAACCTTTATTTCGTCGCCTTAAAAAATGAAACGGTTTATCGGCGTGATCCAGCGGGGAGGATCGTATCCCTCGCGTCGGATCATCGCCTGCACTGGGCAGATGCGCCTTTTCTCACACGCGATGGGCGGCTGTGGCTTCCCGTCGCCCAACTCGACCGACTGGCACAGTTTCAGCATGGTATATCGCGTGTCCAGTTTCCCTTTCTTCTGCTCTCTCTGAGCACGCAGCCATGAGCGAGTGTGTCATGGGCAAGCAGTCACGCACATAATCATGAATATCCGGTATCTGGCGTCACGAAAAACAATGAGCTAGAGCAGATCCCGTTCAAACGGACTCGTTTGAACGGGTGAAGATGCTCGATAAAATAACAACCTAGAGCCATATCCATGAACCGATATGAATGGATATGGCCCTGATGAAAGCATCGTAGCGCGCGAAACATCTATGATCGGGTCAAGCGCGTCAACCACCCCGCGCCCCCTCATTTCAATAGCCATGCCCCTCATAACCATAGCTGCCGCGTGAATTATTGCCGACATTCCCATAACCATCGCCACGGTACTGCCGCGTGCCCCGGTCGCCGTAATCCGGCCCGCAGGCCGTCAGCAGCAGCAGCCCCACCAGGGGCATGAATTTCAGCATCCGCATCGTTCTCTATCTCCACATCCGGCGCAACACACCGTCGCGCAGCACCAGCGCGTGATACAGCGCCGCCGCCGCATGGCCCAGTGCCGCGATGATGATCACCCAGGCCAGCCAGCCATGCAGACTGCCGAGGCGCTGATGCGCCACTGGCGACATCAGCGCGAAGGGGAGCGCGAAGGGCGACGCGATCGGCACCCCGAAGGCCACCACCGGCTGCCCGGCCGACCAGCGGGCCAGATATCCTAGGGCGATGACGCCGCCCAGCAGGACATAAAGCCCCCCATGGGCCAGGGGCGCCAGCCGCGCGCCCGGGGCCGGACCGGCGGCGAAGCGGATCGCCCGCCCACCCGTCAGCCGCCAGGCCACCCGGGTCACGAACAACGCCGCCAGCAGCACCCCCAGCGACAGATGCACAGATACGATCGGCCCATGCCAGGCATGGGGCACCCTGTGCATCAATTCGCCCAGCACGAACTGCGCCAGGATCAGCACGGCACAACTCCAATGCAGCCAGCGCGTCTCCGCACCATAGCGCACCGGCGCCGTCGGCGCCCGCACCGCGTCGATCACCTCGAACCCGCTCATGTTCCCTCCACCGCTGTTCCCTCCACTGCGCCACGCACCGGCACCCCGTACAAACCCGCATCTCCGTCGCGCCGGCCATCAGCACCGGGCCATCAACGCCGAGCCATCAACGCCGGGCCATCAACAACGTCATCACCGCATCGCCGAACCCGGCCGGATCCCGCCGCGCCGCCGCCAGGTCGGCCGCGTCCCAGCGACAGGCCACCGCGCCGCCTTCCAGCATGATGGCGGCGGAACAATGGGCCGCGACGCTCTCCAGCGCATGCGTCGCCAGAATCACGCTGCACGTTCCCGCCCGCACCCGCGCATCGATTATCCGCCGGACCTGCCAGGCGGCCAGCGGGTCCAGCCCGTTCAGCGACTCGTCCAGGATCAGCAGGCGCGGACTACCCAGCAACGCGGCCAGGATCGCGAATTTCGCCCGCGTGCCCAGCGAACAGGTCTCCAGCGGCACATCCATCCAGCGCGCCAGGTCCAGCACCACCACCGGGTCGTCCGCGCCCCAGTCGTCGGGTCGCCCCCAATCGGATCGCCCCCAGTCCGGCCGCGCCAATCCCTTCGCCGAGGCCACCAGCCGCAGATAATCCCGCCCGCTCAGCACCATCGGCAGCGCCGCGGGATCGACGGCATATCCCAATGCCCGCCGCGCCCGCACCGGATCGGCCAGCACATCCACCCCATCGATCGCCACCTGCCCGGCCAGCGGCGGCACCAGTCCGGACACGGCGCGCAACAGGGTGGATTTGCCCGCGCCATTCGCGCCCAGCAATCCCAGCCACTGCCCCGGCGGCAGCACCAGGTCGATCCCGCGCAGCACCACTTGCCCGCCATACCCCACCGTCAGGCCGGATACCGCCAGCACGGCATCCATGCGCGCAGCATCCGCCGCCCCGCTCATCGCACCCCCTCCCCGTCCGGCCGGCCAAGGCGCCCGGGCGTCCCGCCATGATGGAACATCCGTGCCGCGCGGTGCCACAGCCAGGCCAGCAGCAGGGCGCCCGCCGCCGCCTCGGCCATTCCCAGCCGGGCCCAATTCTCCGCCGCCGCATACAACCCCGCCCCATGGGCCAGAGCCGCCAGGCCCGGCCGCCCGACAAAATTCACGGCCATCGCCAGATAGACCGCATCCAGCCCCAGCAGGGCCAGCACCGCCGGCAGCACCATCCGCCCGGCACCCGGGCAGAACGCCAGCCCGACCGCCGCCGCCGCCAGCATGCAGCCCAGCGACAGCACCCCCGGCCCGCGCACCAGCGCCCACACCGCCCGGCCGAAGCGCACCGGCAGCACCCGCAACGCCACCGCCCCCAACGGCGCGCTGCGCAGCATGACGACGAACAGGACATGCCCCACGGCCACGCCGCTCATGACGGCCAGGGCGGCATCCCGGCGCACCGCCGCCGCTCCCAGCGCCGCCGCCAGCACCGGCCCTCCGGCCAGCCCCATCCCCAGCCAGGACCGCCGGGCCAGCAACCGCATCCCCCACAGGCCCAGCCCGAACGGCCGCGCCAGCACCAGCCAACGCACCGGCGACCACCCACCCCAGGCCGGTCCGATCACGGCAGATCGCCGGGGCGCGTCGCCCGATTCCCTGCGCGCCCCTTCGCCGGGCACCTCTTCCCTGGGCGCCCCACCCGCCAACCCGCGCGCCACTCCCACGGGCAGGCAGGCGAACAGGATCGGCATCACCGACACCCCCGCTCCCCACCCGGCCACTCCCGTCAAAAAACCCGCAAAGAAGATCGCCAGAAAGCCGGATGCCACGGCGCCGGTCAGCACTGCCATGCCCATCGCATCCATCCACAACGCCCGCCGCCAATCCCGGGGCGACAGCGGCAGCACGCGCAGCCAGTCCATGGCGGCGTCCCGCCGGGCGGCATTCCCCGCCATCCGGCCAAGCCCCAAACCGACCGCCGCGTTCACCAGCACCGACAGCAGCAGCGCCGCCGCGCCATGCGCCGCCCATTTGCGCAACGCCACGCCGCCATCCCACGCCCCGCCGGCCAGCAATCCCAGCAGGACCATTATGCCCACCGGAAACAACACGGCATCCGACCGCCGCCGCAGCAGCCGCCACGCCACGACCCGGCACAAACCCCGCCAGCGTGCCCCGATCAGCACACGCGACGCCGGCACGCACGACGCCTCACGCATCACAATGCCTCACGGATGGTCCGCGCCGCCACGATATCGTAACCCGCCGCCCATGGCTGCCTTACGATGGGATTGAGTGGTTGGTAACTTCACGTCGTCAATGACGTCGTTATTGACGTCGTCAGGAGGCGAGGATGCGGCAGGAGATCCTGATTGGCGTGGGGCGTCGGCGGCGCTGGTCCGATGAACACAAACTGCAGGTTACCGATACTCTCACGCTGTGCAAGCAGGAGATCGTTCTTCTCGGCATCGGTCAGATCATGAAGGAGGGACGGCGCCATGCGTAGGATGAATCAAATTCCCGCACGCGCCGCAAGCCCTTCTACCAACCCAGTGAGCAATTCCGACACCATTGCCGGGGTTAAACCCGGCAATGGTGTCGGTCAGCAACAGCGAGAAATCGGCGGCACAGCAACACCGGGCGATAGCGTCTTCAACCCGCAGATCCGTCCGAATGAATGGGGCTACCTCTCAACAACTGACACCTAATCGCTATTAGCCAAATCCCCATCACTCAAAGCTCGTGCGCCCTGTGCAAATGCAATTCCCAACATGACGCAAATTACGACAATACTACCACCGACAATCGCTTGATCGGTCGGCCGCATCCCTAGTATTAACCAGGACCAAACAGGCGTCATCGGTGCATCTAAGACATCTATTAATGCCGCCTCCCCCGGTGGAATTCGGCGGGCTCCGATAATAAGAAAGACGCGTCCCAATCCAAGTGTCACTGTGCCGAATAGCGCACATGTAGCAATTGATGAGAGATCATTCGGAATTGAAGCCATAAATGGGAATGCAATAACGCTACTTAGCAAGCACGCAATCATAGAGGCGACCAACATCGGTGTTGCCTTGTAATTTCTGGCTATCACAATTACTCCCGCAACGCAAATAGACATCAAAAATGCGAGAAGCATAGCAATATAATTGGACGAATTTTTATCCCGCCACATCATGATGGCTACACCGATTGCCACGCCTATACCGGAGTACCATAGCGATGTCGACTGTTCTTCACGCAAAAATACCTTTAAGAATATGGCAACAATGATTGGAGTCGTGGCATAAACCACCGCAACGTTGGCTACGGCCCCAATTCTGTAGCCAGCTACAAGACTGACCATCCCGACAGTGAATAACGTAGCGACCAAAAGCGACGGCCAGGTATAACTTTTTCTGTCGGTGACTCGCTCTTTAGTTAAAAGGCGAGCAACAACCCATATCGCGGCCGCGCCGAAAATACCGCGAACAAACAAAACGTCCGATAGAGGAAGCTTCACTATCTCGGTGAAAATACCGATTGTACTAAAGGAAACCGCCGACCCCAACATCAGGATTCGACCCGACCACCTCGCCAATTTCTCGTCTTGAATTCGCATGTCTTTTCTCTATTTGACGCCAAGACGATCCACCTCTTCGTGCTGCAAACTCTGCAATCGCAGATAATGGCCTCGGATGGACTCTCAGGGCCTTCGCAACGCGCGAGCCGATTCCATACGGGCAAGGCGAAGCGTCTGCCCGATAACAATAAGCGCGGCAAATCCGAGTGTTAAGCCGATTACGACGAGAAAATACGCCGGCGAAAGCGCGATTCGCTGAGAAAAAGTCGAGAGCCATGCGCGCATCAGACTCCACGCGAACGGGCATGCAATCATGCAAGCAAGCGATACCGGAAAAAGAAAGCCACGCAGCATCAAAATAATGATATCGCCAACTCGGGCACCAAGAGCTTTGCGGATGCCTATTTCATGCCGACGTTGCACGCTGGAAAGTGAAGCCAAGCCATAGAGACCTATGCCCGCGATCACAAAGGTCATTATTGACCCAGCTATAGCCAACTTTCCTTGGCGTTGCCCATTCATATAAAATTCTGATGTCCGGTCGGCCACAGTCTCAAAATTTCCCTCGGCGTCGGGGATCAATCTATTCCACACAGTTTTGAGGCGCTCCTGCATGTCGCGCGACGCGACGCCAGCGAAACGTATCGTAATAACCGCAGCGGGAATATTCTGCCTGGACTGAAGTACAACCAGGGGCCTTACCTTCTCATGGGGCGAGACAAATCGCATATCGTCTTCGACCCCTATAATGTAAAGCCTAGTGGATCCAATCGTTAGAGATTGTCCAATGGCTGCAGCAGGCGATGCAAATCCCGCCGCTGATACGGTGCGGGAATTGATAATGATATTATAAGGCCCAGGACTGGCTAAAAGTCCGTCCCAACCTTGGCTGTTGTCCTGCCCATGGAAATTGTCGAACCAGCGTCCAGCAAGAAGGTGAGGAAGATAGACGACGTCATAGCCCCGCGAAATGACATCCGTGAGAACATGGATATTTTCTCCACGTGCCGTCTTGGCATCAAAATAGCTGACGGTGGAAACATTTGGTTCCAGGACCGACAGCGTCGCAGCGGTGACGCCTGGGATTGCCCTCACAGCGTCGAGAAGCTGATGCTGCACATTTGCATCGCTGGCTGGAATCTGAGGACTGACCAGCAGCCCCTTTGCCGTATAACCCTGATCGGAGGTCCGGATAAAATTGGCCTGCTTATTAACGACTAAAGTGCATATCGCAATTACAGAGGCGATAGAAAACTGGACCAGAATCAAGACTTTTCTCACCTTGCCTTCAAGCCGCCCCCCAGACGGCAGGGCCGCGGAGGAGAAGATTATCGCCGGACGATAGGCCGAAAGCACCAATGCCGGATACACTCCGGCGGCAATTCCGGTCGCGACCGCGGAAATTAATAGAATTAATATTGTATGTTCATAATCAACATTAAGTTTAACACCCACCATGGATGAAATAAACGGTGATACCAACTCGAAGAAGCTCAATGCCAACACAGCGGAAATCAATGCTTGTAGGATGGACTCTCCCATAAACTGCATGAATAAAGCGGACCTGGTCGCTCCCAATGTCTTGCGTATCGCGACTTCCCGGGCACGTAACGCGCTCCGCGCGGTAGACAGATTGACAGAGTTTCCTATGGCCAGGATCAACACAAAAATGCCGGTGAGCCCAAGGCTATCCACGACACCGCGATCAGCACCGTCAGACTTATCTTCCACGACTATATCATGAAAATGGGTTTCCGAGAGCGGTACGAATGTCAGCAGGCTTGTCTTCTCTGGATGTACACCAAGATTACGATCGTCGTTACCACTATCCGGCCCACTTGCTCGACGGCTCAGAAACGAACTCGTCTGACTCTGAGCGAGGGCCATATCAGATGGCCCCCGAAATCTTACGTAGATACTGCCTATTGAGGAACGCCAGCGCGTAAATGCATAGCTCTTTTCCCGAACCCACTGCGGGATGATCATCACCGCCTCGGGGTCGATCGTTGTCGCAACCGTTGGCGTCGAAAGAACGCCTGTGACGGTAAGGGCCACCTTTACGCCTTCTTCCATAACTATAATCGATCTTCCCAGGACATCACTCTTTCCGAAGATCGCCTTCGCCAGCCTGTCTGACAATACGATACCATCAGGCCGATCCAACGCGTGCGCAGGATCCCCTTGCTCAAGGGGCAGGGGAATCGTTTTGAAAAACTCGCTGTCAGTTTGCTCGATCGTCCGTGAAAATCGTCGATTGCCTGCTTCGAGTAATACCGACACGGGGCGATCCAGTGTCGATGCAGCGAGAAAAGGAAAATCCGCTCGTAAGAACGGCAGAGCGGCGAATGAGAGAATTCCGCTTTCGATAGGTGCATGCCCCGGCACCTTATAGGTAATATCGACTCGCGCGATTGTTTTTGCATCAGGAACGTTATCATTGAAGCTGTATTCGAAACAAACATATTGCGCCGAGATTATAAAGAAGCATAACCCTACCGCCATTCCCAAAATATCTATGAAAAAATACCGAGGATATTGACGCGCTTGACGAATAGTAGCACCGAAGATTGTTTTTAACATAGGATAACTCCTCGCCGCTCCTCAAATTTCTGCGCCAGCATTCAGCGTTTGGAAAAATTCTCGTACTGTACGCAATGATACATGAAAATGGCGATCGAGGAAGCCGATGACGGCAGGTGTTTCATATGTGACGATCACTATCGTTTGATATTTATTCTTTGATTAAAAATGTATTTATAAAGTAATCTTGGACATCCTCCATTCAAAGGCGTAGCCGGCTCATAAAAAGATATTATATTTGCTCCGAATATTAGGAATCTTGCCAGCGGCCCTGGATTACGATGTCTCACCCATGATGTCCGACCCACGCCGCGATCGCGGCAGCGCACCGCTCCGGCGCCAGGTCCGTATTGTCGAACCATCGCCGATCGGTCGCGCCGTCATCGAACAGCACGCGCGTGGCCATCGCGGCGGCCAGCGCGGCCGGGTCATGCATCTTGTCCGCCGCCACGCGCCCCGCCGTTCCCAACCGCCGCGCCCGCGCCTCCGGCGAACAGGTCAGGGTCGCCGAAAACAACGCACACCCTCGTAGCGCGGCAAGATCGATGACCGCCCGCCAGGTCTCTTCCGGAAACGAACTGCCGCCACCGCGCGTCACGACATTCGTCAACACCACCGGAACCTCGGGCGGCAGTTCCAGGATCCGCGCAAAGGCAACGGCCCGGACCGCGCGCACGGTCTCGTAAAAGGCCGCGCTGCCGCGCTCGGTCACCGCATAGCCCACGTTCAGGATCGTATGATTATCGAGAAGCCGCGCCCCCAACAGCCCGGCCAAACACCGCCCCACGGTCAGCTTGCCCGATCCGGGCCAGCCATTCAGATGAATCAGCATCGTCACGTCCCCCGCGCCCGCCCGGATCTCCCCGGACTCCAACGTCGACGAATACCAAAAAGGGCCGATCCATACCGGACCGGCCCTGCACGAGCGCCATATCCGATCAGATGATTCCACCCGATCGGATGATGCAGGAACGTTCAGAACTCCGTGCTGATCGTCCCGAACAATTCGCGCACCGACCCACGCTCGAACGATTGGTAATCCCCCGTCACCGGGAAGCCGTTCTCACCCATCATCGCGATATATTTGGTGTTGTTCAGGTTGTAGATGTTGAAATCGGCGGTCACATTCTTGAAGAACCGGAAATTGCCGAACTGGTACCGCACCCCGCCATTCACCAGCCAATAGCTGGGAATCCACGTATCGTTCAGGATCGAGAAATAACGCTTGGACAGGTAATTGGCATCGATATGCGCGGTAAACCCATGGAACGTATAGGACGCCATCGCCTTGTACATGAATTTCGGATAGCCATCCATGACATTGCCATAAATGTCGTCGTAATTCCCGTTGCCATCCTGGATCTGGGTATGCGCGCCCCAGGTGAAATGGTTATAGCTGAACGAGTTATAGATCGTCAGCCCCCGAACCGGCGTCAGCGTGGCCGAGATGTCGGCCCCGTACATCGTCGCCACCCGCGTATCGACGACCGAGGTCAGCGGATTGTTCAGCGACCCGACCGAAGCCGACAGCAACCGGTGCGAGATATAGGTATAATACCCGTCCGTCGCCACGATAAGGTACGGCGAGGTGTAGCGATAGCCCAGCAGGAACGTCCAGTCGCGCTCCGGCGACAGGCTGTGCTGCAATCCCTTGAAGATCGACTGCCCCGTCACGGCCCATGGCGAGGTCGCGCCGCCGGTCGGCGCCACCGTGAAGGGGCGCATGTTCTCGGCGATATCGACATACAGGTCATGCTGCGGCCGCGGATGCCAGTCCAGGTTGACATGCGGCAAGAACCCGTTGGCCGAGGTCATGCTGCCGTTCGGCAGGTCCGCTGTGCCATAGACATCCGCATTGCCGTAATAGGCACCGCCCGACGTCGTCTGCAGCAGGGACTTGAACCCGTATTCCAGCGTCAGGGTCGGCATCAGGCGCCAGGTATCCATCACATGCGCCTGGAACGTATTGGTGCTCCACTGGAATCCATAGGCCTGGGCGAAGGCCGGACCATAGGTATCATAGGGCCCGATCGTCTCCAGCGGCAGCCCCTGGCCCAGAACCGGCTCGTTATACCAGTACTGCGCCTCGGCCTGGTTGTTGTTCTCGTACCAGAACCCGGCATTGATATGGTGCCGCGCCAGCGTGTAATCGAGCGCGGTAGTAAAGCCATAGCGTTCCTGCCGCGGCTGCCACACCTGCTCCGACAGCGGCGCCCCGGTCGTCGATCCCATGAACGGATCGCCATAGGTCGTGTACTGGGTATCGCTATGGCCATAGAGCGTCGACAGCCAGCGCAGCCGCTCGTTCAGCGTGATGTCGAAATTCAGCCCGCCGACATAATCGATCGATTGCTGCCCGCCGTCATAATAGGCCACGCCCGCCCCCTCGGCGGTATTCTGCCATCCGTTCGGCACCTGGTTCGGTCCGCGCAGGGCAAAGGGCTGGCCGGTCGTGGGGTTGATCGTCCCCGCCCCGCCCGTGCAGCTCGCCGCCGGGCTCGACCCGGTGTCGCAGATCCAGTTCCATTGCGCGGCGGCATAGGCCCCGGCATAATTCGGATAGAACGCCCGCGTGCGCCAGCCGACATTCTGCAGGATATCCAGCGACAGGTCCGGATAGTTCCAGGCCTGCGCGTTGCTCCAGTTGAAGAACGCGGTCATCGTGCCGCGCTGGCCCAGCGGCTGGATCAGCTTGGCGTCCACCCCCTGCTGGAAATCCGGGCTGGGCGAGCTGTATTTCTCTTCGTAATTGCGGTCATAGGCCACGAAGAACTTGGTGCCGGACGGGTTCAGGATCCCGCTGTCGAACCGGAAATAGCTATGCTCCATCTTATAGCTTCCGAACCCCTGGGTGATCTTCCCACCCATCTTGTCCGTCGGGTCGCGGGTCCAGAACTGCAGGGTCCCGCCCAGATTGGTGTTGGACGGCAATTGCACCGCGCCCGCGCCCTGCGACACCGATTCCCGCGCGATGTCGTCGGGAATCGCCGCATCGGCGACATTGACGCCGTTCAGGTTGGAATAGGACTGGTCGTTCAGCGGAATCCCGTCCAGGGTCACGCCCAACTGGTCCATGAAGAACCCGCGGACATAGAGATTCGCCCCCCAGGTATCGATGCCCAGCGCGTCGGTCGAACTGTAATTGACCCCCGGCACCATCTGCAGCGAGCGCAGGATATTGGTGCCGGGCACCTGCTGCTCCATGAAGGCCCGCGCCACGACCGTGTCCGCATTGTGCGAGACGAAACGATGGCCCGTCACCGCGACATTTTCATCCGATCGGGCCTGCAGGCCCCCCGCGCCACCCCGCCGCCGCGCGCGTCCCCGCGTCCTGACCGGGGTCTGGGTCTGGCCCGGGGCCTGCTCCGCGGCGCCGGACGCGGCATGCTTCTTTCCGGCGGGCGCATGGTGACGGTGCGCCGTGCCTGTCGCGCTGTCCGCCAGCGCGGCGCCGGGCACCGGTCCGAACGAGGTCGCAGCCATAAGAGTACATAAAAATACGTTATGACGACACCGCATTATTGACTCTCGTCCGGTTCATGGTCGTCAAAAGGATATCCGCTCCCCTCCGATCGTTCAATGTTTCGTTGCCGGTTCGATGTGGGGCAGCGCGTTTTCCGGTGCCTTTCGGGCACCGGTGCCCAATCCGCACCGGCTATCCGCGCCGCCGGCGCAGCACGTCGACCGAAATCCGCGCCGCATCCAGGATATGCCGCCGCGTCAGCGCCCCGATCCCCTCCGCGTCCCGGCTGCGACAGGCCGCCAGCAGCGCCAGGTGCTCGGCATCGGTCTCGGCCTTCCGCCCGGCGATCTCCAGATGCGCGCGGATATAACGATCGACCCGCCGATGCACGCCCTCGATCATCTCCAGCAGGCGCGGCCGGCCGCAGGCCGCATAGATCGCGCCATGGAACGCCCAGTTCAGCGGACCCGACCGCGCCATGCCATCCGGCGCGTCGCTGGTTCCGGCGACGAACGCCTCATACGCGTCCTCGACCCGCGCCAGGTCGACCCGCGTCATCCGCCGTACCGACTGCGTCGCCGCCATCTCCTCCAGCGACGCACGGATCTCGGAAAAATCGATGATGTCCTCTTCCGACAGGCCGATCACCGTGGCGCCGCGATTCTGCTGGAACGCCACCAGCCCCTCGACTTCCAGTTGCTTCAGCGCCTCGCGCACCGGAATGGTGCTCACCCCGAACGCGCCGGCCAGCTCCGACTGCCGCAGGGACTGCCCGTCGGCCAGGTGCCCATCCAGGATCGCCTGGCGCAGCGCATTGCCCACCCATTCCGAAGCCAGGCCCCGCGGCTCCTCCGTAGCACGGATGAACAGGCTCTCCGGCAACATGATCTTCTCCCTCCCGCTCTGATCGCCCCCCAAACTCGCCCTCCGCCCGGCCCGATGCAAGATCACCCTGTCACGCACCCATCATAATCACGCACAAAATCATATACGCACTTGCGAATCATATATGATCTGTTAAGCAGCGGGAACGATCCCTTCACCTCCCCCCTTCAGCAGCCAAGCCGCGCCCCGCCATGACCCAGCCCGTCCCGGACCCGTCCTCCTTCCCGCCCCCGACCGCGGCGCTGGCCGCCGCCCTGCCGACACGCGATCCCCTGCGCGCGCGTATCGCCGCCGCCATCCGCCAGGCCGAGCCGGACTGCGTCGCGGCCCTGATCGACGACGCCACCCTGTCGCCGGAACAGGCGGCCCGGGCCGACGCCACCGCCCGAACCCTGGCCCAGGCCCTGCGCACCGGCCGCCGCCCGGGCGGTGTCGAGGCCCTGGTCCAGGAATTCTCCCTCTCCTCGCAGGAAGGCGTGGCGCTGATGTGCCTGGCCGAGGCTTTGCTGCGCATCCCCGACGACGCCACCCGCGACGCGCTGATCCGCGACCGGATCGGCGGCGGCGACTGGCTGGCCCATGTCGGGCGCGGCCGCCCGCTCTTCGTCAACGCGGCGGCCTGGGGGCTGGTGATCACCGGCCGGCTGGTCGGGCCGGAACGCTGGCACGGGCTGGCCGGCGCGCTCCGCCGCCTGCTCGCGCGCGGCGGCGAACCGCTGATCCGCCGCGCCGTCGACGTCGCCATACGCATGATGGGCGAACAATTCGTCTGCGGCGAGACGATCGACGCCGCCCTGCGCGCCAGCCGCGCGCGCCATGACCGCGGCTTCCGCTATTCCTTCGACATGCTGGGCGAGGCCGCGCTGACCGAAGCCGACGCCGGCCGCTATTTCCGCGACTACGAAACCGCCCTGCACGCCATCGGCCGATCGGCGCAAAACGCGACCGCACGCGATATCCTTGACCGCGACGGCCTGTCCATCAAGCTCTCGGCCCTCCATCCCCGCTACGCGCGCGCCCAGCGCGACCGGGTGATGGCCGAACTGCTGCCCCGGCTGCTGCACCTGGCCCGCCTGGCCCGCCGCTACGATATCGGCCTGAACATCGACGCCGAGGAAAGCGAAAGGCTGGACCTGTCGCTCGACCTGCTCGACGCCCTCTGCGCCGATCCCGGCCTCGCGGGCTGGAACGGCATCGGCTTCGTGGTCCAGGCCTACGGCAAGCGCGCGCCCGCGGTGCTGGACTGGATCATCGCCCTCGCCCGGCGCACCGGCCGCCGCATCATGGTCCGGCTGGTCAAGGGCGCCTATTGGGACAGCGAAATCAAGAAGGCCCAGGTCGACGGCCTGGCGGACTTCCCCGTCTATACCCGCAAGTGCCACACCGACATCAGCTACCTCGCCTGCGCGCGGAAAATGCTGGCGGCGGGCGACGCGCTGTTCCCGCAATTCGCCACCCATAATGCCCGCACCGTCGCCAGCATCCATGCCATGGCCGGCGACGGCTTCCGGCACGGCGACTACGAATTCCAATGCCTGCACGGCATGGGCGAATCCCTCTACGACCACGTCGTGGGCGCCGCGAACCTCGATCGCCCCTGCCGCATCTACGCGCCGGTCGGCTCGCACGAGACCCTGCTGGCCTATCTGGTGCGCCGCCTGCTGGAAAACGGCGCCAATTCCTCCTTCGTCAACCAGATCGGCGACGCCGCCATCCCGCTGGACCGGCTGGTGGCCGACCCGGTCGCCACCGCCCGCGCGCTGGCCGCCGCCGACGGGCTGCCGCTCGGCGCGCCGCATCCCGGCATCGCCTGCCCGCCCGCCCTGTTCGGCACGGCGCGGCGCAATTCGGCAGGCGTGGACCTGGCCGACGAACCCACTCTCGCCGCCCTGGCCCGGGGCATGGCGGACGGCCCGCAAAGCTGGCACGCCGCCCCGATCCTCGCCACCCCGATCCTCGCCGACGGCGGCGCGACGTCGGCCGCGCCCCCCGAACCCGTCCCCAACCCCGCCTGTCCCGACGACAGTCCCGGCACGGTCCGCGCCGCGACGCCCGGCCTGGCGCCCCACGCGGTCGATTGCGCGCTGGCCGCCCTGCCGGACTGGTCCGCCCGCCCCCCCTCGTCGCGCGCCGCCTGCCTCGAACGCGCCGCCGCCCTGCTGGAATCCCGTCAGGCCGAACTGATCGGCCTGACGGTGCGCGAGGCCGGAAAATCCTATCCCAACGCCGTGGCCGAACTGCGCGAAGCCGTGGATTTCCTGCGCTACTACGCGGCCGGAATCCGCGATTTCGACAATGCGACCCACCGGCCGCTGGGCGTGGCGGTGTGCATCAGCCCCTGGAACTTCCCGCTCGCCATCTTCATGGGCCAGGTATCGGCGGCGCTGGCCGCCGGCAACGTGGTGCTGGCCAAGCCGGCCGAGGAAACGCCGCTGATCGCCGCCTGCGCGGTGCAGATCCTGCACCAGGCCGGCATCCCCGCCGGCGCGCTGCAATTCCTGCCCGGCACGGGCGAAATCGGCGCGGCCCTGGTCGCCGACCGCCGCATCGGCGCGGTGATGTTCACCGGCTCGACCGAGGTCGCGCGCCTGATCGCCGCCCAACTGGCCGGCCGCACCGGCGCCAACGGGCAACCCGTGCCGCTGGTCGCCGAAACCGGCGGCCAGAACGCGATGATCGTCGATTCCTCGGCCCTGGCCGAACAGGTGGTCACCGACGTCATCGCCTCGGCCTTCGACAGCGCCGGCCAGCGCTGCTCGGCGCTGCGCGTCCTCTGCCTGCAGGACGACTGCGCCGATCGCGTGCTCGCCATGCTGCGCGGCGCGATGCAGGAGCTGCATGTCGGCGACCCGGCGAAGCTGCACACCGATATCGGCCCCGTCATCACCGAACGGGCCCGCGCCGGCATCGCGGCGCACATCGCGCGCATGCGCGAAAACGGGGCGCGCATCTTCGCACCCGCCATCCCCGACGCGGTCCCGGGCGGCCACTTCCTGCCCCCCACCCTGATCGAAATCGACGATATCGCCGAAATCGGGCGCGAGGTCTTCGGGCCCGTTCTGCACGTGCTGCGCTGGCGCCGCCAGGATCTCGACCGGCTGATCGACGCGATCAACGCCACCGGCTACGGCCTGACCTTCGGCCTGCACACCCGCATCGCCGAGACGATCGACCATGTTACCGGACGGATCGCGGCGGGCAATCTCTATGTCAACCGCAACACGATCGGCGCGGTGGTCGGCGTGCAGCCCTTCGGCGGGCGCGGCCTGTCCGGCACGGGCCCCAAGGCCGGCGGCCCGCTGACCCTGCGCCGCCTGCTCGCCGCCTGCCCCCCTTTCATCCCGCCCACGCCCCCCGAAGGCACGCCGGTCGACGCCCGCCCCGACATCCTCCCCGGCCCGACCCTGCACGGGCTGCAAATCCCCATGCCCGGCCCGGTGGGCGAGACCAATCTCTGGTCGCTCCATCCGCGCGGCACGGTGCTGTGCGTGGCGGATACGCTGGCCGCTGCCCACCGCGCTACCGGCCTGGCGCTGGCCGCGGGCAACACCGTGCTCCTGCTGGCACCCGCCGCCGCCTGGCCCCGCGATCTCCCGCCCAGCCTGCAAGCCCGCGTGCGCGCCGTGCCGGATCCCGACGCCCTGGCCACGCTGCTCGGCACACCAGGCTCCACCCTCCCCGCCCTCATCCTGGCCGAGCCCGGCAGCCCCACTCTTCCGGACGCCCTGGCGACCCTGAACCGCCTCGGCGGCGACAGCGGCCCGATCGTCACCATCCATACCCTGACGCCGGACGGCCCCCTGCCCGAATGGCTGCTGGAAGAACGGCTGCTCAGCATCAACACCGCCGCCGCCGGCGGCAACGCCTCGCTCATGACGCTGAGCTAGTGTCCTGCCCGAGAAATTCTTATGAGAATTTCTCGGATCAGCAGGCCACTAAAATATTGATTCTAGTGTCTTTTCGATTCCGAAATTCGCTTGCGAATTTCGGAATCGGGACACTAGAGCAGATCCCGTTCAAACGGACTCGTTTGAACGGGTGAAGATGCTCGATGAAATAACAACCTGGAGCAGATCCTCACGCAAACCCGTGAACGGAATGGAGGATTTTTTAACCTGCGGCCCCTCCCCGCTCAGGCACCATCGTGGGCACCATCGCGTCCAGGAGGTCCCACATGACAGCACGCACCCGCATGGCCATGCGCGCCCTGCCATTCGCCCTACTATTCGCCCTACCATTCGCCATGACATCCCTGGCCGCCCCGGCCCACGCCCAGACGGTGGCCACCGGCCATCGCGACATCCTGCTGCAGGCCGATCATTCCTGGAACGGCACCGCCTACACCCATTACCCGACGACACGGCCGCAACTGACGATGATCCGCCTGATCATCCCGCCGCACACCGCCCTGCCCTGGCACGAACATCCGGTTCCCAATGCCGGCTACGTGCTCGAAGGCCAACTGACCATCACTGACCGCGAAACCGGAAAATCCCGGATATTCCATACCGGGGAATCCTTTGCCGAATCCGTGAACGACGTCCATCGCGGCGCGTCCGGCGACACACGCACGGTGCTGCTCATCACGTATTCCGGCACCCCCGGCACCCCGACCTCGATCCCGGCAAAGGGCGAGAAACCGGAATATTGACGCCCCGTCCGGCGGACATGCGCTCCACCCGCCGGCTCCCGCTCGCCGGTCATTTACCGTTCCGGCTGGACGAAATGCGCCGGATGGCCGCCGCCCCCATGGGCCATCCCAGCATGGGCCGCCCCTCCATGGACCATATCGCCATGGACCATATCACCATGGGTCATGCCACCGTGCATGAAGGGACGTCCCACCATGCCACGATGTTCGAACCGTTCGAACCGCTCATGCTCGCGCGGCACGATGACCACGAACGGCCCGGAACCATAAGGCCAATACCCGTAAGAATAGTACCCGTACGGCCAGTACCCGTACGACCAATATCCCGGCACCCCCTCATAAGTCGCTGCATCATAATTGTACCAGACCGTCTCCGGCCCATTCTCCGCACAGGCGGCCAAGCCGGCCATCAGCGCGAGGCACAGCGCCGCGCGCAAGGACCGCTTCTTCATCATGCTTTCCAAAAAACGGGCATTCCCGATGCCCGAACCACCACCCTCAAGCCACCGGGGCGTCCGCTAGCCCAGGAACAGCAACAGGATCACGCAGCCGATGGTAAACAGGATCAACAACGCCATGCCGACCTGATCGAGCATGGACGGCACCGCCCGCCGTTCCCATTTGAACGCGCGATGCGGCTCCATAAGTTGCAACACGGCCAACCTCCCCAGCCCGAGATACGGCCGAGATGTAATCCACACCCCGCGCCGTTAAAGATCCGCCCCCCGGCATCACGCGAAAGAGACAAGAGAACCGCCGGGATTTCGAAAAACCCGAATGGAATCGCAACGTCGTTCACGCCGCGCTTGACACCGGCCACGGCGGCTGATGGCATCACGCCATGATCGAAACATCCCGGCTGATCCTGCGCCCGCACCGCATCGCGGATTTCGAAGACTGGTACGCGATGTTCCGCGACCGCGACCTGTTCCGCTTCATCTCCGCCCCGGCCCCCACGCGTGAGGACGCATGGAATCGCCTGCTGCGCTATGCCGGCCATTGGGCGTTGCTGGGCTACGGCCTGTTCGCGGTCACCGACCGCGCCGACGGCCGCTTCCTGGGCGAGGTCGGACTGGCCGATTTCCATCGCGGCCTCGGACCGGACTTCGACGGCGTACCCGAGGCCGCATGGATCATGACCCGCGCCACCCACGGGCGCGGCCTGGCGCAGGAAGCCGTCCGCGCCGCCCACGACTGGCTGGCGCGCACCCACGCGCCGGCACGCACGGTCTGCCTCATCCAGCCCGACAATGCCCCATCCCTGCGCCTGGCCCAGCATCTCAGCTACCGGATCTTCGGCCGGACGACCTATCGCGACGTGCCCTGCCTGATGCTGGATCGTCCCGGGCGCTGACCGCCCGACGCCTCCTCCGGCCGCCATGCAACCGCCATGCGCGCCGATGGTTATGCCCCGACACGGCCGAGACCAAAAAGAAGGCGCACATGATCATTCTGGCGACCATTCCCCTGTCGCGCATGCGCGTCACGCCCGACCTTCTGGCCACGCCGGTCGGCACGCTCCTGGTCACCTCGGAAACCGGCTCGGACACCCAGCGGATCGTGGTGCGCACCCGCCTGCTGCAGGACAGGAAGCCGCGCCCCGGCCTGATGATGCTGCAGGGCGACGCCGCCGGCTATTTCGTGCCCGACGAGCAATGCAACGCCTTCGTCCGCCATGCGATCGACGCCACCGAACTCCTCACCCCGGTGCTGAAGGACATCGTCCCCGGCTTCCGCCATGCCGAACATGCCTGCCTGCGCGGCGACATATGGCACCTGCGCGACGAGGTCGGGACCCTGTTCACCGGCATCGCCGCCGGCTCCGCGCTGATCGAAACCGCCATCACCGGCTATGCCCGCATCCTGGAAGGGCATATCGGCGACATCGTGCCCGCCACCCGCCTCGCCTATCTGGGCCGCCTGGGGTTCACCGCCCTCTCCAGCACCTCCAGCGCCCCTACCGTCAGCGCCCTCGCCGTCGGTTCCTGACCCGGCACCGCCAGGCGCCGTGCCGCTCAGATGGACATCGGCATGGCCGCATCCGTCATCGGCTGCACCGCGACCAGATGATCCTCGACCGCCACCACGCCGCGGGTATTTTCCGCCGCCACGCGGGCGGCCGTGCGCAGCCGCTCGTCCATGATGGTGCCGGTCAGTTCGACCACGCCATTCTGCACGCTGACATGCACGAAATCCTCGCCCGCCCATTTGGCCTGGCGCTGAAATTCCGCGACGATCTCCTGCTCGATCTCGGCATCCGTCGCCGCACCCGGCTCCCGCGGCACCGTCCGCAGCAGGGCGCGCAGCACATCCGCCCGGGACAGGATTCCCACCACCCGGCCATCCTCCACCACCGGCAGGCGCTTCACCCGGCGGCTGCTCATCACGTCCACCGCCTCGCGCAGGCTGGCGTCCGGGGCGATCGTCACCGGCTCGTCCGTCATCACGTCGGCCACGTGACGGCTGTGGGTATGCACATATTCCGCCGCCGCCCGCCCGGGCGAGCGCAGCAATTCGCCCAGCCAGGAATGGCTGGGCTCGGTCTCCAGCTCGCTGCGCCGCAACAGGTCGCCCTCGGTCAGCATGCCCAGCAGCGCGCCGTCCTCGGCGATGACCGGCAAGCCGCTGACCCCGCGCGACAACATCACCGACATCGCCTTGTCGATCGTATCGGTCGGCGCGATTCCGATGACCGAAGATGTCATGATGTCCCTGGCAAGCATGACACGCCTCCCCTCCAGACAATGATGCCGGGGCAGATGTTCACCCCCGCCCCGCCCCGCAAGCCCGCCGCTCCGGGGCGATACGCCGCGCCGCGCCAGGTCGTGCGAATGTGATGGCCCCGGCCCCCGATGACCCCGGACCACGACGGCCCCGCCCCCGCGCGCGGGATCACGTCCGCGCCGGCGCGCCCTCGGCGCCGGCCCGGACGATCTCCCGTGCCGCCGCCAGCGCCGGATGCAGCGACGCGAAATTGGCATGCGGGTCCTCAGCCGCGATGATCCGATGCCGCTCCATGTCGGCGCGCAGATAGGGGCTGACCCGCCCGAACAGCACCGACACGCCCTGCCCGCGCAATTCGGCCAGCAGGTCGCGCAGCGCCCCGGCCGCCGAAAAATCGATGTCGGTGATCGCGCTGGCATCCACCACCAGGCAGCGCACCGGCACGGGTGCGTGGTCGACCAGCAGATGCACGTCGTCGGTGAAGCGCGCGCAATTGGCATAGAACAGGTCGGCGCCGAAGCGATAGGCTACCAGGCCGGGCGCGATCTGCCCGTCCGCCGTCACCGGCGCCGGCTCCAGTTGCCCCGTCTCCGGGTCCTGGCGCAGCACCATCGTATGCGGGCGATAGGAATGGCGCACATGGCGAAACAGCGACAGCGCGATCGCCAGGAAGATCCCCTGCTCCACCCCGATCCCGACCACCGCGGCGGCGGTCATCATGGCCAGGCGGAACTCCCCCGGACTTTCGCGCCGGATCGCCCACATCGCCCGCCAGTCGATCATGCCGATCGCCACCGTGAAGACGATCGCGGCCAGCACGCAGCGCGGCAGGTCGCGCAACGGCCCCGTCAGCATCAGCAGCACCAGCAGGGTCGCCAGCGCGAAGACGATCTGCGCCCGCTGGCTGCGCGCGCCCGCCCGCACCGCCATCGCCGTCTGGGTCGGGCTGCCGTTGACGACGAAGGCCCCGCTCAACGCCGCCGCCGCGTTGGCGGCACTCAGGCCCAGTATGTCGGCATTCTCGTCCAGGGTGTCATGGAACCGCAGGGCGAAGGCCCGCGCGGTGGCCGCGCTCTGCGCGATGACGACGAAGACGCAGGACATCGCCGCCGGCAGCAGCCCGATCGCCTCGTTCCAGTTCACGTCCGGCACGCCGAAAGCCGGCAACCCGCCCGCGATCGGCCCGATCACCGCCACCCCGCGCCCCGCCAGGCCGAACGCCCGGCTGGCCGCGATTCCCCCGATCACCGCCACCATCGCCAGCGGCGCCCGCGGCGCCAGCCTGTCGCCCGCCAGCAATATCGCCGCCACCAGGGCCGAGATCGCGGCGGTCAGCCCCTGCGCCCGCGGCAGCGCCCGCGCCACCTGCACCAGTTGCAGCAACGGGTCATGGGCCGGCGCCGCCACCCCCAGCATGTCGCGGCTCATGGCGATGCCCACCTGCACCCCCACCCCGGCCAGAAACCCGACCAGCACGGTGCGCGAGAAAAAATCCGCCAGGAACCCCAGCCGAAACAGCCGCGCCACCAGCAGGAACCCCGCGCACAGCAGGGTCAGCATCCCCACCAGCGCCACGTAATGTGGACTGCCCGGCGCGGCCATCGGCGCCAGCGCGCTCGAGAAGATCGCCGCCGTCGCCGAATCCGCCGCCACCACCAGGTGGCGCGACGATCCCAGCACGGCGAACGCGACCAGCGGCAGCAGAACGGTATACAGGCCCGTGACGGCCGGCATGACCGCGATGCGCGTATAGCCCAGCACCTGCGGAATGTTCATCGAGGCCAGGGTCAGCCCCGCCAGCGCGTCCTTCGCCCAGGCGACCCGCATCTCTCCGGCGGCCCGCATCCCCCCGGAGCCCCGCGCCGCCAGGCCCCGCATCAGGTGCGTCAATCGCGCCCCCAGCATCCCCATCGTCCCCGGGCCGCCGGTCAGGCGGCCCCGGACCAGGCGGGCAGCCGTCCAGCCGCGATCGCCTCCTTGAACAGGCTCCAGTCCCGGCGCGTCTGCTCGGCATACAGCACCGAGAACGCGCCGATCGCCTCGGCGAAAGCCCGCCCCCGGCCCAGATAGGCCGACAGCATCACCACGTCGCCGGTGCGCGCGTGCGCCCGCGCCAGGGTACGGCCGCACAGCGGCGCGTAATCCGGCAGCGAATCCGCGACGAACTCGGCGCCCACCGCCGCCAGCCGCGTATCCTTCACCCGGCGGACATAGAATTGCCGCCCCGCCCCCGATAATGAATGGCTCAAGGAATGGCCCGACGAACGGACGATATCCTCCGCCTCGTCCTGCTCGGCACTGTGGGTCCAGCCTAGGAACGCATCGGCCGCCGCCTGCATGATGCGCTGGCCCGTCACCACCCGCTGCCCCTGGTTGCGGAAATTCGACGCCCCGGCGAACGGCGCCAGCACCGAATCCTGCGCCTCCTTGATCTGCAGCAGCAGCGTGTCGCCGTCCGCGGTGGCGAACAGGCCGATGGCGCAGAACGTCCCCACGCTGCCCACCCCGACGACCTTGAAGATCACATCCCGCAGCCGATAGCGCGACAGCAGGATCCCGCGCTCGGGCGGCTGGGTGGCGACATAGCGGGCAAAGGCCCCCCGCACCGCGTCGTCATTCTCCGGCAGGCGCATCACCAGCGGCGGCTTCTCGCGCAGCGAAGGCGCCCCCCGGTCGTCGGCCACCAGCCCGAAATGAAGCGTCGCGCTCTCCAGCCGCGCCTCCAGCAGCGCGCGCACCCGCCGCCGCGCCTTCCGGTCGGAAAAATCGTCGATCGCCGCCATCAGGTCGATCCGATTGGTCCAGATCTCCATCGGCGTCAGCGGCGCCAGACGCTCCATCTCCCCCGCATAGGCCCGCGCCGCCGCCTCGGCCAGGCCGCGCGCCTTGTCCTCCGACAGCCCCGCCTCCAGCCCCGCCAGCACCAGCGAGGCCCCCAACCGCTTGATATCCCATTCGAACGGCGCGGGCAGCGTCTCGTCGAAATCGTTGAGGTCGAAAACCGGCTGCCCCTCGGGCGAGGCATAGCTGCCGAAATTCGCCAGATGGCAATCCCCGCAGCTCTGCACGCGCGGCCCGGCCCAGGCGGTATGCGCCAGGTCCGCCGCCATCACCGCCGCCGCCCCGCGCAGGAACGCGAACGGCGAGGCCGCCATGCGCGCATAGCGCACCGGCAGCAGGCTGGCGATCCGCCCGGCGCCCTGACGCTCCAGGATCGCCACCGGGTCGCCCCGGTCGCCGGCCGGCGCCCATTCCGCATGGCCCCGGCGCGGCAACGTCTTGCGCAGGGCCATGCCCCTGGCATGACGCTCTTCGCGGGTGGCAAGAGCCCCGTTGGGATTCAGGGCAGGCAGATCGGCATGATACACGCTCATGGCCGCATCTTTGACCGCTTGCACCTCGGCCGTCACGCCCCAAAATCGTGCGGCGCCCCGGCCGCATCCCCCCTGCCGACCAGTCCTTTCAGCCCTAGAGCATCATCCGACCGGATGGACTCATCCGGTCGGATAAAGATGCTCATTAAAACAAAGAGCTAGAGCCATATCCGTGAACCATTGTGAATGGATATGGCTCTAGCCGGGCCGCACCGCGTAGATCACGCTCTCCCACGGCCGCAGCGCCAGCACCCCGCCCACAGCCGCCGCCGGGTGCGGCAGGTTGCCGATCAGCACCCGCTCCGCCGCCATGCCGTCCGGCAGCGCATAGCGCGCCGCCGCATCCGAAAAATTCAGCACCACCAGCGCCGCCCCGGCCTCATCCCGCCGCAGATAGGCATAGAGGCCCCCGGTGCGGCCCCCCGGACGGTCCACATCCCCCTGCCGCCCCTCCGGACTCACGTCCTGGTAACGTCCCGTCGCCAGGCAGGACTGCGCGCGACGCAAGGCGATCATCCGCCGATAGAAGGACAGGACCGACCCCGCCACCCCCTGCTGGGCCGCGACATTGACCCGCACATGGTCGGGATTGACCGCCAGCCACGGCACCCCGGTGGTAAAGCCCGCATGCGCCGACCCGTCCCATTGCATCGGCGTGCGCGCATTGTCCCGGCTGCTCTGCGCCAGATTGGCCAGATAGGTCGCCGCCGGCACCCGCCCGGACAGCACCTCGTCGCGCCAGCCTTGATGCGCGGCCACGTCGCGATACTGGTCGATGGCGGTGAACGGATAATTGGCCATGCCGATTTCCTGGCCCTGATAGATGAAGGGCGTACCCTTCAGCGACAGCAGCATCGTCGCCAGCAGCATGGCCGACCGCTCGCGGAATTCCGGCCGCGCCGAACCATAGCGCGACACCGCCCGCGGAAAATCGTGATCCTCCAGATAGACCAGCGGCCAGACATGCGGATCGTCGTCGAACGCATTGTCGGCATTGAAGGCGCGCATCGCCTCCAGCCGCCACGGCGTCTTGCGCCAGCCCCTGATGTCCTGCAACTGCAGGTCGAACCGAAAGGCCGAATTCAGCCCGCCGCGCCGGTCGTCGGTCATCGCGGCAATGGCCGCGTGCGGCGCGCCCCACGCCTCGCCCACCGTATACAGGTCGGTCCCGGCAAAGACATGCGTGTACATGTCGTGCAGATACCCCTCCAGGCGCGGCCCGATCTCGGCGAACGCGCCCGAACCCGCCCGCTGCGCCGGCGTCAAGTCGCGCATCGCCGACGGCTTGGCCAGGCTGGTAATGGCATCGAAACGGAACCCGCTGACCCCCTTCGCCGCCCAGAAGCGCAGGATATCGTACAACGCCGCCCGGACCTTCGGATTCTCCCAATTCAGGTCGGGCTGCTTGGCCACGAAGGTATGCAGGTAATATTGCCCCGTCCGCGCGTCGAACTGCCAGGCCGGACCGCCGAACGCCGCCTGCCAGTCGGTGGGCGGTCCGCCGTCGCGCCCGTCGCGCCAGATATAGAAATCGCGATACGGGTCGTCCCGCGACTGCCGGCTCCGCACGAACCATTCATGCTCGTCGCTGGTATGGTTGAACACCATGTCCAGGATGACATGGATGCCCCGCGCCCGCGCGCGCGACAGAAACAGGTCGAAATCCGCCATCGTGCCGAAATCGGGCATGATCCTGCGATAATCCCGCACATCATACCCGTTGTCGGCATTGGGCGAATCGAAACAGGCCGCGACCCACACCGCATCGACGCCCAGGTCGGCCAGATGATCGACCCGCGCGGCCATGCCGCGAAAATCGCCGATCCCGTCCCCGTTCCCGTCCTGGAAGGACCGGGGATAGATCTCATAGGCCACCGCCCGCTTCCACCACGGCACGGCCGCCCCCCGCGCCGCCCGCACCCCCGCCGGCGCCAGCAGCAGGGACGCCCCCAGTTTCGCGACATCCCTTCGCGATATCACCAAATTCTTCGTCCTCCGGTCCTATGGAGCCAACCGTGAAAGTCTCTTCTTTTTCTGAAGAAAAAGAAGCAAAAAGACTTTTATTCGTTTTGGAGCTTTGCGCGCTCCCAGCACATTCTCTCAAATGTCCAAAAGTTTTTTGGTTCTTTTTTTCAAAAAAGAACAAGACGCACCCGCCACCCCCATCCTTGCGCGCCCGCAAGCACTCACCACATCCGCCGCACCACCCCGTCCCGCCGGACCAGCCCATGCCACGCCGCCGCCAACCCATGTATGCCGATCAGCGCCAGAAAGACATAGGCCACGACATGGCTGTGGATCCTGCTGGCCAGGTCGACCACCGCCGGATTCCGCGCCGCCGGGGCCGGCAAGGTCCAGAACGCGATTTTCGCCGACGCCCCGAACAGCGCCCAGAGCAGGCCGAAGACCGGCAGCATCAGCAGGAACCCGTAAAACACGCCATGCAGCATCCGCGCCGGACGCGCCGTCCCGCCCGCCTTGCGCAGCCCCAGCCGCAGCCCCAACCGCAGCAGCGTCAGCCCGAAGACCGCGCATCCGGCCAATTCATGGCTCTGCAGCCAGAATTTCCGGATCGCGCTGCCATGCGCACTTCCCTCGCGCAGCCAGTTCGTCGCGAACAGACACGCCACCAGCCCCGCCGTCAGCCAGTGCACCGCCCGCAGCGCGGGCGGATGCCGCTCCGCCTCACCGAGGAATCGCACCCCGCTCATTTCACCAGCGGGACGCCCAGCACGTCATTGCCCTCGGTATGGAACGCATGGACATGGTCGATCAGCGGCTTGAAATTCGGATCCCGCGCCAGTTCGGCCCGCACCTTGGCCATTTCCGCGTCCCGCTGCCCCAGCGCGGCCAGGTCGCGATATTGCAGCAGCAGCAATTCGTCCCACCGGTCGCCGGAATCATAGCGGTTGGTATACATCCGATAGCTGATCAACGCCTTGTCGTGGATCCAGCCATGCATCTGCGGCAGCCCGTACCCCTTGAAGGAAACGTCCCACTTCTTCCAGTTCTCGTCGTTCCCCACAGTGTAGTTGATGATGTAATAGATCCCCCGGTTCGGATCGCCGCCCCCCTCGGTCCAGCGCAGATCCAGCGAATAGGTCTGCACCGGCCGGGCCAGCGCCAGCCCCGCCGCATCCAGCCCGCCCGGCGCGGTCTGCTCGATCGCCTGCCACTGCCCCACCTGGGCATAGGACGGAAACTCCAGCAGGGCCGCGGCATCCCAGGTCTCGGAATCCACATAGGGATTATACAGGATCTGGTAATTCTTCAGCACGCCGCCCTTCTTCCACGCGGCCAGCCGGTCCAGTTCGCGATCCAGCAGATAGCGGCGAAAGGCCGGCCGGTCCGCCGGCTTGGCCCGATAGAAGATCGCCAGCGTGGTCGGCCCGTCCTGATGGATTTCATCGGCCCGGGCGGACGAGACCGCAGACCACATGGCGGGCGACGCGACAGACGCCGCCAGTCCGGCGACACACGCCAGGGCCCGCATCCGTAATATCCAGCTCATGAACAACCTCGTGATGTTTTTGTGTTTACGTACAAGGGAAAGACCTGGCCGTTTCTATTCGACGGGCCGGAATATCATCACCTTCGCATAGTCGGTCGGAAAACCCAGATGCGGCACCGAGACGAACAGGCGATCCGCCACCGGGTCGAAATAGCTGGTCTTGGCCATCACCGACGTCTCCACATCGTCGGCCTTCCGATACTGCCCGCCCGACCGCCCACCCGGGCCCGAAACGCCCGAGGCGGCGTCATCCGGGGTATAGACATAGGTCTCCACCACCCCGTCGCCCGAGGAATCGACGATCCGCCGCCGCTTCTCGTCCAGCCACAGACTGTCGATCCACCCGCGCGACGGCAGCACCTTGCTGACCGCCCCCGTCTTCAGGTCGAACGCGACGATCACCCCGCGCATCGAACTGTTGCGGCAGGCGACGAACAGACGGTTCCAGGCGCGCGACAGGGCGACCGACATGTTCCTGCCGCAGGACGGCACCGCCCATTGCGCCGCGATCCGCCCGCTTTTCAGGTCGATAACCGCCAGCGCGGCCTTCATCGGCAGGTTCAGATACATCCGCCCCTCCGCATGATCGATCACTCCCTGCTCCAGCACCGGGGTCGGAAAAACCCAGTCCGCCACCACCCGGTCCAGGTCGGTGTCGATCACCGACAGATGCGCCGTCGCCTCGCCCGCATCGTCGCCGCCATTGGCGACATAGATCCGTCTCTTGTCCTGCGGGTCATAGACGACGCCATCCACCCCCGGCCGCAGCGCGATGGTCTTCAGGTGCGCATAGCTGGCGCCGTCATACACCTCGATTTTTCCCGCCCCGTCCGACACATAAAGCCGGTCCGTATCGCCGCGATAGACCACGCCGTGCGGGTTGCCGAATCCGGGAATCACCTTGATCACCTTGTCCGATTCGTAATCGGACACCACCACCTCCTTGCTGGCCTGCATGGTCGTGAAGACGCGGTGCCGCCGCGTATCCGTCGTCACGTAATCCGAATAGGGCCCGCTTTTGACGTCCGGAAACGCGACTTCCCCCGCCAGGCGCCAGGCGGCATCCCGTCTCGCGGCAAAGGCAGGTCCGGCGGGGGCGGCCCACCCCGCCGGCCCCACCCCTGCCACGCCGGCCAGCATTCCCAGCGCCACCCTCAGCCCAATGGACGATTTCCGCATCATGCCTTCTCCTCTCTCCCCTATGGCTCAGAACGAGGTCGAAATCGTGCCCAGCATGGCAAAGCCGGGTCCGACATAGTACGACGCGCTGCCCGCCGCGATCTTGCCGCCATAGATGCCACGCGCGCCCCTGGCGGTCGCCACCGGGCTCGCCACGCCCGACAGGTAATGCGCATCCCCGACATTGATGAAGTTCAGCCGGAATTCCGGACGCTTCAGCCATCCCCAATCCGACCCGCGCACCCCCACGCTCATATTGACGTTGGTATAGGCGGGCATCTTCTCGTCATCCATGAAGGTCGAATATTGCGACGCGATATGTTTCAGGTTCATGTCGCCGAAGAACATGCCATCATCATAGGCCAGGCCCAGCGCCGCCTGCCATTTCGGGCTGCGCACCGCGATCTTCCCGGCCGACGGCAGGTAATCCACCAGGCCGCTGGTCGCGATCGCGCGGATATTATTGTCCTCGGTGGCGTGCAGATACTCGCCCGAGACATAGGCCGTCACGTGATGGAACGGCCTGGTCGCCACCTCGCCGTCCACGCCGCGATTGGTCTGGCCACCGCCGCTGACCGTGCCCGAAATCTGGTTGGCGTTGATGATGGTCACGATCTGGCGGTTGGTGATGTTGGTGTTGAAGAAGGTGACCGACGCCAGCACCGGCCCGTTATAGCGATAGCCCACCTCCTCGCCGATCGCATATTCGTCCGGCCCCGCGGCGCCCTGATGGGCGATATGCCCGTTATTGATGTTATAGGAGGTAAACAGATTGTTCCCCGGCGAAACTCGGAAATTCGTCGTCGCGTCGATGAAGAACTGATGCGTGTCGTTCAGCCGCCAGTTCAGCGACACGCGCGGCAGCGGATGCGCGCTGTTGGCATGGACATAGGCCGTGCCCGGAATCTGGTTCTGGGCATCGCGGCTCATCATCACCTCCTTGAACCCCGCATACAGATCCAGGTGATCGGGAATCAGGCCGATCTTCTCGGACACGTACAGCGCATTGGTCTGCGTCGTGATGTTGCCGAGCTGGTTGGACAGCCGCACCCCGTTGGCGAAGGTGATCGCCTTCTCCCCGGTCGGATCGGGCGCGATCCCGTTCGCGCCGACCCCCTGGTAGAAATAATCCATATGCCCGTTGTCGAAATTGTACCAATAGCCGAACAGCGTCTCCGACCGCCCGTAATGCGCGGTCAGAAAGGTGTTGAACCCGGCATAGGTATCCTGGATCACGTTTGTGCTGATGGCGTTGAACTGGGTATGCGCGGCGTTGGTCGGCGCAAAGCCCAGATTCTCCGGATAGAAACTGCGGCCGTAGTAATTCCCCGCCACGTTCAGCAGCGTCCCGGCCGGCGCATAGCCCCGCGCCCAGGACATATAGGGCGTGACGTTCAGGCGCAGATGCCGCGTCAGCCGCAGGTCCGACGGCATGCTGACGACGATCGCCTGCCACACATTGATGAAGTTCTTGTAATAGGTCGTCTGCCCCGGGGTATAGGTGCCCGGATAATTGTAGTTCACCCCCTGCTTCAGCCATTGCGCCATCGTCGGCTGGGTATAGGCCGATTTCAGCAGATCGTTATAGGTCACCGCCAGGCTGGTATGGCTGTCGGCGGACCAGTCCTTGACGGCCTTGAAATCGACGTGCCGCCGGTGGTTCGGCCCCAGGCCGCGCCAGTTCCGCACCATCATGTCGGAGAACGAGATATAGGCCTTCACCCCGCTATGACCGATATAGCCGCTATCCAGCCGCACGAACTCGCGATGCATGTCGAAACTGCCATAGCTCGCATCGAACGCGCCGCCGAAATTGTCCGCCGGATCGCGCATGCCCGCCCGCAGCAATCCCCCCACCTCGCTGAAGGTCGGGTCCTGGATCTCCGACGCCCCCTGGGCGAAGGAAATCCGCGCCATGTTCTCCGAATCCGCCCAGGCCGTGGTGTTCGGGTTGCCGGTCAGCGAGAAATTCAACGGCACCGATTCGAAGATATAGCCGATCTCCGGCTGGTCCACGCCGCGCGACGACATGTCCGCCTGGTCGGTGGCCGACATCGGATCGGCCGCGGCGAAATTCACCCCCGGCATCATGGAGACAAGCGTCAGCGCGGTGGCGCTCGGGCTCTGCCGTCCGATATAGGCCTGCGTCACCGCGCTGATCGCCTTGGGCGCGGTCTCGCGCGACATCAATCCGCCGCCCGTGTGGCGATAAATGGCGCCCCGCACATCGACTTCCTCGACCGAAGGCGCAACCCGCGCCCCCGTCCCCGTCCCGGCCGGATTTCCGGACGGCACCTTCTTCACCGCCGGTGCGGCCGGGGCCGCGCTGCCGGGCGGGGGCTGGCTCGCCCCCCGGGCCGGCCCGGCCGGCGCCATCGCGGCGGTGGTCACAAGGGTGGCCGCAATCGTGGTGGCCAGCAACTGGTCTTTGCGCATCGCTCTCTCCTGCATCACGAACAAGGTCATTTAATTGTTATATCGTAACATTTTAACGTTCCGGCCGGCGCGTGCCCCAGAGCGCATGCCCCAGAGCGCGTGCCCCAAAGCCCATGCCCGCTACCGGGACTCAGTCCGGATCACGGCCCGTCCGTCACGCGCCCGAACGGGCACATTCGGCGCCACGCATCCGCGGCCGCCGCGCGGGCAGGCTGGCCAGCGCCGCCAATCCCATCAGCACCCCGCCCAGCACGAAGAAGGACGGCGCGATCTTCAGCCCCGACACCCGGACCAGCCAGGTGACGATGAACTGCGCAAAGCCGCCGACCAGCAGCACCACCACATTGTTCATCACCGCCAGCGCCGTCGCCCGCGCCTCGCGCGACACCAGCTCGACCAGAAAGGTGCAGTAGGTGCCGAGGAACATGCCGCTGGTGACCGACAGCGCGATCTGCACCACCACCAGCCGGGCGATCGACGGCGCGGCCACCAGCCAGGCATAGAGCGGCAGGGTCATGACGGCATAAAGCAGCAGCGACGCCGTCATGATCGTCCGCCTGTCATACAGGTCGGACAGATAGCCGCTGAACGGCACCACCAGCACCATCGCGCCCGCCGCGACCAGTTGCACCTGATAGGAATGGGCCATCGGCAGGTGCAGGATCGTCGTGGCATAGGTCACGACATAGGCATAGATGATATAGAACGACACCGTGCTGGCCGCGACCAGCCCCATCCCGGTCAGGATCTGCCGCCGCTGCCCCAGCAGGCTGGCCAGCGCGGTGCCCGCCGAGGCGCCGGCATCCGCCGCGAACGCACCCGCATGCCGCCGGGCCGCCCCCAGGCGCCGCAGCACGAACACCAGCGGCAGGATCGCCAGGCCGAACAGGAACGGAATACGCCAGGCATAGGCATAAAGCTGCGCATGGCTGAACAGGGTCGTGACGGCATATCCCAGCGCCGCCCCCATGATCTGCGCCAGCACCTGTCCCGTCATCTGCCACGACCCGAAGAAACCCCGCCGCCCCGGCGGCGCCATCTCGATCAGGCTGGTGGTCGAGGTCGCGAACTCGCCGCCCACCGAAAACCCCTGCAGCAGGCGCGCCACGACCACGATCGCCACCGACACGATTCCCCCGGTGCGATAGGGCGGCGCGAAGGCCATCAACGCCATCGCCGCCGCCATGATCACCATGCCCAGCACCATCGCCCGCTGATGCCCATGGCGGTCGCCATACAGCCCCAGCACGATCCCCCCCAGCGGGCGCGTCACGAATCCCACCCCGAACAGCGCGGTGGTCAACAGCACGACGGTCGCCTCGCCCAGTTGCGCCTTCGGAAGGAACAGCGCGCTGATCACCGGCGTCATGAAACCGAAGGCACCGAAATCGTACCATTCGAAGGCATTGCCCGAAATGGCGGCCAGCACGGCCAGCCCCCGGCCACCCTGCCTTCCGCCACCCGGTTTCTCGTTATCCGACGTCGCTCTCATAACCCCACCACAAACTGTGCAATACGCCTATATCGGCATTATACTCGGGTCAATATGATTTATTTTGATTATACTATTTAATTCAGTGATTAATCAGACCCCGGCGCCCGGCCGGGTCGATTTATAAAACATATACCATATACAACGAACAATTATGTTGCGTTATCGTTATAAAATGGATGCGGCGCCGCAAGGTTTTTGCACTCCAGCCCGATCCTGCGGAACGAATCCGCCGCCTTTCCCCTCAAACGCGCATCGCTGCGCCATCCTCCCGGCCCGCAAAGATCGGCGCGGGCCGACCGAACCTCTCCTTCATGCCTCCTGCGGCAGCGGCGCATCCACCCATTCATCGCCCTGCAGTTCGGCGACCGAAAAACTTTCCAGATTTTCGTAGTGTACGGCGCGATCTTCCACGAACAGGCTCCTGACCACCTGCCGCGCCAGCCGGTCGGCCCCCTCGCTGATCGCCGGAATATCCCCGCTGACCTTGCCATGCGACAAGGTCGCCGGGAAACAGAAACAATGAATATATTTCAGGAACGGACAGCATCCTTCCTCGCGCTCCTGAAACGCGAACCCCGGCCCCAGGTCGGGCGATCCGGCCAGTTCCGCATTCAGCCCGCCCGATGGCATGTCCGCCGCCTCCGGCCGGAACCGGTCGCCCCACAGCCGGACCTTGTCGGCAAAACCGGCGAATTCCGGGCGCCGTCCCATATCGGCGGCAAAGCCGGTGGCCGCGATGATGAAATCCGCCCCCAACGTCCCGCGCGACGTCTCGATCCGCAACGCCCCGTTCTCGACGGCAATCGCGCGCAGCGCGCAATTCAGATGAAAATGCGCGTTCTCGTGGCGCGACACGCGCAACGTGCTCGGCCGGGGCGGCGGGGTCTGCGCCGCCAGCGTGTAGTCCAGGAACCGCCATTTCCACGCATCCGGCAGCCCGACGAATCCGTGTACCACGCCGGCGCTGCCGATTCCGGTAAATTTGTTGACACGCGGCAGATCTTTCCGGCGGATCAGCAGATCCACCCGCGCCGCGCCCATCTCCAGGGCGGTCGCCGCATTGTCCATCGCCGACGCGCCGGCCCCCACGACCACGACCCGCCGCCCCCGCAGCGCCGCGAAATCGATCGGCTCGGACGAATGCGCGTAGCAGGCCCGCGGCAGGGCGGCGATGACCGGCGGCACATAGGCGCCGCCCAGCCCGTCCCGTCCGGTCGCCAGCACCAGGTGCCGGCACAGGACGCGCTCCTCCACGCCGGCCCGCCGCACGGTCAGCGCCAGCAAGCCGTCGTCATGCGCCGCGACCCCGGCCAGTTCCGTCTCGTTCTGCACCGGCAATTCCAGAATCCGCCGCAGCCAGCCCAGATATTCCATCCAGGTCTCGCGCGGGATCCGCGTCAGCGCGATCCAGGCATCGGCGCCGAACCGCGCCTCGTACCAGGCGCGAAAGGTCAGTGACGGCAGGCCCATGCACGGCCCCGGCAGGGTCTTGGGCGAGCGCAGGGTGCGCATGCGGGCATAGCGCACCCATGGCCCCTCGCGCCCCGCCGGTTCGCGGTCATAGACGATTTGGTTCCGCACGCCATAGCGCAGCAACGTGCCCGACACCGTCAATCCAGCCATGCCGCCGCCGATGATGACGACGTCGCGCACCACCTGTCCCTCCAGGCGCCGTTCCGGCACCCAGTTCTTCGCCGGCAGTTCCAGCCAGTCCAGGTCCTGCCGTACCCGCTCTTCCAGCCGGTCCAGACCGCCTGCGATCTCCGCGGGGCCGCACGGCTCCGCCATCATGGTCGTCATGGAATTCTCTACTCTTGCACAGGATGTTCGCCGTACAGAGCATCTTCCAGCAGGTCGGCGCTCAATGTCTCATGCAGGCGAAAATCGGGAAGAAGCCGCTCGGCCGCCGCCAGGACGGCATCGGAAAACATCGCCAGGGCCGGCGACAGGGGACGCGACGCCCCCGCGATGGCCCCGAAGAAAAACGGAATCCGCGCCTCCAGCGGGCGCAGCACCAGGTCGCGGAACGGCATGCCATAGGCCGTCGCGGGATCGACGATCGCCACCCCCAGCCCCTCGCGGGCCAGCGCCAGCGCCGCCGCCCCGGTATTGGTGTCCAGGATGGTCCTGGGCACGATCCCCGCCGCCTCGAACACCCGGTCGATCCGATAGCGCAGCTTGAACGGATTGGACATGGTGATCAGCGTGCGGTCCAGAAAGGATGCAAGCGGAATCACCATTTTCCTCGCCAGCGGATCGTCCCGGCGCAGCGCCGCCACGCTGGGGGACTCGCCGATCCACTTCACGTCCAGCCCCGGATAACTCAGCGGAAAGCTCGCCAGGCCGAAATCCGCCGCCCCGGCCGCGACCGCCTGCGTCACCCGGTCCACCACCGTCACCTGCACGTGCAGGGCCTGCGGCATCATCTCGGACGGAATGCAGGCCAGCGCCGGCGGCACCAGACTGACGGCCAGCGACGAAATGGCGCTGATCTCGAAGGACGGCGCCCGTCCCCCCGCGATCGCTTCCGCCCGCTCGCGGACATGGCGGAAGGCACTGACCAGCCGTTCCGCCTCCGGATGGAACTGCAGCGCATGCTCCGTCGGCGAAATCCGCGGACCGTTGCGCAGGAACAGCGTAAAGCCCAGCACGCTTTCCAGTTCCTGGATCAGGCGCGACACGTTCGGCTGCGACCGGCCCAGCAGCCGCGCCGCCCCGGTGATCCCGCCGGTCGACATGACCGCGCAGAACGCTTCCAGTTGCTTGAAATCCAGCGTGTCCATCGTCATGGGCCAAGCCTATGTCCATCGCCGGCCGCGCCGCAAGCCGAAAATGCCCATACGGCATGATTATTGCATTGCTATCCATTTTTGGAATGATAAGCTGACCCCGGACGTCACAGGGCCCGATCAGCGATGACCATTCCGGATCTCCCGCCCCATAGCCGCCGCCTGCAACAGGACCGCCCCCATGCTCGACGAACGTGACAGGCAGATCCTCAGGATCCATCAATCCGATGCCTGCATGCCCCTGTCCGAACTGGCCGAACGGGTCAACCTGTCGCAGGCCGCCTGCTCGCGCCGCCTCGCCCGCCTCCGGCAGGACGGCTATATCAGGGGCAGCCTGCTGCTGCTGAACCAGGCGCGCCTCAATTTGCCCACCACCATGATGGCGGTGATCAAGGTCGCCAATCATACCAAGGACTGGCCGGACCGGTTCCGCAGCGCCGTCAGCGACATCGACGAAATCGTCGAAGTCCATCGCGTCACCGGCAATTTCGACTATATTCTCAAGATCGTCCTGCCGAACGTCGAATATTATGACACGATCTACAAAAACCTGATATCGCGCCTCGAGATCCACGAAATATCGGCCTATATTTCCATGGAGACGATCAAGGACCGGAAGAGCCTCCCGGTCACCCACCTCCCCTCCTCCTGACGGCCGGGCCGCGCTTCAGTTCGGCTCCCGACGTTCCGCCCGCCCCGGTTTCGGTCCCGGCCCCGGTCCCACGCACGGAAAAGGCTTCGGAGTGCCGGATAGAGCAGATTCCGTTCAACCGGAATCGTTTGAACAGGAGAAGGTGCTCGATAAAGTAACAACGCAGAGCATGTCCGCCGAACCGGCGCTCAGTGGAAATGCTATGGGAAAATGCCCTGTATGGATGGATGGATGGATGGACGGCCGGACGGATGAACGAATGAATGACCGCAACGGGCCGGGCGACAGCCGGAAGCCCATGTCCCTATGCAGGCGGCGCTTCATGGCGGCGGGCATGATCGGCCTTGCCCCGCCCGCATGGGCGGGGCCGGCCGCGCCATCCGCCCTTGCGGACTACGAGCACGCAAGCGGCGGCCGGATCGGCGTCTATGCGCGGAACATGCGCACCGGCGCCGAACTGGCCTGGCGGGCGGACGAGCGGTTCGTGATGTGCAGCACCTTCAAGGCGTCGGTCGCCGCCTGCACGCTGGCGCGCGTGGACCGCGGCGAAGACAGCTTGGCCGCCCGCGTTGCATTCGGCCCCGGCGACCTGCTCGAATACGCCCCCGTCGCGCGTAAAAACCTGGCACGCGGCGCATTGCCGGTCGGCGAGATGTGCCAGGGCGCGGTCGAGTGGAGCGACAATACATGCGCCAATCTCCTGCTCGCCCGGATCGGCGGCCCGGCGGCCCTGACCCGCTTCTGGCGTCAAGCCTGCGGCGACACGATCAGCCGCCTCGATCATAACGAGCCGATGCTGAATCGTGCGCCGCCGGGCGATCCGCACGATACCACCACCCCGCGCGCGATGGCCGGAAACCTGCATCGCCTGCTGCTGGGGGACGTGCTCACCCCGGCATCGCGCGGACGACTCGCCGAATGGATGGAAAATTGCCGGACGGGCGCCAACCGGCTGCGCGGCGGCCTGCCGGCCAACTGGCGGATCGGCGACAAGACCGGCAATAACGGTCATGACGCGTTCGGCGACATCGCGATCGCATGGCCACGGCCGGATACGCCCATCGTCATCTGCGCCTATACCCAGGGCGGCCACCCCGCACCGCAGGAGGTCGCGACATTGTTCGCCGCGATCGGACAGGCCGCGGCAAGGCTCGCAACCACCTGAAAAGCCCCACCTGAAAGGTCAGCCCCGCAAAGGCCCACTCCAGCCGGTTTCGTCATGACGACGCACAACCGGCCCCCTTGGTTCAGGCCGCCCACCTGCCCCATGGACCGGCCAAGCGGCCGTGCGACAGGCTCTCTTGTCCCGGACCCGACATCCTGTGGATGCCTACCCGCCCTCGCCCGGCGCCATGCGCAACGCCCGCGCGGCATGCAGCGCAACCACGCCGCCACGCCCTGGGCCACCACGCCCCGGCCCCGCCACTTGGTCGATCGCCACTTGGTCGATCGCCACCTGCTCGATCAGCGCACCGGAGTCCTGCCGCGCCACCACCCGCAGGCTGCTTGCCAGCCCCTCGACCATCTGCGCCAGGATGCGTGTGCGCCGATGCATATCCGATACCGGATATTGCTCAAGCTGCGCAGCGATCAGCGCCACGTTTCGCTCCAGCGTCTCCAGGCGCGTTTCCAGCGACGCATGCTCCATCACACCCTGCATGGCTTCCCCCATTCCCGTTCACCGTCGATTAAAGCGGAAAAGTTACTTTAAAATAAACAAACTCAATATCGCGCTATATAAATTCGATATCGAAAAAATAGATGGATCCGGCCGTGAAAAGCCGCGCCTTTGCCAACAGAACGAACAACAGGCAGTATCCGTAGCGGCTCCGCCATCCAGGACATAACGTCGCAAAATGACAGGCCGGCCAACCGGGCCAATAGACGACCTGATCGCTGACAATCCCTATTATCCTCATTTGTCCATCGTTTGTCTGTCTCAAAAACAGGGCGACAAGACAATTTTTTTTCACCATGCAGCACAAATTGTCTTGCAATCTGTCACCACAGCCGGATCAGACGGGATGATCCGTCTTATCCACCCCGCTCCATCCGCCGCCCGCCTCCGCCCCGGCCCGGGCATCCTTTGCTTTACGGAAACAATCGACGCGAATCGCTGAAAGAAATTTCAGCCGGCCCACCGTCATGTCACGCGGCCGCCACAGAGCACGCTGGCCAGGCCGCCGACCCAGGTGAATTTCAGACCAAGGTCGCAGCCGATGACATTGACATAGGTCACCCATGCCCGAATCGGCGAGGTCTCCCCCCCATAGAGGCTAACTTAGCGGTGGACGGCGGGAATCGGTTTATGATTCATCAGGGGGATGGACTCCGAAAACCCATCCACATTTTGACTTTGCGTGGCAGGAATTGCTGTCGCGACCGCCGATGTCGGGCAGTTGAAGCGCCTCAGAGGGGCGAGCGACTGGCTAAGCCATGTCGCCGCATCTCTGTTGACGAGAGATGGTTCGGCTCGGCGAACGCCGGCTGCGGATCGTGGATGGCAGCGTGATCCGTTCGAACGGCAAGGACGGCACCGATTGGCGTCTGCACGCAGCCTATGATCCGGCAGGAGGCCCGTTCAGCCAGCTTGAGATCAGCGATAATCACGGCGGGCAGAGCCTGTCGCGTCACAGCTTCGAGAAGGGCGATCTGATACTGGCCGACCGGGGATATGCCAGGGCAGGGGATATGCCAGGGCGCCTGGATTGCTGCATGTGCCGGAATTGGGGGCGGACCTCATCACCCGGATGGGTTGGTCGGCGATCCGGCTACTCACGACGGACGGCGCGGCTTGCCCGCTCCTGGCTCGCCGCCCATCTCATCCTTGGGCTGTTGATCGACGAGGCCGTCGCCGGCAGCCTCGCTTTTTCCCCCTCCGTCGCCGGTGCGACGGGGCGCGCACCTGTCGCTGTGGCGCCTGCAAAGATTCCTCCGCGACATACTCCCTGTCGCAATCCTTGATGAGCCGCGCATTTCCCGGCTTGGTCAAAGCCTTGCCGCGGCCGCCCGAAACCTGTTCGAGCCACCACGACGAAGGATATCCCAGTTCGGACAACTGCACGCTCCGGCCGGCTATGCTGTGCGCTGAAACGGCTGTCAGGCGAAGTGAGAAAGTGACCCCCTGTCGCAATGAGGAACTGACCCCCCTTCGTTTTTGAAAGGGGCACCGATGACGGAAGAAAAGAGCATGATTTCCGCATTGTCTGGAACGATGCGGGGAACGGGGATGCTGCAACCCGAGGAGGTTGCCGCGATGATGCGGCTGCACGGGCTTGGCTGGGGAGCCAAGCGGCTGGCGCGGGAGTTTGGCTGTTCGCGGAACACGGCGCGACGATATGTCCGTGCTGGCGGGGCGATCGCGTATCGGCAGCCTGAGCGGCGGTCGGCGTTCGATGGTCTGGACGATTGGCTTCGGGAGCGGTTCTTCCGGCACGACGGCAATGCCGACGTGATCCGCCAGGAACTGGCGAGCGAGCATGGGATCGTCATTGGGCTTCGCTCGGTCGAGTTGAAGGTCCGGCCGTGGCGGCGGGAGTTATTGGCCCGGAAGCGGGCGACGGTTCGCTTCGAGACGCCGCCTGGGCGGCAGTTGCAGATCGATTTCGGCGAGACGCGGGTGTGGATCGGCGATGAGCGGCTGCGGGTGTATCTGTTCGTGGCGACGCTCGGCTATTCGCGCCGCCTGCATATCCGCGCGTCGCTGAGGCAGGGACAGGCGGACTGGTTCGCGGGCATGGAGGGCGCATTCCTGCGGTTCGGCGGGGTTCCGGCGGAGATCCTGCTCGATAATGCCAAAGCTCTGGTCGAGCATCACGACGCGACGACGCGGGAGGTTCGTTTCAATGGGCGGCTGCACGCCTTTGCGCGGTATTGGGGCTTTGCGCCGCGTGCCTGCGCGCCGTATCGCGCCCGGACCAAGGGCAAGGACGAGCGCGGGGTCGGCTACGTCAAGAAGAACGCGGTCGCGGGACGGCGTTTCGCGAACTGGGCGATGTTCGAGGCGCATCTTGACCAATGGACGCGCGAGATTGCCGACCGGCGCGTGCATGGCACGACGGGCGTTGCACCGTCGGAGCGTTTCGCCGGCGAGGCCGAGGCCCTGCGCCCGCTCGGTGGACGCGCGCCGTTCGGCCAGTTGCGCGATCTGGTGCGCAAGGTTCAGGCCGATTGCGCGATCGACCTGGACACCAACAGCTACTCCGTGCCGTGGCGGCTGATCGGCGAGAGCGTCCAGATTGTGGTGCTGGGCGGACGCGTCGTCGTGCGTCATGCCGGGCAGGTCGTGGCGGATCATCCGCTTTGCGCGGGACGCCGGCAGCGGATCGTCGATCGCTCCCATCTCGCCGGCGTGGTCGGCGGACCGGCCGCGAACGGCCCATCACTTGCCGGGCTACCGACCCCGTTGCCCGACCTGCTCCGGCCGCTGGCCGAATATGAGGCTGTCGCGGGAGGGGCCTGGTGATGGCGGGCGTGGACCATGCGGCATTGGTCGGGATGCTGGACCGGCTCAAGCTGACGGCGATCCGCGACCAGCTGGACACGCTGCTCGACGAGGCGGCGCGCTCGGACATGACGTTACGCGAGGCACTGGCATTCCTGGTCGGGCGCGAGATCGCGCGACGCGACGAGCGCCGCATCGCCATGGCGAGCAAGATGGCGCAGTTCCCGTTCGTGCGGGAACTCGACGGCTTCGAGTTCGACGCCCAGCCGTCCCTCGATCCCCGGCAGGTCCGCGATCTGGCCGAGTGCCGCTGGGTCGCGCACGGCGATACGATCCTGCTGCTGGGGCCGCCGGGAACGGGGAAGACGCATCTGGCCGTGGCGCTCGGGCGCGAGGCGATCCGGCGAAACTACAGCGTGCAGTTCGTCACCGCCGCGACATTGGTCGCCATGCTGGCCAAGGCGCATGCGGACGGCGCGCTGGACAAGCAACTGGCGCTCCTATCGCGACCGAAGCTGCTGATCATCGACGAACTGGGCTATCTGCCGTTCGAAGCCAACGCCGCGCATCTGTTTTTCCAGCTCGTCTCAAGGCGCTACGAGCGCGGCTCGATCCTGCTGACCTCCAATCGCTCGGTCGGAGAATGGGGCGAGGTCTTCGGCGACCCGGTGGTGGCCACCGCCATCCTGGACCGCCTGCTGCACCATTCCACCGTGATCACCATCCGCGGCGACAGCTACCGTCTGCGGGAGAAACGACGCTCCGGCCTTCTGCAGAAGGCCGGAGCGTCCATCAGAGAAGCCGAGACAACCACATCATGACGGGGTCAGTTCCTCGCTTCGCCAAAGGGGTCAGTTCTTCAATTCGTTTGACAACTAGAGCCATATCGGTGAGAGGCAGACCGAACAGGCCCAAACGATCGATCGGCATGGACGGGACAACCTGCCGGCGAGCGGCGCCATGAGGATGAAAAGCATGGTCAGTCCAGTATCCTGAGGGCGCGTGCGACGAAGATTTCGCCATCCTCGGTGAACTCACCTGCCTTGCCGACAACGCGCATGCCCTGCAGCAGAGCGAGTAGAACCGTGGCTATCGCGCAGGCATCGCCCTTCGCCGCGATCGATCCGTCACGTTGCCCTTCTTCAACCAGCCGGCTCAGCATCGTCCGCCGTGAGGAGATTTGCGCACGCAGGATGTCGGCTGCCTGGCCGACCTGATCGATATCGGCGATCCCGGCGACGATCAGGCAACCCAGCCTGCCGTCCCGGCCTTTACTGAGATCGACATAGAGCCTGAGGAGGCCCTCGATCCTGGCGCGGGCATTTTCCGCCTGTTCGAAGATCGTCGCGATATGGGCCTCGCGCAGCGCGATATAGTGTTCGAGCGCTTTGGCGAACACGCCCTCCTTATCCTGATAGGCCTTGTAGACGCTGCCGACCGTCAGGCCCGTCGCCTTGGTCAATTCGCTGATGCCGACGCCTGAGAAGCCGGACGCACTGAACAGCGCGATCGCGCTGTTCAGGAATTCCGCTTCATCGAAGGCGCGCGGGCGCCCCCGGTTTCCCGCTCGAATGTCCTGTGTCATGTTACCGCCGGATTAGGAAACGATCGTTTCCTAAATAGCAGCTTCACGAACGGAGTCAAGCGCGCTCGGGCATGATCGGGATGATGAAAAAGCGGGCTGCAGAGAGGCTATGATGACCTGAAGTCGTTCGTTACCGGCTTTGCTTTTCGACCAAAGCGCGCGAACGTCTACGCGATGCCTTTGCCGCCGGTGACGCCATAGACCTCGCCATTGATGAAGCTCGCTTCCTGTGACGCAAGCAGCACATAGACCGGGGCCAGTTCCACCGGCTGCGCCGGACGTCCGAAATCGCTGTTCTTTCCGAAATTCTCGACTTTGTCCTCCGGCTGGCCGCCGCTGGGCTGCAGGGCGGTCCAGACCGGGCCTGGCGCCACGACATTGGCACGGATGCCTTTTTCGATGAGTTGGCCGGCCAGCGCCTTGGTATAGGCCACGATGCCGGCCTTGGTGGTCGCATAATCGAGCAGGTTTTCCGATGGATGATAGGCTTGGACCGACGCAGTGGCGATGACCGACGCTCCTGGTGGCAGGTGCGGCATCGCCGCCTGGGTGATCCAGTACAAGGCATACAGATTCGTCTTCATTGTTCGGTCGAAATCCTCGCTCGAGAGCGCTTCCAGCGTCTCGCGGAATTGCTGCCGGCCGGCATTGACCACCAGGATATCCAGGCCGCCCAGCCCCGCGGCTGCCCGGTCCACCAATTCCTGGCACCAGGCTTCATGCTGGATATCGCCGGACAACGCCACCGCCCGGCGGCCTTCGGCCTGAATCAGGGCCATGACCTCTTTGGCATCGGCATCCTCTTCCGGAAGGTAGGCAATCGCCACATCCGCGCCTTCTCGCGCATAAGCAATGGCGGCGGCACGCCCGATTCCGGAATCTCCTCCGGTTATCAATGCTTTGCGGCCCAACAATCGGCCCGTCCCCCGATAGCTCTGCTCACCATGGTCGGGAATGGGATCCATCTTCCCCGTTAATCCCGGCCGGGGCTGAGGTTGCCTGGGAAACGGCGGCGACGGGTATTGCGCACGCGGATCCTGCATTGTCAGACGGTCGGCCATGACGTGCATCTCCTTCGATCGGGGCGCGAGAGAAAGCTGCCGCTTCCGGACGGACGGCTCGGGGCGGTCGTCATGCGACCGCCCCGGTGGTCGTCACCGGCCCGCCGGGCAGTATCCGGTGCCTTTCGCACGCTCCCTGAACGACTTGCTCTTTTTACTCGCCCTTATGGGATGCGTGGCCGCCCTTACGGCCGGCTTCTACCGCTTTTTCATGATCCTGGGCAAAATTGCCGGGATTGTGCTCGGCACCGCCGCCGCCATGGCTGTGCTGGCCGCCCTTGCGGCCGGCCTCTGCCGCCTTTTCGCGATCCTGAGCGAAATTGCCGGGATTATGCTCGGCACCGCCGCCGCCATGGCTGTGCTGGCCGCCCTTGCGACCGGCCTCTGCCGCCTTTTCGCGATCCTGGGCGAAATTGCCCGGGTTATGCTCTGCACCGCCGCCACCGCGGCTGTCGGCCGCGCGCGCGATGGGCGAATGGTAAATTTCCGTGAAATTCATGACATGCTCCATTTTTTTGAAAAGGGAGCCTCGCATTGTGCGACGGTCACCATGGACTCGCTGCCCCCTAGCCGCCCGACATGCCGCATCGGGCGAAATCCCAGATAATGCCTCCAAGATTTCCTACACGGTCATCGCTTATCAACGATTCGCGAGCTATATCCCAAGATCATGATATTTCGAAACTTCCGTGTCCCGGCGTTCTCATATCGACGCCTTGAGGCCCGTTGCCGGATTTCAGATCGTGCAACTGCCAGGCAGCGTCAAGCTTTGGCGGAAACCGGGCTATGGCGGCCCCTGGAAATCATTGCGGCGTGAAGGACGACGCGTGGCCATTGGCGGAACTCTGTCCGTTTTTACAGGACAATGCGGACGTACTGGCCGTCTTCATCGCCAGGTCAGGCAGCTTTTCGCTCGGCAATCGGCCGCCGGCGCAGGCTTGCCTGCTTCACTGCCGGCGGCTGGTAATTCGCCTCGTTCACGCCGATATCGGCACCCGGCGGCACGACTTGATCAATCTGATCCAGAACGTCATCGCTGAGCCGAACTTCGGCGCCGGCCAGCAGGTCATCGAGCTGCTGTTGGGTGCGGGGACCAAGGATCGCCGAGGTGACGGCGGGATGCGCCATGACGAAGCCAAGGGCCATATGAGTCAAAGACAGGCCCGCCCCCTGCGCGATCGGGATCAGCTGCTCGATCGCGTCGAGACTGCGCTCGTCGGACATTTGCTTGGGGAAGACTTTGACACGCAGGGAGTCGGGGAGCGGCTGTCCCTTGCGATAGCGACCCGTGAGCATCCCCTTCGAGAGCGGACTCCAAACCAGGACGCCCATGCCGTAGCGCTGGCAGGTGGGGAGCATGTCCCGCTCGATGCCGCGATCCAGGATGGAGTAAGGCGGCTGCTCCGTACGGAAGCGGCCAAGCCCGCGTCGCTCGGCGACCCACTGGGCCTCGACGATTTCGGATACGGGAAAGGTCGAGCTGCCGATCGCGCGTACCTTGCCCGCGCGCATCAGATCGGTGAGAACCGACAGGGTTTCCTCGATATCAGTGTCCGGCGCCGGGCGGTGAATCTGGTAGAGGTCGATATAGTCGGTCTGCAGGCGGCGCAGAGAGCCCTCCACCGCGGAGGTGATCCACCGCCGCGAGTTCCCCTGCATATTCGGATCGTCGCCCATCGGGCCATGCACCTTGGTGGCGAGCACGATGCGGTCACGCCGTCCCTTGAGGGCTTTGCCAACGATCTCCTCGGATTCTCCAGCGCTGTAGCGATCGGCGGTGTCGATAAAGTTGATGCCGAAATCCAAGGCCTTGTGAACGATCTGGATGCAGTCATCGTGATCGGGATTGGCCAATTTTCCAAACATCATCGCGCCCAGGCAGTAGGGGCTGACCTTGATCCCGGTGCGACCGAGCGTGCGGTATTGCATGGCGTTCTCCTGTGGCTGCGATCGTTTGGCGGCGACCGCCGATCCGTGATAGCCAGCATAACCGGAACGGCGTTCCGGGTTTATACGGAACGATGTTCCGTTTTTCAACCGGATTCTATGATGAACGAGGAAGCAGACGATCAGACCGGCGGTTCGAACCGCGAACGCCCAGCCGAGCGCCGCCCGCGCGCCGATGCGCAGCGCAATCTCGACGCGTTGCTTCGCGCGGCGAAGGCGGTGTTCGCCGAGTCGGGCGTGGACGCACCCGTCCGCGAAATCGCTGAGCGTGCCGGTGTCGGGGTAGGCACCGTCTATCGACATTTCCCGCAGCGCGCCGGCCTTGTCGCCGCGGTCTGCCGTCAGGAAATGGATGCCTGCGCCGACGCGGCGCCGCTTCTGGCGAACGAGAACCCGCCGTTCGAGGCATTGATGAAATGGTTGCAGCGATACGCGGCCTGGGTTGGAACGAAGCGTGGGCTCGCAAAGGCGTTGCATTCAGGCGATCCGGCATTCCAAGCCCTGCCCGCATATTTCGAGCAGCACCTGCGGCCTGCCTTCCGGACGCTCTTCTCGTCCGCCGTCGCCGCCGGCGTGGTTCGGGCGGACGTCGATCCTGACGACCTTCTTGGCGCGGTTGCGAGCCTGTGCATGTCTGCGCACAATAGCTCGGCTGATCACGCGGGACGCATGGTAGCGCTTCTTGTGGACGGACTGCGCTATGGATGCGTCGCGCCAACGGCGCAGGTGGCCGGTCGGCCGCGGGAGTGAAAAGAGCCGACTCGGGCCCGGGTCTGTGTTTGTTATTTTTGAACTATTGTGGCTATCTGCGTCATTCCGCAGCATATTTCAATCCGGTGACAATTCTCACGCGTACGTCAGAAGGGGCTTGCCACATCATGCGTTCGTGAGTATTTCAGAATGTAGCCGACCGAATGAACTTAAGCGGTTCAGGGCGCATGGCCGCCGGGTGGATCCGCTCGATCCGTCCCGGTATTTCATATGACGGCGCCTCCGGTGATTTTACGGATATTGCGGCCGGTATTATGGTTCTTCCGTCTCTTCGTTCCCGGGCGCGGGGAGCGGGATGCCGATGGCATCGGTGCGTGATTTTGTAGAAATCGATATTCCACCATTTCTTTTCATCACGTGGATGCGCGGCGTTATCGTGCGGCCGGCAGGTCCCTATGGGCCCCGTGTGGCGGCGTATGAAGGAAGAGTGCGTGAACGAATCCCATCGCGCGTCCGGCGCCTTTGCGTCCGCGCGTCCGGCGCCCGATCCGACATCCCCTGCGGCATCCGATCCGGCAACGGCGCGCATCCAGGCCGCCATGGCGGCGGCGCGCCATCATGGGCTCGACCTCGACCCGCGCGATTTCGCCCGCGAGCCGGGGGAGGACACGCCCTCGCCCGCGACCCTGGCCCGCTGGCTGACCGAACAGGGCGCGGTGGCGCGGGGCATGCGGCTGACATGGCCGCATCTGATCCGGCTTCACAACACGCCGCCGATCGTCTTGATGTTTCGCGACGGCGCCGCGGCGCTGATGGTGCGCGCCGATCCCGCGCGCGGCCTGGTCTGGCTGCGCGATCCGATGGCGGCGGCGTCCGATTCCCCCGTTCCGGTCGATGAGACCCATCTTTCCCAGCTCTGGACCGGCGACGTGCTGCTGGTCAAGCGTGCGCGCGACGCGACCGAGGCCGACGCGCCGGTCAACGCCGCCTGGATGCTCCGCATGGTCCTGCGCGAGCGCGGGCTGCTGCGCGATATCCTGCTGGCTTCGGTCATCCTGAGCGTCCTGGCCGTCTTTCCGGCGCTTCTGGTCATGCAGGTCATCGACCGGGTGGTCAATTACGCGTCGATGGCGACCCTGTTCTCGATCACCGCGCTGATGGTGATCCTGTCCGGATATGAAATGCTGCTGTCCCATGCCCGGCGCGAACTCACGCTGGTGCTGACGACGCGCATCGACACGCGGATTTCGCTGCATGCCTTCAATCGGCTGCTGTCGCTGCCGCTGGATTTCTTCGAGCGCGAGCAGGGCGGCCAGGTCATCGGCCGCGTCATGGCCATCTTCAAGGTGCGCGACTTCCTGACCGGCCGGCTGCTCAGCACCTTCCTCGACCTGTTCACCCTGATCGTCATCCTGCCGGTGCTGTTCTATCTCAGCGCCACCCTGGCCTGGATCACGCTGGCCGCCGCCGCCCTGATCGGCCTGATCGTCCTGGTCTTCATGCGGCCGATGACCCGTCTCTATGGGCGCGTCATCGGGGCCGAGATGGCGCGTAACTCAGTCATGCACGAATCGGTCGCCGGGATCCGCACGATCAAGACCCTGGCCCTGGAATCCGCCCGGCGTGAGGAATGGGACGACCGCACGGCGCAGGTCGTGCGCTGGCGCCTGGCGGCCGGCCGGCTGGCCAACTGGCCCGCGACATTGTCCGCGCCGCTGGACCAGTTTCTCAATCGCGGCATCATGCTGGTCGGCGCGTGGCTGATCCTGACGGGCCATTCCGGGCTGGCCGCCGGCGGGCTGATGGGCTTCATGATGCTGGGCGGCCGCGTCGCCGCGCCGCTGGCCAGCCTGGCCCGCCTGCTGGAGAACCTCAACGAGGTCGCGTCCTCGCTGTCCGAGGCCGCGCTGGTCCTCAACCAGCCCACCGAAACCCGCGCGCTGACCACCGGCATGCGGCCGCAGATCCATGGCGCCCTGTCCTTCGGCAATGTCGATTTCACCTATCCCGGCGCGACGGTCAAGGCGCTGGACGATGTCAGCTTCGCGGTGCCGGCCGGCACCATGCTGGGCGTGGTCGGCCGCAGCGGCTCGGGCAAATCGACCATCACCCGGCTGCTGCAGGGCGTCAGCCGCGCCTATACCGGCCAGCTACGGCTGGACGGGGTCGATCTGCGCGACATCAACCTGACCCATCTGCGCCGGTCCTGCGGCGTGGTGCTGCAGGATAATTTCCTCTTCCGCGGCACGATCCGCGACAACATCACCGCCGGCCGTCCCGGCCTGACGATGGACGACGTCGCCCGCGCCGCCCGCCTGGCCGGAGCCGACGAATTCATCGAACGCATGCCCGGCGGCTATGATACGTGGATCGAGGAAGGATCGACCAATATTTCCGGCGGCCAGCGTCAGCGCCTGGCGATCGCCCGCGCCCTGATCGCCGACCCCAGGCTGATGATCCTGGACGAGGCCACCTCGGCCCTCGATCCGGAAAGCGAGGCCCTGGTCAACGCCAACCTGCAACGGATCGCCCGCGGGCGGACCATGGTCATCGTCTCGCACCGCCTGTCCTCGCTGGTCCATTGCGACCAGATCCTGGTGATGGATCGCGGCGCGGTGGTCGATATCGGGCCGCACGCGGCGCTGCTGGACCGCTGCGCGCTCTATCGCGGACTCTGGATGCAGCAGAACCGCCATGCGCCGGTCGTCGCGCGGATCCCCGCGACGGCCGCGCGGGCGGAGGGGCGCTGAACCATGAGCCATTCCGACGCCACGTCTCCGGCAGCGCCCTTGGCGGCCCCCCTTGCCGCCCCCCTGGCGGCGAACGACCCGTTTTCGCCGCGCGACCTGCCGCCCGCGCTGCTGGAATTCCACTCGCCCAGCACCGCGCTGATCAACCTGCCGCCCACCGCGTCGGCCCGGCATACGACCTGGGTCGTCGTGGCCATGGCGGTGGCCAGCTTCGTCGCCATGGGCGTCTTTCCGCTCGACCGGGTCGTTTCCGCCGGTGGCCATCTGGTCTCGACCGATCCCACCCTGGTCGTCCAGCCCTTCGATACGTCGATCGTCCGCTCCATCGACGTGCATGAAGGCGATTTCGTGCGCAAGGGACAGGTGCTGGCGCGCCTGGACCCGACCATCAGCACCGCGGAGCTGGAGAATCGCCGCGCCCAGGTGGCCAGCTACGCGGCCGAGGTCGCGCGCCTGACGGCCGAGGCCGAGGGCCGCCAGTACGCCCCCGACCCGCGCAATCCCGCCTCGGTCCAGGAGGCGGCGACCTTCCTGCGCCGCCGGCAGGAATACCAGGCCAAGATCCAGGATTACGACCACCAGATCGCCGGCCAGCAAAGCGCGCTGCAGGGGGCGCTGGCCAATGCCGCCATGTATGCCGCCCGGGCGCGGGTCGCATCGAGCGTGCTGTCGATGCGGCGTACCCTGCAGCGCGACCAGGTGGGCAGCCGCCTGTCCACCCTCGGGGCGCAGAACGACCTGATGGAGGTCGAGCGTGCCCAGATCGCCGCCCGGCAGGACGCGGCGGGCGCGCGCGACAAGATCAGCGCGCTGACCGCCCAGCGCGCGGCGGTGATCAGCGACTGGAGCGCCGCGACCCTGCAGCAATTGTCCGAGGCCGAACATCACCTGTTCGACGCCCGCAGCGACTATGCCAAGGCGCAGTTGCGCGGCAGCCTGGTGGAACTGCGCGCCGACCGCGACGCGGTGGTGCTGACCATCGCCCGCATCTCGGTCGGCGCGGTGGTCAATACGGCGGACCGGATGATGACCCTGGTGCCGGTCGGCAGCGGGCTTGAGATGGAAGCCGTGCTGCGCGGCGCCGATGCCGGCTTCGTGCGCACCGGCGACAAGGCGCTGCTGAAATTCGCGACCTTTCCCTACGACCAGTATGGCGGCGCGGATGCCACCGTGCGCACGATCAGTGCCGACTCCTTCTCCGCCGGCGCCGACGACCAGGAGCAGCGCGGGCACGACGCCGCCCCGGCCGCCGCCGACGGCCAGCACATGTTCTATCGCGTGCGCCTGCGGATCGACCGCATGACACTGCGCGGCGTGCCGTCCTTCTTCAGGCCGCGCCCCGGCATGCCGGCGACGGTGGACATCAAGGTGGGACGGCGGACCATCCTGCAATATCTGTTCAGCCGCATCGCGCCGCTGGCCACCGAGGGCATGCGCGAACCATGACGGCGCGCGCTCCATTCGCGGCGCTGCGCCGGCACGTCGCCGCGCGCGTCTCGCCCCAGGCGCGATGCGCGCGCGCCGTCGCGCTGCTGGCGGCCGGGCAGGCGGTAAAAGCCGCCGCCCTGTTCGGCCGGCTGGCGCAATCCGGCCATGCCGAAGCGCAGTTCCGGCTGGCGCGCGCCTATCTGGATGGTACCGGCGTGCCCCGCCGCGTGGACGAGGCCGCGCGCTGGATGCGCCGCGCGGCCGAAGGCGGCTGGACCGAGGCGCGTTTCATGCTCGCCACCCTGTATCTGCGCGGCCTGCCGCCGGATGACGACGCGCCCGCCCTGCCATGGGCCGCCCGCGCCCCTGCCCCGCCCGCCGCGCCGGACCCGCGCCGGGCGCTGCACTGGGCGCATCTGGCCGCCCAGGCCGGCTCGGCCGATGCCCAGGCGCTGGTTGCCCATATCCTGGCCGACGGGCCGCCGGACCTGCGCGATCCCGACGCCGCGCCGGAGTGGTACCGCCGCGCGGCGGCCGGCGGCAGCGCGCAGGGCCAACTGGGATGGGGGCTGGCCCTGCTGCGTGCCGCGCGCGACGAACGGGACCGCGCCGAGGCCGCCCGGATGGTGCGACAGGCCGCCGACCAGGGAATGGGCAGCGCCTTCTACGTGCTGGGCACGTTGGCCGAGCGCGGCGAGGACGCCGAGCCCGATCCGATCCGCGCCGCGGCGCTCTATCACCAGGCGGCGGAGCGGAACGTGCCGACCGCGCAGTTCCGCTATGGCCTGGCCTGCCTGCACGGGCGCGGCGTGGCGCGGGACGTCGCGCGCGCCGAAACCTGGCTGCGCCGCGCGGCCCTGGCGGGCGAGACCGATGCCGCCGCACTGGTCGGCGACCTGAATGCCGGCCACGCCGGCATGGCCCCGAACCCTGTCGAAGCCGCCGCCTGGTACCGCCGCGCGGCCGAAGCCGGCCATGCCGGCGCCGCCTGCGCGCTGGGGCAAATGTTTCTGTCCGGCGCCGGTGGCGTGCCCGACAGGGCGCAGGCCACGCACTGGTTCCAGCGCGCGGCCGCGTCGGGCCACGCACAGGCGATGTTCTGCCTCGGCCTGCTTCACGACCAGGCGGGGGACGGGCCGGACGATCGCCGGCGGGCCCTGGATTTGTTTCGCGGCGCGGCGGAACGGGGATTCGCGCCCTCGCAATGCATGCTCGGCCGATATCTGGCGCGGGGGCTGGCGGGTGCGGCCGACCCGGCGGAGGCCCGGCTGTGGCTGCACAAGGCCGAGCAGCAGGGGGAAAGGCAGGCCAGCGTGGAACTTTCCTGGTTGGATCGGACGGAGTCGGAATTGATGGGCGCGGGAGGCTGACGGCATGATGGACCGACGCACGGCGTTTCGCGCCGTCCTGCCCATGGCGGCGCTGTCCCTGCTGTCCGCCTGTTCGGGAATCGGAAAATTCGCGTCCGATACGATAAGTTTCCCGGGCAGTTTCCCGGGCGCCAATCCGAATGCGCCGCACGGCGCGGCCGAAAATCTCCGCCGTGTGCGCGGCGAGACGGTCGCGGCCGCGCCGATTGTGCCCGAACCGGGCAATATCTGGCCCTCCGCGTCCGAGATCCTGTCCGGCGCCGGGGGGCCGGCCATGGCCGGGCCGGCGGTGCAGGCCGAACTGCAGCCCGGCGAAAGCCTCAGCCTGGGCGAGGACGCCGAGATCCGCAACGGCGTGCAGATCGCGACCAATCCCGTCCCCAGGACGAAAACGCCCGATTTTTCCGACGCCGGCCATGCACCCGCCGCCGGACGCGCCGTCATCATTCCCAACGGTGACGGCACGAGCACCGTCATTTCGCCCACCGGGGCGGTGCGAACGATAAAGGACAAGATATATCAATGACCGATCGGAACAGGACGATACATCCCTCTCCTTCCTGACCTTCACGCCCCCCGCGCCCCGTCCGGACGGACGGACGCGCCGCTGCCGGAAATTATACAAATACAAATAAAATAACGACGAATCAGGACAGCCCGCAGGATGCGGGACGTTCGGTGCTGGAATACGAATCCGGATATGAAGAAAGTTAAAAATATAGAATAATAAAGTAAATTTCCAAAAATTATCCGATACGTGCTTTTACTGTCGCGAAATGTCCGATACCATTTCCCCGCCGGACGTGGTTCCGGATACCGTATCCAGCGCGAAACGGTACAAGGACAACTGCACAGGGAACAGTGTCGTGTCTGACAATACAAATGACCAGTTTACACCAGCGGATTACACGCTTGACGGCATGGCCTACGTGAACGCGGCCGATTTCGTCGCAATGGCGGCGGGTCCCGAACCCGTCGCGACCGACGCGACGCCGTCGGGCATCGGCTTCAACTATCTGGCGCCGGCCGCCGGTTACTACACGTTCGATTTCTCCTACCAGAACACGGCCGATGCGCCGGCGTACCAGCAATTGACGATCAACGGCAAGGACGCGCCCGGACTGGTCGAATTCGACCAGACTCCGGGGACCTCGACCGGCGGCGCCACCACCACGGTCTATCTGAACCAGGGTCTGAATGCGATCTCGCTGAGCAACCGGACCGGCGATACCGTCAACGGCCTGACCGCGGTGCCTGAATCCGCCCTGCAGGCCAGCCCGGCCTTCACGCTCGGCACCACGACGATCACGCCCGGTTCGCAGCCGTCGCAGGAAACTTCGGCGCAGTCCCTGGCGATGAACAACATGACCGACCTGCAGGCCTTCGTGCAGGGCGAGAGCATGGCGCCGGAACAGCAATGGACCTTCGGCCCCAGCCTGTCGGAATTGCACGTCGGCAGCAATGACGAGCTGAACCAGCTCAACTACAACGCCATCTGGTTCCGCGACGTCACCCCCGGCGATACGGCGCAGACCTATGCGCCCTATTTCAAGTCGAACGAAAGCTTCGACCAGAACGGCGTCCTGCATGTCAATTACGGCGCCTATTCGCCGACCGGCCAGGCCCTGCCGGTGCAGATCCAGGCCGCCTATGCCACCGTTCCGAACCAGGACCTGATCGTCGAGCAGCTTTCGCTGACCAACGAACAGGCCACCGGCACCCAGCCGCTGGTATGGGACGTGATGAACGCCACCGGCCTGAACGCCGGCGAGCAGGAAAGCGCCACCTGGGATTCCGCCCACAATGCCTGGATCGTCCAGGAAAGCCAGGGCAGCGGCAAGGCGCCGCTCTATATGGCGATCGGCGCCTATCAGCCGGACGGCGCCCAGCATGCCGCCGGCACCGACGGCACCGATGTCCGCGGCGACTATCAGCTTGCGTCCGGCGCCAGCGGCAATCCGTCGCTGAACGCGCCCGACCAGGGGATCGTCGGCGGGTTCGAAAATAACGGCACGATGCTGGGCAGCGACAGCAGCGCGTCCGGCACCGGGATCTCGGTGGGCGAATCCTCGGCCGACGTCACGCTGAATGCGGGCCAGACGGTCACGCTGGATTACTACATCACCACCGCCACCAGCCTGAGCCAACTGGACGCGAACCTGGACCTGGCGACCAATCCGGCGGGCACGTCCGCCCCGGCGACTTCCCAGCTTACCGACCAGTCCGGCACCGCCGCCGCCAATTCCTGGATCACCCAGACCGCCAATGCCTGGGACCAGACGCTGAATCAGGCCTATAACCTCGCCGGCTCGTCCTCCGACGTCGCCGTCGGCGGCCAGGCCGCGACCGCCGTCGACGGCCAGACGCTCAATAATGTCGACAGCACGTCGCTGCGCGATGCCTATCGCAGCAGCCTGATCAACATCCTCCAGGCCCAGAGCCCCGAGTTCGGCTCGTTCATGGCGGCCACCAATCCGTCCTATCAATACAAGGTCTGGGTGCGCGACAGCGCGGCCACCGCCATCGGCCTGGACGATGCCGGCCTGACCAGCGAGGCCGACAAGTTCTGGCGCTGGATGGCGTCCGTTCAGCAGAACGGCATGAACGCGACCTATAGCGGCAACGCGGCGGGCACGTTCTCGACCAATTACGGCGAATTCGACCAGAACCTGCCGATCGGCTTCGTCGCGCCCGAAAACGATTCGCAGGGCCTGTTCCTGATCGGCTCCTACCGCCATTACGAGCAACTGCTCTCCCAGGGCGACACGGCGGCCGCGCAATCCTTCATCACCGACCCGACCGTGCGCCAGGCGCTGGTCAACTCGGCGAACTGGATCAGCGAGAATATCGGCGCCAACGGTCTCGGCCCGGCCGACTATTCGATCTGGGAGGATATGTACGGCTATCACACCTTCACGCAGGTGACGTATGCCGAGGGCCTGAACGCCGCCGCCCAGATGGCGTCCGCCCTGGGCGAGGGCAACCTGGGCCAGAGCTGGGCCACCGGCGCGCAGACGATCCAGCAGGCGATCCTCCGCCCCACGACCGCGGCGCAGCCCGGCCTGTGGAACGCGCAGGAAGGCCATTTCGTCGAAATGCTGAATCCCAACGGCACGGTCGACGACACGATCGACGCGGATACCAACATCGCCGCGGTGCTCGGCCTGGTCTCGCCGACCAGCACCTATGCGGTCGAGAACGACGCGGCGGTGCAGAATGCGCTGACGCAGGACAATTACGGCATCTCGCGCTATCAGAACGACACGTTCTACCAGTCGTCGCAATGGAGCCCGGGCGGCACGTACGAAGCCCATGGCCTGTCGCCGTCCTGGCCGCAGATGTCGTCCTATGCCAGCATCCTGTCGCACGACCAGGGCGACCAGACCTATACCAGCAACAGCCTGGACTGGATCGACCAGGCCTATGACAATGGCGGCACGCCGCCGGGCGAATCCTATGACTGGGCGACCGGCCAGCCGATCGAGAGCACCTCGTCCGAACCCGTCACCGCGAGCTGGTACGTCCAGGACATCCTGAACGACACCAACCAGACCAGCACGCTGATGCCCGCGATCACCGGCCAGGCCCCCCAGGCCCCGGCCCAGACCACGGTCGGCGAAACGGTGCAGGGCTTCGGCAGCTATTCGGTGGGCACCGACGCCAGCGGCAATCCCCAGGCGCAGGACATGGTGCTGACGAGCGCCCCGGGCAGCAGCGGCAACACCGCGATCGTGACCAACGCCGCGCCGGCCGGCACGGCGGAAACGATCGATAACAGCGGGGGCGACAACAGCGGGGGCGGCAACAGCGCGGGCGTGCAGAACCTGGTCGTCAATGGCGGCGCGGGCGACACCAGCGTGCTGACCGGCGACGCCGACAGCATGATCGTCAACAACGCCTCGGGCGATACGGGCAGCCTGCAGGTCGCCGAATCCAGCGGTGCGACGACGACCATCCTGGGCGGGGCGATGACCGGCATCGCCGCTGCCGGCACCACCAACCTGACCCTGGGGTCGGAACCCGGCACCAGCAGTTCCTATGCCTATATCACCGGCGGCACCTATGATTCGGCCGACCAGGTCAACATCACGGCCGAAGGCGGCGCGGGCAACCTGGACAGCGTGGACAACCAGGGCAACGCCCATGCCGACGTGACGGTCTCGGGCCAGACGGACCTGCTCTATACCGGCCGGGACACCACGCTGAACCTGGGCGGAGCGGGCCAGACGACCACCATCAATTCGCTGGGCAACGACGACATCCATATGAACGGCGCCGACGTCAACGTCGCCTCGACCACCGGCGGCTTCGACACGTTCTATGGCGGCACCGGCACCATGACGATCGATGCCAGCCAGTCGATCGGCTGGACGGCCGAAACCTATGTCGGCAGCCAGCAGAGCGGCGGTTCGCTGACCTTCACCGGCGGCGCGGCCACCGACTACATCACGCTGGGCAATGAAAGCAGCGCCGCGATTACGGCCGGCGCCGGCAACATGGACCTGACGGCAGACGACCCGACGGGCGTCTGGGCCAACGTCGCCGCATCGGCCGCCGCCGACCTGAATTTCGGCTCGGGCCTCGGCAATTCGATGATCTACGGCTTCGACGGCGCCAAGGACATGGCGACCATCCAAGGGGTCACCGGGATGTCCATCTCGGGCGGCAACCTGGTGCTGGACCTGCAGAACCAGCACACGATCACTTTCTATAACGTCGATTCGACGCAGGGCATGACCATCGCGGCCTGATCCGGCGGCGGGACAGGGGGAAGGGCGCCTTCGGGCGGCCTTCCCTTCGTCGCCCAATCGCGCGGATAATCCCCCAATGGTCCGCCGCGTTCGTCGCGGCGGTTTTTTTGTCCCGCCCGCATGAAGGGCGATTGACGGGCCGGACGCGCTTCTCTACATCACAGCCCGCTGTGGCGGACGTAGCTCAGTTGGCAGAGCGCCAGGTTGTGGTCTTGGATGTCGCGGGTTCGAGCCCCGTCGTTCGCCCCAGCGTTTCCCTTTGAACGCATCTCTTCATGACCGGTCCGCACGGGCGGCCCGGCCGAACAATTGCGCCAGCCCGTCTTCCAGGCCGATCGGCACGACGCCCAGTTCCCGCACCATCGCCTCGGTCGAAAACGCCTTGTCTTCCAGCAGGCGACGGATTTCCGCGCGTCCGACCGCGGGCAGGCCGGGCAGGATGCGCGTGGCGCGCGCCGCCGCCATCATCGCCCAGGCCGGCACCGTCAGCACCGGGCGGGGACGCAATCCGGCGGCGCGCGCCACCAGTGCCGCGAACGCGCGATAAGACAGGGCCGTCCCCCCCGCGATCACCAGGGCATGCGGCCCGTCCCACCGCCGTTCGAGCGCCGCCAGCAGGCTGCGCGTCACGTCGTCCTGATGGATCGGCTGCACCAGGGCGCGCCCGCCCCCGGGCAGCGGAATCACCGGCAGGCGGCGCAGCAGCGCGGCCAGGCGCTGCACATTGTTCTCGCCCTGCGCGCCATAGATCATGGTGGGGTGCAGGATCACCCCCGCGCGGCCCGATCCCAGCAATGCGGCCTCGCCCGCCAGCACCCCGTCGCCGTGCGCGTCGGGCCAGCGGGTGAATTTCCGCGTACTGCCGAGGCAGGCCAGCATGGCGCCCCGCGGCATCGCCGCCAGCAGGGCCGGGACATGGCGGGCATGGGCCGTGCCGGCCACCCGCGCCGCGTCCTCCAGCGCCCGGGCCAGCGGCGCCGGCGGGCCGGCCAGGTCGGCCACGCGCGGCTCGCCCGGCAGGCCGGTGGTCCGCCAGCGCGCAGCGTCGCGCACCACCGGCACGAACGGCACCCGCCGCGCCAGCAGGGCGCGGCACAGCGCGGCGCCCGAGCGCCCCGACGCGCCCACCACATGCACCGGCCCCGCCGGCGCCGCCGCCGCCGGAGTCACGGCGTGCTGGCCGACAGGCCCAGCATCCCGGCGGTCGCCGGGTCGCCCGCCATCGACAGCGCCACGCCCAGCATCAGCAGGTTCAGCGGCCGGGGCGGCCGCAGCGCGATCCGCAGCCTGCGATCGGGGGCGGCCAGGAACCGGCCCAGCGCCTGCATCGAGGGGTCCGGCGACGCGTCCAGATTGCCGATGACCTGCCGGCGATAGGCATCGGGTTCCATGCCGCGGCTGCGGGCCAGCCCGTCCAGCACGTGGCCGGCCAGGGATCGGTCCTGCCAGTCGATCGTCGCCGAGACGATGCGCGCGGTGTCCATCAGGCTCATCGGGTCGTCGACCGGGATCTGGTCCAGGTCGGCCAGGATCGTCACGCGCCCCATCCCGGGGGCGTCGATCACCAGCGGGTGCAGGCTCATCTGCCCGCTCTGGCGCTCGACGGTGGTCAGGGCGTGGATCATTCCGGCAAAATGGTCATAGCCGATCATGTGCAGCACGGACTGGTCCCGCGGCGGCATCGGCCAGGCGGACAGGTCCGTCACCGTCGTCTCGACCTCGTCCTGGTTCGCCGTCGCCTCGTGGTCGATGAGCAGATGCCCGATCCGCAGCAGCGGCGCCGCCGCGTCGACGGCCAGGCCCGACACGTCGAAATGGCGGTGGCCCACGGCATGGACCATATGGCCGCTCTGCACCAGGCTGGCGATCTGCCCGGCGAAATCCGGGCCGTCCACCCGCAGACGGCCGATCGCGACATGGCGGCGCGGCGCCAGGTTGATCTGCAGCGACAGCGCGTTCAGGTCGAGATGCGACATGCGGCCCAGCCCGTACTGGGCGATCGCGGCCCGGTCGATCGTCAGGTCGAGCTGGCTGGCCGGCGCCGCCACGTGCAGGCCGCGCATCCCACCCTTGTCCAGCAGCACCGAATCCAGACGCGGCGGCGCTTCCGACCCGTCGGGCCGGGCGGGGCCGCCATTGGGCAGCACCAGCCCGTCCAGTTCCAGCAACGCGATCGTCGCGGTCACCCCCGGCTGCATGACCTGGACGTCATGCAGCAGGATATGGCCGAAGCGCTGGCCGCCCAGCGCCGTCCCCGTCACCCGCCCCACCACGGCGTCGGACGCGGTCACCGTCACGGTCGGATCGCGATAGCTGACCGAGGTGAAGCGCGCGCCCAGGGCCAGCATCCGCGGAGTCGCGGTGGCGTAGGTGAAGCTGGCGTTCGGGCCGATGGCGGTGCGCAGGTCGGCAATGGCCGATTCCATCCGCCTCTGGGCGAAATGCCGCAGGCCCAGCCCCCCCACGATCAGGATGATGATCAGCAGCAGCAGGGCAGAGAGAAGTTTTTTCACCGGTACGTCATCCGCTCATGGATCCGCTAATGGCCTGTCAGGTGTCTTCTAGCAATTTCATCCGCCCGGGCAACGCCCCGGGCACAATGCGGTATTGGGATACCGTCCGCGAAAACCCCGAAAAATCGGCGCAAAAATCCGTTTTAATCTTGACTGGGCGCCCGACGCCTAGGATAACGCGCCACCCGTTACCGCTCCTATTATCAGACGGAACACATACAGATGAAGACCACCCCCTCGCTGAAGCCCGCGGAGGTGACACGGGACTGGATTCTGATCGATGCCGAAGGGCTCGTTCTCGGCCGTCTCGCCGCCATCATCGCGCAGCGCCTGCGCGGCAAGCACAAGCCGCAATTCACCCCGCACGTCGATTGCGGCGATAACATCGTCGTCATCAACGCCGAGAAGGTGCGCCTGACCGGCAACAAGGTCGGGCAGAAGCTGTTCCACTACCACACCGGCTATCCGGGCGGTATCAAGGAGCGCACGATCACCCAGCGCCTGGAGGGCAAGAACCCCGGCCATGTGGTGACCAAGGCGGTCGAGCGGATGATCACCCGCGGCCCCCTGCAGCGCCAGCAGATGAAGCATCTGTACGTCTATGCGGGCACCGAGCACCCGCATGCCGGCCAGCAGCCCAGGACGCTGGACGTCGCGGCGCTGAACCGCAAGAACACCGTCAACTCCCAGAAGATCGGGGCCTGAGCATCATGTCCGAAACCCAAGAGCGTACAGGCACGCTGGCCGACCTGAAGGGCGTCGTCGCCTCCGGCCAGGTCGCCGCCACGCAGGAAGCCCCGGTCTATGAGCCCAAGCGCGACGCGCAGGGCCGTTCCTACGCCACCGGCCGCCGCAAGGACGCCGTGGCCCGCGTCTGGATCAAGCCGGGCAAGGGCGACATCACCGTGAACGGCCGCCCGGTCGGGACCTATTTCGCGCGTCCCGTCCTGCGCATGCTGATCACCCAGCCCTTCCTGGTGGCCGACCGCTACAACCAGTTCGACGTGTATTGCACGGTCACCGGCGGCGGGCTGTCGGGCCAGGCCGGCGCGGTCCGTCACGGCATCAGCCGCGCGCTGACCCATTACGAGCCCACGCTGCGCGGCATCCTGAAGGCCGCCGGCTTCCTGACCCGCGACCCCCGCGTGGTCGAGCGCAAGAAGTACGGCCGCGCCAAGGCCCGCCGTTCCTTCCAGTTCAGCAAGCGCTGATCGGGGACCGGCGGGGTCCACCCCGCCGGATCCGCAGCGTGCGGGCCGGTCCGTTGTTCAGCCGCATTGCGGCGCGCAACGGGCCGGCCCGTTTTTTTGGGGCAAGGGTGCCGCGACGGCGCAGCGGGTTTCAGGCCGGCAGCGGCGCGTGGCGGATGATCGCCCCGCTTTCGACGATCTGGCGCGGCGTTGCCGGCCGTCCCAGGAAATAGCCCTGGACCGCGTCGCATCCTTCCGCGCTGAGGATCGTCAATTGCCCGGAGGTTTCGATCCCTTCCGCCAGGATCGGAATATTCAGGCTCTTGCCCAGGGACAGCACCGCCCGGACGATCGCCGTCGCCTGCGGGTTGGTTTCCAGGTCCTGGACGAAGGACCGGTCCAGCTTGATCCGGTCGAACGGAAAGGACCGGAGCGTATCCAGCGACGAATAGCCGGTGCCGAAATCATCCAGCGCGATGGTCACGCCCATCGCCTTGATCCGCCGCACGGTCAGCAGCGCGCGCGCCTTGTCCACCACGATGGTCTCCTCGGTCAGCTCCAGTTCCAGCCGCGACGGGTCCAGGCCGGTCTCGGCCAGGATCGCCGCGATCTTCTCGGGCAGATCCGGATGGACGAACTGCGACGGTGAAAGATTGACCGAAATCTTGTAGGGCGGGTTCCAGGTCGCGGCCTCGGCGCAGGCGGCGCGCAGCGACCAGTCGCCGATCGCGACGATCAGGCCGTTCTCCTCGGCCAGGGCGATGAATTCCGCGGGGGCGATCTCGCCCAGTTCCGGGTGGTACCAGCGGAGCAGCGCCTCGTAGCCGCAGATCTCGCCGGTCGGCACAGCGGTCTGCACCTGGTAGTGCAGGGTGAATTCCTCCTGCTTCAGCGCCGTCCGCAGGTCCGACGCCAGGCGCTTGCGCAGGCGCGCCGCCTCGTCCATCTCGCGGTCGTAGAAGCAGACGCGCCGCATCGGGTCCCTCTTGGCCCGATACATCGCCAAGTCGGCGTTATGGATCAGCGCCTGCGCGCTGGCCGCATTTTCCGGATAGAACGCGACGCCGACGCTGCCCCCGGTGGCCACGTCGCGGTCGTCGACGCGGATCGGCTGTTTCAGCGCCGCATCGATCCGCGCCAGGAAATCCTCCAGCGTCGCCTGATCGGGGACATGCAGGATCGCAGCGAATTCGTCCCCGCCGACCCGGGCGACGAATTCCCCCGGCCGCAGGCAGGCCCGCATGCGCTCGGCGATCAGCCGCAGCGCGTCATCGCCGGCCGGATGCCCCCAGACGTCGTTGATCTCCTTGAAGCGGTCCAGGTCGATGGTCGCCAGCGCCAGCCGGCCGCCGGTCAATTCGGCCTTTTGCAACGCGCGTTCCAGGGCCTGGGTGAAGCTGGCGCGGTTCGGCAGGTTGGTCAGGCTGTCGTTCAGCGCCATCTTCAGGATCTTGTCGTACGATTCGGCGCGGGTGGAATCGTCGATCAGGTTGCAGGCCAGCGCCGTGCCGAACACGCCGATCGCCCCCATCGTCACGGCCACCGCCAGCGCCTGGAACGTGCCCGGCTTCATGGCGCCGCCGGGTGCGGCCGCCGGCACGATACGCAGCGCATCGATGCTGAGGACATGCAGGCCGATCAGCGCGCCACCGACCAGGAGGCTGGCGATCAGGCGGCTGGTCCGCCCGGACCGCACGGCAAAATGCAGCGCCCCCGCGCTGCAGGTCGCGGCCAGCAGCACCGACAGCATCACGCGCGGCAGATTCCAGATCTCCGTCCCCTGGACCTGATAGGCGCGCAGCCCGGTATAATGCATCCCCGCGATCGCCAGCCCCATCCCGATCCCGCCGATCAGGGGCATCGCCGGGCCGGACGCCATGCTGGCGATGACGAACCCCAGCCCCGCCCCCAGCATCGCCAGCAACAGCGACAGCATGGTCAGGTCGGTGTCGAACGTGACCGGAACGCCGGGATTGAAGGCCAGGATGGCAACGAAATGCGTGCACCAGACCGTGGTGCCCGCGGCGATCGCAGTCAGGACCTGCCATGCCGCCTGGCGCGTGCCGTTCGTCCGGGTGGCCCGGTCGAACAGGCTGATCGACGCCCAGGACCCGTTCGCGCAGACCAGCGACGCCATCAGGACCAGCCACAGATCGTGAACGGATAGCAGTTTGTTAATCATCGGCTACCGTCGTACCACGATCCGGCCATTCGTCCAGTAGGCCCGGCGGGGCCGTCACGCGGCGGCGCGCGCCACGTCATGCGCCGCTCGGGCGTTTCGACCCCAGGACAGCCGGTTCCGCGCCCGGCTGCTCTCCGGCCGGCCGGCCGCTTCGCGATCGCGGCAGGAACAGGGCGGCGATCATCGCCATCACGACCAGCGCGAAAGACCAGCGGAACGTATGGCCGAATGCCGGGCCCAGCGTCACCGGGTCCGCCCCGTGCCCGTCGCGGCCGCCCATCTGCTGCGTCAGGATCACGGTCAGCAGCGCGGTGCCGATCGATCCGCCGACCCGCTGCACCACGTTCAGGCCGCTCGTCGCCCGGGCGATTTCGTGGTGCTGCAGGTCCGCGAGCGCCGCGCTCATCGCCGGCATCATGGTGGCCCCCATGCCCAGCCCGCTGACGAACAGGGTCGGCTCGATCCACCAGAACGGCGTCGTCCCGGCGATCCCGGCCAGGCTCAGCATCGCCAGCCCCACCAGCGCCAGCCCGGCCAGAACGACCTTGCCGGGGCCGATCCGGTCCACCAGCCGGCTGGCGATGGGCATGGACAGCATGGCGCCGAAACCCTGCGGCGCCAGCAGCAGGCCGGCATCCAGCGCCGGCGCCCCGCGCACCAACTGGAAATACAGGGCCAGTATCAGGGAAATGCCGAAAAATGCCGTTCCGAACAGAAAGGTCGTCAGCGCCGCCGCGCCGAAGGTCCGCCGGCCGAACAGCCGCATGTCGATCAGCGGGTCTTCCCTGCGCAGCGCATGCAGCACGAAGCCGCCGATCAGGACCAGCCCGAGGGCGACGCATCCGTCGCCGGACAGGCCGGACAGGTTTCCCGCCGCGGTGACCCGCGCCAGGCCGAAGACGAAGATCGCCAGCCCCGGCGATACCAGCAGCAGCCCGGGCCAGTCCAGCGCGTGGCGCGCCTTGGATTGGTCGGGCGGGAGGATCCGCGCCGCCGCATACAGCCCCACCGCGCCGATCGGCAGGTTGATGAAGAAGATCCAGCGCCATGACGCGTCATCGACCAGCCAGCCGCCCAGGACCGGCCCGAAGATCGGCCCCAGCAGCATCGGCACGCCGATGATGCCCATCAGCCGCGCGATCCGCCGCGGCCCCGCCGCATGGCGCAGGATCGTCATCCCGGCCGGGGTGATCATCCCGCCGCCGAATCCCTGCAGCACGCGGAACAGGATCAGCGTCGCCGGCGACCATGCCGCGCCGGACAGGGCCGATCCGGCCAGGAACAGCAGGATCGACGTCATGTACAGCCGCTTGGTGCCGAACCGGTCGGCCGCCCAGCCGGTCAGCGGAATCACGGTCGCCAGCGCCAGCATGTAGCCGGTCGACACCCACTGCATCGTCGCCAGCGAGACGTCGAAGATCCGCGCCAGATCCTTGATCGCCACATTGACCACCGTGGTATCCAGGATCGACATCACCGTGCCGATCACCACCACCATGGCGATGCGCAGCAGCGGCGCATCCAGCCTGGTCGGCGCGGCCGGGTCTTGGGCCGAGTCTGGGGCCGGGTCTTGGATCGCGTTCATTGCCTGGCCCCTTTGCATCCGCATCATGATGCGGGCATGGGGCGTGGCGATCAAGGGCGGGCCGGCACGCTTATGCGGCGCCGGGGTCGTCGTCCAGCCCGATATCCAGCGCCCGCACCGTATGGGTCAGCCAGCCCACCGACAGGATATCCACCCCCGTCGCGGCGATCGCGGGCGCGGTGTCCGGGGTGATCCCGCCCGACGCCTCGGTCAGGGCGCGGCCATCGACCATCGCCACCGCCCGGCGCAACTGCGCCGGCGCCATGTTGTCCAGCAGATACGCATCCGCCCCGCCGGCCCGCAGCGCCGCGTCCAACTGGTCCAGCGTATCGACCTCCAGCTCGATGCTGACCAGATGTCCGGCCCGTGCCCGGGCCGCCGCCAGCGCGCGGCCGACATCGCCGCCGGCCAGGGCGATGTGGTTGTCCTTGATCATGATCGCGTCGTCCAACCGGAACCGGTGGTTGGACCCGCCGCCCGCCCGCACGGCATATTTCTGGATCGCCCGCAGCCCCGGCAGGGTCTTGCGGGTGCAGCACACGCGCGCCCGGGTGTCCGCGACGGCGCGGACGATCCCGGCGGTGGCGGTGGCGATCCCGGACAGGTGCGACAGGAAATTCAGCGCCACCCGCTCGCCGCCCAGAACCGCCGCCGCCGGGCCGCTGATGCGTGCGATGCGCGTGCCCGGCGCCACGGCGCTGCCGTCCGGCCGCTCGACGGCGAAGCGGACCGACGGGTCCAGCAGCGTAAAGGCCAGCCGCGCCAGCGACAGCCCGGCGACCACGCCTTCCTGCCGGGACACCAAGGCGGCATGGGCCATCCGGCCCGGCACCGCCAGCGCATCGGTCGTCAGGTCGCCGCCGCAGCCCAGATCCTCGAGCAATCCGGTACGGACCAGCGGCTCCAGCATCAGGTCGGGCAAGGGGGACAGGAGGGGAGACGAAGGGAGAGACACAGGCATCATGGCACGAGCATTCCATCGGCAGGCTGTTCGGATTCCGCCAAGTCGGATTCCGCCAAGTCGATCGGCATCGCGGCCGGCATCGCGACCAGCATCGCCATCGCCTCGTCCAGCGTCAGGCGGGTATGGACGGCGCGTGCCGCCGTCATGGGGTAATCGCGGCGGCAATGCGCGCCCCGGCTTTCGCGCCGCAGCAGCGCCGACAGGCACAGCATCGCCCCGACCAGCGCCCGGTCGTCGTGCGCCGCGTGCGGCGCCAGCGCGCGCGCCGCCCGCGCCAGCCCCCCGGCATCGCGCAGGATGCCGGCGGCCCGGCCGATCCCGGCCCGGATATCCGCCGGTTCGATGCCCAGGGCCGCCGGCGGGCCCGCCGGGTCGTCCGTGCCGGCCGGCAGGTGCGGCGTCTCCAGGTGCTGCGTCTGCAGGATGGCGCCGTCGAGGTCCCGCGCCACGAAGCCGCCGCAGACGAAGGCTTCCAGCAGCGAATTGCTGGCCAGCCGGTTGGCGCCGTGCAGCCCGGTCGACGCCGCTTCGCCGCACGCCCACAGGCCGGGGACGGTGCTGCGCCCGTTCAGGTCGGTCTCGATCCCGCCCATATGGTAATGCGCCGCCGGCCGCACCGGGATCGGCTGCCGGTCGGGGTCGATGCCCCGCGCCAGGCAGGCCCGGGCGATCGCCGGGAAATGGGCGGCGAACCGCCCGCCCGTCGCCGCCCGGGCGTCCAGCATCACACGATGTCCGGCGGCCAGGTGGGCGGCGATCGCGCGCGCCACCATGTCGCGCGGCGCCAGCTCGTCGGTAAAGCGCGCGCCGCTTTCATCGACCAGGATCGCCCCCGCGCCGCGCACCGCCTCGCTGACCAGCGGGCGCGCGCCGCCCGCGTCCTCCGCCCCGGCCGCCAGCGCCGTCGGGTGGAACTGCACGAATTCCAGGTCGCGCAGCACGGCCCCGGCCCGCGCCGCGCAGGCCAGACCGTGCCCCAGGCCGCCCGGCGGGCTGGTGGTCACCGGGAACAGGGCCCCCACCCCGCCGGTCGCGATCACGCAGGCGCCGGTCGGCAGGACGGCGTCGCCCCCCGCATGGGCGATCCGCACGCCCGCGACCCGCCCCCCCTGCACCAGCACGCGCCGCAGCGCGGCACCTTCGAGCACGGTGATGCGCGGCGTGGCGCGCACTTGCGCCGCCAGGGCGCGCATGATCTCGGCGCCGGTGCCGTCGCCCGCGGCATGGGCGATGCGCGGGCGGGAATGCGCGGCCTCGAGATGCAGGTCCGGCGCCCCGTCCGCGCCCACGTCGAAGATCACGCCCAGCGCCTGCAGAGCCGCGATCGCCCCCGGCGCGGCGGCGGTGACCGCCGCGACCACGGCCGGGTCGCACAGCCCGGCGCCGACCGCCAGCGTGTCGCGCGCATGCAGCGCCGGGCCGTCGCCGGGGCCGATCGCCGCGGCGATCCCGCCCTGGGCCAGCGTGCTGGCGGCGTCGCGCGCCAGCGGCGCCGGCGACAGCAGGATGCAGGGCCGCCGCATCCGCAGGGCGACCGCCATCCCGGCCAGCCCCGCCCCGGCAACGACCACCTGTCCGGCCAGGCCGGACGGGCCGGGCATGGTGCCGCCGGTCATGCGGCCAGCATCCGTTCCACGGCGCGGCGGCCCCCCGCGACCAGATGCGGCGGGATGGTCACCTCATGACCCATGGTTTCCAGCGCCCGGCGGATCGCCGGCAGGGTGATCCGCTTCATATGCGGGCACAGATTGCATGGCCGGACGAAGTCCACCGCGGGGTGCGACGCCGCCAGATTGTCGCTCATGGAACATTCGGTCACCAGCAGCACCTTGCGGTGCGTGCCGCGCGCCACGAAATCCGACATCGCGGCGGTCGATCCCGAGAAATCGGCCTCGGCCACCACCTCGGGCGGGCATTCCGGGTGGGCCAGCACCGCGACGTCGGGGTTTTCCTCGCGCCAGGCGCGGATCTCGCCGGGGGTGAAGCGCTCATGCACCTCGCAATGCCCGGCCCAGGTGATCATCTCGATCCCGGTTTCCTTCTGCACGTTGCGGGCCAGGAATTCGTCCGGGATCATGATCACCCGCTCCACGCCCAGGCTCTCGACGATGCGCCGAGCATTGGCCGAGGTGCAGCAGATGTCGCTTTCGGCCTTCACCTCGGCCGAGCTGTTCACATAGGTCACGACCGGCACGCCGGGATGGGCGCGGCGCAGGGCCCGGACATTCTCCGCCGTGATCGAATCCGCCAGCGAGCAGCCGGCCTGCAGCGACGGGATCAGCACCGTCTTTTCCGGGTTCAGCAGCTTGGCCGTCTCGGCCATGAAATGCACGCCGGCCATGACGATCACCTCGGCGTCCAGTCCCTGCGCCTCGCGCGCCAGGGCCAGGCTGTCGCCGCGGATGTCGGCGATGCAGTGGAAGATCTCGGGCGTCTGGTAGTTGTGCGCCAGGATCACCGCGCGGCGCCGGCGCTTCAGCTCCAGGATGGCGGCGATATCGTCGGCGAACAGCGCCCATTCCATGCGCGGCACGACGCGGGCGACCCGCTCGTACAGCAGGTCCAGCCTGGATGGGGCAGCGAGGCTATCGGGAACGAGGCTATCGGGCATGATCGGCTCCTTCATCATTTATACTCCATATGAGTATAAATGGGCCACAACGACGCACGCGTCTTGTTTCCCCCGATATGCCCCTGCGTCAAGCCGATTGCAGGGGGCGGGCGGCGTCCTTTCCGCCCCGCGCGTGGAAACATGACCGTTTCCAATGGATTGTCATCGTGAACATATCCGTGAGCATCCGGGCTAATTTCCCCGGGCCTATTTCCCGGGGCCTATTTCCCAGGGCCTACCTCAACGGGCTTAGCGGCAGCTTCGACCCGGTGATGCGCCGCGCGCCGATCACCTCGCGGCGGAACCGGAACAGCCTTGCCGGCCGGCCCCTGGTCTCGGGAGCGAACTCCGCCGTTTCCTCCACCAGGTCCTGCTGGGTGATCAGCCGGCGGAAATTCTGCTTGTGCATGGCCTGGCCGGCCACGGCCTCGACCGTGCGCTGCAGGTGCAGCAGCGTGAAACTGTCCGGCATCAGTTCGAAGATCACCGGCCGGTAGCGGATCTTGGCGCGCAGCCGCGCCATCGCCGTGGCCAGGATGCGCCGGCTGTCGCCCGCCATGCCCAGCCCGGGCACCACGGCGCCGCCGGGCGGCGCGGATTCCGGCACCATCCCGGCCTCCCACAGCAATTCATAGCGCTGCAGCACCAGTTCGTCGTCCCAGCCCAGCCCCTCCAGGCCGAAGGTCAGGGCGATCCGCTGCGACCGGGGCTCGCGCAGCGCCGGCGGTCCCTGCCGCGCCCAGTCCGCCAGCCGCGCGGCGATGCGCGCCACCAGGGCCCTGCCCTCCGGCGCCCGCTGGTCCTCCCAGGGGAAATAGGCGTACCAGTCGCGCCACCCGGGCTCATCGCGGTCGATCCGCGTCAGTGCCAGGTAGGAAATCAGGATCGTCCGGTCGGCCGGGGCATCGACGCCTGGGGTATCAGCACCTGGGGTATCAGCACCTGGGGCATCGGCAAACGTGTATAATTGCTCGACATGGCCCAGCACATGGCCGGTCTGGCGCTCGACCCACAGACGCAGCCCGGTCTGCAGCGAGCGGTGCCCCGCTTCCAGCGGTCCCGCCGGCAAATGCCGCCCCGCGCCCAGCGTCAGCACCATCGGCCGGTCATCGCTGACCGCGATCAGCACCGCGACCAATTCAGAAGCCATCGCGTTCGGTCATGCCGCCCCCTGGTCGCTCCCCCCCTGTCGGCGCCCGTCGCCGTCCCCTATCATGCCGCCGCCAAGAGGCACTCCATGGGGCAGTCTATGTCGAATGTGTCGGAATACGAATTCCTGGTCTTTCTCGTTCTCGCCATCTTCGTGCTCGAACTGCTTGCCCGCCGGGCCCGCCTGCCGCCGGCCGGCGCCTTCATCCTGGGCGGCATCGCCCTGGCCCTGGTGCCGGGCGCCCCGGCCCTGACCATCGATCCGGACCTGATCCTGCTGGTCTTCATGCCGCCGCTGCTGATGCACGGCGCCTATTTTACCGTCTGGCGCGAGTTCCGCGCCAACCTGACCGGCATCCTGCTGCTGGCCTTCGGCGCCGTGGCCTTCACCACCCTGCTGGTCGGGCTGGCGGCCCACTGGCTGGTGCCGGCCCTGCCGTGGGCGGTCTGCTTCACGCTGGGAGCCATCGTCTCGCCGCCCGACGCGGTGGCGGCCGGCGCGGTGCTGGAACGGCTGGCCCTGCCGGGGCGGATCAGCGCCCTGTTGCAGGGCGAAAGCCTGCTGAACGACGCCAGCGGCCTGGTCCTGTTCCGCCTGGCCCTGACCGCGGCGCTGACGGGCAGTTTCAGCGCGCCGGCCGCGTTCGGCGCGCTCTGCCTGCTGTCGGCGGGGGGCGTGGCGGTCGGCTTTGTGGTCGGCCATGCCGGCCTGCTGGTGCTGCGGCGGCTGCGCGACAGCGAACTGACCATCACCGCGACGCTGCTGCTGGCCGTCGCCTCGTATATCGTGGGGGACCGGCTGCATGTCTCGGGCGTGCTCTCGACCGTGACCGCCGGGCTGGTGCTTGGCTGGCACCAGCACGAAATCATCAGCGCCGCCACCCGCGTGCGGGCCCAGGCGTTCTGGAAGGTCATGGTCTTCCTGCTGGAATCCATCCTCTTCATCCTGATCGGCCTGTCGCTGCGCGGCGTGCTGGAACGGGTGGATACCCATCCCCAGGCCCTGCGCGCGCTGGCGGCGCCGGTCGCGGGCGTGGTCGGCGCGCTGATCGTCTCGCGCTTCCTGTGGATCTTCGGCACCGACCTGCTGCATCGCGGCGCCCGCCGCTTCGGACGGATGCGCCAGGCCGAACCGTCCTTCGCCACCGCGACCCTGCTGAGCTGGGCGGGGATGCGCGGCGTCGTCACCCTGGCGGCGGCGCTGTCCCTGCCGGTGTCGCTGCCGGGGCGCGACATCGTGCTGATCTGCGCCTTCGCCGTCATTTTGGTTACCGTGCTGCTGCAGGCCCCGACGCTGGCGCCGCTGATCCGCCTGCTGCGCGTCAGCGGCGCCAGCGAACTGATATTGCGGCGCGACAGCGAGGACCTGGCCTGGCTGCGCATGGCCCAGGCCCAGCATGCCCGGATCGCCGCCCTGTCGCACCAGCCCGACGGGACCGAACGCCATCCCCGCCTGCTGGAACAATATGGCCACCGCGTGCGGGTGGCCGCGGCCTATCGGGCCGACCGCGACGCGCACGAACCCCGGCGCATCGACCATTTCAACGCGATCATCGCCGCCATCGCGGCCGGCCGGCTGGCGGTATTGCGCATGCACCGCGCCGGCGAAATCGACGACCGCGTGCTCCGCACCCTGGAATACGAACTGGACCTGCAGCAGATGGCGGCCGAAAGCCAGACCGAGGACGAAGCCTGAACCGGGCTAGCAGGCCACTAAAATATTGATTCTATTGTCCTCTCGATTCCGAAATTCGCTTGCGAATTTCGGAATCTAGGCGCCCCCCAGCCCGATTTCGTCCCTGCGTTCGGGGCCCTCACGCTCCGGGTCTCCGCGTTCCAGGCAATGCAGCAGGCAGTCCGGCACCGGTTCGCAGGCGACGGCATCGAATTTGCGATGCAGCGTCATACGGACCCAGTGATCGAAGAATGCCGCATTCACGGGATTATCCGAACCAATATACCCCAATGTCCGCCTCCGGCGCACGCCACCATTTCGCCCGCATGATTAAAAAGGAATTGGAAGTCGCTGGTTCTGTTGACATTTTTGTGACGGGCCACCGGCCGCGGAAAACCGCCATCCTGCCGCCCCCGCAGCGCGCCGGCGGGCGGAACCGCCCCTCTGCCGGGCCGTTCGCCCAATGGGCCCACATCCCATGGCAGGCCGCGCCACGGTCGCAGCAGGACTCCCTTCATGCCGAATCCCGATCCCGCGCCTTCCGGCCCCCCTTCTGCCGATTCGTCGCATTCCGATTCAGCGCATTCCGATTCATTACGTTCCGACGCCGCGCATTCCCTGGCCCTTACCCGGCGCACCGCATGGAAGCTGCTCGGCGGGCTGGGCAGTGCGGCCACCCTGGCGTCTACCCTGGCGCCACCCCTGGCCGCCGCCCGGCCGGCGACGGCTCCGGCGGCCCCTTTGCCGGCGGCCTCCAGACCGCATCCGCCAGCCGCGGCGGCCGGCATTCCCGCCCCCGCCCGCGCGGGCGAAGGCGGCAGCCTGCCCACCGGCATGCTGCGGCTGGACGGCACGGGCATGACCCTGCTGCTGATCCGCCGCGCCACCGGCCTGCCCGAGATCGCCTACTGGGGCGGCCGCCTGCCGGATCATCTCGACGCCGCGGCGCTCTACGCCGTCCGGTCCCCGGACACGCCCGATAACGGGCCCGACCAGTGGCAGCCGACGATCACCCTGCTGGATACGATCGGCGCCTGGAATTTCGACCTGCCCGGGCTGGTGGCCGCCCGCCCCGACGGACGCGACTGGACGGCCCTGTTCCAGGTCGACGCCATCCGACAGACGCCGGATGAACTGGTCATCGACGCGTCGGATGCGCTCTCGGCCATCGGCCTGCGCATTACGCTGCGCTGCGCCGATAACGTGCTGGCCGCGTCGATGCGGCTGAGCAACCGGGGCGATACGCCCCTGCTGGTCGAACGGCTGGTCTCGGGCACCTTCCTGCTGCCCGCCGAAATCGCGGCGCTGGGCGTGCTGCATGGCGCGTGGGCGCATGAATTCGCCATCGCGCCGATGTCCCTGGCCGAGGGCGGCATCGTCATCGAAAGCCGCCGCAACCGCACGCACGACCATTTTCCGGGCATCGTCGCGGGCCTGCCCGCCACCAGCCGCAATGCCGGGCCCGCCTGGGCCGCCCAACTGGGATGGAGCGGCGGCCACCGCCTCTGCGCCGAACGGATGGAAGACGGGCGGATCCGCCTGACGGTCGGCGAATATCTCCATCCCGGCGAAGGCACGCTGGAACCGGGCGCCGGCCTGGACACGCCGACGGTCTATGCGACCTATTCCGCCGATGGCTTTGCCGGCTGTGCCCGCGCCTTCCACGCCTATGCGCGGCGGCACCTGCTGCGCTGGCCCACCGGGCAGATGAAGCCCCGCCCCGTGCTGCTCAACAGTTGGGAGGCCAACCAGTTCGACCTGGCCGAGGACCGGCTGCGCCAGCAGATCGACATCGCCGCCCGGCTGGGCGTGGAACGGTTCGTCCTGGATGACGGCTGGTTCGGCGCCCGCCGCAACGACCGCGCGGGCCTGGGCGACTGGACGCCCGCCCTGGCGCTGTTTCCCCAGGGGCTCTGGCCGCTGTCCGACTATGTCCATGCGCGGGGCATGGAATTCGGCCTGTGGTTCGAGCCCGAGATGGTCAATCCCGACAGCGACCTCTATCGCGCCCATCCGGACTGGGTGCTGCAGGTGCGCGGCCGCCCGCTGCTGACCTCGCGCAACCAGCTCGTCCTCGACATCTCGCGGCCGGACGTCGCCGGCTATCTGCTGCGCGTCATCTCGGAGCAGGTCGTCGACGCGCGCATCGACTATATCAAATGGGATTTCAACCGCGACCTGCTGGCCGCGGCGGACGAGGGCGGCCGTCCCGCCTATCGGCGGCAGGTCCTCGCCCTCTATGCCCTGTGGGACAAGCTGCATGCCGTCCATTCCGCGCTGGAAATCGAAAGCTGCGCCTCGGGCGGCGGCCGGGCCGACTGGGGGGCGCTGGGCCATGTGCAGCGGGTCTGGACCTCGGACAATACATCCGCGCCCGACCGCCTGCTGATCCAGGATGGCGCCTGGCATTTCCTGCCGCCCGAAATCACGGGCTGCCACATCTCCGCCAGTCCGAACTGGCTGGACCATCGCGCCACGTCGATCGATTTCCGCGCCGCCGTGGCGCTGTTCGGCCATCTGGGGCTGGAACTGGACCCGACCCGCCTTTCCACCGACGAGCAGGACCGGCTGGCCGCGTGGATCGCGCTGCACAAGCGGCTGCGCCCCGTCCTGCATCACGGCCAGATCCAGTTCGGCGAGGCGACGCCCCACCGGATCGTCCGCGGCGTCACCACGCCGGACGGCGGGACCGGCATCTACCTGGTGGCCCAGCGCGACTGGCCGCCCGCCCGCATGCCGTCCCCGGTCCTGCTGCCCGGCCTGTCGTCCGACCGCCGCTATCGCGTGACCATGCCCGGGCCGCAGGCGCTGGGCGGCCATTGGCCGTCGCCCGCCCAGCAGCGCCTGGTGCGTGACGGGCTGGCGATCGACGGGGCGCTGCTGCGCGATGCCGGCCTGTTCCTGCCGCAGATGCCGCCGCAAAGCGCCGTCATCCTGGAATGCCAGGCCCTTTGACCGCGCCCGTTTCCCCGCCCGACTTTTATCCCCCGCGGCGCTTTTGGCGCCCCGGGTGCTTGACAGCGCGCGCGCAAGCCGAAGGATGGCGCAATAACAATCCTATCCGCCCCTTCCCCGGCGGTCCCCATGCAAGGACGATCGACACCATGGCGCCAGCCGCGCAGAGCCGACTCCCTTCCCGCTATGTGATCGCTTTCGCAACGACCTCGTGGCTCGCGCTGTCGGCCGTTGCCGTGCCGGGCGTGGCGACGGCCGACAGCGTCGCGGCTGGTCCGGCCGCCGTGGCGCAGGCCCTGCCGTCGGGCATGGCATGGCGCCTGGGCGATATGGTGCTGCAGCTCACCGCCCTGCGCGACGACGTGGTGCGGGTGCGGGTGGGACGGAACGGGTCGTTGCCCGAGGACGCGTCCTGGGCGGTGCTGCCTGCCGCCCGCCGCGCCTCGGTCGCGGTCACCGGGTTCTCGACCGCCGATGCGGTGGGGTTCTCAACCCGGGCGCTGAAGGTCGCGGTGTCCCGCAGGGATGGCGGGGTGACGGTGACCGATCGCACCGGGCGGGTGCTGCTGTCGGACCTGGACGGCGCAATGGTGCCCGACCGGCGCGGCGACGGCTTCACCATGACCAAATCCATCCCGGACGACGCGCATTATTTCGGCCTGGGCGACAAGTTCGGCCCGCTGGACCGGCTGGGCCGCAGCTTCGTCATGTGGAACACCGACAGCTACGGCTACCAGGAAGGGCAGGACCCGCTCTACAAGGACATCCCGTTCTTCATCGGCTATACCAAGGGCGGCTATTACGGGATGTTCCTGGACAATAGCTGGCGCACCAGCTTCGATTTCGGCAAGACGCGGCGCGGCGAGCTGGCGATCGGCGCCGATGGCGGCCCGGTCGATTACTATGTGCTGGCCGGCCCCGACCCCAAGGACGTGGAGCGCGCCTATGCCTGGCTGACCGGCACGCCTTCCATGCAGCCGCTCTGGACCCTGGGTTTCCAGCAATCGCGCTGGGGCTATCCGACCGAGAAGGACGTCCGGGCGATCGTCGCCCGCCTGCGCCGGGACCGGATTCCCACCGACGCGATCTGGCTGGATATCGACTACCAACAGCATTACCGGCCCTTCACGGTCGATGCGAAGACCTTTCCGACCTTCGGAAAAATGGTGTCGGACTTCACCGCCCAGGGCGTGCATACGGTGGCGATCACCGACCTGCATATCGCCGACCTGCCGAACGCGGGCTACGCCCCCTATGACAGCGGCATGGCGCAGGACCGGTTCGTGAAAACCGCCGACGGCAAGCCCTATGTCGCGCCGGTCTGGCCCGGCCCGACCCTGTTCCCGGACTTCACCCAGGCGGCCACCCGCGCCTGGTGGGGCACGCTCTACCGGCAGTTCTACCTTCAGGACGGGATTTCCGGCTTCTGGAACGACATGGACGAACCGGCGATCTTCGACACGCCGACCAAGACCATGCCGCTGGACAACCGCCACCGGATCGACGAGCCGGGGTTCGCCGCGCGCGTTGCAAGCCATCGCGAGATCCACAACCTGTATGGCATGCAGAACCATCGCGCGACCTATGAAGGGCTGCTGGCGCTGAAGCCGGACGAACGGCCCTTCGTGATGACCCGCGCGTCCTATGCCGGCGGCCAGCGCTATGGCGTCACCTGGACCGGCGACAACAGCTCCACCTGGAATCATCTGCGCCTGACCATTCCGATGCTGGAAAGCCTGGGCCTGGGCGGGTTTACCTTCTCGGGCGCCGATATCGGCGGCTTCGCCGGCTCGGCCTCGGCGGACCTGCTGACGAAATGGATCGAGGTGGCGATGTTCACCCCGATCGCCCGCGACCATAGCGACGAGCAGAGCCTGCCGCAGGAGCCCTGGGTCGGCGGCACGGCGCAGGAGGACATCCGCCGCCGCTTCATCGAGGCCCGCTACCGGCTGCTGCCCTATCTCTATACCGTGGCGGAAGAGGCCGCGCGCACCGGCATTCCGATGATGCGGCCGCTGTTCATGGAATTTCCCGCGGGCCTGCTGGACGGCACGCCGCTCGACCTGGCCACCGACAGCCAGTTCATGCTGGGGCGCGCGCTGATGGTCGCGGCGCCGCCCAGCCCGGAATCGCCGGGGCCGTACTCCGTCACCCTGCCGGCGGGCGGCTGGTATGATTACTGGACCGGCAAGCCGGTCACCAACCTCAAGCCGCTCAGCCTGTGGGGGGCGGGCGGGTTGTTCATGACCCTGAAGGATACCGGCCCCACCGCGCCGCATACGCTCGGCATCACGCCGCGCCTGGACCAGTTGCCGGTGTTCGTCCGGGCGGGTTCGATCATCCCGCGCCAGAATCTGGTGCAGAGCACCGGCGAAACGCCGGAGGGACCCTTGCAGTTGGACGTCTATCCCGGCGCCGACTGCCAGGGCAGCCTCTATGCCGATGACGGCCACAGCTTCGCCTTCCGCCACGGCGCCTATAGCCGCACCGCCCTGTCCTGCACGCTGGAGGCCGATCACGGCGTGACGGTGACGATCGGCCGGCCGGAGGGCAGCTTCCAGCCGTGGTGGCACAGCTATCGCATCGTCGTCCATGGGCTGGCGCATGCGCCGCGCGGCGTTGCCGGTGCGGCCTATGACGGCGCGGCGGGCAGCGCCAGCTTCGTCGTTCCCGCCAACGGCACCGCCGCGACCTATCGCCTCCGATAGGCGCGCAGGCGCGCCGGGCACGGCGATGCCGCGTCGTGTTCCTTGCGGTATTTGAAACGATGGATGAGATCCGGCCCGGCGGTCATGCGGGCGCGGGCGCCGCCGACCTTGCCCCGCGCCTGCGCGCGATAGTAGGACTGTCCCAGCCCCCTCCCCTTCGATCCGGTTGCGTCTCCGGATTGTTCCCCATGCCCCAGCGCTGGGGAAACCGAAAACGGACCGGATGATGAATTACGTGACCCCGCCCCCTGTTCAGCGCGCCGCACCGGACGGGCTGACGGCCGTTCAGCGCCTGCGGGGCATCGTTGCCGGGTCGGCGGGCAATCTGGTCGAATATTACGACTGGTACGTCTATTCCGCCTTCTCGCTCTATTTCGCCCATGTCTTCTTCCCCGAGGGCGATCCCACGACCGAATTGCTGCACACCGCGGCGATCTTCGCGGTGGGCTTTCTGATGCGTCCGATCGGCGGCTGGCTGATGGGCATCATGGCCGACCGCCATGGGCGCCGCGCGGCGCTCAGCCTGTCCATCCTGACCATGAGCCTGGGTTCGATGCTGATCGTGCTCTGCCCCGGCTACGACCGGATCGGCGTCGCCGCGCCGGTCGTGCTGGTCGTCGCCCGGCTGATCCAGGGGCTGAGCCTTGGCGGCGAATACGGCGCCAGCGCCACCTACCTGTCCGAGGTCGCGCCCCCCGGGCGGCGCGGCTTCTATTCCAGCTTTCAGTACGTCACGCTGGTGATGGGCCAGTTGCTTGCCCTGCTGGTGCTGCTGGCCATGCAGTTCGCGCTGCTGACCCCGCAGCAGATCGCGGCCTGGGGCTGGCGGGTGCCGTTCGGCATCGGCGCGCTGCTGTCGCTGTCGGTGCTGTGGCTGCGCCGCGACATGCACGAAAGCACGCAATTCACCCGCACGCGCGCCACCCGACAGCGCGGCGGCCTGCGGGCGTTGATCCGGCATCCGAAGGCGATCCTGACCGTGTGCGGGCTGACCCTGGGCGGCACCGTCGCCTTTTACACCTATACGATCTACATGCAGAAATACCTGGTCAACACGCTGGGTTTTCCGCGCGAGCGCGCGACCCTGATCGCCGCGTCGGCGCTGTTCGTCTTCGCCCTGGCCCAGCCGGCCTTCGGCGCGCTGTCCGATCGCATCGGCCGCCGGCCGCTGCTGATCGGCTTCGGGCTGCTGGGCACGTTCGGCACCGTGCCGCTGATGCGCGCGCTCTCGGCCGCCCACGGCGCGGCGGGCGCCTTCGCGCTGCTGACCCTCGCTCTGCTGGCGGTCTCGGGCTATACCGCGATCAATGCCGTGGTGAAGGCCGAACAATTCCCGACCCGCATCCGCGCCCTGGGCGTGGCCTTTCCCTATGCCATGACGGTCTCGCTGTTCGGCGGCACGGCGGAATATATCGCGCTGTGGTCCAAGCAGGCCGGGCACGAGGACTGGTTCTACTGGTACGTGTCGGCCTGCGCGCTGTGCTCGCTGCTCACCGTCCTGTTCCTGCTGCCCCGCCGGGGCATGATCGACGGGGATGGAACGAACCCCGCGCGATCTTCCGTTCAGACCCCCGTTCAGACATAACCGCCGGTCCGGTCGGCCTGCCGCCGCGCCGCCGTGCGCGCCGCCGGGTCGCCCAGTCCGCCGCCGCCCGGCGTCATCACGACCACCCGCTCGTCCGCCGCCACGACATGCAGCCCCTTGCCCGCCAGCCGGCGGCCCGACGCCGTCCGCAGGCAGCCCGGCGCGCCGTCCGCGCCGCCCTGCGCGCCGCGCGGCGGATGATCGATCCGGTCGAACGCCGCCAGCAGGTCGAACGGCCGCGCGTCAAGCGTGCCGATTTCCATGACCTGGCCCAGCCCGCCGCGGGTTTCGCCGTCGCCGCCGCTGCCGGGGCGGAACTCCTTGCGCCAGAAGATCAGCGGGCACTGGATTTCCGCGATCTCGACCGGCGTGCCGTGCACCCCGGACGGGAAGGCGGTGGCCGACAAGCCGTCCAGCCCCGGCCGCGCCCCCGTGCCGCCATTGGTGGTGATCGCCAGCGCGAAGGCAAGCGGCGCCGCGGCGCCCGGCGGCACCCATTCCCCGCGCACGGCGATATTCCACAGGCAGGACGTGCCCTCGGCCGGAACCCGGTCCGGCAGGGGCGTGCGCAGGCAGCCGAACACCATGTCCGGCAGCATCTGCCCCACGATATGACGCGACGACACGGGCGCCGGGCGCTGCGCGTTCAGCACGCAGCCGGCCGGCGCGGTGACGTGGTAGGCCGACAGCGACCCCGCGTTGTTCGGCACGTCGGGCGCGATCGCGCAGGCCAGTCCGAACACCGTATAGGCCCTGGTATAGGCCAGCGGCACATTGATCCCGCGCGACACCGCGGGCGCGGTGCCCGCATAATCCACCGTCACGCCCGCTTCATCGACGCGCAGCCGCGCGCGCAGGGGCAGCGGCGCGTCATAGCCGTCCACCGTCATCTCGTACGACCAGCAGCCCCGGGGCAGCGCCGCGATCTTCTCGAGCACCGCCGCGCGCGACCGCGTGATGATGAAATCCGCCAGCGGCTCCAGCGTGTCGATGCCGAATTCGTCCATCATCGCGCGCAGCGCGCGCACGCCCACATCGTTGCACGCCGCCAGCGAATAGGTATCGCCCTCGGTATCGACCGGCAGGCGGGTATTGGCGCGGATCATCGCCATCAGCGTCTCGTTCACCCGGCCCTGGTCGATCAGCTTCAGCATCGGGATCGACAGGCCTTCCATCAGCACGTCCGTCGCCTCGGGGCCGTTGCCCAGCCCGCCGATATCCATCAGGTGGCTGGTACAGGAAAACAGCCCGACCAGCCTGCCGCGAAGGAAGGCCGGCGTGGTGATGACAAAATCATTCAGGTGTCCCGTGCCCATCCACGGATCGTTGGTGATGTAGGCATCGCCTTCCTTCATCGTCTCGATCGGGAAATGGCGCAGGAAATGCCCCACCGATTCCGCCATCGAATTGACATGGCCCGGCGTGCCCGTCACCGCCTGGGCGATCATCCGCCCCCGCAGGTCGAAAATCCCCGCCGAGATGTCCTCGCACTCCCGCACGATGGGGCTGAAGGCGGTGCGGATCAGCACCTGCGCCTGCTCGCCCACCACGGCGATCAGGCGGTTCCACATGATCTGCAGGTCGATCGCATTCCGTGCGTCCATCACGCCGTCTCCTTCATGTCCATCACGATATTGCCGCCGCCGTCGATATGGGCATCGAACCGCGCCGGGACGTAGGTCGTGGTTTCCTGCTCGACGATCAGCGCCGGCCCCGCGACCGCGTCGCCCGGCCGCATTTCGGCGCGCGCATGGACCGCCAGTTCAACCATGCGGTCCCGGCCGCCATCGAACAGCAGGCGGGTGCGCGCCGCCGCGACCGGCCGGCGGGCCGGCGTGGGCGGGAAGGGCGCGGGCTGCTCCGCCCGGGTCGACACCGTGACCGACCAGTTCAGGATTTCCACCGGCGCGCCGGGAATGATCCGTGCGAACTGGCGGGCATATTCGGCCTCGAACGCCGCGCGCATGGCCGGCAGCGCGGCCTGGTCCAGCGGGCCGTCGGGCAGCGTCACGGCGATTTCATGCCCCTGCCCGACATAGCGCATGAAGGCCCCGCGCCGCACCGTCAGCGACGCGGCGCGCGCGTCATCCTGCACCATGCCGCGCGCGGTCGCGGTCATCTGGTCCAGCAATGCGGACACGGCCGCCCCGTCGAACTGCGCATCCAGCCGCGCGGGGTGGGACCGCACCAGTTCGAACGAGACCGGCGCGGCCAGGAATCCCACCGCCGATCCCACCCCGGCATTGGCCGGCACGACCAGCCGCCGCACCCCTAGCTTCTCGGCCACGCGTCCGGCATGCAGCGGCGCGGCGCCGCCGAAGGCGATCATGGTATGGGTGCCGATCACCGCCCCGCGCTCGGCGGCATGGACCCGGGCCGCGCTGGCCATGGTCTCGCACACGATCTCGTAGACCGCATGGGCCGCCATCTCGGGCGACAGGCCCAGCGGGCCGCCGATCGCCGCATCCAGCGCCGCCGCCGCCCGTTCGGGCCGCAGGGTCATGCCGCCGCCAGCGAACCCTTCGGGCTGGAGCAGCCCCAGAACCAGGTCGGCATCGGTCACCGCCGGCCGCGTGCCGCCCAGTCCGTAACAGGCCGGCCCCGGCACCGAAGAGGCGCTTTCCGGCCCGACCACAACCCGCCGCATCGCGTCCAGATGCGCGATCGACCCGCCCCCCGCGCCGATCTCGACCATCTCGATCACCGGAATCCGCAGCGGCAGGCCCGATCCTTTCATGAAGCGCGCGGTGCGATCCACCTCGAAGAAACGCGAGGAGGCCGGCTGCCCCCGTTCGATCAGGCAGATCTTGGCGGTGGTGCCCCCCATGTCGAAGGACAGGACCCGCCCCTCCGACAATTGCCCGGCGCATTGCGCGGCGAAGATCGCCCCGCCGGCCGGGCCGGATTCCACCAGCCGCACCGGAAATTGCCGCGCGGCCTCGAGCGACGTCAGCCCCCCGCCCGAGGTCACCAGATAGAGCGCGCCCCCGAAGGCGCGCCCGTCCAGCGCCTGGCGCAGCCGGCCCAGATAGCCGGCCATCAGCGGCTGGACATAGGCGTTGGCCACGGTGGTCGAGGTCCGCTCATATTCGCGTATTTCCGGGCAGACCGCGCTGGAAATCGAAATCGGCACCTCGGGCAGCGCCTCGGCCAGCAGGTCGCGGGCCCGGCGCTCGTGCGCCGGATTGGCATAGGCGTGCAGAAAGGCGATCGCGATCGCCTCGGCCCCGGCGGCGCGCAGATGCGGCACCAGGGCGCGCACCGCCGCCTCGTCCAGCGGGCGTTGCACGCGCCCCAGGGCATCCATGCGTTCGGGCACGGCAAAGCGGTGAGGCCGCGCCACCAGCGGCACGGGCTTGCGGATCATGATGTCGTACTGGTCGAACCGGCTTTCCGTGCCGATTTCCAGAATGTCCCGGAATCCCTCGGTACCGACCAGCATCGTCCGCGCGCCGCGCCGCTCGATGATCGCATTGGTCGCCAGCGTCGTGCCGTGCACGAAGACCGCGACATCGGAAAAATCGAGCCCGGCATCGGCCAGCACCAGGCCGATGCCGGTCATCACCCCGTCCTCGGGCGCGGCGGGCGTGGTCAGGACCTTGCGCGTCCGGCGCCCCTGCGGCGTTTCCAGCACGATGTCGGTAAAGGTGCCGCCGATATCGGCCGCCAGGCGAACGGATGATGGGGGGGACATGCCATGCCTCCAGCTTCGGGTTAGGATAGGGCCAGGCGCCGGCTGACGGCACCGGACCGACAGCAGCGAGGCCGCCCATGACCAAGACGAAATCCCCCCGGCGCATGACGGACGACCACGCGGCGGATTCGCGCGCCACGGCCACGGAACGCGCCTTCATCGTCTCGTCCTCGCATCTCGCCAGTCCGGGCCATGAGGATCTCAGCGAATTCGAATTCGCGCTGACGGTGGTCAATCACGCCTTCCAGCGCTGGGTGGTGCGGGGCATGGCGGCGGCGGGGCTGCCCGATCTCTCGCCGCTGGATGCGCTGGTCCTGCACAGCGCCAATCACCGCCACCGGCAGAAAAGCATCTCGGACCTGATGTTCACGCTCAATCTGTCCGAACGCCATTCCCTCAACTACGCGATGAAGAAGCTCGACCGGCTGGGCCTGATCGCCCGCCGGCGCGACGGCAAGGAGGTCTTCGTCGGCACGACCGACAAGGGCCGCGCGGTGTGCGAGGAATATGCCCGCATCCGCCGGATCTGCCTGCTGGAACTGATCCCGCCCGACCGCAGCCCGGGCGGCAGCAGGATCGGCGACGTCGCGAAAGCCCTTCGCGTGCTGACGGGCTTTTACGAACAGGCCTCGCGCTCGGCCTCCTCGCTCTGACGGTCCGATTCGGAAATTCGCATGCGCGTGTCTCGGGCGGGACATTGGCTGCGGCCGGCGCGGCTCATTCATGGCGGATCGCGAATGCCGGGGCGTGATAGCCGATCGGCGCGCCATCCGCCGCCAGGACGGCCTGCACCACGCCGTCGCGCGGCGCGACGATCGGCAGCAGCGCCGGACCGATTTCCACGAAGCCCAGGATCATCCCCGCCGCGACGCGCGCGCCCACCGCGCCGTCCCCGGCATGCCCCGCAGTCACCGCCCCCGCAATCACATTTCCCTGGCGGAACACCCCCATTTCCGGACTCGGCACCTCCGTCACGGCTGCGTCCTCTGGCGCATCCTCCGGCGCGTCCTCCGATTGGGGCGCGTCCGTCCCGGGTGCCGCGAGGCGGACGGTCAGCGTCTCGGCGCCGTCCGCCAGCGACAGGCTGCGCATGTCCTGGCGCCGCATGGCCGCCACCAGACGCGGCAGCGCGTCCAGCAAGGTCATGGCGCGTCCTTCCGTGGCGTCATCGTCTCCAGATCCAGTGACTCCAGGTAATGGACGCCGACCCCGCCGGTCCGGAAATCCTCGGTTTCCATCAGGCGGCGATGGAACGGCGCGGTGGTGGCGATCCCTTCGATCGCCATTTCGTCCAGCGCCGCGCGCATGCGTGCCAGCGCGTCGGCCCGGTCGGCCCCATGAACGATCAGCTTGGCGACCAGCGAATCGTACTGCGGCGGCACGCGGTACCCCGCATGGAGATGCGTATCCACCCGCACCCCCGGTCCCCCCGGGGGATGCCAGGCCCGCACCAGGCCGGGGCTGGGGACGAAATGCAGCGGGTCCTCGGCATTGATCCGGCATTCGATCGCATGCCCCCGCGTCGCGATATCCGCCTGCGTGAGTCCAAGCGGCTGCCCGGCCGCGATGCGCAACTGCGCGCGCACGATATCGATGCCGGTCGTCATCTCGGTCACCGGATGCTCGACCTGCAGGCGGGTATTCATCTCGATGAAGAAAAATTCCCCGTCCTCATACAGGAATTCGAAGGTTCCCGCCCCTTCGTACCCCATGTCCAGGCAGGCCCGGACACAGGCCGCGCCCAGTTCGGCGATCCGCCCGGGGGCGATCCCGACCGGGGGCGCTTCCTCGACCAGTTTCTGGTGCCGCCGCTGGACCGAGCAATCCCGCGCCCCCAGCCAGACGGCATGCCCCGCCCTGTCGGCCAGCACCTGGATTTCGACATGGCGCGGATGCTGCAGAAACCGCTCGGCATAGACCGACGCGTTTCCGAAGGCCCGGCCGGCCTCTTGCCGCGCGGTCTCGACCGCTTCGCGCAGCGCCCCGGCCCGATGCACCACCCGCATGCCCCGTCCGCCGCCGCCGCCTGCCGCCTTGACGATCAGCGGATAGCCCAGCGCGTCGCACAGGCGCTGGGCCGCCGCCATGTCGTCCGGCAGCGCGCCGTCCGACCCGGGCAGGCACGGCACGCCCGACCGCCGCATCTGCCGTTTGGCCGCGATCTTGTCACCCATCATGCGCATGATCGCGGCGGACGGCCCCACCAGCACCAGGCCCGCCCGTTCGACCGCGGCGGCGAAATCGGCGCTTTCCGACAGAAAGCCATAGCCCGGATGGATCGCATCCGCCCCGGTCAGCGCCGCCGCCCGCAGGATGCGCGCCCCGTCCAGATAGCTGTGCGACGCCGCCGCCGGCCCGATGCAGATCCGCTCATCCACCAGGCGCAGATGCGCCAGCCCGGCATCCGCCTCGGAATAGACCCCCACGCTGCGCAGTCCCAGCAGGCGGCAAGCCCGGGCGATGCGCAGGGCGACTTCGCCCCGGTTGGCGATCAGGACGGTGCGGATCTCAGCCATTCCGCGCCTCATCCAGCCGCGTGATGGCAAATAGCGGCGTGCCCGGCTCGACCGCCTGTCCGTTCGCGCACAGCGTCTCGCGGATTATGCAGGCGAATTCCGCCTCGATCCGCGTCAGCGTCTTCATCACGTCCAGGACATAGAGCGGCTGCCCCGCCGCGACCCTGTCCCCCACGCCGACGAAGGGCGCGGCATCCGGGGCGGGCGCGGCATAGAACTGCCCATACATCGTCGCGGCGATCACCTCGGGCGTGGCGGCGGGCTTATCCCCCATCCCGTTCCGCGTCGCGGCCGGCGGCGGAGCCAGCGGCGGGGGATGTGGAGCGGTCGCGTCGTCGTCCCGCACCAGGCGGATCTGCTGGTCGCCATGCCGGTATTCCAGCTCGGCGATGCCCAGCGCGCGCATCCGGGCCATCAGCGCCTCGATCTGCTCCAGCGTCAGCATCATGGCCGCCGCCTTTCAGGTCAGCGCGCGCAGGGCGATGCCCGCCGCTTCCAGCCGCGCACGTGTCAGGCGCGCCACCGTGACGGATTCGGCGTTGTCGCCATGCACGCAGATCGTATCGATCTGCGTCGGCAGCATCCGGCCCGACACGGTCTCGATCGCGCCCGCCCGCACCATGCGCACCACCCGGTCGGCGGCGAACGCCGCGTCATGCAGCACGGCGCCCGGTTCCTTGCGCGGCACCAGGTGCCCGTCCTCGGTATAGGCCCGGTCGGCGAAGATCTCGGAAAAGATCGTCATGCCCCGCGCGCGGCCGATCCGCTCCAGATGGCTCAGCGCGATCGCCACCACCGGCAGCGCCGGATCGACGCGCCGTACCGCCTCGATCACCGCCTCGGCCACCGCCGGGTCGCGCTCGGTCAGGTTGCCCAGCGCGCCATGCGCCTTCACATAGGTCATGCGGTGTCCGGCATAGGCCGCCAGCGCCCGCGCCGCGCCGACCTGATAGGCGACGATCCGCTCGATCTCGCCGGTGGAAAACGGCATGACCCGCCGCCCGAACCCCCACAGGTCCGGAAAGCCCGGATGCGCCCCGGCCGCGACCCCCTTCGCGCGCGCCAGGGCAAAGGTCGCGGCCATCACTTCCGGGTCGCCGCCATGGAACCCGCATGCCACGTTGGCCGAGGTCACGACATCCAGCATCGCCGCGTCGTTGCCGATCGTATACTGGCCGAAGCTCTCGCCCAGGTCGGCATTCAGGTCGATCGTCTTGCGTCCGGTCATGGCATTCTTCTCCAGCAATCGGGACTTACGCCGGGATCGGCATGTGGCGCAGAGCGGCGAATTCCGCCTGTCGCCGGGCCTGGCGCGCCGCCGCGTCCCGCAGGGCCGCGACCGCCTCGGCCCGGCTGGCCTCGACGAAGCGGATGCGCCCGTTCACCGGCGTCTGCGCCAGCAGGCGCAGATCGGGCGCGATCACGGTCGCGATCTTCGGATAGCCGCCGCAGGTATTGGCGTCGGCCATCTGCACGATCGGCTGCCCGGCCGGCGGCACCTGCACCGTGCCCGGCACGATCCCGTGCGAAAACAGGCTCATCGCCCGTTGCAGGGCCAGGGGTTCGCCCTCAAGCCGATAGCCCATGCGGTTGGCGCTGGGCGTGACCCGCCAGGTTTCGGCGAGGAATGCGTGCCGCGCCGCCGCGGTGAAATCGCCGAATTCGGCGGCCGGCAGCACCCGCACCCGCGTTTCCCCAGCATCGGGCAGCGGGCAGCGTTCCGCCAGGCCCCAGCCGCAGCGCGGCGGCCCCGGCTCCGCCGCCGGCCCGCAGCGCAGCACGTCGCCCCGCTGCAGCGCCCGCCCCTCCAGCCCGCCAAAACCGCCCTTGAGATCGGTGGCCCGCGCGCCCAGCACCAGGGGCACGTCGATCCCCCCCGCCAGCGCCAGGTAAGTGCGGCATCCTTCCGCCGGGGGACCGATCTCCAGCACCTGTCCGGGCGCCGCCCAGCACGCCCAGTCGGGCGGGAGCGCCAGGCCGTCCAGCCGTACCGGCCCGCGCGCGCCCGTTACGGCAAAGGCCAGCGCGGCCAGGAAGCGCACCCGGAAGGGAAAGAACGCGATCTCGATCCCCGCCGCGCCCGCCGGTTCGCCAGAATCGCTTGTCCGATCGCTTGTCCGATCGCCTGTCCGATCGCCTGTCGGATTGCCCAGCAGCATGTTGCCGCAGGCCAGGGCCGGCCCGTCCATCGCCCCGCCGCGCGCCACGCCCAGGGTCATGGCGCGCGGCCGCCCCTGGTCCTGGATGGTGTTCAGCGCCGACCCGGTCAGGATCTCGATCATGCGGCCCCCATTGCCCGGTCCGTCACCCGGCCTGCGTGAAACGCACGCGGTCGCCGATCCGCAACAGTCCAGGTTCGGCGCGCGCCGCATCGAACAGCACCGCGTCGGTGCGCCCGATGATGTGCCAGCCCGACGGCGCGGTACACGGCATCACGCCCGCATGGCCGCCGCCCACCATCACCGCCCCGCGCGCCACCGTCAGGCGCGGCGTGTCGCGGCGCGGGATCGCCAGACGCGGGTCCAGCCCGGTCAGGTAGGCAAAGCCCGGCATCGCCCCGATGGCCGCCACGCTGTATTCCCCCGCAAGGTGCAGCGCGATCGTCTCGTCTTCCGAGAGGCCGGCATGCGCCGCCACCAGTTTCAGGTCCTCGCCGAACGCGCCGCCATAGGTGACCGGGATTTCCACCAGGCGCGCCGGCACCGGCTCGGGCGATGCCGCCTGCCAGCATGCGCGGACCCGTTGTTCGACATAGTCGGGCTCGGTCCGAAGCGCATCGAACGTCACCAGCAGGTTATTGACCCCCGGCACCGCCTGCACCACCGCCGGATCGGCCGCCAGCGCCCGCGCCGCCGCCCAGACGCGGCGCTGCGCCGCCGGGTCGAACGCGCCGTGGGCCACGTCCAGCAGCACGGCCCCCGTGCCGGCCATGCTGAGCCGCGCCGTCACGCCCCGTCCCCCTGCCGGCGCGCATGGAACATGCGGCGCGGCATCGCCCAGGCGGCGGCGGCCCCGCACAGGATGATCCCGGCGGTGATGTAGAACACGCCGTGGAAATTGCCGGTGGCCTGCAGCAGATAGCCGGTCATGATCGGCGCCAGGATTCCCAGCCCGTTGCTGAAGGTCAGGGTCAGCCCGGTCACCGCGCCCAGAATGTCGTGCTCGATGACCAGGTCCGCCAGCAGCGCCATGTTGGCGCCGGTCCCCGCCGCCACGAAGGCCATCGACACCGCCAGCAGCGGAATGATCGTGCCTGCCGTCCCGCACAGCGGCAGCAGCCCCATCAGCGCCGCCAGGATCAGATAGGCGCACACCACCTTGCGCCGCGCGCCGTGGGCCAGCGACCGGCCGGCCATCAGCCGCTCGCCGAGCTTGCCCGCGGTGATCGAGATCACCGCCGCGCCGCAATAGCAATAGGCCGTATAGGCGCCTGCCTGCACCATGCCCAGATGCAGCACCTGCCGCAGGATCAGCGGCAGCCAGGACATCAGCAGGAAATTCGCGTAATTGGCGCAGCATTGCGCAATCACCACGCCCCAGAAACTGGACGAGCCGAACAGCACGGGCACCGACAGGGTTCCGCGCCGCGCCGGCGACGGGTCCCGGTACGGCTGCGGATGCTGCCCGGGGTGCTGCTCGGGATGGATGAACCACCAGCACACCGACCAGACCAGCCCAAGCGCCCCCAGCATGCCGAAGGCCGGGCGCCAGCCGAAATGGGCGATCAGCCACGCCCCCGCAGCCGCCCCGCCGGCCAGCCCGATCGGAATCCCGCAGACGAAGGCCGTCATCATCACGCCGCGCTCGGTCGGCGGCGCCCAGGCCCGCACGACCTTGTTGCCCAGCGAGAAGGTCGGCGCCTCGCCGATGCCCAGCAGCACGCGGGTGGCGATGAAGGCCGCAATCCCGGCCGCCAGCCCGCCCAGGATCATCGCCAGCGACCACAGCGCCACCGCCAGCGCGCCGACCCGCCGCACGCCCAGCCGGTCCAGCAGGATCGCGCTGGGCAGGTTCAGGATGAAATAGGACCACAGGAAACTGGACAGGACCCAGCCGATCTCGCCCGATGTCAGGCCGAATTCCCGCGCGATCGCCGGCATGCCCGCCGACAGCGCCGCCCGATCGCCATAGCAGATCACGCACATCGCCACCGTCAGCGCATAGATCACGAAGCGGAACGGCCGCGCCGTGGCCGGGTCGCGGACGGCATCGGGACGGACGAGGATCTGTGCGGGGTGCTGCAACGGGCGTGCTCCGTCAGAAGGTGAAGGCCGTCTGCACATAATACATGCCGCCATTGAACCCGTATGGCGAATAGTACGAATATTTATAGGCGTTGAACAAGGATTTGATGATCGGCGGCGGAACGCGGGTCGGGTATTTGTTTCCCAGATTGTTGGCCCCCGCCGTTACCGTCCAGCGCGGCATGATCTGGTAGCTGACCGAAAGATTGGTCAGGAACGCCGGATTCTGCGCCACGGGCGGCGAGGTCGGGCTGGCCAGGAAGATCGTCGAGCCGAATCGCTGCTCCTGGACGAAGAGGTTCCATTTGCCGAAAGTCCAGCCGACCGACAGGTTTTCGCGGTTCTTCGGCGCGGAATGCAGCAGCATCTCCGCGGCATAGGTGTTGAAGCTGCTCAGCCCCATCGCGCTGAGCACCGGGGGCGTCCTGTTGTCGCTGCGGATCTCGTTGTCCGAATAATTGAAGCTGAAATCGAAGCGGAACGTGCCCGAGGCGTTTGTGTGCAGGGTGTAACCGGTCTCGATGTCCCCGCCATAGGTGTGCGTGTTCACCGGGTTGGTGTAGTACGAGGCATAGGTGACGTTATGCAGCCCCGACGCCTCCAGGATCCGCGCCACCTCCGGGCCGCCCAGCGTGGTCGTGCTGGCCAGCCGGTCATTGATGGAGATATAGTACAGATTGCCCGTCAGGTGCCAGTTTTCCAGCGGCGTGGCGTCGATCCCGATACTGTAGCTGGTCGAATATTCGCCCTTGATGCTGCCCGCGCCCAGCGCCTTGGCGGCCGGGCTGCTGTTGGGCAACTGGTCGACCGAATAGGTCGCGAACGGCGCGCTGTAGAAATAGTAGGTCTGTCCCAGGGTGGGCGGGCGATAGCCGGAATTGACGCCGGCGCGGATCGCCCAGTTGCGGTTGAAATTATAGCGCGTGCCGATCGACCCGGTCTCGACCGTTGCCAGGTGGGTATAGCTGACGGCCCGGCCGCCCAATGTCCATTCCCAGTTCCGCGTGGCGTACAGATCGAGATTGACGTTGCCGTCATAGACGTCGCGCCCGCGCTGGGTCGCGGCCATCGGCACGTTGCCGGCATGGTCCGTCGCCCCCAGCCCGATCCAGGACGCGGTTTCGCCCTCGGTCATCTGGAACGTGTCGCGGCGATATTCCCCGCCGAAGCGCAGGGCGACCGGCCGGGGCAGCAGCGCGGTGTGGAACAGCCGCGACCCGCGCAGCCCGGTCGAGAATTGCCCGGTGATCGCGCTGCCGTCGCGGAAATCCCGTGGACTGGCGTCGCCCAGCGTGATGTTGTTGCTGTGCACGGTGGAATAGGCCTGGTCGTCGCGGCCGTAATTGGCATACAGGTCCCAGGCGAAGCCGAATTTCTCGGCCTTGATCCCGTTATCCGTCTCGAAATCGTACTGGTCCATGAAGATGTACGGAATCGCCCCGTACGGCCACAGCGTGCTGTTGGTCAGGCTGTTGGCCGCGCTGCGATAGGTCTCGGCCACATCCACCCGCCGATGGCCGAAGGTGGAGGTGCTGTACAGGCTGGCATTGCGGTCCAGCGGGAGCGACATGGTCTCGCTCAGCGTCTCCATGGTGGATTTCGGAATCCCCAGGATGCGCTGCACGTCGCGGCTGGCCGTCGCGTTCAGCGGGTTGCCGACGGGATAGAGCTGCCCGACGAACAGCCCGGTGCGGTTGGTGGGCTGCTGGTGCGTCACCTGCGCCGCCAGATCCAGATAGCCGCCGTTCCTGCCCAACGCGAAGGCATAGTCGCCGTATCCGTTCAGCCCCTGGCCGTCCCCGGCGTAATAGCCGCTGTTCTGCAGGTTGACCAACCCGCCATGGGTCTTCTGCTTCAGCACGATATTGACCGCGCCCGCCAGCGCGTCCTGGCCGTACAGGGCCGACGCGCCCTCGGTTATGACCTCGATATGGTCGATGGCGGAGATCGGGATCAGCGAGATGTCGACCGGCTCGGTGCCCCAGTTCGGCCCAGCATTGGCGTTGAAATTCGCCCCGATATGCCGCCGGTGTCCGTTGACCAGGATCAGCGTGTCGTCCGCCGACTGGCCGCGCAACTGCATGGTCTGCACGAAGGCGTTGTTGCCCACCCCCGGCTGCGGCGGCGCGGTGATCGCGGCCGAGGCCTGGGCCAGCGCGCTCATCACGTTCGTCTGCCCCGTCGCCATCAATTGCGCGCCGGATATCACCGTCACCTGCATCGTGCTGTGCTGCCGGGTCGCGGTCGACAGCACCGAATCCCCCGGCGCCGCCGCCGCGGTCACGCTGACTTCCTCGGCCCGCGCCGCCGGCAACAGGGGCGTGTGGCGCGGCCGTGCCGGGGATTGCATGGCCGGGGATTGCATGGCGGGCGCCGCCGCCACGGTCCGCGCGTCCGGGCCCTGTCCATGCGGGGCATGCGCGTGGCGCATCCGTCTGTTGACGGTGGGCTTGTTGACGGTGGGCGTGCTGACGGCGGGCCTGGGGGCGGCATGCGGCGGGCTTTGTGCCGGGACGTCCTGCGCATGGCCGGGCGTCGCCCGCATCATCAACGCCCCCAAGGTCAGCGCCTCCAGGGCGGCGCCACCTAGCAGCCAAGTCCTTACCCCGAAAAATCCGGGCATCGTCGTCGCTCCTGAATGCGTGGGCGGCGGGCGGCCGCGTTCATGTGCATATTATGTCCAAATTATACATATAACGATGTCGGAACCAAACGATTTGTTATCGTCCTGTTACCCTTTGGCAGGCGGGTCGGGCCGGAAATTCGTTAAGAGACTTGAAAATCAAAAAATGGCGGGCGCCACAGCGCGCACCGCCACATGGATCCGATCGTGGAAGGTGATGGCCCCGAGCCGCGCGGCGTGACGCGCGGCCTGCCGGCTTCAGAAGCCCAGCACCGCGTCGCCACCGAAGGTGAACATCCCGGTATTCCGCCCGTCATTGAAGGGCGACGTCCCGTTCAGCGAGCGGTCGAAGCGGATTTCCGGCCGGATCTCGAAGACCCGCACATGGTGGCCCAGCGTGGGGTGGTAGGTCACGCCCAGGGTCAGCTCGCCATACGTCGTCGGCGGCGCGGTTTCGGCAGGCGCGGGCAGGCCGGCGATCGCCTGCATATAGGCCCGGTTGGTCAGAAAGCTGGCGACGAACAGACCGGTATTGTCGCGATAGATTTCACCCCGGTAATTCAGGGTCAGGACGGGACTGATCTTGTAGCTCAGGAAGCTGACGAAGCTGGTGGTGTCGGCCCGCAGCCCGTCATCGTGCAGGTAGTTGAATTCGCCGGTGACCGACAGCCTGTCGCTGATCGCATAGGTCGCGTTGATATCGTTCCAGAATCGGTTCTGGTGATTGGCCGCCGGTCCCAGCACCCGCACCGGGTCTTCGGGGCCGACGCGGCTCAGCTCGACGATGGTCAGCTTGCCGTGCAGCAGGCTGTTCAGGTTGAACCCGAAATACCCCGCCGGGGCGTCGTTGTTGTCGCTGGCGCCGAAGGTCGTCTGGTTGCCGGTATCGATGCCGAACGTCACGTCGACGATATCGCTGACATGCCATTTGAACATCGCGCCGATATGTTCGAACGGCACGGAATATTGCGACGTATAGGCCAGCGTATAGAAGGGGCGGGTCGTCGGGTCCAGCGTTTCGACCCCCATCGGGGCCTGCAGAATGCCTGCCTGCATGTCCAGCCCGCCCTTGGTCAGCCACGGCAGATGGACGTCGATATGGGCCTGGGCGGGTATGAGCTGATAGCGGGTCGAGATCGCCTGGTCGGAAATGCCCAGCAGGTGATAATAGCGCGCATCCGAACCATACAGCGCTTCCAGCGTGAAGCCGATCTGGTATTCGTGCCTGGTCGGGTCGATGGCGCGGGCCAGCGTCAGCGCAAGCTGGTTCAACTGGGCCTGATTTGCATGATCGCCCAGGAAGTTGCCGAAATTGATCCCGTTATCCGGCCGCGCCGGATTGGCATCGATCCCGCCATCGATCTGCCCGGTCAAGGTAACCCCCTGCAGCCAGGTCTGGAATTCCGATGCCGGATGCGGATTGGGAAAGAGCGTGACCTGCGCCCGCGCCTGTCCGGACAAAGCGCCGCATGCCAGGCCGGCGCACAGTAACGCCACGCCAGTACCCTTGATCGAATTCATGCAAATCACCTCGAACAAGACATCGTTCATAAGCGATACGAGGTATTTTTATCCTGAATCGGATATTTATTGGTTACAGATCGAATATAATGCATGTATATTAAACAATCATGAAACGCATGATGTTTTATTATTGTTATTTTTGACGAATTTACTTGGGTCCGCATTCGTAAATATTTATTGCGGCCCCAATCCGGAAGGCGGGCGAACGTCCCATTGGTCCGGACCTGAAATCCGTCAGGTCCGGACCATGGTAATGCCCCCGACACCCCGTCACCCGCCGGGCGCCCCGGCGAAACCGGCGGCCGGGATGCCGGCACGCAAAAGAATGTTGCCTGCCCTTAGCTGATCCTTTCGCCATGCAGCGCCATGTCCAGTCCTTCCTGCTCCTGCTCGGACGAGACGCGCAGGCCGACGGCCAGGTCGACGATCTTGAGCAGGATGAAGGTCACGACGGCGCACCAGACGATCGTCACGCCGACCGCCTTGGCCTGGATGACGAACTGCGCGAACGAGCCGCTGATGCCGGCGGGATTGGCGTCGGTGACCGAGAGCGGGCCGTAGGCGAACACGCCCGTCAGCAGCGCGCCCAGGATGCCGCCCACCCCGTGCACGCCGAACGCGTCCAGGCTGTCGTCATAGCCCAGCGCATGTTTCAGCGACGTCGCGGCGAAATAGCAGATCACTCCCGCCGCCAGTCCGATGGCCAGCGCGCCACCCGGCAGCACGAAGCCGGCGGCCGGAGTGATGGCGACCAGCCCCGCCACGGCGCCGGAAATGATGCCCAGCACCGTCGGCTTGCCGGTGCGCGCCCATTCCGCGACCATCCAGCCCAGCGCGGCGGCGGCGGTGGCGATCTGGGTGGTGGCCATGGCCATGCCGGCGCGGCCGTTCGACCCGACGGCCGAGCCGGCGTTGAAGCCGAACCAGCCCACCCACAGCAGCGACGCGCCGATGACGGCGTAGGTCAGGTTGAACGGCGCCAGGTCCTCGGTGCCGTAGCCGCGGCGCCTGCCCAGCACCAGGGCGGCCACCAGCCCGGCGATGCCGGCATTGATGTGCACGACCGTGCCGCCGGCGAAATCGATGGCGCCGAAGCCCGCGACCCAGCCGATCGGGCTCCAGACCCAATGGGCGATCGGGGCATAGACCAGCAGCGACCACAGGACGGTAAAGACGCACAGGGCGCTGAATTTCATGCGGTCGGCGAAGGCGCCGGCGATCAGGGCCGGGGTGATGATCGCGAACGTCATCTGGAACATCATGTAGACGCTCTCGGGGATCGTCATCACCGTGGGGTTGGACGAGCCCTGGCCGAGCGTGAAGCCGATATCGGCGCCCTTGGCGATATGCGCGCCGATGCCGTTGAGCATGACGCGCGACAGGTCGCCGATATAGGGCGTGCCGGTCGAGAAGGTCAGGCTGTAGCCCGCGACCATCCAGACGATGGTGATGATGCAGCAGATCGCGAAGGACTGCATCAGCGTGGCCAGCACGTTCTTCTTGCGGACCATGCCGCCATAGAACAGCGCCAGGCCCGGGATGGTCATCATCAGCACCAGGGCGGTGCTGGTCAGCATCCACGCCGTGTCGCCGGTATCGACGGCCGGAGGGGCGGCAAAGGCAGCGGACGGGGCGGCGGCAAGCACCGGCGCGGCACACCAGGGCGCCGCCTTCCGGAAAAGCAGACGAAACGCGTGCTTACTCACAAAGCAATCTCCCCGATTTCATTGGTGCGGATGCGAACGGCCTGCAGAAGATCGAGAACGAACATTTTCCCGTCTCCGATGGTGCCGGTATAGGCGGCAGCCCGGATGGCATCCAGTGCCTGGTGCTCCAGCGCGTCGGCGACCGCGACCTCGATCTTGACCTTCGGCACGAAGGCCACCTGATATTCGGCGCCGCGATAGATCTCGGTATGTCCCTTCTGCCGCCCGTATCCCTTGACCTCGGTGACGGTGATGCCTTCGATCCCGATCTTGCCCAGCGCCGCACGGACGTCATCAAGCTTGAACGGCTTGACGATGGCGATGATGAACTTCACTCGTTCCTCCAGAGAAATATTTATTCGCCGTGTTGATGAGAACCGTTACGCTGTTGGCAGCCTCAAATCCAATCAAGAAAAAGAGTTTTTTCTTTCCAACGGATTAAAAGCATCAAAAATGCAACCGTTTGGAAATATATATTTGCGGCCTGCTTGAAACCGGCATGTTGCGGCCGGTCGACGTCCGTTAACGATTACTCAATAATATTGAGTCGATGTCGAAAAAATACGAAAGGCCGAACGTCATCGGGGCAGATGCGTGCGGGCCCCGCCATATTCTCCATGGACCTGGCCGACAGCGACACCGCCACATCCCGCAGAGTTTGAAATGTATTGCTGCGTGACGGACCAGGGGGGCGTCGCCATGGCCATTGCGCCTTTTCATAATCCTGCCATACACCTGATTTAGCTTGCAGTTCATAGATACGCGGATCGACAGCATGTTGGGTAGTATGTACAGAAAATCGATAGCGGCCTTTCTTCTGTCGGGAATCGCGCTTGGGTCGTCTCCCGCACTGGCCGATCACGGCGACGGCAGGGGGCATGAAGACCGTGGCTGGCATGGTGATCGGGGCTGGCATGGCGGCCATGGTCCGGACCATGGGGGGCGGTATCGCGAATGGCATCGCGGGGACCGCTATGTCGGGCCGAATTGGCGCGTCGATGACTGGCGCCGCTATCGCGGGCTGTATGCGCCGCCGCCCGGCTATTACTGGGTGCGGTACGGCGGCGGATTCCTGCTGACGGCCGTGGCCACCGGCATCATCGCCAACGTGATCGCGGAGTCCTATGCGCCCCCGGGCGCGATGGGTCCGCCGCCTCCGCCCCCGCCGCCCTATGGTCCGGCCATGCCTTACCGGCCCTGATGCCGCAGGCGGCCCGCACGCGGAGTGATATGATCCGCGTGTTCGTCTTTTCAGCGCTTGAAATGGAGTTCCGTCATGGACGTTCAGACGATCGACCAAGCCTATAGCCAGTTGCAGATGCAGGCGCAGCAAACGGCGCAGATGCTCCAGACGCTTGGCGGCAAGCTGCAGGCCGCCGCGAATGGCGGCGACATGCAGGCGCGGGAATGGATGCTCGACCTTCGCGAACTGGCGCTTGCCTTCCAGTCCGAGCAGCAGCAGGTCGCCGGCCTGCTCCAGGCGCTCCACGCCGGGCTTGCCAGCCAGGCCCAGCAGGTGCCGCAATCCTATGACCCGGTGCAGCCGCAATATGTTCCGGCGCCGCAACCCGCGCCGCCGCAATCCGGGGGCTTTCTCGGCAGCCTGCTCCATTCCGGGTTCGGCCAGGCCGCCGCCGCCGGCGCCGCGTTCGGCATCGGGGACGATCTGATCAAGGAACTGTTTTAAATCGTTATTTTATCGCGCCTCTTTACCCGTTCAAACGAGTCCGTTTGAACGGCGGCCGATCGCCCCTTATCGCCCCGGCTGGTTCTGGGCGTAGTCGTTCATCCCCCACAGACGATTCCTGACGGCGTTGTAATACGCCGTCTCGTCATAGAGCGGGACGTTCAACTGCAGGTCCGAGGCCGTCAGCCGGCCGATCGCCGCCGCGACGCCGTAGGACGCGGTGACCAGGTTGCCCAGCCCCTGGACCAGCGTGATCTCGGATTGCAGCAGGGCCTGCTGCTGCTGCAGGACTTCGAGCGTGGTGCTGACGCCTTCCAGCGCCTGGCGCCGCACCCCGTCGCGCGCCGCGACATTGGCCGTGATCGCCTGCCGGTCGCTGGCGACCGCCGCGCGGTCGGCGGCGAGCTGCCGCCAGGCGGACGAGGCGAGCTGGACCGCCTGCCGCCGCTGGGCATCGACCGCGCGATGCGCGGCCTGGGCCTGCTGCCGGGCCTGGCGGATGCCCGCATATTCCGACCCGCCCTGGTAGACGGGGACCTGCATCGTCAGTTCGGCATATTTGTTTTCGGTGAACTGGCCGCCAAGTCCCTGGTTGACGCCGCGCTGATAGGCAAGCTGGGCGCTGACGGTCGGCATGAGTGCCGCCACCGCGACATCGACGTTATCCCGCTGCGCGGATTCGGAAAAAATGGCGTTGATGACGTTGGGGTTATTCTGTTCGGCCAGCGTGTCGGCGCCCTGTTCCGACGTGACCGGCAGGGCCAGCGGCTGGGGCGGCGCCAGGTCGGCGGCGGCGGGAGCGCCGACGACCTGCAGATAGGCCGCGCGGGCGGCGTCCAGCGTGCCCTGGGCCTGCTGGCGCTGGGAGGTGGCCGCGGCCAGCGCCGCCTGGGCCTGGGCCACGTCGGTCCGGGTGATTTCGCCGTCGCGGAAGCGCGTTTCGGTCGCCCGCAACTGGTCGGCCAGCACCTGTTCGTTGCCCTGGTTGATCTTGAGCAGCGCCGTGTCCTGGACCACGCCGACATAGGCGCCGACCACGTCCTGGAAGACTTTCTGCTCGACCGAGATCAGGTTGGCCCGTTCGGCCATGACCTTGTTGACCGCCTGATGGGTCGAGGCCGTGGTCTTGCCGCCCTGGTAGATCGGCTGCTGGATGCTGGCGCCGGCCGTGTAGCCCGGCGTCGAATAGGTGCGGGAATAGCCGAGAAACGCGTCATTTCCGCGATAATTGCTCTGCCCGCTGAAATAGGTCGCGCCGACCTGTCCGGAGATCTGGGGCCGCCAGCCCGCGAGGGCCTTGGGCACGTCCTCGTCCTGGGCGCGGAGGGTCGCGCGCTCCTGCTGCAGGGTGGGATTGGTCAGGTAGGCCGCGGCCAGAGCCTGGGCCAGGGTGTGGGGCACGAAACCGGCCGGGACGGGGCCCGCGTCCACGGACAGGCGCGCATCGGCGCCCGACGGGGACAGAAGGGCGACGGCGGCGCCGAAAGCCGCGGCGAAAGGAGCTTTCATTCGGTTTTTCACGACCCTATCCACGTCACGGCGCAGGTATCATCCTGTGAAGACATTCATTTGCGAGACATCGGCAATTTGCGGGACATCGGCGGCGAGACCCGATCCACCGGATGCGGACCAGGCTGACGGATACGCGGATTTCGGCAAGCCCGTCAACGATCGGCCGCGCCGGAGGCGGGACGATGCCGGGCCGTCAGGCACCGGCCTGCAGCAGGCCGGGCAGGCCGGCATGGATGCGCGCGACGGCTTCGGTCAGGATCGGCTGTCGTTTGCAGAATGCGAACCGCACCAGATGGTCCGGCGGGTCCGCACTGTCATAGAAGGCCGAGACCGGGATGGCGGCGACGCGGCAACGTTCGGTCAGCGCGCGGCAGAACGCGGCGTCGCTGCCCGCAAAGCCGGCCGAGCGGATATCGGCCACGACGAAATAGGAGCCGTCGCAGGGCAGCACGGTGAAGCCCGCCGCGCGCAGCCCGCGGGACAGCAGGTCGCGTTGGGCCTGCATGTCGGCCGCGAGCGTGGCGAAATAGGCATCGTCCTTGTCCAGCCCCATCGCGACCGCGCGCTGCAGGTTGGGCGCCGTGGTGAAGGTGAGCAACTGGTGGGCCTTGGCCACGCAGGCGGCGATCGGCGCGGGCGCGGTGACGTAGCCGACCTTCCATCCGGTCAGCGAGAAGCTCTTGCCCGCGCTGCCGATGCGCACGCAGCGCGGACGCATGCCCGGCAGGGTCATCAGCGGGATGTGGCGCGCCGTGCCGAAGGTGAGATGTTCGTACACCTCGTCGCAGATCGCATAGACGTCGTGGCGGGCCAGCAGGCCGGCGATGAAGTCGAGTTCGTCCAGGTCGAAGACCTTGCCGGTCGGATTCATCGGCGTGTTGAGCATCAGCGCCTTGGTCTTCGGCCCGAAGGCGGCGGCCAGTTCGGCGCGCGGCAGCGACCAGTCCGGCGGCGTCAGGCGCACCGGGCGGGGGATGGCACCCAGCGCGCGGATGACCGGGGCATAGGTGTCGTAGAGCGGTTCGAGGAGGATGACCTCGTCGCCCGGATCGACCAGCGCCATCAGCGAGGCGGTCAGGGCCTCGGTCGCGCCGGAGGTGACGACCACCTCGCTCGCCGGGTCGACCGCCAGGCCGTAGAAGCGCGCGTTCGACCGCGCGACGGCGCCGCGCAGTTCGGGCAGGCCGGTCAGCGGCGGATACTGGTTGCGCCCGTCGCGCAGGGCGGCGCAGGCGGCCTCGATCATGTCGGCGGGGCCCTCGGTGTCGGGGAAGCCCTGGCCGAGATTGATGGCGTCATGCTGGACCGCCAGGGCCGACATGACGGTGAAGATGGTCGTCGGCAGGCCCGACAGCATGCTGTTCGGCGATTTCATGTCTTTCTTCCCCGGGATCCGCGACGTGGGGATTCCCGTTTCTGTCGTCCCGAAAAGGCGCTCGGGGCCCGATTTGCCCCTTCTGCCGCCCGATCACGCGCAGATGTGCGGAATATGCCGCCTTTTTGCAATCCGATCCGATTGCCCGGCGGCGCAACCCGTGCAACGGTAAGGTGGCAACGGGCCCCGGGTGATGCCGGGACCGCAGCGAGGACGTGACGACGCGGCATGAAGAAAATCGAAGCCATCATCAAGCCGTTCAAGCTGGACGAGGTAAAGGACGCCCTGCACGAGATCGGGCTGATGGGCATTACGGTGACCGAGGCCAAGGGCTTCGGCCGCCAGAAGGGCCATACCGAGCTGTATCGCGGGGCGGAATACATCGTCGATTTCCTGCCGAAGGTGAAGCTGGAGATCGTCTGCGCCGACGACATGGTCGAGCGCGCGGTCGACACCGTGATCGCGGCGGCCCGCACCGGCCGCATCGGCGACGGCAAGATCTTCATCCTGCCGGTCGAGGAAGCCATCCGCATCAGGACCGGCGAACGGGGCGAGGAGGCCATCTGATCCCCAGCCAGCGCGTCCTATCCCCTTTCCTTTTCCGCCCGGCGGGTCCGGCGGCCCATCGGGCCGGCGCACCAGGGCCGGCGGGCACGCGGGCCCGGCAGGCTATCGACAACGGCGCCCCATTTTCGTAACCGTTTCACCGCCGTGTCGAGCGGCCCCACCAGTTAAGGCAGGTAAATCAGAATGGCCAAGAAAGCCCCGAGCGCAGTTCCGACGACGACGCCCACCTATTCCGCCGAGGCTGTCGCCAAGGTGTTCAGCCTGATCCAGGAGCATTCCGTCGAGCTTGTGGATCTGCGCTTTACCGATCCGCGCGGCAAGTGGCAGCACACGGCGCAGCATGTCTCGACGATCGAGCAGGACACGTTCCGCGACGGGTTCATGTTCGACGGGTCGTCGATCGCCGGCTGGAAGGCCATCAACGAGAGCGACATGATCCTGCTGCCGGACCCGGCGACCGCGGTCATGGACCCGTTTTCGGCCAAGCCGCAACTGATCCTGATCTGCGACATCATCGAGCCCTCGACCGGGCAGTTCTATAACCGCGACCCCCGCGCGACCGCCAAGCTGGCCGAGGCCTATCTGAAGTCGACCGGGCTGGGCGACACCGCCTTCTTCGGTCCGGAAGCCGAATTCTTCGTCTTCGACAGCGTCAAGTTCGGCACCGGCCCGAATTTCGGCATTTACCAACTGGACGGCATCGAGGGACCGGGCGCGTCTCTGAAGGATTATCCGGAAGGCAACATGGGCCACCGTCCGGTGGTGAAGGGCGGCTATTTCCCGGTGCCGCCGGTGGACAGCGAGGCCGACCTGCGCGCCGAGATGCTGTCGACCATGGGCGAGATGGGCCTGCCGATCGAAAAGCACCATCACGAGGTCGCGCAGTCCCAGCACGAGCTGGGCACCAAGTTCGCCACCCTGGTGAAGTCCGCCGACTTCATGCAGATCTACAAATACTGCGTGCACAACGTCGCCCATTCCTACGGCAAGACGGCGACCTTCATGCCCAAGCCGATCTATGGCGACAACGGGTCGGGCATGCACGTGCACCAGTCGATCTGGAAGGGCGGCAAGCCGGTCTTCGCCGGCAACGGCTATGCCGACCTGTCCGACCAGGCGCTGTATTACATCGGCGGCATCATCAAGCACGCCAAGGCGCTGAACGCGTTCACCAACCCCTCGACCAATTCCTACAAGCGGCTGATCCCGGGCTTCGAGGCGCCGGTGCTGCTGGCCTATTCGGCCAGCAACCGCTCGGCGTCATGCCGCATTCCGTATGCGACCAGCCCCAAGGCCAAGCGGGTGGAAGTGCGCTTCCCCGATCCGACGGCGAACCCGTACCTGGCGTTCTCGGCCATGCTGATGGCCGGCCTGGACGGCATCAAGAACAAGATCCATCCGGGCGACGCCATGGACAAGGACCTGTACGACCTGCCGCCCGACGAACTGAAGCAGATCCCCACCGTCTGCGGATCGCTGCGCGAGGCGCTGCTGGCCCTGGAAGCCGACCATGAGTTCCTGCTGGCCGGCGGCGTGTTCTCCAAGGACCAGATCGACAGCTACATCGCCATCAAGTGGCAGGAAGTCTACAAGTTCGAGCACATCCCGCACCCCGTCGAGTTCGAGATGTATTACTCCGTCTGATCCGGCCGGGATCGACGAACATGGAAAGGGTGCCGGGCCGCGGGGGCCGGCACCCTTTTTCTTTGGGACGTCGCGCCGTTCAGAGCCGGGCGTGGAGACGGCCCTCGCCGGCCAGTTCGCGGCGGGTGCGGTCCAGTTCCTCGCTGTAGCGGCGCAGGGCGTGCTGTTCGGTCAGCATGCCCAGGACGATGCGGGACTCGGCGCTGTCGACCACCGCGAGGGCGTCGCTTTCGGACTGTTCGAAGCGGGCGATCGCCTCGCGCACATTCATCTGGGGCAGCAGGATGACGTCGCGATATTGCGCGAAGCGGGTCAGGTCGCCGGTTCCATCCGCATCTTCGGCATGCAGGTCGGGGGCGTACAGGTCGGGCACCTGGAGCAGCCCGACATAGCGCCCGCCGCCATCGACCAGGACGATGCGCTGGGCCGAACCCAGCGGATAGGCATGGCGGGCAGCCTGTATGGTGGTGGTGGCGCAGAGGGATTTGACGTCGCGCCGCATCATCCGCCCGACCGTCAGGGTGCGGATCCAGCCGACATCGACCGCCGAACGGATGGATTCGCCACGCAGATGGAAGCGCCAGGTGGCGAAGGAATAGCCGAAGGTGCGGCGCACCGTCAGGCCGGAGATGACCGAGGCGACCAGCACGGCGACGGTCAGCGGCAGGCTGCCGGTCATTTCCAGCGCCAGGAAGACCATGGTCATGGGCGCGCCGACGACGGCCACGGCCATCGCGCTCATGCCCACCAGGGCGCAGAGTTCGGTCGAGGGGGCGGCGGCCGAGACCAGCGCCAGGCCGCCGCCGAAGGCCGCCCCGGTCAGCACGCCGAGATAGAGCGAGGCATAGAACAGGCCGCCGCGGAATCCGGCGCCGATCGACACCGACGAGGCGACGGCCTTCAGCGCCAGCAGCACCAGCACCCACCCGGTGGGGTGGCCCCGTTCCAGCGCGATGCGCATCGCCCAGTGGCCCGAGGACAGGACCGAGGGCGAGACCAGCGCCATCGTGCCGATGACGGCCCCGCCGACCGCCGGATGCGACCAGGCCGGCAGGCCCGAGCGGCGGAACAGGCTTTCGGCCAAGGTGACGCAATACATCAGCGCCACCCCGAGCAGGGCGGCGACGATGCCCAGCGTGGCCACCGGCAGGTAGTCGTTCAGATGCAGGCTGGCCGGCAGGGTGACCGACACGCCGGGCGCCGCGCTGTGCAGCAGGTGCGTCACCCCGATGGCGCAGATCGAGGCCAGCGCCACGGGGGCCAGGTTGGCCAGCGAATAGGTGCCGATCACCAGTTCGAACGCATAGAATGCCCCGGCCAGCGGCGCGTCGAACGCCGCCCCGATGGCGCCGGCGGTGCCGCATCCGACCAGCAGGCGCAGATCCTCGCGCCGGACGCGGAACATGCGGCCGATACGCGAGCCGGCGGCGGCGCCGATCTGGCTGAAGCCGGCTTCGAGTCCCACCGAGGCGCCGACGCTGTTGGAGAATACGGTCTGGATGGCGACGATGGCGCTGTCCCGCAGGGACATGCGGCCGCCATGCAGGGCGTTGGCCTCGATCGGGTCGACAGGACGCCCGGGGACGTACCGGGCGATGAACACGCCGAGCCCGCCGAAGGCCAGGCCGCCCAGGACGGGCACGAGCACCGCGCGCAGCGGTTCGAGGCGGTCCAGGCCGGAGATCCGTCCATCGCCCGTGGCCATGAAGAGCAGGCGGTGCGCCAGCAATGTTGCGTGGGTCATGGCGGCGACCAGCAGCCCGGCTCCCGCGCCCACGCATGCCGCCAGCATCACCAGCCAGATCTCGTCGGCGCGGACCAGGGCGCGCAGCAGGCGTGGCGCGTGGGAGACGGGAATGGCGGGCCGGTCGGCGCGGGCGGAACCCGGCACCGTCCCCGCCCGCGGCGCGCGCTGACGGCGCAGATGGTTCAGCAGGCCGGAACTGGGAGACGGCACGGCAAATACTTTCGCGCGGCGCCAGCGGCGGCAAGGCGCCCGTGCCGCCTATTTGAAGTCATGTCCCCCCCAGATCAACCGAAATATCGGCCGAAATATCCGCCGAAGAACGCGGGCGGACCCCGAACCCGGACAACGCCCCGCGCACGGCGGGCGTTCCTGAGGCGGCCTTTGCGCGCGGCGCGGAAGACCATAAGCTGCATCCCGACCCGCGGAATCGGGGACCGATGACGGGCCCGGTGCGAGACGCGGAAGGAAGGATGGTGCTGCCGTGCTGCTGAACGTGATCGCGCGCGAGCCCGAGCAGGAGGGCGGCATGGCGCGCCCGCCCATCGTGCTGCTGCACGGGCTGTTCGGCCGGGCGCGCAACCTGGGATTCTTTCAGCGGCGCCTGGCGCGGACGCGGCGCACCCTGGCGATCGACCTGCGCAACCATGGCGACAGTCCGCACGGGCCGATGGATTACAACAGCATGGCGGCGGACCTGCTGGAGACGCTGGCCCATCATGCGGCGCTGCCGGCGACCCTGGTCGGCCATTCGATGGGCGGCAAGGTGGCGATGACCCTGGCCCTGACCCGGCCGGGCATGGTGCACAGCCTGCTGGTGGCCGATATTCCGCCCGCCAGGACCGGCCATGGCCAGTTTTCGCTGGGCGAGCAGATGTTGCGGGTGAAATTCCCGCCCCATCTGAACAGGGCGGAAGCCGACACGCTGCTGGCGCGCGACATTTCCAATACCGACGTGCGGGCGCTGATGCTGCAGAACCTGCGGCTGGGCGACAATCCGGGCTGGACCATCGGGCTGCGCGACATCGTGTCGTCGATGACCAATATCGAAAGCTGGCCCTATATCCCCGAGGGCTACTCCTATCCCGGTCCGACCCTGTTTCTGGCGGGGGGCAATTCGCCCTATATCCGGCCGGAACATTACGGGGTGATGCGGCGGCTGTTTCCCCGTTACCGGCTGGAGCTGATCGAGAAGGCCGGGCATTGGCTGCATGTGGAGAACCCGACGCGCTTCGCCGCCCTGCTGGAAGATTTCGTCGAGCAATATTGAGGGCGCGGCGGGGCCCGGGCCGTCAGCCGGTCAGGATGTTGGCCTGGACCGGCCGCCGGCCCTCTTCCGCCGCGCGCCAGAGATACCAGGCGGCGGCCGAGCGATGGGGGCTCCAGGCACGGGCGATGTCGGCGAGCGCCCTGGGTTTGGGCTGGGCGTCGAGATGTTTCAGCACGCGCCAGCCCTCGCGCACGCCGAAATCGTCGACCGGCATGACGTCGGGCCGGCCGAGCGCGAAGATCAGCAGCATTTCCACCGTCCAGCGCCCGATCCCGCGCAGGCCGACCAGTCTTGCGACCAGTTCGTCGTCGGAGAGGGCGACGGCCTGCGCCCGCGACGGGACGGTGCCGTCGAGGCTGGCGCGGGCCACGCCCTGCATCGCCGCGATCTTGCTGCCGGACAGGCCGCAGCCGCGCAGGGCTTCGACCGGAAAGGACAGCAGGGCTGCCGGATCGGGCAGCGTGCCACCCGCGAGCGCCACCAGCCGCCCCAGGATGGCCTGTGCCGCCTTGCCGTGCAGTTGCTGGTGGGCGATGGCCTCGAGCAGGGCGGCATAGGGTTCCTGGGCGGCATGGACGCGCAGGCGGCAGGGGCCGGTGCGGGCGATGAGGGCGGCGAGATCGGGGTCGGCGGCCGAGAGATGGCGGCGGATGGCGCGGTCCCGGGCGGGCGACAGGCCGAGCATCGGCGGTTCCGCCGCCGGCGGGAGGGGATCGGCCAGAGTGCCGGGCGGGGTATCGGGCCGGGTGTCGGGCGGGGCGGGGGGCATGACGCCATGCCAGCAGAGTCCGGGCGGCAAGACAATCCCGCCCGACCGCCCCCATGGCGCGGCATTGCGCGCGGCATTGCGTGGCGCCGCGATGGGGCGCCGTGACAGTGCGGAACATGACAACGGGATTGCCGCAGGCTAGTGTAGCGTGCGAGAGAGTCGCCCGGGATTGGGACCCGGGACTGGACCCCCGGGACTGGAACATTGTCCGACGGCATCGTTTCGGGCCATGATCGCAACGGAGTGCGCCGCAGGCGACCACGCGGAGAATCGCGGCTTTTCATGACGGTGACACTCAGCCCTTCCTCCCGCTATCGCCAGGCCGAGGAGCCCGTCCTGATCCCCCGCACCCCGGGTGCGGGGCGCGGGCCGCACCGCCGCCATCCCCACCCGCCGGTCCGGCCATCGCAGGGACGCGAGGGCCTGCGGCCCGTGCCGGTCGCCCGGCCGGACGAGTACCGGCCGCTGCGCCGCGCCGGCGCGCCGATGATCCGGCCGGATACGCTGGAAGAGCCCGGCGTGGCCACCGTCCTGGTCCTGTCGGCGCTGGCGCATCTGATCCTGCTGGCGGTCCTGATACAGGCGGCGCGGCACCAGGCGGGCGCGGCGGCGGCCCCCGAGAACCCGTCGGTCGAGATGGTCTTCGCCCCGCCGGCGTCGAGCGGCCTGCAGGGGCGCAATTCGCCCGACCTGGCCGGCGGGTCCGGCGCGCGGCCCAGCAAGCCGACGCCGGACGTGCCGCGCCCCGACCAGCCCCAGACCACCGATTCCGCGCCGTCGCCGACCGTGCCGACGCCGCAGACGCCCGCGGCCCCGCCTTTGCCGCGCACGCCGTCGGACGAGACGCTGCCGGACCAGCCATCGACCGCGATGCCCAATCCGGCGCCGGTGACCCCGGGCCACGCCGCCCGGCCCTCGCCCCGGCCGACGCCGCGCCATGCGCGCGCGACACGGCCGCGGACGCCGACGCATGCGCCCTCGCCGTTCGATTCGCCGATGGATTTGTCCTTTGCCCCGTCGCCCGGGCCGGTGCGCCAGCGGCGCGGCCGGGCCGGCGGGTCGGGCAGTCCGATCGACCTGTCGGTCGGGCCGATGGTACGCAACGGGCAACTGAACGCGCCCTATTCCACCCAGACCCAGATCCGCGGGGTGAGCGAGGATTACGGCGAGGAGATCGATCGCTGGATCCGCGCCCACATGTACTACCCCGAGGAAGCGGCCCGTGCCGGGGAGGAGGGTCCGTCCTCGGTCCATGTGGTGCTGGATCGCAGCGGGCGGGTGAAGGCGGTGCGGCTGACCGGGCAGTCCGGGTCGTACTACCTGGATGCCGCCACCACCGGCATGTTCCATGGCGCCGAACTGCCGCCGGTGCCACCGGACATGACGGGCGACCATTTCGATATCGACCTGACGATCAACTATATCCTGATCCGGCGTTGATGATCCGTCCGGACGGGACGACGGCAGACAGGCCGGGAGGGGCGCCGGGACAGGGCGCCGGATAGGGGGCACATGACCGAGGACATGGCGGCGATCCGCGACCGGGTGGGCACGGATTTCGAGGCGTTCACCGATGCCGCCGAGGCGGTGGAGCGGATCAGCGAGATCTACGAGGCCGGGGTGCATGCCCTGCGCGCGGCCTTCGCCGGTCGGCAGGGCGGCATGCAGGCCGTGCCGACCTATCCCTACCTGGCCTTTCCGGTCGACCGGACGCCGCCGCCCGAGGAGACGCGTCCGCCCTTCGACGTGGTGCTGGAGCCGGGATTCTACGGCACCACCCTGACGCGGCCCGCTTTGTTCCGCGATTACTGGCGCGAGCAGATCGACATCCTGCTGCGCCATTACCGCCAGCCGGTGCTGGTGGGAAAGTCGCGCCGGCCGATCCCGCTGCCCTATGTGATGGAAGAGGCGGTGACCGCGATCACCGAGGACGACCTGCGGGCGCTGCAGCGGCATTTCGCGCTGCCGGACCTGCACGCCACCGACGACCTGATCGCCAATTGCGCGCTGATCCCGCAGCCGGGCGAGCCGCGGCCGCTGGCGCTGTTCACCGCCGAGCGGACGGATTACTCGCTGGCGCGGCTGCATCATTATACCGGGACCTCGCCCCGCCACGTGCAGCGCTTCATCCTGCTGACCAATTACCAGCGCTATGTCGACGCGTTCCGCGAATATGGGCGCGCGCAGGTCGACCGGGGGGAGGAATATGACCGGTTCGTCGAGCCGGGCGACCTGGTCCATCGCCGGGGCGACCCGCCGGCCCCGCACATGTCCGGCAGCCTGCCGCAGATGCCGGCCTATCACCTGTGCCGGCCGGACGGGGACGGGATCACGCTGGTCAATATCGGCGTGGGTCCGGCGAACGCGAAGACGATCACCGACCATCTGGCGGTGCTGCGGCCGCATTGCTGGCTGATGGTGGGGCATTGCGCCGGGCTGCGCCGCACGCAGCGCCTGGGCGATTACGTGCTGGCCCACGGCTATGTCCGCGACGACCATGTGCTGGACGACGACCTGCCGCCCTGGGTGCCGGTGCCGCCGATCGCCGAGGTGCAGGTGGCGTTGCAGGAAGTCACCGCGCAGGTGACGGGGCTGCGCGATTCGGAACTGAAGACGCGGCTGCGCACCGGCACGGTGATGACGACCGACAACCGGAACTGGGAATTGCGGCTGAATGCGCTGTTCACCCAGATAAACATGTCGCGATCCATCGCGGTGGACATGGAGTCGGCGACCATCGCGGCGAACGGGTTTCGCTTCCGGGTGCCGTATGGGACGCTGCTGTGCGTGTCGGATAAGCCCTTGCATGGTGAGCTGAAATTGCGCGGCATGGCGAATGCGTTCTATCGCGAGCGGGTGGCGCAGCACCTGACGGTGGGGATCGAGACCATGCGGCTTCTGCGCGCGCAGGGGGTGGACCGGCTGCATTCGCGCAAGCTACGCGGGTTCGACGAACCGCCTTTCCGCTGACCCGCGTTTTCGGCCTTCGGGCCGTGCCAGGAGCCTGCCCGCGTGACCTTTGCAAGCACCGCCACCCTTGACGACCCCGCGCCGGCGGCCGGACGCCCGACCGTGCCCCCCACGATCCGCGTGGTGGCGATGCCGGCGGATGCCAATGCCGCGGGGGATATTTTCGGCGGCTGGCTGATGTCGCAGATGGACCTGGCGGCGGGGACCACGGCGGCGCTGCGGGCGGCGGGGCGGTGCGTGACGGTGGCGATCGACAAGGTGGTGCTGCACCAGCCGGTGCTGATCGGCGACGAGGTCAGCCTGTATACGCGCATCATCCGCACGGGGCGCACGTCGATGTCGATCCATGTCGAGACCTGGCGGCGGGCGCGCCATTCGCACGAGACCGTCAAGGTGACGGAAGGGGTCTTCACCTTCGTCGCCATAGACGACCACCGCCGGCCGCGTCCCCTGCCCCCGGAGCAGCCGGCCGGATAGAGCGTCCTTATCCGTTCAGACGATTCCGCCTGAACGGAATCCGCTCTAAAAATCCGGCGTGGTCGGGGCCAGCAATCCGCCCATGCGCAGCGGCGCCACACGGCGGGCGAGGCCGGTGGCGTCATCGGTCTCGACCATGATGCCGGCCAGGCTGGCCTGGCCCTCGGCCGGTTGCAGGCGTTCGCCGGGCATGCGGCGGAGAAAGCGGGCGATGGCCGCGTCCTTGCCCATGCCGATCACGCTGTCATAGTCGCCGCACATGCCGGCATCGGTCTGGAATGCCGTGCCGCCGGGCAGGATGCGATGATCGGCGGTGGGGGTATGGGTGTGGGTACCCACCACCAGCGAGGCGCGCCCGTCGAGCACGTGGCCCATGGCCCATTTCTCGCTGGAGGCCTCGGCATGGATGTCGACCACCACGGCCTGCACCGTGACCCCCAGGCGATGGCGCGCGAGGATGTCGGCCACGGCGCGGAAGGGATCGTCGAGGGCGTCCATGAACTGGCGGCCCATCACGTTGATCACCAGCGCCTTGCGTCCGTCCACCAGCGTGACCAGGGCGCTGCCCTGGCCGGGGGTGCCGGGCGGGTAATTGGCGGGACGGATGATGCGGGGCTCGGCATCGATATGGCCGATCAGGTCCTTGCGGTCCCAGGCATGGTTGCCCAGGGTGACGATATCGGCCCCCGCGGCGAACAGGTCCTGCGCGATGGCGGGGGAGAGGCCGAAACCGTGGCTGGCATTTTCGCCGTTCACCACCACCAGATCGAGCCGGAGGGTGCGCCGCAGGCCCGGCAGGGATGCCATCACCGCCTCGCGCCCCGCGCGTCCGACGATATCGCCCAGAAACAAGATCCGCACCCGGCCCTTCCCCTTTTCCCGTCATCCATATGCTGGACTCTGGTGGGTAGACCCGAACGGCATCCCCGTCCATCGCCGCGGCCGGGTTTGCCGGCTTTATCGTCCGCAGCGGATCGTTTCGTGCTCGGTCACGATGACCGGCAGGGGGATATCGTGCGGGCCGACGGGCACGGCGGGCACTTCCTGCGCCGCCAGGCCGTATCCCGCCGCCGGCACCGCGCCCCCGGATACCGTGCCCCTGGACACCGCCTCCCTGGGGCCTGCCGGTTCGGCGCCCGATCCGTCCCATGTTCCGACGCCGAGTTCCGCCAGGGTGCGGTCGTAATAGCCGCCCCCATAGCCCAGCCGGAAACCGCGCCGGTCGAAACCGAGCAGGGGCACGAACACGAAATCGGGCCGGGCGACGGGTCCGTCCGGATAATGGGTGCCGAAGCGGCCGGGATGCATCGGCGTGCCGGGATGCCAGCGGCGGAAGCGCAGCGCATGGCCGCGCGGCAGGGTTTCGGGCAGCAGCACCCCATAGCCGTCGGCATGCAGGTCGGCGCACAGGCCGCGCAGATCGATTTCGCCCGGCAAAGGCCAGGTTGCGGCGACCAGCGCGCCGGGCCGCAGGTGCGACCGCACCCAGCCGGCCATGCGCCGGCACAATTCGCCGGTAGCATGGGCGGCCGGCGGATGGGCCCGTACCGCACGGAGGCGGTGGCGGAGCACCGCCTTGGCCTGCGCCAGTTCGGGCGGGTCGGAGAGAGCGGAAGCGTGCGGAGCCACCATGGCCGTTGGTCTTTTCAGCCCTCCCGGACCTGCAAGTGCAGGTGGGCGCCAGGTAACATGACCAGGATCACGTCAGAGCCAGCTCCCTTTGGAAGTGCTTATCGGCCCAGGGGTTGAGTTGCCTGACGAGCCCGGCAGCCCCGCCCCTGATATCTAGTCGCGTTCCAGCGCCGCCGCAATGGTTTCGGCCCGTTCCACCAGCAGGGCGAGCTGTTCGCGCCGCCGGTCGTTCTCGATGCGGATCTGGCGCGCCTCGGCCAGTTGGCGCGACGTGTCCTCGGGCATCTTTTCGGCGGTCAGGTCGTGGATCTCGTCAGCCATCAGCAGCGCGGCCAGGGCGAGGATCCGGCCCTCGCCGCTCTGGCCGCCGATGGCGCGGATGCGCTCGACCCGGCGCTCGACCTCCTGCGCCATGGCCTGGAGGTGGCGTTCCTGCCCGTCCTTGCAGCCGACGACGTAGGAATAGCCGTTAATGCGGACCGTTACCTGTGCCATGGCTCAGCGTGCCTCCGAATCCCGGCCGGCATCCGGGGCGTCCTTGTCCCGGTCGTCTTCGGGACCGAGCACGTCGCGGATGCGGGCGATGAGGATGTCGATATTGGCGGCCAAAGTCTGCAGATCGGGGGCATGCGGATCGGGCGCCGCCTGCGCGGCGTCGTCGCGCCGGCGGTCCAGCGCGAAGGCGATCCGGTTCAGCGCCTGCTCCAGCCGGTCGGCGGGTTCGCTGCCCCGGGTATCCTGGGGGCCGGCCGGCATATCCGATCCTTCCGCATGCGCCACGTTCTGAATCCCGCCTGTCGACAATCTTCTTGAACAGATCGCTCGGGCGCGGTTCAACGTCAAGCAATGATCGATGATCCGGCCATTTCGCGTGTCATTACCGTGGCTTCGGCCACGGAGCTGCGGAGCGTGCAGGACGTGCTGCGCCGCATGGACACCCCGCCGCCCTGCATGCTGCTGTCGCCGGACGGGGCGGGATGCCTGCTGGGGCCGGCCTGGTGGCGGGCCCTGCTGGCGCAGACCGGCTGTGTCCTGCCGGCCTTCCTGGATTGCGGGGCGTCGGCCGGCCGGGCCGTCGAGGCGCTGGGGCTGGGGGTGCGTCATATCCTGCTGGATGGGTCCTGCCCGCAGGCACGGACCGTCGGGCTGCTGGCCGGGGAGCTGGGGGCGGTCTGTCTGGGCGCGCGGCCGGTCAGCCACCGGCTGGACCTGGATCCCGCGCCGATCCGGCTGGAACGGTACCTGCGCGGGCGCTGATCCGCGACGGCGCGCCGTGCCCACTGTCGCGGCGCGGCGGCAGGCCGTATGATCGACGCGCGATGAATGAATGCCAGCTTTATCTGATCACGCCGCCGGTACCGGATCCGGCGGCGTTCGCCCCCGACCTGGCCCGCGCCCTGGATGCGGGACCGGTGGCCGCCGTGCAATTGCGGCTGAAGGACGTGCCGGACGACGCGATTTTGCGCGCGATCGACGTGCTGCGTCCGGTGGCGCAGGAGCGCGGGGTCGCCTTCATCCTGAACGACCGGCCGGACCTGGCCCGGCGCGGCGGCTGCGACGGCGCGCATGTCGGGGCCGAGGACATGGCGGTGGCCGACGCGCGCTTCGCGCTGGGTGACGACCTGCAACTGGGCGTGTCGTGCTATGACAGCCGCGACCTGGCGATGCGCGCGGGCGAGGCCGGGGCGGATTATGTGGCGTTCGGCGCGTTCTTTCCGTCGGTGTCGAAGGAGACCGAGATCCGGGCCGAAGCCGAATTGCTGTCCTGGTGGGCGACGATGATGGAATTGCCGGTCGTGGCAATCGGCGGGATCACGCCGGCCAATTGCGGGCCGCTGGTGCGCGCCGGGGCGGATTTCCTGGCGGTGATCAGCGCGGTGTGGGGGCACCCCGACGGCCCGGCGGCGGGTGTGCGGACGATGAACGCGGCGATCGCGGCGGCGTAGGGCGACGCCGCCGCGACCGGTGCCCGTCAGCAGCCGTCGCCGCGCATCGTCCAGCCGTTGACGCGGCCGCCGATCAGTTCGAACGTGGTCTGGCACGAGCTGGTATAGACCGACCCGCCCCAGCCGCCCCAACCCGGACCCCAGGCGCCGCCCCAGCCACCACCCCAACCGCCGCCCCAGCCGCCCCAGCCGGGGCCACCCCAGCCGGGTCCGTAGCCCCATCCCCAGCCGCCGCCCGGCGAATAGCTGGTTTCCCTGTCGATATAGGCGAGGAACGTGTGGCCCTGGGCCTCATACGACCGGGTGGGGACGCCGAAGGTGCGGATCACGTCGACTTCCTGCCGTCCGACCATGGAGTTGAGCAGCCTGCGTTGCTCGGGCGACGGGACTTCGCAGGCCGTCAGGGCGAGCAGGGCGGCAAGCGGTAGAAGCGAAGCATATTTCATGACACGAATACCGAGCTGAAGGGTAAAAATTGCAGCAATGTCAATATAGCATGCCCGGGATCGGCCGCGCCTGCGCGCCAATGTTACAAATAATCAACTCGATCATTCAACCCGGCCATTGCCCCCTCTTCACACCATTGCCCCTTCTTCGAGCCATTGGATGTCGCCGATGCGCGCCGTGCCGGCGGCCAGCATGACCAGCCGGTCGAACCCCAGCGCGATGCCGGCGCAGGGCGGCATGTGGCCGAGCGCCGCCAGCAGGGCCTCGTCCATCGGCCAGGCCATATCGGGACCGGCGCCGTAGAGCGACGCGCGGCGCGCCCGGTCGGCGGCGAAGCGCCGGCGCTGTTCCACCGGATCGGTCAGTTCCTCGAACGCGTTCGCCAGTTCGATGCCGGCGGCATAGAGTTCGAAGCGCAGGGCGGTGCGGGGATCGGCCGGGTCGCGCCGGGCCAGCGCCGCCTGGCTGGCGGGCCAGTGGGTCAAGAAGCACGGGCGGTCGCGCCCGATCGCGGGTTCCACCCGTTCCATCAGCAGGCGGAAGAACAGATCCTCCCAATCCTCGCCGTGGCGCAGGGCGCAGCCGGCGGCGGCGGCCAGGGAAGCGGCGTCGCCCTCGGTGGGCAGCAGGTCGATGCCGGCATGGCGGGCGAAGGCCTCTGCCATGGTCAGCCGTTCGAACGGGACGTCGATACGCAGCGGCCGGGCCTCCGCCAGGCCGGGGGGGCGCTGCAGGACGGGCGGCAGCACCGCGCGCAGCAGGGATTCGGTTTCGTCCATCAGCCCGGCCAGCGTGGCGCCCGGGCGGTACCATTCCAGCATGGTGAATTCGGCGGCGTGCAGATGACTGCCTTCGGCGTTGCGCCAGACGCGGGCGAGCTGGAAGATCGGCTGGCCGGTCGCGGCCAGGATCCGCTTCATGGCGAATTCGGGACTGGTATGCAGGAACAGCGCCCGGCGCGTGCCGTCATGATGTTCGCGTTCGGTGCGGAAGACGCGCAGATGCACCTCTTCGCCCGGGGTGGGGACGGCGTAGGGGGTTTCGACCTCGAGATAGTCCCGCGCATCGAAGAAGGCGCGCACGGCCCGCGCCACCAGGGCGCGCCGGCGCAGCAGCGGCAGGCGTTCGGCGATGCGGTCGGGATCGGGCGGGGTGGAGGCGGGGATGATGGGGCCGGTCATGCGCGACTCCTGTGTTGCAGGACGAAAGGCGGTCGAGTAGAGCCAGCCGATGACACAATCAGTCAAACAGATGGGGGCGGTCAAACAGACGGGGGCGCTCAAACAGGCGCGCCCCGCCTTGCGCCCCACCTTGCGGACGGTGCGCGAGCTGGTGGCGGCCGGGCTGGCGGCGCCCGACGCGGCCGCAGCGCTAGACGCGGTGGAGCGGCAATACGCCACGGCGATCCCGCCGGCGTTCCTGGACCTGATCGAGCGGCCCGACGACCCGATCGGGTTGCAGGTCGTGCCCGATGCCGCCGAGCTGACGACCGCGCCGCATGAACGCAGCGACCCGATCGCCGACGACGCGCTGTCGCCGGTGCCGGGCATCGTGCATCGCTATGCCGACCGCGCGCTGCTGAAGCCGCTGCTGGTCTGTCCGCTTTACTGCCGGTTCTGCTTCCGCCGCGAACATGTGGGGCCGGATGGCGGGGTGCTGGACGACGCGGCGCTGGAGCGCGCGCTGGACTGGCTGCGCGCGCATCCGGCCATTCGCGAGGTGATCCTGACCGGGGGCGACCCGCTGATGCTGTCGCCGCGCAGGCTGGGCGCGATGGTGCGCGCGCTGGGCGAGATGGCGCACGTGACGACCATCCGCATCCACAGCCGGGTGCCGGTGGCGGCGCCCGAGCGGCTGACCGAGGCGCTGGCCGACGCGATGGAGACCGACCGGGCGATGTGGCTGGTGGTGCATGCCAACCATGCGCGCGAATTCACCCCGGCCGCGCGCGCCGCGCTGCGCCGCGTCCAGGCGCGGGCCATTCCGGTGCTGGGGCAGTCGGTGCTGCTGCGCGGGGTCAATGACAGCGTGCCGGCGCTGGAGGGATTGCTGCGCGCGATGGTCGAGGCGCGGGTGAAGCCGTACTATCTGCATCAGTTGGACCCCGCGCCGGGAACCGCGCGCTTCCACGTGCCGATCGCGGAGGGACGGCGGCTGCTGGCCGGGCTGCGCGGCCGGGTCACCGGCCTGGCCTGGCCGACCTATACGCTGGATATTCCGGGCGGGCACGGCAAGGTGCCGCTGGGCCCGGAGTATCTGGAGGCAGACGGGCTGGAGACGGGCGGGCCCGAGCCGGGGGGACGCAGGGTCGTGGTGCGCGATCCGGCGGGCGGCGCGCACAAACTGGCGGCTGAATCGGCCGCCAACCTTGCCCTCGACGCCCGGGGGCGTTAGAAGCCCGCCTTCCATTCCCCTTCCATTCCCATAGTTGAGACAGGCCCCACCATGAAGCAGCAGGCGAACCTGATCCGTGCCGGACAGGTCATCGAGCACGAAGGCCGTCGCTGGACCGTCCTGAAGCAGCAGATCATCACCCCGGGCAAGGGTGGCGCGTTCATCCAGGTGGAAATGCGCGACCTGAAGACCGGCAACAAGACGAACGAGCGCTGGCGCACCGCCGATACGGTCGAGCGCCTGATGACCGAGGAACGGGAATATACCTATTCCTACATGGACGGCGACAATATCGTCCTGATGGACCCCGAGACGTTCGAGCAGACGCTGCTGCCGCTGGAACTGCTGGGCGACCAGGCGCCGTTCCTGCAGGACAACATGACGCTGGTCGTCAACCTGGTGGAAGGCGACCCGGTGGGCGTGCAACTGCCGGCGCAGGTCACGCTGGAGGTCGTCGAGGCCGATCCGGTGGTGAAGGGCCAGACCGCGAGTTCGTCCTACAAGCCGGCCAAGCTGTCGAACGGCGTGAAGACGATGGTGCCGCCCTTTATCGAGGCGGGCGAACGCATCGTCGTGCGCACCGAAGACGCCAGCTATGTCGAGCGCGCCAAGGGCTGAGGCCCGTCGCGCACCGCCCTTCCGACCATCCCCAACCCGCTGAACCAGACAGGACCGACCATCGTGGCCATGCGACTCTCTCCCCACATGACGGTGATGCAGAACGCGGCCCAGAAGGCCGCGCGGCGCCTGCTGCGCGACTTCAACGAGGTCGAGCAGCTTCAGGTCAGCATCAAGGGGCCGGGCGATTTCGTCTCGCAGGCCGATCTGCGCGCCGAGACCGCGATCCGCGAGGAACTGGCGCGCGCCCGCCCCGGCTACGGCTTCCTGATGGAAGAGAGCGGGGCGTCGGGCGGCGATGGCTGGACCTGGCGCTGGATCGTCGACCCGCTGGACGGGACCACGAACTTCCTGCACGGCATTCCGCACTGGGCGATTTCGATCGGGCTGCAGCGCCGCATGCCGGACGGCGGCGTCGAGATGGCCGCGGGCCTGGTCTATAACCCCGCCGCGAACGAGATGTTCTGGGCCGAGAAGGGGGTCGGCGCCTTTCTGAACGAGCGCCGCATCCGCGTCTCGGCGCGGCGCGACATGCTGGAGGCGCTGTTCGCCACCGGTATTCCGTTCGCCAAGGTGCCGGCGCAGCGCCGCCTGCCCTTCGCCCGGACGCTGGGTGCGCTGATGCCGCAGGTGGCGGGCATCCGCCGGTTCGGCGCGGCGGCGCTGGACCTGGCGTGGGTGGCGGCCGGCCGGTACGAAGGCTATTGGGAACTGGGGCTGAAGCCGTGGGACTGCGCGGCCGGCCTGCTGCTGGTGCGCGAGGCCGGCGGCTATGTCACCGATCCCGAAGGGAACGAGCTGGACGATCTGGGCGACACCGTCAACATCGTCGCCGGCAACACGCACCTGCACGCGCCGCTGCGCGAACTGGTGGCCGACAGCCTGACCGCGCGCGCCTGAGCTTGCGGGCCCCAGGCTTGTGGGTTCGGGCCTTGCGGGTTCTGGGCTTGCGGGTTCTGGGCTTGCGGGCGATCACCCACCCGGCGCGCGGGGATGCGCCCCGGCGCGATCTGTTCTAGGCTGCCCGGATCATGCCTCATACCGTCCGCCGTCCCTTCGCGTCCGCCCTGGCCGCGCCCTGCATCCTCGCCGCCCTGACGGCCGGTCCCGTCGTCCCGGCGAGCGTGGCGCGGGCGCAGGTCGTCACCAACGATACCGCGCTGTCGACCCTGGGCGCGGCGCACGGGACGACAACGCACAAGGCGGCCGCCGCCGCGGGCCATAGCGGCCATGCCGCCCGCCCGCCTGCCCGGAGAGCGGCGCCGGCCAGGACCGAACCGGCGGGCGGGAAAGCGGCCAGCGGATCGGCGGCCGGTCACGTACCGCCCGCCCCCACGATTCCGGCCGCGCCGCCACCGCCGCCGATCATCCGGCCGCCGGTAGTGGACGTGCCGCTGCACCCGCCGCCGCCGCCGCCGCCGACACCGGTGGTGGCGGACGCGAAGGGGGTGGCAACCGACCTGCCGGGCGGCCTGCGCCTGACCTTCGCGGCCGGCAGCGCGGACATGAATGCCGCGATGATCGACCGGGTGAAGCAATTTGCCGCCGGCCTGCTGCGGACGCCCGATGCGCGGGCGGAAGTGGACGCCACCGCGTCGGGCTCGCCCGACGACGTCTCCACGCCGCGGCGGGTGTCGCTGGAGCGGGGGCTGGCGATCCGGTCGATCCTGGTTCATGCCGGGGTGGCGACGACGCGGATCTATGTCCGGGCCATCGGCCTGCCGTCCCCCGGCGTTGCATCCGGCGGCGTTACATCCCTGGGGGCTGCGAACGAAACGGTACCCGATCATGTTGACGTGACCCGGTCGGATATGGTGGCCTCGACGTCAAAGCCCCCAGCCCCTTCGGAGCCACATCCCGCGCCGTGACCCAACCGACGACCTATCTGCTGCGCATCGCCGCGTTCCTTGCCGCCGTGGCCGTGGTGGCCACCCTTCTGTCGCGGACGCTGTTCGCGGCGTTCTTCAACAATCCGATCCTGGACGGGCTGATCCTGGCCATCCTGGCCTTCGGGATCATGTGGAACATCCGCATGGTGCTGCGGCTGCTGCCGGAGGTGCGCTGGGTCGAGACGCTGCGCCAGCCGCGCGCCGGGCTGACCCCGCCGACGCCGCCGCGCCTGCTGGCGCCGATGGCGTCGATGCTGGCGACGCACGGCCGCACCGACCGGCTGGTCCTGTCCACCCCGGCGATGCAGTCCATGCTGGACAGCCTGTCGTCGCGGCTGGACGAAGGGCGCGAATTGTCGCGCTACATGACCGGCCTGCTGATCTTCCTGGGCCTGCTGGGCACGTTCTACGGGCTGCTGCTGACCGTGGGGTCCATCGCCGACGTGATCGGGAGCCTGTCGATCGGATCGGGGGACCTGAACGTGATGTTCGGGCAGTTGAAGAGCGGGCTGGCCCAGCCGCTGCACGGCATGGGCACGGCCTTTTCGGGATCGATGTTCGGCCTGGCGGGCGCGCTGGTACTGGGCTTTCTGGACCTGACGGCCGGGCAGGCGCAGAATCGTTTCTTCAACGAACTGGAGGAATGGCTGGCCGGGCTGACGCGGATCAGCCCCGGCCTGGCCGGCGCGGACGGCGGCGATGCCAGCGTGCCGGCTTATGTCCAGGCGCTGCTGGAACAGACGGCCGAGAACCTGGAAAAGCTGCAGACGCTGATCGCGCGGGGCGAGGATGGCCGCGTGCAGCAGCAGGCGCTGCTGAGCAGCCTGAACGAGCGGATCGGCGTCATGACCGAGACGATGCGCGCCAGCCATGCGCTGATGCAGCGCATGGCCGACGACTCCGGCCATGGGCATTTGCGCGGGATCGAGAGTTTGCTGACGCGGATGCTGACCGACATGGAACAGGGCCGCGCGCAGGTTTCATCCGACATCCGCAGCGATCTGCGCCTGCTGGCCCGCACGGTCGCCGCGTCGGCGCCGGCCGGCGCGCGCGCGCCCTGACCGCAGGGGAACGCGCATGGCACGCCGCCGCCGCCAGACCCATGCCGGGCTGGACGCCTGGCCGGGATATGTGGACGCGCTGTCCACCCTGCTGATGGTCGTCATCTTCGTGCTGCTGGTGTTCGTGCTGGGGCAGGCGTTCCTGTCGGTGGTGCTGAACAAGCGCCAGCAGGCGATGGAGCAGCTTGCCCGGCAGGTCGCCCAGTTGAGCGAGATGCTGTCGCTGGAGAAGAGCCACAACCAGTCGCTGCAGCTTTCGGTCGCGTCCCTGCAGAGCGCACATGCGAAGGACCTGGCGATGGAGACGTCGCTGACCGCGCAGGTGGCGCAGACGGCCGCCGAGCGCGACAACCAGGCGCGGCTGGCGCAGGCCAGCGCGCAGCAGGTGAGCGCGCTGGGCGCGCAACTGGACCAGTTGCGCCAGCAATTGTCGGCCGCGACGGCGATGCTGGATATCTCGCAGAACGAGATCCGCGACCGGGACCGCAGGATCGACGATCTGGGCCTGAAGCTGAACGTGGCGCTGGCCGACAAGGTCGAGCAGTTGCAGCGTTATCGTTCGGAATTCTTCGGCCGGCTGCGTGACATCCTGAAGGACCAGCAGGGCGTGCAGGTCGTCGGCGACCGGTTCGTGTTCCAGAGCGAGGTGCTGTTCCCGCCGGGCAGCGCGGATTTGTCGCCCAAGGGCGTGGCCGAGATCCGCACCCTGGCCCGGACGTTCCGCCAGGTGTCGTCGCAGATTCCGGGGGGGATACCGTGGATCCTGCGGGTGGACGGGCATGCCGACCGCCAGCCGATCCATACGGCCTTCGCCAGCAACTGGGAATTGTCTTCGGCCCGCGCGATCACGGTGGTGAAGCTGCTGATCGCCGAAGGGATCAGCCCGCATCACCTGGCGGCGACCGGTTTCGCCGATTTCCAGCCGCTGGACGCGCATGACACCCAGGCGGCCTTTGCCCGCAACCGGCGCATCGAGTTCCGCCTGACGGACCGCTGACGCCCCCGGCTCCGAACCCGTTCGTGGATTTCGGAGCCGGCCAGGGCGTCCCACGGCGTCGGGATATCGAGGCGATTGAAGGGCGTGGCCGCGGTGCATAGTTATGAGAATATCATAGCCTGAGCCGCGCGGCCGGAGGGCGTCATGACCGGTCTGCTGATCCTGCTGAATCGTCCCGACCAGGTGGCGGCGTTGCTGGATGCGGCGCGGGATGTGGCCGGACGGCTGGCCGTGCGCCGGCTGGACGTGGCCGCGGCGCGCGAGCCGCCCGACGATACGATCCTGCCGACGGAAGAAATCCTGACCGAAGCCGACCGGGCGCGCATCCGCGCCGCCCAGCGGGCCTGGGCCGGGGCCCTGCATCGCCAGGTTGTGGCGTGGGCCGATGCGCTGCGGGCACGGGACCCGGCGGCGCTGGCGCCGGACGGGCTGGCGCTGAACTGGCTGGACCCGGAGATGTCGGCCGCGCGGCTGATCATGCTGCATGCCGCGGACGATACCGCGATCGTCACCGGGTTCCCGCACCCGCATGACGGCGACCAGGCGCGGCGCGGGCTGCATGCCGCGCTGTTCGATTCCCGCCGGCCGGTGCTGCTGGTGCCCGAGGGCTGGCATGCCGGGGTGGGGCGGCGCATCCTGCTGGCCTGGACCGACATGCCGGCCTGCCACCGGGCCGTGGCCGCCGCGCGCCCGCTGATCGCGCAGGCGGAGCAGGTGGCGGTGCTGGACCGCGACGGCAGCGCGCCGCCCGCGAACGTGCCGGGCGGGCGAATCCTACCCTCGCCGCCCCCCGACGGATCGGCCGCCGAACAGGCCGACGCCATCCTGGCCGCCGCGGGCGCCGCTGCCAGTGACCTGCTGGTCATCGGCGGCTATACTCATGGCGTTTTGCATGATCGCCTGCGCGGCAGCGTGACGGACCAGATCCTGGCACATGCCGCGATACCGACCTGGATCCAGCATTGATGCCGTGGTCGACGTCAGGATTGCGACCCAGGCGGGCGCAGCGGCACAGGATGGAATGGTGGACAGGTTTCTGACGACGATGGCCATTGCGGCGGGCGGGGCCCTGGGCAGCGTGGCCCGCTACTGGGTGGGAATCGGGCTGGCACGCTGGAGCCAGGCGATGCCGTGGGGCACGATGCTGATCAATGCCAGCGGGTCGTTCGCGATCGCGTTTTTCGGGACGCTGACCCTGTCGAGCGGACGCTATCCGGCCTCGGACCTGGCGCGGCTGTTCTTCATGGTCGGAATCTGCGGCGGGTACACTACATTTTCATCTTTCAGCCTGCAGAGTTTCGACCTGCTGCGCGGTGGGGCGGCGGGGCGGGCGGCGTTGAACATGGTACTGTCGGTCGCGATCTGCATGCTGTGCGTGGCCGCGGGCCACTGGGCGGCGGAGATGCTGAACCGTGCCCAGGCGGAGGCAGTGCCCTGAACCGCCCCCTGCGCTTGCCGCGTGGGGGGTGAGGGCGTATCAGGGGGGCGAACAGGATCGGGAATGCGGAAGATGAGCGTCGGTTACTCATGGCGCGCGGTGCGCCCATGAGCAGTCGTGGCGCGGGACTGATGGCCCGGATTCTGCGCAATACCGGGATCCTGCTGGGCGGCAAGGGCATGGCCGGCGTGATGGGCCTGGCCGGCACCGCGCTGGCGGTACGCGCGCTGGGGCTGCACGATTTCGGGATTCTGCAACTGGTCCATACCTGCGCGTCGCTGTTTTCCGTGGGCACGCGCTTTCAGTCCTGGCAACCGCTGCTGCATTTCGGCAGCGCGCTGTTCGCCCAGGGGGAGCGGACACGCTTCCAGGCGCTGCTGCGCCATTGTTTCCTGCTGGACATGATCGGGGCCGCCGCCGGAATGGTGCTGGCGCTGTGCGGGGTGGCCGGGTTCGGCACCGTCTTCGGCTGGCCGGCGGGCTGCCAGCACGCCGCGCTGGTCTATATGACCACGATCCTGTTCATGAACACGTGCTGCGCGTTGGGGGTGCTGCGGCTGACGGACCGGTTCAAGCAATCGGCCATCGCCGACCTGGCGAGCAGCGTGACGCGGGTGGGCGGCACGGTCCTGGGCCTGTGCCTGCATTGGCACCTGCCGGCGTTTCTGGCGGTGTGGTACGCATCGAACATGGCGTCGTTCGCCGCCAACAACCTGTCGGCCTGGCGCGCCATCCGCCATACCGCGAGCTTTGCCGGGTTCCGCGCGCTGGGTGGGCGCTGGCTGTCCGGGCTGGACGGGATCTGGCGGCTGACGCTGGCGACCAGCGGCAACCAGGCCGTGGCGGCACTGACCTCACGCATGGGGGTGCTGCTGGTGGGCGCGGCGCTGGACCCGGCGGCGGCGGGGATCTACAGCGTGACCTGGCATCTCTGCGACGCGCTGGCCCAGCCGGCGCAATTGCTGACGCCGGCGCTGTATCCCGAGCTGATCCGGCTGCGCGACGGCAAGGATTGGGTATCGATGCGGCGGGTGATGCGCCGGATCTTCCAGGCGCTGGGGGTCTTTTCGGTCGTCGCGCTGCTGGTCGCGTTCTGTATCGGGCCGTTCCTGTTCCGCACCCTGCTGGCGATCCACCGGCCGGACACGCTGTCGCTGCTGATGCTGCTGAGCAGCGCCGCGATCCTGGATCTGTGGGACGTACCGCTGGAACCGCTGCTGGTCTCGCTGGGCTGGGCGCAGCATCTGTTCGCCGGACGGGTGGCGGCGACGGTCCTGTGCATGCCGGTGCTGTACGGACTGGCGCATCTGTGGGGCGTGGACGGCGCGGGAGTGGCGACCCTGCTGGCCGAGGCGCTGATCCTGGCGACGCGTTTCGTGCCGTTCCGGCGCCTGCAGCAGCTATAGACCCATCGAGGCCCGTTGCTGCCGCCGGCCCCGTCGCCCGGGGCGGGCGGCCAGGCGGGGCGACGGTCAGGCGGCCTGCTGGGGGCCGCGATAGCGGTCGAACATGCTCATCTGATGCACGCAACTGAGCGTGCAGGTGGGGGCGCAGGATTTGCTGGCATGGTATTCGCGGCGGATGTCGGCGGGGCCGTATTCCAGCAGCGGGGTGCCCGGATAGCCGCGCTGCTGCGAGCACCAATGCACCATCCCGTCTTCGGTCACGTAGAGGTAGCGGGCGCCGGCGCGGCATTTCCAGTCATTCGGCTGCCCATGCATCAAATTCTTCTGGAACAGCCGGTAATTCAGCGTATGGACCAGCGAGGGCGAGATTTCGGTCACGCGCCGGTAGGCCTGCATCTGCGCGTCGCTGAGCGCCTTCAGCGCCCCGTGATCATCATGCAGCACGCCGACCGAATGCTGCAATCCGTAGCGGGCGGCCGTCTCGGCGATGGTGACCACGTCCTGGGTGCGCTCGCCGGTCACGCCTAGGACCGAATTCACGTTGACCTTGAAGCGGGCATGCTGCTGCAGCAGCGCCAGCCGCCCCTCGACCGAGGAGAGGCTCTTCATCGAGACCTCGTCGGGGGTCAGGTTGTCGATGCTGACCTGCATGCCCTGCAGGCCGGCCGCGTTCAGCCGGTCGATCCAGCCCCGCGACAGGCGGAAACCGTTGGTGATCATGGTCACGATCATGCCGTGGTCGCGGGCGATGCGCACGATCCTGTCCAGGTCCGGATGCAGCAGCGGCTCGCCCCCGGTGAAGGTGATCGAGGCGGTACCGAGCCCGGCCAGGTGATCGACCCGGGCCTTGAGGTCCGCGAAGGGAACCGGGGCCGAGAAATCGTCGTACTCGTTGCAGTAGCCGCAGGCGAGGTTGCAGCGGCGCGTCACCACCACCTGGGCCAGCAGCGGCGTATAGCGGGTGCCGATGGCCTTGGCCGCGAAGCGCGCGCCGGCACGGAGATTTTTCAAGCGGGAGGCCAGGGACATGTCGTTCATCGCTGCATCGGCGCCCGGAGGGCGAGGAAAAGGGGCGCATCATAGGCAGGGTTGCGACCGAGCGAAAGCCACGATCGGACATCAGGCCGCGCCATGCCCGGTCGTGGCCGTGGCGCCGGCCGCATGCTCGGCGATCAGCCGGTCGTACCAGTCTTCGAGCAGGCGCGTCTGGCGGTGCAGGTCGAAACGGTCGGCGACGAAGGCGCGGGCGTGGCGCCCCATGGCGGCGCGTCGTCCGGCATCGGCCAGCACCGTTTCGATGGCGGCGGCCAGGGCCTCGGCGTCGCGGGGCGGGACGATCAGGCCGCTGCGCCCTTCGTCGATGGTTTCGGGGATGCCGCCGACCCGCGCGCCGATGGACGGGACGCCGGTGGCCGCGGCCTCCAGCGCCACCATGCCCAGCCCCTCGACGCGGCCGGTGGCGGTTTCGAGGCTGGGCACGACCAGCATCGCGGCGCGGCGCATATGCGCCAGCACGACGTCATGCGGCTGCGGGCCCAGGAAGGACACGCGGTCGGCGATGCCCAGCGCCGCCGCCTGTTCCATCAGGCGGCCCTTGAGCGGGCCATCGCCGATGATGGCGAGGCGGGCCCGGCCGTGCCGCGGCGCGAGGCGCGCGAAGGCCCGCAGCAGGTACGTCGTGCCCTTGAGTTCGACCAGCCGGGCGACATGCAGGATGGTGGGGGTTTCCTGATCCGGCGCACGCGGGCGGATGGCGGCGCAATCCACCCCGATATAATGCACGTGCGTGCGCTCGGCCGGAAAGCCCAGCGCCAGGGCGCGGGCATGCAGGAAATGGGAATTGCACAGGAAAAGCTGCCCCTGACGGGCCAGCGCGCGCCGATGGAGCGGATAATTCGCCCAGGCGGGCGAGCGCAGGAAATGCGCGGTCGCGAGCGTGACGTCGAAACCGTGGAAGGTGGTGACCAGCGGCACGCCGAGACGGCGCGCCAGCGGCAGGGCATAGACCCCGTCCACCCCGAAATGCGCATGCACCAGGGCGGGGCGATGCCCGGCCAGCAGCCGCAGATAGGGCGCGGGACTGCGCGTGAGCATCTGGGCGCCGATGCGGGGATAGACCAGATGGCGCAATCCTTCGGACAGCAGCACGGTCCGGGCGCCGTCGGGTCCGAGGCCATAGCGCAGGCGACCGGTATAGAGGGGCGCATGGCGGCGCAGGGCCTGGGCCTGCTGGACGATGAAGGTTTCGGACAGACGAAACAAATTCTGACGAAAGAGAACGATGTCGCGCAATACGGCCCCCTGTTGGCCTGGTGCGGCCGGGTGGCACCCTACAGAAACGGCGGGACGAGGCGAAGGGGGCGCGATCGGGTCTGGACAGGCGCGGTCCGGGGCCATAACCCGTAGCCTGTCCCCCTCCCTTTTTCTGCGGCGCCCGCGGGCGCCCGGCGCCGGATGCCATGACGATACCCGCCCGCGTGCATTTCTGCTGGATCGGCCCGACCCTGCCCTGGGCCTATGTCTTCGCCGTCCTGTCGGCGGCAGCCCGGAGCGGGATGGACGAGGTGATCCTGCACCATACCGACGCACTGGCCGAGGGACCCGAAATCCGGGCGCTGCGGGCGGCGGCGCGGGTGCGGCTGTCGCGGATCGACCCGGCGGCCTATCTGGCGGCGGTCGAGCGGGCGGCGGGGATCACGGAGGGGCGACTGAGCGCGTTCTACCAGTCGGTCCCGCGTCCGGTGCAGCGGGCGGATATCCTGCGCGTGGCGATCCTGTATCGCGAAGGCGGCGTGTATCTGGACCTGGATACGATCACCGTCGCGTCGTTCCGGCCGCTGCTGGGGGCCGCGCAGTTCGTCGGCACCGAATTCATCGTCTGGCCGCAGGCGGTGTGCGCCACACGCGACCGGCGCATCCGCGCGCGGCATACGGCGCTGGCCGTGCTGCGCAGGGTGCTGCGCACCATCCCGCTTGGCTGGAAACTTTTCCGGCGGGTTACGCATCTTTACTGCCGCGGGATGAACAACGCGGCGATGGGCGCACAGGCGGGCAGCCCGTTCTTTGCGACCTGCCTGCGGCACATGCTGGCGATGTCGCCGCAGGAGCGGGTACGGCCCTATGCGCTGGGGCCGCATCTGCTGGACGCGTTGGCGGCGTGCGGGGAAAGCGGCACGTTGACGGTGCATGACCCGGCAATCTTCTACCCGATGCCGCCCGAGATTTCCGAACATCTGTTCCGCCGCGGCCGGCATGTCCGCGCGCAGGACGTGCTGCAGCCCGGAACCTGCGTGGTGCATTGGTATGCATCGGTGCGCACCAAGCAGCGCGTCGCGCGGATTACCCCCCGATCGGTCCAAGCCGACCGGGAGCGGCAGCTATTCAGCGCGCTGGTGAGCATGGTTCTGGAAACCTTGCCCGACGAGGACTAGGCTTTTTCACTGAACACCGGTTCGACAGAAAAGCTCTATTGTCCTGATTCCGAAATTCGCAAGCGAATTTTAGAATCGAAAGGACAATAGAATCAATATTTTAGTGGCCTGCTGATCCGAGAAATTCTCATAAGAATTTCTCGGGCAGGACACTATGTTGTTATTTATCGAGCATCTTCACCCGTTCAAACGAGCATGCCGCCACCATCGACGACGAGCACCTGCCCGGTCGAAAAACCCTGTTCCATCAGGAAAAGATAGGCCTTGGCCAAATCGGCGGCTTCGCCGATCCGTCCGACGGGCAGGGCCTGGGCGGCGGCCTGATACATGGCCTGGCGCTGGGGGTCGGGCATGTCGCGCCAGAGCGGCGTGCGCACGAAGCCGGGCGAGACGATATTGACGCGCAGCGGCGCCAGTTCCACCGCCAGCGCGCGGGTCAGGCCCTCCATTGCCGCGCAGATGCTTGCCCCCAGGGTCCAACCCTGCTGAGGCGGGCGGGCGCCCGCGATGCCGGATGTCAAAACGATCGAACCGCCCGGCCGGATTGCGGACGCGGCAAATTTCGCGGCAGCCAGCGCGCCCCAATAACGGATTTCGAAGAAATCGCGTGCGCTGTCCAACGTGAGATCGGACAGCGTGCCGCACAACAATGTTTCGCCCGCGGTGTAGACGAGGTGGTCGAATGGCCCGATCCGGGTGAACAGGTCGCGGATCTGGTCCGCGCTGCGCAGGTCGGCGACGTGGCCCTGGGCGTTGGGCGGCAATTGCGCCAGCGTGGCCCGCACATTTTGCGGATTGTGCGATACGACCAGCGGCACGCCCCCGGCACGGGCCACATCCCGGGCGACGGCCTGTCCGATACCCGACGTGCCGCCCAGAATGACGACCTGCTTGTTCTCGAGAGTCATGTCCATGCTCCATCCCTATGACCGGATGACCCGGCAAAGGGAGGATCGCGCTGGACACAGCATGATTCGAGCGCAATCATGTCACTATAAGCATGACGGACAATCATGATGGACGCGCGGTTGCTGAGCGGAATCGGAACGATGATCGCGGTGGCGGAAACCGGAAACTTTGCCCGGGCTGCGGAAAGCCTGGGCTTGACCCCGTCGGGTGTCAGCCGGGCGATCGGGCGGCTGGAGCAGCGCCTGGGCGCGCGGCTGTTCAATCGCAATGCCCAGGCCACCGTCCTGACCGAAGCGGGGCGGCAGTTCGTGGCCGAGGTGACACCGCTGCTGGCCGGGATTGCCGATGCCGCGGCCCGGACCGGCGGCGAGACGCAGGCCGTGCGCGGTCGGTTGCGCGTGAATTGCGATTCCTGGTTTGCCAGCCTGATGCTGGCGCCGAAGCTGCAATCCTTTCTGGATGCCTATCCTGCGCTGACGCTGGATCTGGTCGTACGCGATACTCTGGGCGACCTGGTGTCGGACGGATTCGACGCCGCCATCCGATTCGGCGTGCCGCAGGCGCCGGGGCCGGTGACGCGCAGATTGCTGGAGACACGGATCCTGACCTGCGCCGCGCCGTCCTACCTGGCGCGGCATGGACGGCCGAACCACCCGTCGGCACTGGCCGATCCGGCGCATCATTGCCTGTTGTTCCGCGACCCGGCGACGGGACGGCCCTTCGACTGGGAATTCCATCGTGCCGGCGAAATCCTGAGGGTTTCCGTGCATGGACGGCTGGTGCTGAACGATGTGGCGACGTCGATCGCGGCCTGCATGGCCGGATTGGGCATTGCCCAGCCCATGGCGCTGGGCATCGACGCGGCGCTGCGCGACGGGCGGCTGGTCGAATTGTTTCCCGACTGGAACGGCGAATATTTTCCGCTGCATGCCTATTACCCGTCGCGCCATCTGCCGCCGGCCAAGGTACGGGCCTTTCTGGATTTCGTCCTGGCGGAGGTGGCGTAGCGGGTCAGGCCGGCGGCATGGTCAGGTCCAGCACCCAGGTTTCACCCTGGAGCGGCAGGCCGAACACGGTGTGGGGAGCGGTTTCCGTCAGGCGGAAGCCGTTTCGGGCATAGAGCCGGCGGGCGCCGTCCAGCACCGTGTGGGTCCAGAGGGTGAGCCGATCATAGCCGCAATCGCGCGCAAACGCGACGCAACGTGCGATCAGTTCGCCGCCGATGCCGCGGCCGCGGGCGAAGGGTTCGACATAGAGCAGCCGCAGCCGCGCAATGCCGCCGCCTTCGTCCGTCAGCATGACGGAACCGGCCGCGACGCCGTCCAGTTCGGCCACCCAGCATTGTTCGCGCCCCGGCTTGAAATCGCGCAGGAAGGCGGCGGCGGCGTCCAGCACCGCGACTTCGAGCCCCCTGCCCCAGCCATTTTCCTGCTGGTAGAGCAGTGCCTGCCGCGCCGCGATCTGTCCCAGATCGCCGGCGCGGAAGGGACGGATGGCGACCGCACCGCCCGAAGCCGGGTCCAGCCGCAGCCGGGCCAGGGCCAGGGATTGCGCCACATCCCGGCGGCCCCAGCCGTCCTGATCGGCCAGCATGGCGCGCGTGGCCTCGGCCTGGCGTTCGTCGACCGCCTGGAAGGCCGCCTGGCCGGCCGGAGAGAGCGAGAGCGGGCGGGCGCGCCCGTCGGTGCCGTCGCGGTGGCGGACGATCCAGCCGCGGGATTCGAACCGTGCCAGCATGCGGCTGACATGCGCGGGGTCCATGTCCAGAAGGCGGCGCAGATCGCTGGCCAGCACGCGGCCGGCCCGCGCGATTTCCAGCAGCATCCTGGCCTCACCCAGGGTCAGGTCGGTGCCGAGGAAGCGCGTATTCAGCGCCCCGACCCGATGGGTATAGAAACGGTTGAATGTCCGGACGGACGTAACGGTCTGATCCATGCCGACACCACAGCATGGATGATTGACGGCGTCAACAAATGCGATTGATATCGTCAACCATCTGGATGGCGCGCGTCGGCCGTGTCGGGGGGGGGGCCCGCGTCAGGGGGTCGGTGTCAGGGGGCTCGTGTCAGGGGGATGTTGAGTTGGGCCAGGCGGCCGACCCATTCCTCGTCCAGGCCGGAATCGGTAAAGACCCTGGACACCTGGTCCAGTTTTCCGACGCGATAGGTCGAGTGGCGGTTGAACTTGCTGCTGTCGGCCAGCAGATAGCGTTCGGTGGCGTGCTTCAGCATGGCCGCGTTCAGGCGGGCTTCGTCGCTGTCGGGGGTGGCGATCGTATTGTCGGGCTGCACCGCGCTGGCGCCCAGATAGAGCTGGTCGAACCACAGCCCGTCGATCACCTGTTCGGACAGGACGCCGACCACGCTGCGATTGCCCGCGCGCACGCGGCCGCCCAGCAGGATGACCTGCACCTGGTCCATGCCCATCAGCGCCTCGGCCACCGCGATATTGTTGGAGAACACCGTCAGCGGCATCGGATCGAGCCGCAGGCGGTGCGCCATCTGCAGCACGGTCGTGCCGGCATCGAAGAACACCGCCGAGCCGGGACGCAGTTGCGCGAAGGCGGCATCGGCGATCGCGCGCTTGTCTTCCAGACGCTGATGTTCACGCGCCTCGAAGGCGATTTCCATGCCGACCGTCTCGGCGATCGCGGCGCCGCCATGGGTGCGGATGATGACGCCCTGTTCTTCCAGCCGCTGGAGGTCGCGCCGGATCGTGGCCAGAGAGGCATCGACCTTTTCCGCCAGTTCGTGGATGCCGGTCATGCCGTTGAGATAGAGGTAGCGGCGAATCTGCGTCAGGCGGTCGGGGGGCACGATGTTTCTCCCATCGAACGAAGGATTTCACCCGATTTCACTGGAATCAATATTTTAGTGACCTGCTGATCCGAGAAATTCTCATAAGAATTTCTCGGGCAGGACACTAGGGCGTGCGGGCGCTGCCGGCAGGATGATGATGGCACGGCCGGAATCTAGACAGGCGCCGGAATGCGGTCAATGCGGCGGCGATGACCGGCACGGCAGGAGAGGAGACGATGTCCGTGGGGGGTGAACGATCCTATAACGTCATATTCATGATCGCATAGCGCAAATTTTTGGCGAATTTCGTGAAAGAATTTCGCTCTTCGATCCAATTTCAATCATAAACGATCATATTATTGAATTGATATGAGGGGTTTCGGCTCGGAATCATTGACGCATGCGGCGACGCCCGACGGCTGGAGGAGAGAACGTGCGGCACGATTCCGGGACGCCCTGCGTGCTGGCGCTGGACGGCGGCGGGTCCAAGACGCTGGTCCTTCTGGTCGGACGGGACGCCGCGGTGCTGGCGGTGCGCCAGGCCGGCGGATCCAACCCGTTCGACCGGCCGGACTGGCGGGCGGTGATGGCCGGATTGCTGGCCGGCCTGCCGGACGGGATCGAAGCGGCGGTCTTCGGCATGGCGGGCTATGGCGAAAGCCGCGACGCTGAATGCGCGGGGCGTATCGGCCCGCGCGGTGCCGGGCAATGAATGGACGCGGCGGCGGGGCGATTACGTCCCCGCCGCGATGAAGCCGCATGTCGTCGCCCTGTCGCGCAGCGGCGAGTCGACCGAGACGGTGGCAGCGGCCCGAGACCACCCGGGCGGCGGAGACGCTGCTGAACACGGCCGATCCGCACCTGAAGAGCGTGATCGCAGGACGGTCGCACTTCGTGTTCCTGGGGGCGGGGGCGCTGTACGGCGTGGCGCGTGAGGGCGCGCTGAAGCTGCGGGAAATGAGCCTGAGCCAGACCGAGGCGCATCATCCGCTGGAATATCGCCACGGCCCGGTCAGCCTGATCGACGAGCGGTCCTGCGTGATCGTGCTGTACCATCCGGACACGATCGCGGAGGAAGCGCTGGTCGCGCGTGAGGTGATGGCGAAGGGCGCGCGCGTGCTGGGCCTGGGCGGCCCGGGCACCGTGGAACTGCCCATTGCCGGGCCGGCCGACGTGCGGCCGCTGGTCTGCCTGCCGGTGCTGCAATTGCTGGGCGAATATGTGGCGCGGATGCGCGGGCTGGACACGCTGGCGCCGCGGCACCTGACCAAGGTCGTGACGATCGGCTGACCGGGCGCGGTAGAAGGAGGCGACCTGCAACTAGTGTCCTGCCCGAGAAATTCTTATGAGAATTTCTCGGACCGGCAGGCCACTAAAATATTGATTCTAGTGTCAGTGGTCTGGCGCTGGCGCTGCTGGTCATGGCATTCTGCGGCGGGGCGGTGATGCCGCAGCTTTATGTCCGGCTGAAGCCGGTGGCCGGGTTCCGGGGCGTGTTCGCGGCGGCGATGCCGCCGTCCTATCTTGCCATTCTTCTTTACGTTTACGGCCGCCATTTCGGGCGCGAGCGGCCGCCGACACCGGAGCGATGATGACCCAATTGCCGGAACTGGATGGCCAGATCGTCCTGCCCGAACGGATCCTGCCGGGGCGCATCGCCTTCGACCGCCGGATCCGTGCCCTCGCGGCGCGGCCGGACGCGCCGCGACGCTATATCCTGCCGGGCTTTATCGACGGGCACGTCCATGGCGGGGACGGCGCCGACACGATGGACGGGGTGGCGGCGATCCATCGCCTGTCGCGTTTCCATCTGGCGCACGGCACCACGACGATCCTGCCGACCACCATCACCCGCCCCTGGCCGGACGTGATGGACGCGCTGCGCGCGGTCGCCGACGTGTGCCGGACCGGCGTGACGGACGGACCCGCCATCCATGGCGCGCATCTGGAAGGGCCGTTCGTCAGTCCGCACAAGCTGGGCGCGCAGCCGCCCTTCGCCATCGCCCCCAGCCCCGACAAGGTGCGCGAGGCGGTGGAGACCGGCATCGTGCGCGTGGTGACGCTGGCGCCGGAGCTGGAGCATGCCGAAAGCGCCATGCAGACGTTCGCCGAGGCGGGCGTGCGGGTCAGCCTGGGTCATATGACGGCCGATTACGACCAGGCGGAGCGGGCCATCTGCACGATCTGCGCGGCGGGCGGCACGGTGGGGGCGACGCACCTGTTCAATGCCATGTCGCCCATCGAGGGGCGCAGGCCCGGCCCCGTCACGGCGCTGATGTGCAGCGACGTGGCCTATGCCGAGATGATCTTCGACACGCATCACGTCCACCCGGCCACGTTCCGCCTGGCATCGCGGATGATGGGCAGCCGGCTGCTGTTCGTGACCGATGCGATGCGCGGCGCGGGCCTGCCGGACGGGCCGAGCCAGTTGGGCGGGCAGGACGTGACGATCAGGGACGGGGTGGTACGGCTGCCGGGCGGATCGCTGGCGGGCAGCGTGCTGACCCTGGATGTCGCCCTGCGCAACGCGGTGGAAAGCGGCGGGATGTCGCTGCCGCGCGCGGCCGGACTGGTCAGCTTCAATGCGGCGCGTTACCTGGGCCTGCATGACCGGGGCGTGCTGGCGGTCGGGCGCCGGGCGGATTTCGTCGTGATGGACGAACGGCTGCGGGTGCAGGAGGTGTGGGTCGAAGGCAGGCGGGTGGTGTGACCGCGCTCGGCCCCCGGGCGTTCGCGCCGGGCCCGAGCGACGGGGGACCGATCGCCGGGGAGCCGATCGCCGGTCGCAGGGCTTGCGATGCAGCCCCTTACGGGGCGGCGTCGACCAGGGCGCGTATGCCGGGGACGATGGCGATCAGCAGACCGCCGGGGGGCAGCGGATTGGCGTCGGACGCGGTGAGATGGGCGCAGGATTCATAGGCCCGGTCCTGTACCGCGAATTGCCGTGCGGCTTCGGCCCGCCAGGCCTGGCCATGGCGCCCCGGTTCCATCGCCTCCAGCCCCAGCAGCGCCAGCGCCGCGAGTTGCCGCGACACCGGGCGGGCCGCCTGGAGGGCCGGCGTGGTGGCGATCCGGGCATAGGCCATGTCGTTGCCGGCATAGGCCATCAGGCGCGCGCGCAGGGTATCGGCCACTGCATGGTCGCCGGCGGCGTAGCGGGCGGCCAGGCCGTTGAAATCCATGGCCGCGAAACTGTCGGGGGCGGCGATGGCGGCCGGGGCCTTCAGCATGGCGTCGCCGCTGTGGGCGGCCAGGCGGTTCAGCCCGTAATTGCGCACCGGCACGGTCACCGAGGCCAGGACCGTCAGCGGCGTCACGTCGGCCGGCGTCAGCAGCGCGATCATCCGGTCGGTGTTGGTACCGGCGGCCAGGCCCGTGGCCTCCAGCTCGTGCTGTATGGCGGGCAGGCGGCGTTCCATGTCCGCGACGTCATGCACGCCGGCCGGGGACCAGAACCGTTCCGCGATGGCGGCCGAGCGGGGCCAGAGCCGCGCATCGACCATTTCGTCGGAAACGACCTCGCTCCAGAGCGGGGCCTCGCCGCCCAGCACCAGCGCCTGCTGCGCCGTGTCCAGCGGCGGCGCGTGGGGGTCGATGGTGAATGCGTCGACCAGAGCGCCCATTTTCGGCCGGGCCGCGATCGCGTCCTGCGGGGACAGGCCGTCGGCCTTGGGATCCATCGGATCGACCCGGTAATGCTGGGCCGAAGGGCGGAGCAGATCCAGGTAATAGCCGGAGGAGACCACGACCGGGTGGCCGGCGCGGGTGGCCGAAGCGATCCATTTCGAGCTGCGCCAGGCCTCGACCACCACGTTCTTGGGGATCGGGGCCTCGCTGACCTCGTCCCAGCCCATCATGATCTTGCCCTGGGCGGCCAGCACGTCCTGCACCTGGGCGGTGAAGGCGGCCTGCAGGGCGGGGGCGTCGGCGAAGCCGTGGGCCTTCATATAGGCCACGATCCTGGGATTGGCGGTCCATTGCCGGGACGAGACCTCGTCCCCGCCCGAATGGAAATAGCGGTCGGGAAAGAGGCGCCCCATTTCGGCATAGAGCGCGCGGGCGAAGCGCAAGGTCTGTGGCCGGGTGGGATCGAGGGCGGGATTGTTCAGGTTGATCGTCTTCGCGCAGCTTGCCGTCGTTTCGCCCGAGGCGGATTCGGTGGCGCAGGTCTGGTGCCATCCGGGGGTCAGCGGCACGGGCTGCTGGGCGGCAAGTTCGGGATAGGCTTCCAGAATCGCCAGCGTATGGCCTGGTATATCGAATTCGGGCACGATGCGGATGCCGCGATCGGCGGCATAGGCGACCACCGCGCGGATCTGCGCCTGGGTGTAATATTGATGATGGCCGCCGATCTGCTGCAATTTCGGGAACAGGCGGCTTTCGACCCTGAAGCCTGTGCCGTCGCTGAGATGCCAGTGCAGCACATTCAGCTTGGTCAGTTCCATCGCGTCGAGCTGACGCTCGATCGTGTCGACCGACATGAAATGGCGCGATACGTCGATCATGAGGCCGCGCCAGAGGAAGCGCGGCGCGTCGTCGATGCGGGCCATCGCCAGCGAAGCGCCGGCGGAAGAGAAGGACGCGGGCTGGACCAGTTGCAGCAGCGTGGCCAGGCCGTGGATGACCCCGGCGGGGCCGTCGGCCGCCAGCGATACGCCATCCGCCGCCACCGACAGGCGATAGGCTTCGCGCGCCCGCACCGAGAGCCATGCGGGATCGTGCCCGTAGCGGATATGCAGGATGGGCGTACCGGCGGGGGGCGTGCCGGCCAGGACGACGGCACTGCCGGACAGGGCCTGCAGGCGACGGGAGAAGCGGGCCAGGGCCCGCCGCAGCAGCGGCGTCGCCGGGGTCTGCCAGTCGACCGCGATCCCGCCCGCGATGGGGAGAGACTGGCCGGACACGCTGGCCGATTGCGGCATCGGCATCAGGGCCGGCTGGGCGCGGGCGGCGGTCGCGGCGAGCAGGCCGGCCCCCAGCAGGGCCGCGCGGCATGCCGCGCGCCGGACGGCATGGCGGGCGGTATGATGGGCGGCATGATGGGTGGGCACGATCCGAAGACGATCCGTTTCCATGGATGACCTTTTGTCCGGGAAGAAGGGGGCGCCGGGGCGGCGGGGTGCCGCGACCGGCCGGTAGGATGGTTTCGCCATCGGGCATGGACATACTGGCCCATGCGCCATGAATGACGAGATGGCACGGGACACGAAACGTTCTGGATTGTCACCATTCTGTAAGGGAGCGCGCATGTGCGCAAGAGGAAAGATCAGATATGATCGTATTTTATGCGTTAGATTGATTGAATAGCGCCATCCAGTCAGGTCGACCACATGCGCGCGGCGGGATTTCGGCCGATATTCGCGGAACGATCGACCAACGCACGCGGAATCCACGCCCATTTGGGCGGAAGAACATGATCATGTTCATGCTTGTGTATGATGGGGACGGGCAGAGCCCTGGGCGTGGCGCCGCTGCGCCAGAGTTCGATCGTCAGCGTTCGATCGCCAGCGCCACGCCCTGGCCGCCGCCGATGCACAGGGTGGCCAGTCCCTTGCCGGCGTTGCGACGGCGCATTTCATGCAGCAGCGTGACCACGATGCGGCAGCCCGAGGCGCCGATCGGGTGTCCCAGCGCGATGGCGCCGCCATTGACGTTGACCCGGGCGTCATCCCAGCCGAGTTCCTGGCCGACTGCCAGCGACTGCGCGGCGAAGGCCTCGTTCGCTTCGACCAGGTCGATATCGGCCAGGCGCCATCCGGCGCGGTCCAGGCAGCGCCTGGTGGCCGGCACCGGGCCGATGCCCATCATCGCCGGATCGACCGCGGCGCCGGCATAGGCCGCGATGCGGCCCAGCACCTCCAGCCCCATCGATTCGGCGCGATCGCGGTGCATCAGCAGGATTGCGGCGGCGCCGTCATTCAGGGTGGACGCGTTGCCGGCGGTGACGCTGCCGTCGGGGAGGAAGGCCGGGCGCAGGGCGGCCAGGCGCTGGGGCGTGGTGTCGGGACGGATCTGCTCGTCATGGTCGAAGCGCAGGTCCGCGCCTTTCTTCCGCGGCAGGGTCAGGGGCGCGATTTCATCGGCGAAGCGGCCGCCGGCGGCGGCGGCGGCGGCGCGCCGTTGCGAGCGGGCGGCGAAATCGTCCTGCGCCGCGCGCGAAATCGCGTATTGCCGGGCGATGTTTTCCGCCGTGACCCCCATGTGGCAATCGTTGAACGCATCCCACAGCCCGTCGCAGATCATGCTGTCGCGCAGTTGCGCATCGCCCATGCGCAGGCCCGCCCGTGCCTTGGGCAGGAGATGCGGCGCGAGGCTCATAGTCTCCATTCCGCCGGCGACGACGATCTCGGCATCCCGGCAGGCGATGGCCTGCGCCGCCAGGTGGATGGCCTTCATGCCCGATCCGCAGACCTTGTTGACGGTCATCGCCGGGACGGCGTGGGGCAGTCCCGCGCCGATCGCCGCCTGGCGCGCCGTGTTCTGCCCGGCGCCGGCGGTGAGCACGTGGCCCATGATGACCTCGTCGACCCGCGACGGGTCGAGCCGCGCGTCGCGCAAAACCGCGCCGATGACATGCGCTCCGAGCCCGGCGGCGGGGATTGCGGCCAGGGTGCCCAGGAAACTGCCGATCGCGGTGCGCCTGGCCGCGACGATGACGACATCCTGCATGCTTTTTCCTTCCGACCAGGCCATGTCTGGCGGGATCTTATGCGCGCCGTGGCGCGGATGGTCCATCGTTCCTGCGGCGGCGGCTTGATCCGGGACGGGCAAGATGGTCCAGTTCGGGCATCAATCGCGCCGGCGGGAGGCATGCATGACGAAATCGGCCCTGGTCCTGGGCGGCGGCATGGTGGGGGTGTGTACCGCCTGGCACCTGGCGCAGCGCGGGTTCGACGTGACCCTGATCGAGCGGGGCGAGCCGGGACGAGAGACGTCGTACGGCAATGCCGGGCTGATCCAGCGCGAGGCGGTCGAACCCTATGAGTTTCCGCATGACCTGGGGACCCTGCTGCGCGTCGCGGTGGGAATCGGCAACGACGTGGCGTGGCGGGCGCGCGACCTGCCCGCCATCGCCCCGCGCCTGCTGCGCTATTGGTGGCATTCCTTTCCGTCGCGCTATCGGGCGATCGCCCGGTCCTATGAGGCGATGATCCGCCATTGCCTGGACGAACACCAGCGGATGATCGCGGCGGCCGGCGCCGACAACCTGGTCGCGCGCAATGGGTGGAAGGCGCTGTACCGAACCGGCCGGGCTTTCGAGGTCGGGATAGGCGAGGCGCGCGACCGGGCGCAGCGCACGGGTATTCTGTCGGAGATTCTGGATGGCGCGGCGCTGGCCCGGGCGGAGCCGGTGCTGCTTCACCCCATGGCGGGCGCCATCCACTGGCGCGACCCGTGGAGCGTGAGCGACCCGGGCGAACTGGTCGGCCGCTATGCCGCCCTGCTGGAGGCGGCCGGCGGGCGTATCCTGCGCGGGGATGCGCGCAGCCTGACCCGGCACGCCGGCGGATGGCGGGTCGAAACCGCGCAGGGCCCGGTGGACGCGGCGCAGGCGGTCATTGCGTTGGGGCCGTGGTCGGATATGGTCGCGCGGACCCTGGGTTATCGGTTACCGCTGTTCGTCAAGCGCGGCTATCACCGGCATTTCGCGTGGCCGGGCGGGCTGGCCACCCCGGTGCTGGATACCGAGATGGGGATCGCGATGATCCCGATGGCGCGCGGATTGCGCGTGACCACCGGCGCGGAGTTCGCCCATCGGGACGCGCCGTCCGGCACGCGGCAGATGGCGCGCAGCGAGCAGATCGCCCGCGCCCTGCTGCCGCTGGGCGCGGCGGTGGAGGCGCAGCCCTGGCGGGGCGCGCGGCCCTGCATGCCGGACATGCTGCCGGTGATCGGGCCGGCCTGGGATCATCCGGGATTGTGGTTCCATTTCGGCCATGCGCATCAGGGCTTTACGCTGGGCCCCACGACCGGGCGGCTATGCGCCGAGATGATGAATGGGGAAACCCCGTTCATCGATCCGGCACCCTATAGCCCCGCGCGTTTCCGGCGGGCGTGAAGCCCGCTCCGCGCTATTGCGCGGGGGCGCCGTCGGCGAAGATGGCGACGTGGGAGATCCCGTCGCGTCCGATCCAGGCCCGGTACATGCCGCTGGTATTGAACGGCGTCGCGATATTTCCCTGCGCGTCGACCAGGATGGCGCCGCCATTGCCGCCCAGGGCGGGAATTTCGTGGTTGATGACGTCGTCCGCCGCGTGGGCCAGCGGTTCATGCAGCAGGGTGACGCGCATGCAGATCTCGTGCGCCGCCACCGTGCGGATATAGAACTCGCCCCAGCCCGTCCCGGACATGGCGCAGCCCGCATTGGCATAGGTACCGGCGCCGATCAGCGGAGAATCGCCGACGCGGCCCCAGAGTTTGTCCGTCATGCCGCCCGTCGAAGTGCCGGCGGCCAGATGCCCGTCCCGATCCAGCGCCACGGCCCCGACCGTGCCGAAATGGCGGTCGGTCGTTTCGTCCGCGTGCCGGACATGGGCGGCGTCTTCCCGCAGGGCCTTCTGCAACTGGTCCCAGCGCCGCCGGGTCCAGAAATAGGACGGATCGACCAGGTCGATGTCCTGCGCCCTGGCGAATGCCTCGGCCCCCTGCCCGATCAGCAGGACATGTTTCGAATGCTCCATGACCGCGCGGGCCAGGGTGATCGGGTTGCGGACGTGCCGCACGCCGGCCACCGCCCCGGCCTGCAGGGTCGCGCCGTCCATGATGGCCGCATCCATTTCGTTGTGCCCGTCATGGGTGAAGACGGCCCCCTTGCCGGCATTGAAGTTCGGGTCGTCCTCGAGCACGCGGATGGAAGCGACCACCGCGTCCTTGGCGGGCTTGCCGGCCTTCAGCACCGCGTATCCGGCATCCAGGGCGCGGGCCAGGGCCGCCTTGACGATCTTCTGGCGCTCGGGCGACATGTCGGCCTTGATCACGCCGGCTCCGCCATGGATGACCAGGACGGGTATCGCCTCGGCCCGTGCGGCGGCAGGCCGCAGCGCCGCCGACAGGGCCATGACAGCCAGCAAGACCGTCGATAACGACGCTGGAAGCAGTCTGCTGGTGGCCTGCCGATCCGAGAAATTCCCGTGAGAATTCCTCGGGCAGGACACTGGCCGGGTCATCGTGAATCCGCGCATGTCGCTCCCTTCGTTTCGCGCAGATTAACACCGGGGCGGCGCCGGGCAAGGGGAAACGGGATATTCGATATTTTCGTTAAATCTTCCGGATATTTCCTGCAAGGAGTCGCGTTGACTTCCTTTTTGTTCCGAACGTAGAATGTTGCCAATGCATTCGTTTCGTACCGGAGAGCGCATCATGAGCGGCCTGATCACGGAGGAAGGTCAAGACGACCTGCTGGAACGCGGATATTCGCGGCGGCAGTTCGGCCGGGTGGCCGCCCTGCTGGGCATGCAGTCGGCGGCGATCGCCGCTGCATTCCCGCATCTGCTCGGCGCGGCCGAGGCGCGCGAGATGCCGGCGGACCGCGACAAGTCGGGCATGATCCGCATCGGCAGCAACGAGTGCTGGACCGGGCCGTTTCCGGCCGGCATCGCGGCCGGCGAGGCGGCGGTCCGGCTGGGAAATCGTTACGAACCCACCCATATGCGCCGAACCCTGATCGAGAACGTCGCCGCGGTCGAGAACGTGCCGGCGTCGCATATCCTGCCGTGGCCGGGTTCGAGCGATCCGCTGTCGCGGGTGATCGTGACCTTCTGCTCGCCGACGCGCGGCCTGGTGACGGCGAACCCGACCTATGAAGCGGCATGGCGGACCGCCGACTGGCTGCAGGCAAAATCCACGACGGTGCCGCTGAAGGCCGCCAATCGTTACGCCGTCGACGTGCGGGCGCTGCTGGCGGCCGATCCGCATGCCGGGGTCTATTATATCTGCTCGCCCAACAACCCGACCGGGACCCTGACGCCGATCGCGGACATCGCCTGGTTGCTGGACAACAAGCCCGCGGGCTCGATCGTGCTGGTCGACGAGGCCTATATCCATTTCGCGGGGACGCAGAGCGCGGCTTCGCTGGTGACGCGGTCCAAGGACATCATCGTGCTGCGGACATTTTCCAAATTGTTCGGCATGGCGGGTCTGCGGCTGGGGCTGAGCCTGGCGCATCCGGAGACGCACCAGAAAATGATGCGCTATGACGGCGCGAACCAGAGTGGCACGCTGTCGATCGTGGCCCTGGCCGCCGGCGGCGCCAGCGTATTGCGGGCGCAGGACATCGTCGCGCGCCGCAACGAGATGATCGCCGCGCGCGAGGAGACCTTCGCCTTTCTCAAAAAACGGGGGGTCAGCTTCATTCCGAGCCAGGCGAACATGTTCATGATCGACTGGAAGAAGCCTGCGGCGCCGATCAGGCAGGCCTTTGCCGCGCAGAATATCGATATCGGCCGGTCGTGGACACTCTGGCCGAACTGTTCGCGCATCACCGTCGGGTCGGCGGCGGACATGAAGGCGTTCTGCGGCGCGCTGGACAAGATCGTGGCCTGAGAACCCGGCGGCGCGGTGATCGCGGTCACGGCGTGAGCGGGTGCGTCAGAGGGCCGTGCCGCGCGGCAGGAACCGTTCGACGAGTGCTGCGAACAGGGCGGAGCCGTAGGGAATCGCCGCGTCATTGAAATCGTAGCGCGGGTGATGCAGCCCTTCGCCGGGGCCGTTGCCGATCCGCAGGAAGCTGCCGGGCACGCGGTCGAGCATGTAGGCAAAATCCTCGGACCCCATGACGGCGGGCGCGTCGGGATCGACCTGGTCGGCACCGACCAGAGCCATGGCGGTCTCGGCCGCGAAAGCGGTCTGGCGGGGATCGTTGCACAGGGGAATGAAGGTCGGCCCGAATGCGAGAACCGCCGTCGCGCCGAAGGCGGCGGCCACGTTTTCGGTGATGCGGTGCATCGCGGCCTGCATGTCGGCCAGCACCGCCTTCGACATGCCGCGCAGCGTGCCGCCGACCCGGGCAGTCTGCGGAATGACGTTATGCGCGTCGCCCCCGACGATCTTCGTCACGCTGATGACCGCCGGCTCGCGCGGCGACACGGTGCGCGAGACGATGGATTGCAGGGCGGTGACGATATGGCACGCCACCAGGACGGGATCGATGCCGGCCTCGGGGCGGGCGGCGTGCGCGCCGACGCCGGTGATCGTGATGTCGAAGAAGCCGCCACCCGCCATGGCCGGTCCGGGCGTCAGGCGGAATTCGCCGACCGGCAGGTCCGGCTGGTTGTGCATGCCGAAGATCGCATCGCAGGGAAACCGCTCGAACAGCCCGTCCTGCAGCATGGCCAGTGCTCCGCCGCATCCTTCCTCGCCCGGCTGGAAGATGAAATGGACGGTTCCATTGAAATTGCGGGTCCGGGCGAGGTAGCGCGCGGCGCCCAGCAGCATGGTCGTGTGTCCGTCATGGCCGCAGGCATGCATGCGGCCCGCGATCTGGCTGCGCCACGGGGCGTCGCCTGCCTCGTGCATCGGCAGGGCGTCCATGTCGGCGCGCAGGCCGATCGCGCCGGCGCCGTTGCCGGCGCGCAGCACCCCGACGACGCCGGTCTGACCGACGCCGCGATGGACCTCGATCCCCCATTCCTGCAGAAACCTTGCGACCTCGGCCGCGGTGCGATGTTCGACCATGCCCAGTTCGGGATGGGCATGGAGGTCGCGGCGGATGGCGGTCAGTTCATCGGCATCGCGGGCGATGGCTTCGACGAGGGACATCGGATGATCTCCTGTTGCGAGAGGATCAGGCCGCCTGTTCGACGACCAGCGGCGGCTGCACATCGGCCGGAATGGGGCTGACATAGGGCTGGCGCTTCAGGCGTTCTGCATGATCATGCTTCGCGCGCGCCAGAAGCGTCTCGTCGCGCAGCACGTCGGCGGCCGTGGCCGCCATCACTTTGGCGACATGCACCATGCCCTTGTGGGCCAGGGGGGACTTGCCCTGGGCGGTCAACTGCCAGGAATGGAAGGGCGTCCCGATCGCGCAGGTGGCGCCCAGGGCCTGCACGGTGGGCACGACCCAGCTGACATCGCCGACATCGGTCGAACCCAGCATCGACCGGCCGCGCGTCTCGGACCAGGGAAGGATCGTGTCACAGAGCGGCTTGTCCGGATCCACCGGCAGGTCCATCGCCTTGAAGGCGGCAGCGATTTCCTCCTTCGTCAAGGTCGCCCGGATGGAGGTGGCGAAAATCCGGTCGGCCTCGTCGAACGGGGGTGGGCCGAGACGTTCGAGATTGGCCTGCATGGCGGCTTCGAGTGGAGGATTGCCCAGCAGGTTCGCCATGCCGCTGATGACCTGGCTGGTCACGGTGGTTTCGGTCATCAGCGCCGCACCGTCGGCGATCTTGCGGACCCGGTCGGCCAGGGCGAGCATGTCGTCGAGTTCGGTCGCGCGGACGGTGTAGCGGATGACCGTCCTCGATTGGACGACGTTGGGCGCGACCCCGCCGGCATCCTGATAGGCGTAGTGGATGCGCGAGCTGGGCAACATATGTTCGCGCAGGTAATTCACCCCGATATTGAGCAATTCAGCGGCATCCAGGGCCGAGCGGCCGAGGAAGGGAGCCGCAGCGGCATGCGATGCGCGGCCGGTAAAGGTGAAATCGATCCGCAGATTCGCGAGGGAGGCCGGCGGGAAGATCGTGGCGAAATGCGATGGATGCCAGGTGATGGCGACATCGACATCATCGAACACGCCCGCGCGGACCATGAAGCCCTTGCCGGCGCCGCCTTCCTCGGCCGGGCAGCCGTAATAGCGCACGCGTCCGGGCGTGCCGGTGGCGGCCAGCCAATCCTTGACGGCGGTCGCCGCCAGCAGGGAAGCCGAGCCGAGCAGGTTATGCCCGCAGCCGTGACCATTGCCGTCGCCCGCCAGGGGCTGGTGCGCAGCCACGCCGGCTGCCTGGCTGAGGCCCGGCAGGGCGTCATATTCGCCGAGGAAGGCGATGACCGGGCCGCCGTCGCCGGCCTCACCCATCACGGCGGTCGGCAGGCCGCCGACATCGTGCGCGACACGGAAGCCTTCGCGCCGCAATGCCTCGGCGTGCAGGGCGCACGAACGGAATTCGCCGTAATTCAATTCGGGGATATCCCATACCGCATCGCTCAGTGCGATCATGGGCTGATGCCGGGCTTCGACGAAATTCCAGATGGTATCGGTATTCTTCATTCAGGTTCTCCACGATGATCCGGCCATGCGGCGATACGCGTCATGGCGTGTTGCGACGCGGCAATCCGCGCTCGACGATTCGGGCATAGAGCGCGGCGCCATAGGGTGTTGTTTCGTCATTGTAATCATAAAGCGGGTGATGGGGCGCCGCGCCGTCTCCGCCGCCGGCCAGGATGTAGGCGCCGGGCACTTTTTCCAGCATGAAGCCAAAATCCTCGGACCCCATGACCGGCTGGGCGTCGCGATCGACATGGGTCTCTCCGACGAGTTCGGCCGCCGCGTCCGCATAGTCTTGGGCGTGGCGCAGGTCATTGACGGTAGGCGCGAAAATGAGCCGGAAATCCAGTTCGGCCCTGGCGCCGAACGCGGCGGCGATCCCGTCTGCCGTGCGCGCGATCAGCGTCTTGATCTGCTCCATGATGGACGATTTGAAACAGCGGACCGTGCCGCCGATGGTCACGCTGTGCGGAATAACGTTATAGGCGTCGCCGCCGCTCATTTTCGTCACGCTGACCACCGCGACGTCGGCAGGCGGCACGTTGCGGGAAACGATCGATTGCAACGCCGAGATCAATTGCCCGGCGACCAGGACGGGATCGATACTATCCTCGGGGCGGGCGCCATGTGCGCCCTTGCCGGTAATGACGACGTCGAAAAACGCGCCGCCCGCCATGGCCAGTCCCGGCGCGATCGAAAAGGCGCCGACCGGCAGGCCCGGCCGGTTATGCATGCCGAACAGGGCGTCGGACGGGAACCGTTCCAGCAGGCCGTCGGCCAACATGGCCAGGGCGCCGCCGACGCCTTCCTCGCCCGGTTGGAAGATGAAATTCACGGTGCCGTCGAAATGCCGGGTTTCGGCGAGATAGCGGGCCGCGCCCAGCAGCATGGTCGTATGGCCGTCATGCCCGCAGGCGTGCATGACGCCCGGCTTCGTCGAGCGATAGCTGAGCTGGCTGGCTTCGTGCATCGGCAGGGCATCCATGTCGGCCCGCAAGCCGATCGAGCCGGCGCCGTTCCCCGCGCGCAATACGCCGACGACGCCGGTACCGCCGATACCACGGTGCACTTCGATTCCCCATTCGCCGAGCTTGCGCGCGACGAGGTCGGACGTGCGGTATTCCTGCATCCCGATTTCCGGATGCGCGTGCAGGTCCTGCCGAAAGGCCGCCATCTCGTCGTAATGTCGTTTCATGAATGCGAGAGCCGACATGGGTTCTTCCTGCTGGATGGGGTCGGTTACAGTTCGACTGCGAGCGGCACGGGATCGGGACGGGCGGACCGCGTGCCATGCGCCACCCGCCGGTTCAGCAGCAGCAAGGCCGCGACGTAGAGCGGGCTGGCCGCGATTGCCACATAGGCGGGAACCATGACATCGCCGGTCCTAGCGATCAGCCAGGTCACGAAAGGCTGTGTCGAGCCGCCGAAGATCGACACGGCCGACGCATAGACCACGCCGAAGATGAACGCACGCCGATGGTCGGACAGGGCATTCATCATGATTTCGAAGGCCGGCCCCGTGGTCACGCCCGCGGACGCGAACATGAAGACGTTCAGCAGGACCTGGCTGGCCATTCCGGGGCAGAACACGGCGAAATGATAGAGCGGATAAGCCATGACGACATTGGCGAATCCCGTGGAGATGAGCACCCGGGCGGGCGGCCTGTGGGCCAGAAAGCGGATTCCGACACCCATGGCGCCGATGCCGGCGGCCAGGCCGAGGCACATGCCCAGCATGCCTGTACGCGGGGGCAGGTGCAGAACGGCGATCGCGTAGCTGACGCCGAACTGACGCAGGTAATTGGTGATGGTCCCGCTGGTGACCGCCAGGAACAGGAAAAGGACGATGGCGGGGTCCGTTCGTCGCTCGTCGATTGCCGATCCGGCCGGGCGAGCGGAAGAAGCGGCCATGGGCGGCAAGGCGCGGCGGAAGAAAAATCCGATGGGTACGATCGCCAATCCCAGGGCAAAGGGTACCCGCCACCCCCAGTCGTAGAGTTGCTGGTGCGACAGGGTCAGCGAAAGGATCAGGCCAAGCAGGACCGCGGCAAGGGAGGCAAGGAGCTGGGTGACATATTGCATGGAGGCCAGGGCGCTGGCCTGTCGTCCGCTGCCGAGCGAAAACAGCAGATCCGTTGCCGGACCGACTTCTCCTCCTTCGGAAAAGCCCTGTAGAAGACGGGAGACCAGGATCAAAGCCGGCGCCATGATTCCGGCCGACCGATAGGTTGGCGTGAAGACCAGCAGCACCGATCCCAGCGCCATGAGGAGAAAGGACAGCATCAGCGATCGCCCCAGACCCGCACGGTCCGTATAGAGGCCGATCACGCACGCGCCGAGCGGCCGCATGATAAAGCCGGCCGCAAATGTCACGAGGGCCAGGAGCAGCGCCATAAGATGGCCGCCGGCGGGAAAGAAGGCCTGGCCGATCATCGGCGCGAAGAAGGCATAAGCCATGAAGTTGTAGAATTCGAGGAAGTTCCCGACACAGCCGGCGGCAATGTGCTTCGCCCTTGTGCCGGAGACGGACAGGCGTGGTTTCATGTCGGCCTCCGTGATCTGGGATCCTGGTCTGGGGTCTGGCGGCATCTTGCCGAGCTGGAGAATCGTCGCGCCTTCCGGAATATGTGCCGTGGGGAAGGACGCATGAAAAATCCGATCGTTCAGAAATTCAGGCTGAATCTTCCGCCGATGAAGCGCGGCGGACCGGGAATCCAGAAATAGGTCGTCGTGGCCTGGCCACCCGCAACGAAATACTGACGGTTCAGCAGGTTGGAGGCGTAGATCGTCGCCGACCAGCGATCGGAAACGGGGCGGAACGTCATGTGGGCGCCCATCAGGAAATAGGATGGCAGGCGATAGGCCCCAAGTCCGCCGGCGATCAGCGCCTGCGAGTCGCGGTACATCCAATCCAGGCCGGTTTCGAGTTCGTACGCATGAAACGGGTTTATGCGATAATCCGCGCTGCCGTTCAAAGTCAGTTTGGGAATACCGGAATCGACCCCGTCGAAATCCGTATAGACGGCCTGCCACACGCCGTGCGTCGTGTAGTAGGCGTTGGTCGCCGAGGAATTGAGCGCCTGGAATTTCTGATATTTTCCGCGTTCGTACCCCAGATTCTGCGTCAGGTACACATGCGGCAGGGGATGCAGCTCGGCGCTGAATTCGATACCCCATATTTCAGATTTCGGAATGTTGACGAACATTCCCAACGGGCCATAGCTCGGCACCAGGTACGAGCTGATATATTGCTGACCGTGATAGTCGTAATAAAATGCGGCGGCGTTCAGACGAAACATGTTGGGAACCAGGTCGCTTTTGAACCCTGCCTCGTAAGCGAGGACGCTTTCGGGTCCGAAGGGCGTCAACTGCGCCTGAACGACCGTATTGTTGCCGGTAAAGCCGCCGGGCTTGAATCCTTTGCTCATCTTGTAATACAGGAGAAGCGTCCGCGTTGCCTGCCACTGGACACCGACTGTACCGGTAAACTGATTTGCGGCGGCCCCTTCATTGTGGAAATTCAGGTCGTTGACCCCGAAATGCACCGTGCGCAGGCCGATCAGTTGACGATCGTCGGCTTCGTGATTGATGCCGCCGAAGACCGTCACCCGATAAGGCAACCTGTAGGAGATATGCGCATATTGCGTAAATGTCTGTTGGCTCTGGTTGAATGACGTCTCGGACAGATAACCGCGCAGCGGCTTGTAATCGGTGAAATCGAAATAGAATTGCTGCAACATGCGTACGCGATTGTAATACATGCCGGCCACCCACTGCAAAGGCTTCTGGCGATCGCGGGATTTCAGGCTCAGTTCCTGCGAGAACGCGTTCGCGACGATATTGCGGTATTGATCTCCTGACGCGTAGATTGTGCCGTCCTGATCGGTATATTCGCCCTCGCGCTCGGTTTCGTAGGCACTGGTGCTTTGCAGCGTGCCGAAACCAAGATCGCGCGAAATCTTGAGGTCCGCGCCCCAGAATGTATTATGCTCGGAGGGCATCGTGTCGGGCGAGCGGCCGATCAACCTGGCGAATCGAGGCCGGAGGTCCCAGTCTGCCTGCTGGTATCCCAATGTCGGAATATGCTGTACGGCCGGTAGAAAATTGACGACCGGCTTGCCGACGACCACACCGGAATTGTCCTGTACCCAATGCCCGGTCAACAGGACATCCGTCTTCTCATCGGGGTGCCAGCGCAGCTTGGCGCGCAATGCGCCCTCGTCCGCGTTGCCGAGATGGGTATCGTTTGCCGGACTGGTCTGCCAGCCGCCGCCATGCATGGTCTGGCCGGCGATGCGAAATGACACCGTATCCGCCAGAGGACCGGATACGTACAGATCCGTGCGGCTTCTGGCGTAACTGGCGATGTCCTGTGTCACGCCACCATGCCAGGTCGCTGTCGGGTCCGCGGTGTGGATATCGACCTCACCCCCGGAATCCGCCAGTCCGTGCGTCGTGCCTGTCGGCCCCGGCTGGATATCCACCCCTTCCACGTCGAACATCATGCCTGCGGCCATGGTACTCAGTGGGAAGGCGACGCCATCGATATAGGTCATGACCGACGAGGTATTATTCTGCGTATAGTCGTTGAAGCCGATTCCCCGGATGAAGAAATTCGTGCTGGCTGTTCCCATCAGGCTTTGGATCGTGACGTTCGGCGCCAGATTCTGCAGGTCGGTCAGTCCGACGACCCCCTTTCGAACGAGAGTTTCGGCGGTAATGCGCGTCGTGGAATCCGCGATATGCTGAGCAGCGGCGAAATGGAAGGCCCGTCGGGCCCCATTGACCATGACGGCCTCGGCATTGGCGGGAATGACGGGGTGCGCACGCGTCGATGTCGATGCCGGCGCCGGTGCGGCCGGCCGGTTCGCGGGATGGAGCCGATGGCGCGGCGTGGCGGCGCGCAGGGAATGCGTCAGGCCGGTGCTTGCCAGCATGCCGAGGAGGAGCACCGTACCGGCCGGCCTTGCACGGCGCATCATGCAGGCAAGAGCAGAGACGCCACGATGCCGGACGGAAACGATCATGTGCGGTTTTCCGATAATGCATTGAGCCGAGAGCGCATGTTTCCGCGCCGGGAATGACAGGCGGCCTATCGCTCTCGTCTGCCCGTTTCTGCCGCTGGTCAACATGGTGTCATGCCGGAGCGCGCCTTATGTCATCGTGCCTGCAGGGAACTATGTGCAATCGCCAACCATTTCCGAAGCGAAATTAGGTTGCACCGCGTCAACCAAATGGTTGATCCATGTCAGGAGACGTGACAAAATTATGTCCATGTCGCGAGGTCGGTGCCGCCCGGATATCAGACGTCTTCTGAAGCTTCGGCATTTCAGGATGGTCGAGGTTCTGGACAGCACACGCAGCATGCGAGAGGCCGCGGCGCGGCTTGGCATCTCGACAGCCGCCGTATCCAAATCCTGTATCGAAATCGAGACGATCATCGGCGCCAGACTGTTCGAGCGCGTAGGCGGCCGTCTGGAGCCGACCCATCTGTGCCATCGGGTCCTGACGGCGGCGCGACGTGTTGACGCCGAATTGATCGCGTTAAACACCGACCTGCAGTATCTGGACAAGAGCCTGCGCGGGAAAGTCACCATCGGCTATCAGGCGCCGGCGTTGCATGCCTGTCTTCCGACATGGTGTTCGATCATCACGCAGGCCCATCCCTATCTGGCCCTGAGATGCGAATACGGGATGAGGCGCCACCTGCTCATGGGACTGGAGGCGAATAAATTCGACCTTATCCTGGCGGATCTGCATGGTATCGAATCCTGGCCGCGGCTTGCCAGCCAGGTGCTGGCTGTCGAATGGTGCGCAGTCAGTACCTGCGACCGGGATATGTGCTTTTCGGAGGTCCTGGATAACTGGAAGATCTATCAGGACCGGCTGTGGATGCTGCCGGTGCCGGGAATGGCGATGCGCGAGCGGTTCGATTCGACCCTGAGGGCGCGTGGCTTGAAACCTCCGGAGAGAATCATGGAAATAAACTCTCCCATTTATACCCGACAGATCCAAATGGCGACGGATGCGTTGGTCCTTTCGCCGCTTTCGATGCTGGAGCGACCCCATGAATTGAGATTCGACCGGTCCGGCACGGCGTCGGAAATCGTCATGGAATTGGGCGTGGTCTGGGCGCGCGACAAACGCGTGACGCCGCCCGTGCAATTTGTCCTTGATACGATCCTTAGGAATGCGCCCAGGCGAGCATAAATCAGCCACATGGATTTGAGAGCGCATTGGGGACCGGATGGGTCGTTTCACGACGAAGTTGAGGTGCGGGGAATGGGCGCCTCCTATACGGGTGAAGCTGTAGACCCTGAGGAGCCATCGTCATGCCGTATCGTCCCCGGTGCGCCTTCGTAACCATCGGCCAGACCCCGCGGACCGATATCCTGGACGAGGTGCTGCGGATGGCGCAGGCGGCGGATCTGGATTTCGACGAATATGGAGCGATGAACGGCCTGGACGAGACCGATATCGGTGCGCAACGGCCCAGGGAGGGCGAACGTGGTTTTTACACCCGCCTGGCCCATGGCGGCTTCGTCTCGGTGCGTGCGAGCTTTATCGAACAGCGGTTGCGCCGCCTGATCGAAATGGTCGATCGACGCGACTATGACCTGATTGTCATGCTGAGCACGGGGATTTTCGAAACATGGGACACGCGGGCACGGCTGATCCATAGTCAGAAACTGACGGACCTGTGGATCAATGCGCTGATTGCGGGACCGGGGCCGATCGGCATCATGTACCATCTGCCGACCGCTTTCGATTCCAATTTGGCGGTCAATACGGCCCTGGTGCAGACCACGCGGATGGTCAAGGTGGCTGGAGAATCGCCGTCGTTGGACGAGGCGGCCCGCCTGCTGCGCGATACGGATATCATCGTGATGCATTCGCTGGGATATAGCGATGCCCACGCGGTCATGCTGGCCGGATTGGTGGAGCGCCCGGTCGTGTCCGTTCGCCGATTGGTCGCCGGCGCGTTACGGACCGCGCTGGATGAACTGCACCACGATGCACGGCATCCGCCGGCGGGCGATCGTCAGGCTGGACCCGACGTTCTGGACAAATTGCCCGATTCAGCCGAACCCTTGACGCCACGTGAGCAGGACGTCCTGCGCGCCGCGTTGACGGGGCTGTCAAACAAGGAAATCGGCCGGAATCTGGCCATCAGCCACCGGACCGTGGAAATTCACCGAGCGCGCGCACTGGCCAAGATGCAGGTATCCTCGACGACGGAATTATTGCCCCGCGCGCTGGTAAAGCATGGCGGATAGACGACGATATCCGTCACCTTGCGGCCATCCCGGCGGCCAGAGGACGTCATGAACCAGGGTTCTCCTGGACGATCAGATCGATTGCCGCGGCGATCACGCGCCGGGGTATAAGGACCGGACATTTGTACCGATGCTGCAGCATCATGCGGATTTCTTCGGAGAAACCCACGCAGTGCATGACGATCAAATCGACGCCGAGCAGCACGGCGTCCAGTCTTTCCGTCCAACCGGGGTCTTCTTGAGCGTAGGTGTACGGCGAAAGCCAGGATGTGACCGTCTCGAGCCCTTCATAGGATCGGTGCGTGACGGCCTGGCAGGTGGGAAAAATAACCGCGACCCGGCATAGGCCGGTCAGCAGGCCGACGGCGGAAGCATCCATGAGGCGTTGAGGTTCGATGAACGGCGTGCGGAGATTCAACGCGCGCAATTCCGGAATATGGCAGGTACAAAGTGGAACGACCAGATCAAAACCCTGGCGGTCGATCGCCTCCAGCATATCGAGCAGGCAGAGGGTGGTCAGGGCCTTGTCCAGATATATTTCATGACCCGAGCGCAGGCGCGATACCAGCCTTGGCGCGGCAGGCCCGGGCGCCATCGCCGCGAGCGCGGCCTGATCCAGATTATCCAGCACGCCGAACTGGGTCGCGCGGATCGGGGTGCGCGCACGGTCCAGGATAGAGGGCACGATGTCGTCGCGCGGCGATTGGCCGATCGTGACAAAGGCGACTTCCGTCGGCATATGACCCCCGATTTGGCGCGATATCGCAGTCTGCAATATCATCGCCGTTGCGACGCACGCCATAAGGGAGACTACGTACCGGCCGGTGCCGTTTCCCTGCGGCGCAGTTCCATGCCGCCAAGCGGTCCGGCCAGGGCTGGGGCACACGGATTTCAACGATCCGACGCAGGCCCTGAACAATTACTGGAAGGACAATTGACGACCACTGGAACCAGGTCTTCCTGTCCGCGCCGGTGCATGCCGTCCTGACCCGCCGGCTGAGCTTCGACCTGACGCCGTACCTGTCCTTCGGCCAGGGGTGGGACCGCTGGGCGCGACCGGCGGGTTCCTGGCCCCGGCGAACATTTATTTCCACGCCGACGGCACGCCGGTTCCGGCCGGGCAGCAGATGACGCCCTATTTCCAGGCGAACGAGTCCCGCCAGGTCGGCGCGACCGCCAGCCTGAACTATGGCCTGGACCAGCATAACCAGCTTCGGCTGGGCTACTGGTACGAAAACAATATCCTGAATTTCGCGCTGCCGACCAGCGTGACGATGGCGGACGGCACCAATCCAAGCCCGAACTGGGCGGCGTACCAGGCCTTCGTGGTGAACGGTGCCACGGGAAAGCTGGCGCACAGCACGATCGGAAGCGACAGCGGCTATGAGCTGCACAGCCTGTTCCTGCAGGATACCACGAAATATCTGAATGACAGGCTGACCGTCACGGGTGGCTTCAAGTTCGTCATGACGAATTACTGGGACAAGGTCGCGATCCAGAGCAACCATTTCGTCACCGGCGAGATATCTGCACGCAACGCAGGATTCGAACATTCCGTATGGCGATTCCTTCCTGCCGACCAAAGGCAAGGACGCGGTCATGGCGCCGCACGTCATGGCGAATTTCGGCCTGACCTATGACGATTCGCATTTCTTCGGCTTCACCAACCTGACCGGCGCGATGGTGCGTACGATGCCCAACGGCATCACGACCAACCTGCATCCCGTCACGCTGATCGACGGCGAGGCCGGACCGGGCGCCACGGGGGGCACCCAGTTCTACACGATGCCGCGCTTTACCATGACCGGCACGATCTCGACGACCTTCTGAGACGGATCGGCATGGCCGGAGGCGGCGCGGGTGCGCGCCGCCTCCGGAGCACGGCGCGGAAATCCGGTTCCGCTTCAGAAATCCTGGGGATTTTCCAGGACATGCTGCATATACTGGTCGTAAAGAGACCTGAAGACCGGGCCGGGCCGGCCGTTCGCCACGGGCCGGCCATCGATGCGCGTGACCGGAATCGCGATCGTCGACGCGCTGGTATAGAACGCTTCCGCCGCCCCCAGCGCCTCGTCGCGCGTGAAAGGCCGTTCGGCGAGGGCGAGACCGGCCTGGTCGGCGATCCGCATGATCGTCCGCCGCGTGACGCCGGGCAGAATGGCGGGCGACAGGGTGCGGGTCACGAGCCTGCCGTCCGGAGTCACGATGAAGGCGGTCGACGAGGCGCCTTCGGTGATATGGCCGTCGCGGGTCATCCAGACCTCGTTGGCATTTGCCTGGGCGGCCGCGCGTTTGGCAAGGACCTGCGCGAGCAGGGACGTCGACTTGATGTCGCACCGTGCCCAGCGCTGGTCCGGCAGCGTGATGACGGCCGCGCCCTTTTCGATCAGCGGATTATGCTGAACGCGCCTGTTCTGCGCGAACAGCACGACGCTGGGCGCCAGGTCGGGCGGAAACAGGAAGTCGCGCTCGGCCACGCCGCGTGTGACCTGGATATAGATCAGGCCGTTATCGAGCGCATTGCGGCGCATCAGTTCGCATTCGATGCCGATCCATTCTGCGCGGTCATAGGGGTTGGCGATGCCGATTTCGCGCAGGGACCGGTCGAGGCGATCCAGGTGCGGCCCGTTATCGACGAAGCGCCGTTCGATGACCGCGGTGACTTCATAGACGCCGTCGCCGAAGAGGAAGCCCCGATCCATCAGCGGAATCGTCGCGGTGTCGCGCGGCACGAACTGGCCGCGCACGAATGCGATGGGGGTTTCCGGGGCTGAAGCCATATCTCTGTCCATCCGATCGAAGGCCGTGAAAGCGACCGCGCAGGTCTAAAGTCGCGCCTGGCGGAAATCACGCGCGATCTTCGCGCCGGCTATTCAGGGTGCTTATAGGCGGCGGCTGCGCCGGACGGGGACGCCCTGAGCGGCACGTGCCGGACGACGTCGCGCACGCGGTCCAGAAAGAACCAGGACAGGCGGGAGAGCGCGCGGTTTTCCGCCCAGACGACCGACGCCGCCACGGGGGTTTCGGGCAGGAAGGCCCGGACGGCGAGCTGGAAACGGTTGGTCGCCGCCGTCAGCGGGTCCACGATCGCGACGCCGGCGCCGGCTTCGGCCAGCACGCAGGCGGTATTGCCGTAGCGGACCTCGCTGGTGAATTCGAAGGGTTCGCCGGCCTGGGCGAATGCGTCGCGCGTGGCCTCGCCGAGCTTGGTTCCGCGTTCCAGCGCGATGAAGCGATGGCGCCCGAGATCGGCAGGTGCGATGGCCGCCTGGCCGGCCAGCGGGTGGCCGGGGTGCATGACGCAGACCATCGATCCCTCGAACAGGGTCTCGGCGCTCAATCCCGGCTGGGGACTGAAGCCGAGCACGAACCCCAGTTCGGCATGGTGCGTCTCGACGCTGGCGATCACGCCCTCGTAGCGCCGCACGTCGAAATAGGTGCGGATCTTGGGGCGCAGCGCCTGGGTGTCGCGGATCGCGGCGGCCACGACGCCATAGCCCAGGGGCGGCGTCGCGACCAGGCGCAGATGGCCGGCACGGCTGTCGCGCAGGTCGCGGATGCGGCCGACGAACCTGTCATGCATCTCGAAGATGGCTTCGGCGTCCTCGGCCAGGATCTTCGCCTCGGCCGTCGGGTAGATCCGGTTGTTGACGCGCTGGAACAGGGCGAAGCCGGCCTGATCCTCCATCGTCTTGATCGCGTTGCTGACGGCGGGCTGGGACAGGCCCAGCGCCCGGGCCGCCGCCACCGTCGTGTTGTAGCGGATGATGGCCCGGAGGATCTCGATCTGCCGCAGGTTCATCCATAAATCCGATGAATAGAGGTAGGGGATTTTTTATCGTCGATATAATTGAGACCCCTGGTACAGGATGGCAATAGCTTTCGAAGCGACAACGAATGATCGTGCGACGCGCGGCGGATGCGACGATTTGCGATGAGGTGACGATGAGCCGGATGATTCGGGTGGCGGCGGCGCAGATGGGCCCGACCCAGAAGGACGATCGCCGGGCGGATACGCTGGCGCGCATGATCGCCCTGCTGGAAGAAGCCGCGCGCCTTGGCGCGACGCTGGTCGTCTTCCCCGAACTGGCCTTTACGACCTTCTTCCCGCGCTGGCTGCTGGAGGGCGAGACGCTGCTGGCCCATTACGAACGCGCGATGCCCGATACGCGGACGCGGCCCCTGTTCGACCGGGCGCGGGCGCTGGGAGTCGGGTTCTATGTGGGCTATGCCGAGCTGACGGCCGCGGGGGAGAGATTCAATACCAGCATCATCGTCACGCCGGCCGGCGAGATCCTGGGGAAATATCGGAAGATCCATCTGCCGGGATCGGTCGAGCCCCGCGCGGGCGCGCGGTTCCAGCAGCTCGAGAAGCGCTATTTCGCCTATGGCGACCTGGGCTTTCCGGCGTTCCGGGCCGGGCCGGAATGGTCGGAGGCCATCATGGGGATGCTGATCTGCAATGACCGGCGCTGGCCGGAAGCCTGGCGCAGCCTGGCGCTGCAGGGGATGGAATTGCTGTGCGTCGGGTATAATTCGGCGGCGTACGACCCGAACGGCGGAGAGACCGAGAGTGCGGCATTGCGGACCTTCCACGCGCAACTGGTCGTCCAGGCGAATGCCTATATGAATGCGTGCTGGGCGGTGGCCGTCGCCAAGGCGGGCGAGGAAGACGGGTCGGGGCTGATCGGCGGGAGTTGCATCGTCGATCCGAACGGCGTGATCGTGGCGCAGGCGCAGACACTGGCCGACGAGGTGGTCATGGCGGATTGCGACCTGGATCTGTGCGCCCAGGGCAAGAGCAAGATGTTCGATTTCGCCGCCCATCGCCGCCCGCAATGGTATGGACGGATCACCGCGCAGACCGGGGCCATCCTGCCTGAGGCCGGGATCTCCTGATGGCGGCCCGGCCGAGTCCCTGGCCGCGCGCCGGGCGCGGCGCGCTGCTGCTGGCTGCGGCCTTGCTGGGCGGCGTGCCGCGCGTGACGCGCGCCGCGCCGCCGGCGTCGGCCGGCGCGGCCGTCCTGCGCATTGCCGCCAACCCGATCTATCCGCCGCTGGAGTTCCGCGACCCGCTGACCGACAGGCTGACCGGTTTCGACATCGCGCTGGGCGAGGCGCTGGCGCAGCGCATGACCATGCGCGCGGTGTGGCAGGAGACGTCCTTTCCGCAGATGATCCCGTCGCTGCAAAGCCAGCGGACGGACATGATCCTGAGCGGCTTTTCGGACCTTCCGTCCCGCCGGGGCGCCCTGGATTTCGTGCGCTATCTGAAATCGGGCGCGCAGGTCCTGGTGCTTCGGGACGATCCGATCCACCGGCCGGAGGATTTGTGCGGGAAATATGTCGCGGCCAGCCGCGCGACGGCCTTTCCGGCGATGATCCGGGACTGGAGCCGCGTGCATTGCGCGCAGGCCGGGCACCCCGACATGGTCGTCTATCCGTCGGAGAGCGGCGCCGATGCGCGGACCCAGTTGCTGCAGGGGCGCGTGTCCGCCATGGTCCAGGGCAGCGAGACGGTGGGGTATTTCATCGACATCACGCACGGCGCGTTCCGCCGCCTGGGGACGCCGCTTTCCATGTCCTATCTGGCCATGGCGTTCGCCAAGTCGCGGCCCGACCTGCGGGAGGGGGCGCGGGCCGCGCTGGGCGCGATGATCGCCGACGGGACCTATGCCCGGCTGCTGCGCCGCTGGTCCCTGCAGGAGGACGCCATCGAGATGCCATCCGGAGATACCGCGCCATGACCATCCGAACCGATCCCGTCACGATCGCGGACGCCGCGCGCCTGGTCGGGCTGCGCCGCGTCAGGGCCGTCGCGTGGGGACATGTCGGTTCGGCGGTGCTGATCGTCGGGTTCGTGCTGTGGGTGGCGCGGGCCTTCGCGCTGGGCCAGATCGGCTGGTCCTATGTCGGGGAATTCCTTTTCGTGCCGGCGATCCTGCGCGGGGTCTGGGCGACATTGCTGATGTCGGTCTGCGCCATGGCGCTGGGCATGGCCGTGGGGCTGGTGCTGGCGGTCGGGCGGTTGTCCCCGGCCGTGGTGCCGCGCGTCGCGTCCGGTGCCTATACGTGGCTGTTCCGCGGCGTGCCGGTCATTCTGCAGCTTCTGATCTGGTTCAACCTGGCGCTGATCTTTCCGCATATCGTCCTTCCCGGCGTGCGGACAATCCGCACCGTGGACCTGATGACGCCGTTTCTGTCGGCGCTGCTGGGCCTGGGGTTGAACCAGGGGGCCTATATCGGCGAGATCCTGCGCGCCGGCCTGCAAAGCATCGACCGGGGGCAGTACGAAGCCGCCGAGATGGTGGGGATGACGCGGATGGTCGCCCTGCGCCGGATCATCCTGCCCCAGGCCCTGCGGGTCGTCATTCCGCCGCTGGGCAACGAGTTCATCAACATGATCAAGCTGACTTCGCTGGCGAGCATGATCCAGTATCCCGAAGTGCTGCATAATGCCGAGACCATCTATTATGCGAACACGCGGGTGATCGAGCTGCTGATCGTGGCGGGGTTCTGGTACCTGATGATCGTCACCGTGCTGTCGCCCCTGCAGCATATGCTCGAGCGGCGCCTGGCGAAGGGAACGCACTGATGGCGGCGGCACCCGTGATATGGATGCGCGACGTCCATAAATCCTTTGGCGGCAATGCGATCCTGCGCGGCGTTTCGCTGGAGGTCGCGCGCGGTTCGGTCGTCTGTATCCTGGGGGGATCGGGGTCCGGCAAGACCACGCTGCTGCGGTGTCTGGCGCAGCTGGAGATGCCGGAACATGGCGTGATGGCCGTGGATGGCGAGATCCTGGGCCATGTCGAGGCCAAGGGCGGGCTGCACCGGCGTTCCGCGCGGGACGTCGCGCGGCAGCGGCTGCGCACCGGCATGGTGTTCCAGCGTTTCAACCTCTTCCAGCACATGACCGCGCTTGAGAACGTCGTCGAGGGGCCCGTCACGGTGCAGAAGCGCCGCCGCGCCGCGGTCGAGGCCGAGGCGCACGCGCTGCTGCGGCAGGTGGGGCTGGCGCACCGCGCGGGCCATTATCCGGCCCAATTGTCCGGCGGGCAGCAGCAGCGCGTGGCGATCGCCCGCGCGCTGGCGCTGAGGCCGTCGGTGATGCTGTTCGACGAACCCACCAGCGCGCTCGATCCGGAATCGGTGGGCGAGGTACTGAACGTCATGCGCGCGGTCGCGGCGACGGGCGTGACGATGCTGGTCGTGACGCACGAGTTGGCCTTTGCCCGCGAGGTGGCGGACCGGGTGCTGTTCATGGATGGCGGCGTGATCGCCGAGGACGCGCCGACCGAGCTGTTTTTCAACGCGCCGCGGCAGGAGCGCACGCGCGCCTTTCTGGCCGCGGTCCTGGGCCAAGCCAGTGATCTGTCCGGAAACACGACATGACGATACGCAGCTATGACGAGGTGCCGGTACGTCCGGCGAACATGGCGGGACCGGCGCCCGAATTCCCATGGCCCGACGGCAAGCGCGCGGCGATGATGCTGTCCTTCGACATCGATGCCGAAAGTGCCGTCACCAGCAAGGACCCGGCCCATGCCGAGAAGCTGGTTTCGATGTCCTATGGCGGCTACGAAGCGCGGGTCGGGACGCCCAAAGTGCTGGAACTGCTGCGCGAACTGGGTCTGAAGGCCACCTTCTTCACCACCGGCTGGGCGGCGGACGCGCATCCGGCGATGGTCGAGGCCGTGCTGCGCGACGGGCACGAGATCGGTCATCATGGCTATCACCATCTGCTGCCGGACCCGGGGTCGCCGCATATCGAAGACGAGCTGCTGCGCGGATTCGAAGCGCTGAAGCGGGGGTTCGGCGTACGGCCCGTGGGTTATCGCGCGCCCTATGGCGAGAGCTGCGACGAACTGCGCACGGCGCTGAAGCGCGAGGGCATGCTGTATTCCAGTTCGTGGCGCGACGATGTGCGGCCCTATCGGCAGGTGCTGCCCGACGGGTCGCCGGGCGTGATCGAACTGCCGCCGACATCGAGCTATGACGACTGGATGCATGGGATGAGCACGCGGTTCGGCGCCCGCCCGATCTTTCCCAAGGAGCACGTGCTGTCGATGTGGCGCGACGAGCTTGACGAGACGCGCGCCTGGGGGGCGATGGTGGCGACGGTGCTGCACCCGCTGGTCAGCGGACGCCCGATGCGGCTGCGCCTGCTGCGGCATTTCCTGCATTATGCGATCGAATGCCGCGATGTCTGGATCGCCACCGGCGAGCAGATCGCGCGCCATTTCGAAACCTGCGAGCGCGCGGCCTGATGGCGGGGCGACCCTACCGGATCGCCGGCCTGGATTGGGCGGTGCTGTGGGATGAGGCCGCCGGTACCCATGTCTATGTCCGCGATGCAGACATCGTCATGCTGGGCGGCAGGATCCTGTTTGCCGGCAGGGCGGCCGAGCTGCCGGCCGAATACGCGTCGCTGAAGGCCGATATCGACGGAAGCGGGCTGATGGCCATGCCGGGCCTGGTCGACGTGCATTCCCATCCCGCGACCGAACCGATGAATCGCGGGCTGTTCGACGAGCTGGGCTCGCCCGGGCTCTATTACTCGTCGCTGTACGAATACATGCCGGTCTTTCGTTCGGACGCCGCCAGCAAGCCGGACTGCGCCCGCGTGGCCTATGCCGAGATGCTGCTTTCGGGGGTGACCACGGTGGTCGACCTGTCCACGCCGTGGGCCGGGTGGCTGGATGTCGCGGCCGAGAGCGGGCTGCGGGTTTGCCTGGCACCGATGTTCCGTTCGGCGTCGTGGACGACCACCAACGGCCACACGGTGACGTATTCCTGGGACGAGGCGGGCGGACGGCGCGCGCTGGCCCAGGCGCTGGACCTGATCGATGCCGCCGCCGCCCATGGCTGCGGACGCCTGACGGGCATGGTGGCCCCCGCCCAGATCGATACCTGCACGGCCGAACTGCTGCAGGATTCCTTCGCGGCCGCCGCACGGCGCGGCGTGCCCTGGCAGGTCCACGCGGCGCAATCCATCGTCGAGTTTCACGAGATCACCCGGCGGCATGGCGTGACGCCCGTGCAGTGGCTGGACAGGCTGGGCGTCCTGGCGCCGCACAGCATTGTGGGGCACGGGATCTTTCTCGACGATCATCCGTCCACGCCCTGGCATACCAAGACGGACCTGGCCGTGCTGGCCGGACGGGACGCGGCGATCGCGCATTGTCCCACCGTGTTCGCGCGGCGTGGCTATGCGCTGCGGGATTTCGGGCGATATCGTGCGGCGGGCGTGCGGATCGGGATCGGCACGGACACCTATCCGCATACCATGCTCGACGATCTGCGCCTGGCGGCCTATCTGGGCCGTATCCAGGCCGGCACGCCGGACGCGGCGTCCACGCGCGCGGTGTTCGAGGCCGCGACGGTCGCGGGCGCGGCGATGCTGGGGCGGCGCGACATCGGGCGGCTGTCGGCGCAGGGCCGCGCCGACCTGGTATTGGTCGATCTGGGGCATCCCATGATGCGCCCCGCGATCGATCCGGTACGTTCGCTGATCTTCTCCTGCGACGATCGGGCGATTCATTCGGTCTATATCGACGGACGACAGGTCGTGGCGCGCGGCAAGGTTCTGACGATGGATTACCAGGCCGCGACCGACCGGCTGGTCGCCGAGCAGGCGCGTATCGTCGGGTCGGCGGCGCAACGCGACCGGCTGGGCCGGACCGCCGACATGCTGATCCCGTCCACGTTCGCGATCCGCCAGGCGTGACGCGTGCCGAAGTCCTGCTCATGACGGTGCTGTCCGCGATGGGCATGCTGCTGTGCCTGCCCGCGCCCGTCGTGGCGCGGACGATCGCGGTGGGCCTGTACCCCAGCTATCCGCCGCTGGACATGCGCGACATGCGGACCGACGCGCTGGAAGGGTTCGATGTCGATCTCAGCGCGGCATTGCTGCAGCGGATGGGCATGGCGGGCCGCGTGGTGGAGACGTCGTTCGCGCAGTTGATTCCGTCGCTGGAAACCGGCCGTATCCAGATGTTCTTCAACGGCATGATGGATACGCCGGCGCGCCGGCAGAGCATCGCATTCGTCGATTATCTTCAGTCCGGCGTGCAGTTCCTGACCCTGAGCGACGAGCCGCATCGTCCGTCGGACCCGCAAGACATGTGCGGCCGGATGGTGGCGGCCAGCCGGATCACCAGCGAGCCCGCGCATTTGCTGCACTGGAGCGAACGCATTTGCGTGGCGCGCGGCCTGCCGCCCATCGTGCTGTTCGCCGCCGAGAATTCGGCCGACGCGCGCCTGCAACTGATGGAGGGACGCGTGGTCGCGACCCTGCAGGACAGTCTGACGACGCCCTGGATCATCGCGCGAAACCATGGGCGGTTCCGCGCATTGGGCGCGCCGTTCGACATGGCGCCGCTGGGCATCGGGCTGTCGAAGGACGATCGCGACCTGGCCTGCCGGGTACAAGGGGCCTTGAACGGCCTGCAGGCGGATGGCAGCTATCTGCGGCTGATCCGCAAATGGGGGCTGCCGCCCGAAAGCGCCCTGCCCCGCACATCCGGAGCATTGTCATGTCCCACGTAACGGCGGAGCGGCTGCTTGTCATCAATCCGAATTCCTCGGCGGTGGTGACGCGCGCGATCGATGTCGCTGTCGATCCGCTGCGCGCCAGAAGCCCGTTTGCGATCGACGTCATGGGATTGCAGGGCACGCCCGCGGGCATTGCAGTGCAGAGCGATGCCGACCGGGTGGCGCCGGACGTGCTGCATGCGATGCGCGCGCATCCGGCCCGGGGCTATGTCGTGGCCTGCTTCAGCGATCCGGGCGTGCCGGGCGCGCGTGAGGAACTGGGCGGCACTCCGGTCCGGGGCATCGGCGAAAGCGCGATCCTGCATGCCCTGATCGTGGGCGATCGCTTCGGCATCGTCGCGCTGTCGCGGAGTGCGATCCTGCGGCAACGGCGCCTGGTCCGCGTCATGGGCGTCGATGCGCGCTATGCCGGCAGCAGGGCCATCGACGCCCGCGCCGAGGAAACGACCAGCGCATTATTGCTGGACCGCATGAGCGAGGCGGCCTGCGGGCTTGTGTCCGACGGGGCCGATACGATCATCATGGGATGTGCGGGCATGGCGCATTTCCGCGAGGAGATCGAAGGACTGTGCGGCCGTCCCGTCATCGAGCCGACCCGGGCCGCCGTGGCCGCGCTGATCGGTGATTGCCTGCTGCGGAACTGACCGGGCCGAACGGGGACACAGGGTCGCCGCCGGGACATACATATCGGCACCTCCTATAAGTTTCGATGATAGGAACAGCGAAATACCGATAAACCATTCCGATGATGATACGAGCGGGCGAACGCGCGCCGTGTTTATTCTCTTTCGGAGATTTCATGGAATCCCGCCATGTTTCCGGAAGGACACCGACCATGACGCGCCATTCACGCGCCCGCCTTTTCCTGAGGACAGCAACCTGTGTCGTCCTGGCCCATTCCATTCAGCTTGCCCGCGCGGAAGATATCGTCAGCCCCCTGCAGGACCGCGAGGAGCGGATTACCGTCACGCGCGGCACGGCCAGCGCCAACGGGGTGACCAATACGACGCCCGGCGGCGGGCTGATGCCGCGGCAGACCGCCGCCAAAACCATCAGCGGCGTCACGCGTGACTTCATTGCCAAACAATCGCCGACCACGAATGCCCTGACCCTGCTGAAGGCGATGCCGGGCGTGATCGTGTCCAGCGTCGACCCGCTGGGAACGTCGGACCGCATGAACGTGTCGATCCGCGGCCTGAACCAGACCGAGATCGGCACCACGTTCGAAGGCATGCCGGTCGGCGACAGGCTGTACTACAGCCCCTTTACGTCCGAATGGGCGGATACCGAGAATCTGGGCTTCGTCGACGTGGCGCAGGGATCGCCGGACATCAGTGCGCCGGTCTATAATTCGGTCGGCGGGCAGATCAATGCCGGGCTGCGCAACCCGTCGGATCATTTCGGAGGGCTGATTGACGCCGCGGGCGGGTCCAAGGCCACCAATCGCGCATTTCTGCGGGTCGATACGGGCCGGCTGGGGGCATCGGGCATCAAGGGGTATGTGTCCTTTTCCCATAGCGGCAACGACAATTGGCGCGGCACGGGCGGCCAGACGCGCGACCATGTCGATGCCCGCTTCGTGAAGGAATGGGGCGACGGCAACAGGATTGCCCCCTTCCTGGCCTGGAACCTGGTACGTGCCGACCTGTTCACGAATCCGACCCTGGCCCAGTGGAACGTATCGGGGGATTCGTACAATTACGCCGGAAATTATACGTTCGGCAATACGATGTATCAGAAATTCCATTTCTACCGCCGGCAGACGGTCATGATGGCCGTTCCGTCGAACGTCGCGCTGACAGCGGCGCTGAAATTGTCGGTCACGCCTTATTTCATGTATAATCACGGCATCATCAATGGCGGATCGGTGCTGAACGACGACAACGTGTTCTACGGCAACCGGCCGGCGAGGCCGCTGAACCTGCCGTACAGCGTCAATGGTCAAGCGACCGTCGAGAATGTCGATCCCTACACGCAGTTTTCTGCGGGACAGAACGCCTATCTGACCTGGACGCGGGGGCATAACACCCTGCAGTTCGGGTATTGGTACGATTATTTCGACCATAACGAGGCGACGTCGTTCGCCGTTGCCGATTTCGCCGGGAACGTCGCGAATTCATACGGCCATGCGCCGGTCCTGACGGCGGGCGGCGACGTGCTGCGATCCTTCGACGGTCATATCATCCAGCAGATCAATGCGCTTTTCATCAGCGATACGCTGCGTTTTCTGGACAATCGCCTGACGTTGAATGCGGGATTCAAGGATGTCATGGTATCGCGCAGCGCGACGAGCCTGATTCCGGGATCGCGCTACGCGGTGACGGCGAACGATGCGGTGCCGTTGCCGCAGGTCTCGGCGAGCTACAGGATCACGCCGAACGACCAGATCTATCTCAACGGCACGACGGCCTTCCGCGAGCCCGCTTCGATCAACTCCTATGTCGACATCTTCAATGTCGCCACGGGAAAAATGTCGAACACGCACAGCACGAACCTCAGACCGGAATATTCGATCTCGGAGGAATTCGGTTATCGCCATTACGGCCTGGTGAATGTCTCGGCGGCATTCTTCAATTACAACTTCACCAATCGTCAGGTCTCGACCAGCGCGCTGGTGAACGGTACGCCGGAGACGTTCTCGCTGAACGCCGGTGGACAGACGTCGCGCGGCGTCCAGGCGGAAGTCGGCCTGCGGCCATGGCATCATGTCAGCCCCTATCTCTCGGGACAGTATCTGCATGCGACGATCGACAATAATTTCGCGCGCAGCGGCGACCTGCTGCCGACGAAGGGCAAGACCGCGGTGCTGAGCCCCGAATTTTCCGGAACGATCGGCCTGTCCTATGACGACGGCGCGGCGTTCGGCAATTTCGCGATGACCTATGTGGGGTCGCAATATACGACGTTCATGAACGACCAGCATATTCCGGGCTATGAGACGGCGAACGTGACGCTCGGCTATCGCTTCCATACCCTGGGACCGGCCAGGCATCCGCAGGTGCAGGTCAATCTGATCAATATCGGAAATGAGAAATATCTGTCCGGCGCCTATGGCGTGACACCCAATGCCCGGACGATTCGGGGTGTCTACGGCACCAGCCTGGCCGGCAGCAGCCCGGCCTATTATGTCGGCGCGGGTTTTGCGGCGGTCATATCCCTGAGTACCGGATTCTGACGGGCCGAAAGCGGACCCGCGACCAGGAGGGTCTTCCGAGACGCATGCCGGGGAGGCCGGCCGGCCCCCCGGCGGAATGGTCAGCCATCGACCGCGATGCGGCCGAGGGCCGGATCGTCGGTGAAGAAGCCGTCCAGCCCCAGATCCAGATAGCGCCGGATTTCGGCGATCGATCCCTGGGGATTGCGGGCATTGTCGCCGGCATCGTTGCGGAGTTGGCGAGGCAGGAAGCGGTTTTCCGGCCGGCAGGTGTAGGAATGGACCAGGAGGCCGGCGCGGTGGGCGTCGGCGATCAGGGTCGAGGGCGCGAGCCAGGCGCCGGCGGCATCGCGGGGGATGATGTCGGTATTGGACGGGCCGATCACGTCGGCGAAGGCCCGTACCTGGCGCAGTCCGTCCGGGGTCATCAGGTCGCCGAAGGTCGTGCCGCCGCCGGCGGCGGCGAGGTCGGGGACGCGTTCGCCGCGCTCGCCCATCAGGAACAGCAGGCGCGCCTGCGGGTTGATCGCCTGTACCTTGCCGTACAGCCGCCGGAGATTGCCGGTTTCGAAGGATTGGACTTCGAGCGGCGCGAAGCGCGTATAGTCGTGCGCCGCGATGATGCGCAGGAAACTGTCCTCGGGCGTGTGGCCCAGGCGGTGGAAATGGGTGGAATTTTTGATTTCCGGGATCAACCCCACGACCCGGCCGCGCGCGGCGGATTCGGCGGCGACGAAATCGATGATTTCCTCGAAGGTCGGGATGTCGAAATGCCCGTCATAGCGGGTGTTCTGCGGCCGCACCTGCGGCAGTCTTTCGCAGGCGCGCAGCGTCTTGAGTTCGGCCAGGGTGAAGTCGGTGGTGAACCAGCCGGTTTCCTGCGCCCCGTCGATCACCATGGTGCGGCGGCGCGCGGCGAATTCCGGTCTTGTGGCGACGTCCGTCGTGGCGGCGATATTGCTTTCATGGCGGGCGACCAGCACGCCGTCGCGGGTCGGCACCAGGTCGGGTTCGACATAGTCGGCGCCGTCGGCGATCGCCTTGGCGTACGAGGCCAGCGTATGTTCCGGCCGCAGGGCCGAAGCGCCGCGATGGCCGATCACCAGCGGGCGCGGCGCCAGCGACGGCGCGGCCCGCGCGCCGGCGGCGGGCAGGATGGCGGCAGGCAGGATGGCGGGGACGGTCGTCGCAACCCCCAGCAATCCCCCCAGCCGGCCCATGGCGGATCGGCGTGTCAGCATGTGCGGTACCTCAGAAATTCGCGCTGAGCGTCAGGAAATACATCCGGGGCGCGATTGGGAAGGCGGTATATTGGCCCGAAGCGTTGCTGATGTTCAAGGTGGACCAGCCGCGCGTGCCGGTCAGGTTGGTGATGTTGCCCTGCACCTTCAGCCCGCGCACATGCGGAATGAAGTGGATCATGTAGCCGGCATTGAGGCTGAACAGCGCATAGGCGCCGGCCGACAGGTCGTTGGTGTAGGTCGCATAGCGCTTGCCGATCACGTCGCCGATGAACTGGGCCGAGACATCGCCCCAATTGGCCGACGCCACGAATTTTTCGGTCCAGTCGGGCACGCCCGCCACGTTCCTGCCGGCGGTATGCACGACCGTGGTGCCGTTGGCGTAATTGTCGTTATAGACCGACTTGTTGTAGGACAGGGCGTTATAGAACGAGAAATGCGGCCCGAACTGCGCGGTGAAGGAGAGATCCATGCCGTCGGTCGAGACCGAGCCGACATTGGTCAGGATGGTCGCGCTGCCGACGATCGAGGCCAGGTTGGGCGAGGACGATACCGCCAGCAGGCGGTTCGAGAAATGCACGTGGTAATATTCGAGCTGCCCGCTGATATGGGTCAGCGGCCCCAGATCGACCGGCCGGTTGGTGCGCAGGCCGGTTTCATAGGTCCAGGCGGTTTCCGGTTCGCCGTGATTCTTGAAATCCTCGAACGCCTGCTGGCTGGTCACGCCCCAAGGCGTCGCGTTGCCGTAGCCGGTCGCCTGGAACGCGCGCATGTTTTCCTGGATGTTGGCGAACCATTGTTCATGCGGCGTCAGGTTCCACAGCGCACCGAAGGCCGGCAGGAAGGGACGCGTCGCGGCGATGGTGCCGCCGGGCACCGTGGCGGCCGTCCTGGGCGACAGCGATCCGGGCAGGCCGGCCACCGGCAGGATGCCGTTGGTATAGACCAGTTCGGACTTGAAACCGGCATTGAGCGTGACATGCGGCGAGATCTGCCAGCTATCCTGCAGGTGGGTCGTCCAGGTATTGGTATAGAAATAGTTGGTATACTGGTCGATCAGCGCGCCCTGCTGGCGTTCGTACGGCGTGGTCGGATTGTTGATGTCGAACGGATACCAGCGCCGCGCCTGGGTGTTGTTGTTGCGTTCGTACCAGCCGCCCAGTTCGATATGGTGATGGCCGCGCTGGTAACGCAGGGTGGAGGTGAGGCCGCCGCGATTGTCCCAATATTCGGTGGTGCGGGTGGCCATGCCTGATCCGCCGAAGACCTGCGAGAGCTGAGAGGCGGAATAAGTGGGGAAATACGCCGAGAACAGCGTGGGCAGGCCGGCGGCGGTGATCGGTCCGGCGACCACGCCCTCGCCCAAATCATGATGGTAGTAGAACAGATTGTCCCAGTGCAGGCTGGCACTGAAATCATGCGACCATTTGACGTAGGACAGGAAATCCTCGCGCTGCGCATCCGAATAGTAGTTTCGATAGTTCAGGCCCGCCGCCTTGTACGCGGGAGAGTTGTCGTAGTAGCTTACGGCCTCCTGCAGGTTCGGATACATGAAGGGACGGACATAGAGGCTGCCGCCGTTCGGTTCGACGATACCGTCCTCGTTCGGTTCGACCTTGTCCGACCAGTCGAAGAAGCCGGTGATGCGGTCGTTGTCCGACTGGTGGACGAATTTCGCATTCACCTGGTTGCCGCCCTGGTGCCCCGCGAAATCCCACGCCCGCGCGTCCTGGCGGGCCCAGGAGACATAGGCCGAATTGCCGTTGCCGAAATCGCCGGTATCGATGCGGGCGAAGGTGCGGAAGGTGGACCAACTGCCGAAGGTCTGGGCAAGCTGGCCGCCCGCGCGACGGGACGGATCCTGAGTCAGGAATTCCAGCGTCCCGCCCAGATTGCTGGTCGATGCCGTGCCCAGCGCGCCGGCGCCGGTGGATACGTTGGCCGCGGCGATGTTTTCGCTGATCGCGGCGCGCTGCGGCGACAGGCCGTTGAAATTGCCGTACGCCTGGTCGCCCAGCGGCACGCCGTCCAGGGTGAAGCCGAGCTGGTTCTGATTGAAGCCATGGATGAACAGCGAGGAATTCTGTTCGTTATTGCCCCAGGGATCGGCGTTCTCGAACACCACGCCGGGCAGGATTTCGAGCGCCTTGACCGGGTTGATGCCCGGCAGGATGCGCTGCATTTCGAGATGCCCGACACTTTGTTCCGAACGGGTGCGGCGGGCGGTTGTCATGATCTGTTCGGCGGCAGGCGCGGGCGACGCGGCCGGCCGGCGGGATGCCCCATGGTGGGCCGTACTGGCGCGGGTGGGCGCCGCCTGACCGGGGGTTGCCTGGGCATGGGCTGGCTGGGCGGCCGGCAACGCGGGGACGCAGGCAACGGAGAGAACCAGGAGCGCGCGGCGGGAGAGAGGCGAGGAGCGGCGATGGAGCATGAGCGAAGAGGCCGTTTTTGCAATGTTAAAATTTCGCCAACGTCCCTATCCGCTGAGCGCACCGATGCCCCGTGAAACTTCGGTGACGATGCACGCTTACAACAGTCCGGAAGAAATATTCCTGAAATAATAAGAAATAACCGCCATGAAGCATGTTCCCATGGGCACCCGGGTGGAACATCGGGCGCCGCCGCCGGCGGGAATGCCGTATCGGTGTCGTCTTTTCTGCAACAGTCGATCGGTTTTTTGCTCTGGCATATGCGCCGTGCTGGGGCATCCGCATCTTGACCGTCGACAACCCGGCCCGGGATGTGGTTTACGGCGGGACGTCTTATCGTGTCGAAATTGAATTGAGTGGGGATCTGAGCGATGGAACAGGGATTTCGTGCGTGCCTGCTGGTGGCGACGATGCTGGCGGGCGCGTTGACCATCGTGCCAGCCGCCCGAAGTGCGACGCCGGTCGAGAAGAAGACCGGCGCGGAGCAGAAGAAGCAGGGGGACGCCCCCGGGGACGCCCATGCGCCGCACGCCGAGGAAGTGAGCGTGACGGGCCGGACGGCGCGGACGCGGGCGCCCGGCGGCGGATTGATGCGGGTCGAGACGGCGACCAAGGCGGTGCAGACCATCACCCGCGACTTCATTGCCAAGCAATCCCCCACCACCAACATCCAGCAATTACTGCGGATGCTGCCGAGCGCCAACGTCCAGGACCAGGATTCCTATGGCCTGTTCTCGGGGGCGACCGAGGTCCGCGGGCTGGACCAGACCAATATCGGCTGGACTCTGGACGGCATGCCGCTGAGCGATATCGGCGGCGGCCAGTTCTATTCCAACGAGGTCCTGGAAGCCGAGGACCTGGAAACCGTGTCGCTGCAGCCGGGTTCGGTCAATCTCGACAGCCCGGTCGTCAGCGCGGCGGCGGGCCTGGTTTCCGCCACCATGAGCAATCCGACCCATACGCGCGGCGGCCTGCTGGATATCTCGTTCGGTTCGTTCGACATGACGCGCGAGTTCCTGCGCCTGAATACCGGCGATATCGGGTCGAGCGGCGTGCGGGCCATGTTCTCGTTCAGCCATACCCAGGCCAACAACTGGCGCGGCCCCGGCATGGCCGACAAGTACCATTATGATTTCAAGCTGATCAAGGATTTCGAGAACGGCAGCCATACCGGCCTGACCGTGTCCTATAACGACCAGGTCAATGATTCCTTCCTGAACCCCAACCTGGCGCAATACAAGGCGAACGGATACAGCAACAACTACCTGCCGTACTATACGGGCGTGAATAGCAACGGCACCAATTTCTACAAGCTGCACGTCAATCCCTTTGCCGACGTGGTGGCGGTTCTGCCGACCCATGTCGTCGTCACCCCCGATTTCTCGATCGACGATACGGCCTATTTCTGGCATGGCATCGGCAACGGCACCGGCGCCAGCCTGCTGACCCAGGGCAGCACCTATTATGGCGGCCAGCCGGCCGCCATCGACCTGGGGGCCAAGCAGGCCGTCGCCCTGACCCCGTCGAACCAGGAACAGTTCCGCCCCGGCAACACGCTGAAATTCAATTACCGCCTCGGGTCGCATCATCAGTTGACGGCCGGATGGTGGTATGAATATGCCAACCTGCTGCAATATTCGCCAGTGAGCTATGTCAACCAGGTGACCGGCGAGCCGGCGAATATCTGGGGCGTTTCCAGCCTGTACCAGCTTCCCGGCGGCCAGCCCTGGAAATATCGCAACTTCCTGAGCCTGTCGCAGGTCAACATGCTGTTCATCGGCGACAGCATGGATTATTTCGACAAGCGGCTGCATATCGACCTGGGCTTCAAGGAAGCCATGATGACGCGGCGTATCTACAACTACGTGCCGAACACGGTCTATAACCGCAATCTCAGCGCGTCCGAGCCGCTGCCGCAGGTCGGCATAAGCTGGAATTTCGACCGCCGCAACCAGATCTACGTCAGCGGCGCCACGAACTTCAAGATGCCGCAGAATACCTCGCTGGTCGATTACTACAGCAACACCTCGCCGGCACAGACGCAGCGCGGCGGCGCGTCGGCGCCGCAATATTCGATCTCGGAAGAAGTGGGCTATCGCTATAACGGCGACCTGCTGGTCGGCAGCATCTCGTTCTTCAACTATAATTTCACCAACCGCCAGCTCAGCCTGAGCTTCTATCAGAACGGCGCGCCCTACAGCCAGACGGTCAATGCCGGCGGCCAGACCAGCCGCGGCGTCGACGTCCAGCTTGCCACGCGACCGATCTGGTTCCATCTGCGGCCCTATGTCGCGTTTGAATATCTCGACGCGCGCATCGACAACAATCTGGCTGCAACCGGCACGCTGCACGGCAAGACGGTGAATGACTATCTGCCCACGGCGGGCAAGACCCAGATCGAAAGCCCCAAGGTGCAGGCCAGCCTGGGCCTGGATTACGATGACGGCTCGCTGTTCGCCGGTGTCCAGTTGAAATATACCGGCAAGCAGTACGCGACCTTCATGAATGACAGTTCGATCCCGCAATTCATCACCGACAACGTCAATGTCGGCTATCGCTTCCATTCGGTCGGATTCATGAAATCGCCGCAGATCCAGCTGAACATGTCGAACCTGACAAATGCCAAGCTGCGCAGCGGGATCTATACCTTCCAGACCAATGCCAACACCACGACCGGCGTGTATGGCAGCACCGTTAAGGGCGGTCTCCCCGCCTATTACCTCCAGGTCCCCTTCACCGCCGTCGTCACGATCTCAACCGGGTTCTGATGGCCTGAATGGGCGCGCTGCCGGACGTCCGATGGTTCGGACGTCCGGCCGATCGGCGCCGTCGGCCCTGGGGAAAGGAAAGCGTCAGGCGGTCGTCCTTATGCGAATCCTTCCAGAACGATCTTGCCCTTGGCCTTGCCGCTTTCGAGCAGCATATGGGCCTTGCGGAGATTGGCCGCGTTGATCGTGCCGAAATGATCCGCCAGGGTCGTACGGATGCGGCCGGCATCCACAAGTGATGCGATTTCGTTCAGCAGCGCCCCCTGTCCGGCGAGGTCCGCCGTGCCGAACAGGGGGCGGGTGAACATGAATTCCCAGTGCAAAGACAGGCTCTTGCGCTTCAGCGGCAACGCGTCGAGCCGGGCCGGATCGTCGATCAGGCCGAAATGCCCCTGCGGCGCGAGCAGGTCGATAATGTCGCCGGCATGCTGCTCGGTCTGCGTGGTCGAGAAGGCGAAGCCCGGCGCGCCCGTGGGCAGGGCCGCGACCTGCGCGGCCAGGGGGGCGGTGTGATCGACGACGTGGTGGGCGCCCAGGTCGCGCACCCAGGCCTGCGTTTCGGGGCGGGACGCCGTGGCGATGACGGTCAGGTCCGTCAGCGCGCGAAGAAGCTGGATGGCGATGGATCCCACGCCCCCCGCGCCGCCGACGACCAGGATCGACGGTGACGCGCCCGGCACGGCGCGCCGGACGTCGAGACGGTCGAACAGCATTTCCCAGGCCGTAATCGCCGTCAACGGCAGGGCTGCCGCTCCGGCCCAGGACAGTGATTGCGGCTTGTGCCCGACGATGCGCTCATCGACCAGATGGAATGCGGCGTTGGTGCCCGGGCGCTGCAATGCGCCCGCATAGAATACCGGATCGCCGACCGAAAAGCCGGTTACCTGAGGGCCGGTCGCGACGACGATCCCCGAGGCGTCCCAACCGAGCACGCCCCACGTTCCCCCTTCGGGCGCCGCGTTCCGACGCATTTTCGTATCCACCGGATTGACCGAGACGGCCCGGACTTCGACCAGCAAGTCGCGACCCTGCGGCACCGGGCGCGGCAGGTCGATATCCTGCAGCGCATCGGGATGATCGATCGGCAGGGGGGTCAGGTAACCGACGGCACGCATGGCTTCTGCTCCGTTGTCGTATGGGCTGTTGTATGGGCAGAAGATGGGGGTCTATGATCGAAAGCCGCAAGAACGCACATATAACACCCATAGTATCGGAAATGATACCGTTATGCCCCGTATTCGTCACAAGGCCCTGGATTGCAGTCCCGGCTGCACCGTTGAGGCGACGCTGGAACTGATCGGCGGCAAGTGGAAGGGAGTCATTCTCTATCACCTGCTGGACGGGACGCTGCGCTTCAACGCGATCCGCAAGCGCCTGACCAATATCACGCAGCGCATGTTGACGATGCAGCTTCGTGAACTGGAGGAGGACGGCTTCGTCACACGCACCGTCTATGCGGAGGTGCCGCCGAAGGTCGAATACAGCCTGACCGAGCGGGGACGCAGCCTGGAGCCGGTCATCATGGCGCTGAAGGTTTGGGGCGATGCGCACACAGGGCCGGCGCGGTCCATCGCGCCGGGGAGCGGGACCGCGCGTTCATCCTGATTCTCGGCGCCCTGAACGGAATCAGAATTCGTGACGATTTTCGTTACCAGCCTTTATAAGTCGCGACATTTTTGCGATCGACCAGTTGCGGCGGCAGAAGCGTCACGTCCTGCGCCGGCTTCTTTCCGTTCATGAGGTCATAGCCCGTCCGAACGCCCAGGGACCCCTGCTCTGCCGGATTCTGGCTGGCGGTGGCCTGGATCAGGGTATCGGTCTTCAGCGCGTCGACCACGTCCGGGGAGCCGTCCACCGAGGTTATGACGATGCCCCTGCGCCGCAATTGCCGGGCCGCGAGGTTGGAGCCGATCGCCTGGGGGTCGGCGACCGTGAACAGTCCCTGAAAATCAGGGAAGCGTGTCAGATACCCCATCATGACGTCCAGCCCCCCGTCGCGGGAGATCTTGCCGTTCTGGTTGTCGGACAGGATCCGGATGTCCGGATGCTTGGCCAGGGATTCCTTGCATCCGTCGACACGCTCGATCACCGACGATGTCTGCGGGCCGTTTTGGATGATGACGGCGCCCCTGCCCCCGATGGCGGAGGCAAGAAAGGCGCATGACAGCCTGCCCGCCTGCTTGTTGTCGGTCTGGATGGTTGCGTCGGCGCCGTCCGCTTCCACATCGACGGCAACCACCACGATCCCGGCCGCCTTCGCCCGCTTCACCGCCGCGCCGATCGCATGCGGATCGGCGGCTGCCAGCAGGATAAGATCCACGCCCGACGCGATGAAATTGTCGATTTGCGACGATTGCTTGCCGAGGTCGTAATCGGACGACACCGCGAACACGCGCGCGTCCGGATTGATCGCGTGCGCGCTGTCGGTAGCCCCCTTCACGAGGGACAGGAAATACGGATTGCCGAGAGAGCCGACCGAGATGCCCACGGCATGCAGGTCCTTGGCATATGCCGCATGCGCGCCGAACGCCAGGCCACAAGCCAGCAGCGCACCGGGCAGCGCGGCCTTCTTCAGATATTTCATGTCTTTCTCTTATTTTTGGCACCGCACGGAGGCGGCGCGGGAGGGATAGCGCGATGCGGCGGTTCGGAGCGTCGACGATTCAGAGTGTCTTGAGCATGCCGCCATCGACGAAATAGGTGGAGCCGACACTGTAGGTCGCCTTGTCGGAACACAGGAACACGAAGAAATGGGCCAGTTCCTCCGGCGTGCCGAAGCGCCGGATGGGCGCATGCTCGTCCGCGACGCCCTGCAGATAGGACTGCCAGTCGCCGCCCGAACGCGCGGTCAACTCCTTGGCGGTCTTGATCCAGTCCGGCGTCAGGATCAGGCCGGGATTGACGCAATTGACGCGGATATTATCCCCGATCAGTTCCGTGGACAGCGTCTTGGAAAACATCTGCAGCGCCGCTTTCGTGACGTTGTAGATCGGCTCGTACCACAGAGGCTGCGCGGCGCAGATCGACGCGTTATGCAGAATGACGCCGCCGCCGCGCCTTTTCATGCCCGGTGCGAGGCCCCGCGCCAGGCGCACCGCCGCCATGACGTGCAGGTCCCAGTAGAATTGCCATTTCGCGTCATCGGCCTGCATGATCGTCTCGTTGGAGCCCGTGCCGGCATTGTTGATCAGAATGTCCGCGCCGCCGAACCCGTCATCCACGCGCCGCAGCACCGCATCGACGCCGTCCGCCGTGGCTATGTCCGCCGCCACGCCGACCGCCCGCACGCCGCATTCCGCCGACAGCCGTCCCGCCGCCTCGTCCAGGCGATCCTTCTGCCGCGCCACCAACACGAGATCGGCGCCTTCTGACGCCAGTCCCTTGGCCACGGCCAGGCCGATACCAACGCTGGCGCCGGTAATGACCGCGACTTTACCCTTCAGTCCCAGATCCATGATCTTTCCCCGTTTTTCATGGTTATGCGTGGCATCCAGGCGCCTCGGCCGCTTCCGACGTGCCCTCGTGACGGATCAGGCGGCGGACATCCCGCCGATAGCGTGAGGGAGTCGTCCGGCGAACCTGAAGAAACTGCCTATTGAAATTGGAAAGGTTGCTGAATCCGATCGTCGCGCTGATATCGGCGACCGATGCGTCGGTCGTCGTCAGCAACTGGCACGCCCGCCCGATCTTCAGCTTTTTCATGAAAGACACGAACGTATCGCCGGTGGCGCGGTGGAATTGCCGCGAGAAAGCCGACGCGGACAGCCCGACCTCTCGCGCGATGTCGCACTGACGATGGAAGATTGTATTATTTTCCATGATTCTTCTGATAATTCGGTCTATTTTCTCCATCTCCATGTCGTCCGAAGAGAGAGTCAGGCCGGCGCCGCACAATGTCCGCCGCGGGCACCGGGACAGGTCGAGCAGCAGGTCAATGATGGCCGGGATCCGTGCCGCGTCGTCCATCGTACCGATTCCGGCGAGACGCGCGCCGAGGCGCGCGACTTCCGGCCCCAGGAATTCGACCCCATGGCGCGACGCGGCCAGAAGCTCGTGCAGGACGTCAAGTTCCGGGCAGAGCGTCATCAATCCCTGGAACCATGACCCGTCGACCTGCAGGACCACGTCACGCCCCGGCACCACCTCGTCCGGCCCCATGTCGCTGAACCAGCCATGCGGCACGTCGGGTCCGATCAGAACGAGATGTCCCGGCGTGAAGAAACCGAGATAGTCGCCGACAATATAATGTCCGCATCCTTTGGTGATCAGGTGCAGTTCGTATTCGGGGTGGTAGTTCCATCTCGCGCACGGTGCCGGATAGTCGTGCGTATGCCAGACGAAGCTGCTGCGCGGTTCGCGCCGCACGATCTCGAAGACCGGTGTCGCCACACGCGTCTTGCGGGCCGAATGCGTGCCGTGGGCCATGATGTCCGTTCTTCTTGGTTTTTGTTCTTCTTGACGGAACGCAGCCAGGCGTTCGACCGGTCTATGCCATCCGGATCTGCAGCTTGACGTCGGTCGGCCGCGCGGAGGCCGCACGTTCGAACGCCGCGATCGAATCCGCGAAATCGTAGGTTCCGGAAATCAGCGGCTTGAGATCGATTTTTCCCGACGCGATCAAGGCGATCGCACGATCATAGACATTGGCGTAGCGGAACACGGTTTCGATCGTGATTTCCTTGGCCTGCGCCGCGACGATGTCGAATGCGACCTTGTCGACCGGCATGCCCACCAGGACCAGCGTGCCGCCGGGCCGGACGACGGCCAGCGCGTCGTCATAGACGCGGGGGCTGCCGCTGGCCTCGAACACCACGTCGGCGCCCCAATCCGCTCCGCATTCCGCACGGACGGCGTCGCGCAGCGTGGTCTGCGTGACATTGACCGGCAAGATCCCGTGGTAGCGGGCCGCGATGTCCAGCTTGGGGGCCGCGATATCCGAAATGATGACCTTGCCGGCCCCGGAACCGAGCGCGGCCAGCGCCACCATCATCCCGATCGGCCCGCAGCCGGTCACGACGCAGACGTCACCGGGCTTGATCCGGGCCTTCACGGCCGCCTGCACGCCGATCGCAAACGGTTCGACCATCGCACCTTCGGCGAAGCTGACATTGTCCGGCAGGCGATAGGTGAACGCCGCCGGATGCACCACCAGGGGGGTCAGGCATCCATGCACCGGCGGCGTCGCCCAGAAGGTCACGGCGGGATCGACATTATAGATCCCGAGCTTGGACGCGCGCGAGGTCGGATCGGGGATCCCCGGTTCCATGCACACGCGATCGCCGATTTTCAGGTTCGTGACGGCGGCGCCGATTTCCACCACCACGCCGGATGCCTCATGACCCAGCACCATCGGCTGCTCGACCACGAAATGACCGATGCGGCCATGCGTATAATAATGCACGTCACTGCCGCAAATACCGACCGTCTGGATCCGCACCCTGACATCGCGCGGGCCCAGAGTATCGGGAAGGTCGATATCGCGCAGCGACAGCTCACGCTGGCGTTCGAGAACGAGAGCAACGGGCATCGTCTTTTCCCCCGGCGGATCTCCCGATTGGTCGGGGAGCCGCTTCTTGTTGCCCCGATTAAGACGTGCCGCATCGCACGCGTCTAGGTCGTTTTTTCCCTTCGGCCGATACTCTTTTGCGTACTATCCAAGACGTGATCGGGCCAAGACGTGATCGGACGGGGTGGGCGCGCCGTCGCTTGCGCCTCTGGTTCAATATCCGGCGGCGCGGTCGATCTCGCCCACCATTCTCTCGCCGTTGCGGTGGCGGCGGATATTGGCGATCACCATGTCGACCCCGCTCTCGGCCTGCGACGAACTGGCGATATGCGGCGTCAGCATCACGCGCGGATGGTCCCAGAACGGATGGCCGGCCGGCAGCGGCTCGGGCTCGGTCACGTCCAGCACCGCCTGCGCCACCTGTCCGTCGGCCAGCGCCTCCAGCAGGTCCGCCTGCACCAGATGCCCGCCCCGGCCGCAATTGATCAGGCAGGCCCCGCGCGGCAGCCTGGCGAACAGGTCGCGGTTCAGAATCCCGCGCGTCTGTTCGGTCAAGGGCATCAGGCAGACCAGGATGTCGGCCCCGGCCAGGAAATCGTCCAGTTCCGCCGCCCCGGCAAAGCCGGCGACCCCGTCGAGCGGCCGCGGGGTGCGACTCCAGCTCCGGCAGGCATAGCCGCGCGCGGCCAGCGCCCGCAGCACCGGCCCGCCCAGCGCCCCCGCCCCCATCACACCGACGCCGATCCGGCCGGCGGCGCGGTTGGGCGCGCCGCTCCAGACGTGCTGGCGCTGCCGTCGTGCGTAACTGAACATGTCGCGATGGCAGGACAGCACCGCCCACAGCACATATTCGATCATGCCGTCCACCAGGCCCGGCTCGACCATGCGGACCACCTTCACCTGTCCGGGCACCGAGGCGAGATTGAGCTGGTCGATCCCGGCCCCCACCGAAAACAGGACCTCGAGATTGGGCAGCAGCGCGCCGATCCCGTCCGGCACCTGCCAGGCGGCCAGATAGCGCACGTCCTCCGCCGGTCCGGTTTCGGGCCAGGCATGGAAGGGCAGGTCCGGCAGTTCGGCGGCGAAGCGCGGTTGCCAGACGATGCGGCGCGCGTCGGTGGATTTGAAGACGAAGGACATGGCGGCCCCTATCCGATGGCCTGGCTGGTCAGGGCATAGTAGCACGGGCCGTCCGGCGCGGGCGTCATCGCATCGGTGGACATCGTGTTGACGGTGTCGACACGGATCAGCCCCATGTCATCCAGCCAGGAGGAGAGGCCGCACGCGGCGGGGATATCCACCCGCAGGAATTCGCCGCCATGCGTGCCGATCCAGTGCGCGATCAGGGCGCGTGCCCCGATCGGCGTGGCGGCGGCGACCGGACCGATCAGCCAGCCCCAGCCGAATTTCCGGCAGAAGGAATAGCCGACGATGCCGTCCCCGGTATCGATCACCACCCCCTTGGCCGTCGCGACCAGGTCCTCGATCAGGCGTGCGCGGTCCATACCCGTCGCCGCGCCGTCCAGTGCCGCCAGTTCCTGCAGGTCCTGCTGCACGACGGGCCGCAGGCGATGTCCGGGTTCCAACGGGACGATCGGCGCGGACACGCCGTTGCCCTGGTGCTGCTCGACGATCCCGGTCGGGATGAAGCCCAGTTTTTCATAGAGCGGCTGGCCGGCCGGCGTGGCGTTCAGATACAGCGAATAGCCCGGCAGCAGGCGGCGCACGGTGGCCAGCAGCGTCCGGCCGATCCCGTGTCCCTGCCAGGCATTCGCCACGATCACCAGCCCCACCGTGGCATAGCGCGTGCCGAACGGCCACCACAGGATGGTACCGATCACCGCGCCGTTTTCCAGCGTGGCGACCAGCCCGTGGCCCTGCCGCAGCATGAAGTCCCAGTCCTCCAGCCGGTGCGGCCAGCCCAGCGCCTTGGACAGCAGGGCGGCATCGGGCAGGTCGCCGGACGTCATGGCGCGGATGCCGATTTCCGCCCTTCCGTCCCTGCTCGGGATCTGTTTCACGCTTGTCGGAATCATCACGAACGCTCCTGCGGGGCCGTCAGGTTCTCGACCAGGAAGGCCGGCTTGATGATGGGGGATTTGATGACGATGTAGCTGAAATATTTCTCGATCCCGATATTCTGGTCCAGCAGGGCCTCGATCGTCTCCTGGTAATGTTCGACGCTGCGGACCATGAATTTCAGAAGATAGTCATATCCCCCGCTGATCAGGTGGCATTCCACGACCGGGTCGACCCGCAGGATCGCAGCCTCGAAGCGCGAGAAATCGTCACGCCGATGGTCCGACAGCGTCACTTCGGTAAAGACCGTCAGCACGCTGGCGATCTTCTGCAGCGCGATCTGCGCCCCGTAGCCGACGATATAGCCCGCCGCCTCCAGCCGCTTGACACGGATCAGGCACGGGCTGGCCGACAGCCCGACGCGGTTGGCCAGCTCCACATTGGTCAGTCGCCCGTTCTTCTGCAATTGGGCAAGGATTTTCAGATCGATGCGATCCAGCTTGGGCAAGGGTGCCATGGAATCCGTCGTCTCTTCGCTGGGATGCCGCCCTACGCGCCCGCCAGGGCGACATGGAGGGTTTTCAGTTCGAGGAATTCCTCGATGCCGACACGCCCGCCCTCGCGGCCCAGCCCCGATTGCTTGACGCCGCCGAACGGCGCCGTCGCCGTCGAGATCGTGCCTGTATTCAGGCCGACCATGCCGAAATCCAGCGCCGCGCCGACCCGCCAGGCGCGGTCGAGGTCGCGGGTGAAGAAATAGCTGGCCAGGCCGAACGGCGTGGCGTTCGCCTGAGCCACCGCCGCCTCCTCGGACGTGAAACGGAACAATGGCAGGACCGGACCGAACGTTTCCTCGCAGGCGATGCGCATGTCGGCGGTCACGTCCGCCAGCACCACCGGATCGACGAAGCGCCCGTCGATCGCGAACGGGCGGCCGACGATCCGCGCCCCCTTCGCCAGCGCGTCCTCGACATGGGCCTTCACCTTCGCCACCGCGGCGTCGTTGATCAGCGGGCCGATCTGCACGCCGGGCGCGAGCCCGTCGCCCACGGTCAGCGCCGCGACCTCGGCCGCCAGGCGCGCGGCGAAGGCGTCATAGATCCCGTCCTGGACATAGGCGCGGTTGGCGCAGACGCAGGTCTGGCCGGCATTGCGGAACTTGCTGGCCATCGTTCCGGCCACCGCGACGTCCAGATCGGCGTCGTCGAAGACGATCAGCGGCGCGTTGCCGCCCAGTTCCAGGCTGAGCCGCTTGATCGTATCGGCGCACTGGCGCATCAGCAGCGCGCCCACCGCCGTGGATCCGGTAAAGGACAGTTTGCGGACGATCGGGTTGCCGGTCAGTTCCGGCCCGATCTCGCGCGCATGGCCGGTGACGATCGACAGCAGGCCGGGCGGCAGGCCCGCCCGTTCCGCCAGCACCGCCAGGGCCAGGGCGGAATAGGGCGTCAGTTCCGACGGCTTGATCACCATGCTGCATCCCGCAGCGATCGCCGGGCCGCATTTGCGCGTGATCATCGCCAGCGGGAAATTCCATGGCGTGATCGCGGCCGTCACGCCCACCGGTTCCTTCATCACCAGGATCCGCCGGTCGGCCGCGGGCGCCAGCGTTTCGCCCTCCATCCGTTCGGCCTCGGCGGCGAACCATTTCAGGAACGAGGCGGCATAGACGACCTCGCCCTTCGCCTCGGCCAGCGGCTTGCCCTGCTCCAGCGTCATGATGCGCGCCAGGTCGTCGGCATGGCGCATCATCAGCCCGTGCCAGGCCGTCAGGATTTCGGCACGCTGCGCGGCCGGGGTCCGCCGCCACTGCGCCTGCGTCGTCGCGGCGGCGGCGATCGCATCGCGGGTATCCTGCGCGGTGCAGGCGGGAATGGTGCCGATCACGGCGCCCGTCGCGGGATTGTCGACGTTCAGCGTCTCGCCGTTCGACGACGCGCGCCAGGTCCCGCCGATCGCAGCGCGTTCGGAAAACAAGGCCGGATCGGCCAGGTCTGGCATCGTGTTCGTCATGCTTCGGTCTCCGGGAACTGGGTCGGTTCGAGATGGCAGGCGATTTGCGCGCCGCCGGCCGTGCGGCGCACCGGCGGCGGCAGGCGGTCGCACAGGCCGGGAATCCGGTCGGCGCAGCGGGGATGATAGCAGCAGAGGCCCGGGGGCAGCGACGGGCCGGGCGCCAGGTCCTGCGCGGCACGCCGGGCCCGCGTATCCTCCAGCCAGCCGGGGCGCATGGACGGGACCGAATCCCGCAGCAGGCGCATATAGGGATGATGCGGACCAGCATCCAGCGATGCCGCCGGCCCGCATTCGACCACCCGTCCGGCATACAGCACGGCCACCCGGTCGCAGATCGCGCGCAGGGCGTGCAGGTCGTGGGTGATGAAGATGAAGGACAGGCCGAGATCACGCTGCAGACCGGCCATCAGATCCAGGATCGCCGCCGCCACCACCGTGTCCAGCGCGGCGGTGATTTCGTCGCACAGCACGATTTGCGGCCCGGCGGCCAGGGCGCGGGCGAAATTGATCCGCTGCTTCTGCCCGCCCGACAATTCCGACGGCAGGCGCGCCGCCAGGGCGGGGGACAGACGCACCATCTCCAGCAATTCGGCCACCCGCCGGTCGGCGGCAGCACCGCGCAGCCCGTCATAGAAGGCGACGACGCGCCCCAGCGTCGCACCGATGGTCCGGGCCGGGTTCAGCACGCCGTCGGCATTCTGCGCCACCATCTGCAGCCGGCGCCGTTGCGCGGCCGTACGATCCTCGACCCGGCCCGCCAGCTTTTGCCCGTCCAGCAGGATATCCCCCGCCGCCCAGGGTTGCAGGCCGGCGATGGCGCGCGCCAGGGTGCTCTTGCCGCAGCCGGACTCGCCGATCACCCCCAGCGTGCTGCCCGGCGGCACCGCGAAGGCCGCGCGATCGACGACGACCGTCGCGGGGAGAACCATCCCTGGCGGGCCGGACGCCGGACCGCGCCCATAGCCGACGACCAGGTCGCGTACTTCGAGCACCGGGCCCTCGATCACCGGGCGCGCGGCTTCGGCGACGGGGCCGTCCGCCCGCCGCGCACGCGGCTCGGCCGCCGCCAGCAGCCGGCGGCTGTAGTCGTCGCGCGGCGCGGTCAGCACGCGCGCGACCGGCCCCGTCTCGCGGACCGTGCCGTCCTTCAGGACCACCGCCTGGTCAGCGATCTGGGCCACCACCGCCAGGTCGTGGGTGACATAGACGCCGGTGACACCCTGGTCGGCCAGCGCGTTCTTGAAGGCGGCCAGGACCTCGATCTGCGTCGTGACGTCCAGCGCGGTGGTCGGCTCGTCGAAGATCACGATTTCCGGGCCGGCCATCAGCGCCATCGCGGCCATCAGGCGCTGCAACTGCCCGCCCGACAATTCACCGGGATAGCGGGCGCCGATCCTCTCGGGCTGCGGCAGGGCCAGCGCGCGGAACAGGGCGACCGCCCGGCCCTCGAGGTCCCGCCGGGGCATGACGCGATGGATCAGCGCCGGCTCGATCACCTGCCGCAGGACCGGCAGGGCGGGGTTGAAGGCGCTGGCGGCATTCTGCGCCACGTAGCTGACCACCCGGCCGCACAGCGCGCGGCGTTCCTCGGCATTCATCGCCGCGACGTCGTACCCGGCGACCGAGACCCGTCCGCCGGTGATGCGGCAGCCGGGCCGCACATGCCCCATCAGCGCCAGGGCGATCGTCGTCTTGCCGGACCCGGACTCGCCGATCAATGCCAGCATCTCGCCGCGCCGGACCGAAAAATCCACCCCGCGCACGATCGGGGTTTCCGCGCCGCGTCCCCGGCGCCCAGCGATCCGCAGGCCCTCGACATGGATGATCGCCGTCATCTCAGCGCCTCCGTCCGGTGGAATCGAGCGCGAGATTGACGCCGATCGTCAGAACGGCAATGGCGAGTGTCGGCGCGATCATCGCATAGGCGCCATAGACCACGCCCAGCAGGTTTTCCCGTACCATGGACCCCAGATCGACCCCCGGCAGCTGGACCCCGATGCCGAGGAAGCTGAGATTGCTCAGCAGCAGCACCGCGTAGATGAAGCGCAGCCCGACATCGGCCAGCATCGGGCCGGCCATGTTGGGCAGGATTTCGTGCAGGATGATATAGGCCCGCCCCTCGCCCCGCGCCCGCGCCACGGTGACGAAATCCAGCCTGGCGATCCGCTGGGCCAGGGCGCGGCTGGTCCGGTAGGCGCCGGGCATGTAGATCACCGCCATGGTCAGGACCAGCGTCGGTACCGAACTGCCGAACGCGGCGATGACCAGCAGGGCCAGCAGCAGGCTGGGAATCGACAGCAACCCGTCCACCAGCCGGCCGGCCAGCATTTCCAGCCAGGGACGGGAGATCACCGTCGCGATCCCGACGAACGCGCCCGCCAGGCAGGACAGCAGGGTCGAGGCCAGGCACAGCAGCACCGTGTGCCGCGTACCGTCCAGCAGCCGGGCCAGTGTGTCGCGCCCCAGATAGTCGGTGCCCAGCGGATGCGCCCGGGACGCGCCGGCGAACACCGTGCCGCTGACGACCTGCCCGGTATCATAGGGCGTAAGCATCGGGCCGATGATCGCCACGACCAGCCAGAAGCCGATGACGGCCAGCGCCCGTTCGCGCCCGGCGGCGAGGCGGCGCAACGGGCCGGTCATGGCGCGCGCCGCCCCGGCAGGGTGGCGATGGTCACGATGTCGGCCAACGTGGTCAGCACCAGATAGGCCAGGCAGAAGACCAGGGCGCAGGCCTGCACCGTCGGCACGTCGCGCGCGGTGACGGCATCGACCATCAGCCCCGCGACGCCCGGATAGGCGAAGACGGCCTCGATCACCACCACCCCGCCCAGCAGCGAGGACAGGCTGAGCGCCACCGCGTTCACCACCGGCCCCACGGCATTCGGCAGCGCATGCACCACGACCAGCCGCACCGGCCCCACGCCCTTCAGCCGCGCCATCTCGACATAGGGGGCGGACAGCGTGTCCACCATCGCCGCGCGGGTCATGCGCACCATCTGCGCCAGCGTCACCAGGGCGAGACTGGCCACCGGCATGAAGAACGCGCGCAGGAACTGCCACAGCGTATGCACGCCGCCGATATCCGACAGGGCGGGCAGCAGGTGCAGCCGGGTCGCGAACACGAACACCGCCAGCGTGGCGATGACGAATTCCGGCACCGACACCAGCCCCAGCGTCAGGACGGTTACGCCGCGATCGTACAGCGTGTCTCGCCAGACCGCCGCCGTAATGCCCAGCAGCAGCGACACCGGCACGGCCAGCAGCGCCGACGCCCCGGCCAGCAGCAGCGAATTATGCAGCCGGGGCCGCAGCATGTCCGCCACCGGCAGGCCGTTCAGCAGCGACCGGCCGAAATCGCCGTGCAGCAGGCCGCCCAGCCACAGGACGAAGCGCAGCGGCGCGGGCCGGTCCAGATGCAGGCTGTGCCGCAGGGCCTGCACGGACTGGGGCGTGGCGCTCTGCCCCAGCACGCTGTCCGTCGCGTCGCCCGGCAGCAGGCTGGTGATGGCGAACACGGCCACCACGACGAAGACCAGCGACAGCGCCGCCGTCGCGAAGCGGCGCCCGACCAGCGGGACCAGAGCGCGCCTCACGCCCCGCCCCCGTCCAGCCAGACGAAGCGGGCGAAATCGTAGCCCATCAGTTGCCCGGCCTGGCTGGGACGCAGGCCGCGGACATGGGGCGCGTACCCGTCCAGGCTGGTGGTGAAATTGGGAATGCAGACGCCCGAGCCGCCCTTGATCATCGCCTGCATGTCGCCGTACAACTGCCGGCGCCGCGCGTCGTCGCGCGTGGCGCGGGCTTCGGCCAGCATGGCGTCGAAACGCGGGTCGCGCCAGCGGGATTCGTTCCAGGGCGACGCGCTGGCGAAGCCCATTTCGAAGATCAGGCTGGGTGCGGGACGCGGATTGACGTTGCCGAACCCGAACGGCGCCTTCATCCAATATTGCGTCCAATAGCCGTCGGCCGGCACGCGCCGGACCGCCAGGTCCTGGCCGATGCGGCGCGCGGCATATTGCAGCAGCACCGCGATATCCACCGACCCCAGCGCGGCCGGCGAACAGACCAGCGGGATGCGTTCGCCCAGGAATCCGCCGCGCCGCAGCAGGAAACGGGCGCGATCCGGGTCATGAACCGCCGGGGGCAGGTCATGGTTGCAATAGGGGCTTTCCGGAGCGATCGGCTGGTCGTTGCCCAGGCGGGAATAGCCCAGGAAGACCGAACGGCGGATCTGCTCGCGGTCCAGCAGGCACTTGATCGCCTCGACGAGGCCCGGCGCGCGCGCCAGCGGCGTATCCAGCCGGATCGCCAGGTCGGTATAGGTCCCGACCGGACTTTCCATCAGCCCGAAGCCGCCCGCCTGCACCATGCGCACCAGCCGCGGATTGACCGAGGCGATCAGGTCGACATCGCCCGACATCAGCGCGTTGTGACGCGCCATCTCGTCGGGAATGGCGATGAGTTCGATGCTGTCCACGAACGGCCCGTCGCCCCAGAACGCCGCGTTGCGCCGCCCCAGCGTGCGGATGCCGGGCACGAATTCGGCGCAGGTAAAGGGCCCGGTGCCGTTCGCCGTCTCGAAACGCCCCGTGCCGTCGCGGATGATGGCGAAATTGCTCATGGCCAGGATGGCGGGAAAATCGACATTCGGCGCCGTCAGCACGATCTCGACGTCGCGCGGGCCGGTCGCGCGGATCGTGTCCATGGTCCGCGCCAGCATATATTGCTGCGCGCCGACCGAGGGAATTTTGTGCCGGGCCAGCGAGAAGACGACGTCGGCGGCGCCCAGCGGCGCCCCGTCATGGAAGCGCACGTCCCGCCGCAGCCGGATGTGCCAGGTCGTCAGGTCGTCGCTCTCGATGGTCTCGGCCAGCGCCGGATGCACGACCAGCGCGTCGTCCAGCGCCGTCAGCCCGTCGTAGAACATGTGGCCGCGCACATAGTCCGTCGCCATCGACAGCCGGGCCGGATCCAGCGTTTCCGCCGTCGATCCCACCGCCCCCGCGACGCGCAAATGGCCGCCGCGCACCGGAGCGGCGACTGGAACGGCGCTTGGGACGGCGCCCCGCGCCCCGCCCGTCGCCAGGCCGGCCATGGCGGCGCCCCCGCCGCCCAGCACGGCCCGCCGGGGGATCGCGCCGGCTCGGCCGCCGACCGGTGCTGTCTGGCGCGGGTCCAGGGTTACAGTCCGACGACGGCAGGCAGGCCGCCGATATCCGTGATCTCGGTATAGCCATAGGCCGGGGTGGACGGCTCATGGCCGCGCGCCACGAAGACTTTGTGGGTGATGCCCAGGTCCCGTGCGGTCATCAGGTCGTAGCGCAGCGACGAGGAGACGTGCAGCACATCCTGCGGCCCGCAGCCAAGCTGGTCGAACATATATTCGAAAGCGCGCATGCGCGGCTTGTAGGCCTGCGCGTCCTCGGCGGTGTAGACGCGGTGGAACGGCGCGCCCAGCAGCCGCACATTGTCATGGATCTGCCGGTTGTCGGCATTCGACAGGATCACCAGCGGGATCTCGCGGGCGATCCTTTGCAGCGGCTCGGTGACGTCCGGCCACGGGCCCCAGGTGGGCACCGCGTCATAGAAACGGTTGGCGACGTCGGCGTCGAAGCGGATGCCCCAGCGGCGGCAGGTCCGCTCCACCGCGTTCATCACCACATAGCGATAGGGCTTCCAGGCGCCCAGGACCTCGTCGAGCCGATAGCCCGCGAAATCGGCGCAGAACCGGGTCATCCCCTCTTCCGGGACCTGATCCGCGAACAGGGTGCGGGCCAGGTCGCTCATCCGGAAGCGGGTCAGCGTGCCGTAGCAGTCGAAGGTGATGTATTTCGGCCGGAAGACAGACATGACTCTCTCTCTTTCTCTTCGGTGGGCTTTCTCCACTCCATCACGGACGGCACGGTCGGATCATCCGAAACGGCCGCCGGCACAGAGTTTCCTGCCGAATGACTTTCAGATCATAGCAGGATCGCCTGCACCCGGCGTCTTCATCACCAGCTCCCCGCGATCAGCCAGGTCGGCCAGTTCGGCCATGCTGTGGACATGATAGTCGGGCGCGGTCAGCGTCTCGACCGCGACGGTGCCGCCGAAACCGCCGCCCGCCGCCTTGCGCCGCTCGATCCAGCAGACGGTGTAGCCCAGCGCGCGTGCCACGCCGATATCATGGAACTGGCTCTGCGCCACGTGCAGCACATCCGCCTTAACGAACCCGGCGGGGGCGAGCTTCGCCAGCGCACGATCGAAGAAGGCCGGATCCGGCTTCTCGCATCTTGCGTCATCCACGGTGACGGTGTCGAAGAACGGCATGCCGAGCGTCTTCTCCATGCCGGCGAAGGCCCAGCGCCGCGCATTCGTCATCGCCACCAGCCGGAAATGCCGTGACAGGCGCGCCAGGGCCTCGACCGAGTCGGCAAAGGCCGGCCAGTCATGCGCCGCCGCGACGAAGCGTCGTGCCGCCTCATTGCCGGCCGGGAGGCCGAAGCGGGGCGCCAGTTCGTGATAGATCGGCTCCAGATCCTCGGGGAACAGGCGCTTGTCCGGCCGGTTCCGCATGCCGCGATAGGCCGTCAGGAAGGATTCGAAGTCCAGCGGCGGCGCGTCCGGGCCGCGCAGGGCGCGCAGGGAGTCATGCATGCCCCGTTCGAAATCGATCAGCGTGCCGACGACGTCGAAGGTCAGGACCCGGGGTGTGCGTGTCATGGACTTGGCTTTCGCGATGACGGGTTTCAGAACCCGGTGGTGAGGGACAGCACGCCGGCGAAGCCGCCGCCGACATAATAGGTCGGCGCGCTGCCGGCGATGCTGGACCCGAAGACGCCGCGTACCGTCTTGGCATTCGTGCTCAGGCCGCTGACGCCGGACAGGAAACCGTTATTGCCGATATTGAGCAGATTGAGCTGGATCTGCGGATGTTTCAGATAGCCGAAGGAACGGAAACGATAGCCCATGTTCAGGTTGAACGTCTCGAAGGACGGCACCGTCTCGTCATCCATGAAGGTCGAATATTGCTTGCTGACGTAGTTCATGTTGAACGCGCCGAACAGGCTGCCGTCATCATAGGACAGGCCGACGGCGACCGTCGCCTTGGGGCTCTTGACCGCGATCTTGCCGGCGGTCGGCACATAGTCGCCGCCGACCTGCAGGTTGTTGTCCGTCGTCGCATGCAGATACTGGGCCGAGACATAGGGGCTGACATGATGCCACGGCCGCAGGCCCAGCTCGATCTGCGCGCCGCGCGCCGTCTGGCCGCCGCCATCGATCGATTCCGTGACCGGAATGCCGCTGGCATAGGTCGTCGTATTGATCTGCCGGTTGGTGAAATTATAGTTGAACAGCGCCAGCGCCAGATTGACCCGGCCGTAATGGCGATAGCCGATTTCCTCGCCGATCGCATATTCGGGCTTGGGGTCGACGGCGTGCGCGCGAGTCAGCGCGCCGGTCGAGACGCTGAAACGGTCGGCATAGGACATGATGGAGGCCGGCAGGCGGAAGGACGTCGTGCCGTTGACGTAGACCATGTCGTGCGGCGTCAGCCTGTAGCTGACGGCGACCTGCGGCAGCGGCGCGGCCTCGCTTTCGCCATTGCGGTAGGTCGCGCCGGGAATGTTCTGCGTTTCGGTCCGCGTCACCATGGTTTCCTTGAACCCGGCCGTGAGCGTCAGCCGGTCGCCCAGGGCCCTGTAGGTGTCGTTGATGAACAGCGAGTTCGTCTGCTGGACCAGGTGGATGTCATATTGCGACAGCGGCAGGCCGCTCTGCGTCAGGATCGGCCACTGGCCGTACATGCTGGAGACCTGCCCCTGGGGCCCCAGCGCCTCGTACAACGAGGGCTCGGACTGGTCGAAATAGGCATACCAGTAGCCGATGGCCAGCGTGTTGCGCCCCGATGTCCAGGACAGCGTATTGTTCAGGCCGCTGTAATACAGATTGTAGGTATCGATCGAAATCGCGGGGATGATCGGCCCCGCCTGGGCACCCGGCACCTGCAGCACGCCGGCCGGCTGGTTGCCGTAATAGCTGGCCGTGCGCGACAGGTTGGTGCCGCCATTGTCATAGCCGGTGGCGTAGGTGAAATAGGGCGTGGTGTTGAAGCGCAGCCCGCCGCCGAGGTCGAGACTGACGGGCGCGCCAAGGATCACGGTGCGGTGCACGTTCTCCTCGAGCTTGTAATAGGCCGAATTTCCGGTCGTGTATGTGTCGGCATAGTTGTAGTTCACGCCGTACCGGTTCCATTGCGCGCGGGTCGGCGCGCGCAGGTAGTATTGCAGCGGGTCGTTGTAGGACAGCACGAATTCGGCACGGTTGCCGTGCCCCCATTCCTTCAGGATCTTGCCGTCCACGTGATAGCGGCGGGTCTGGCCGACGCCGCGCCATTCATCCGCCTCGCGATAGGAAAAAGACAGGAAGGAACGGATGCCGGTATGGCCGATCTCGCCGCTGTCCAGCCGGACGAATTCCCGCTTCAGGCTGAAGGAGCCGTAGGACGCATTGACCAGGCCGCCGAAATTCTCGGACGGATCGCGCAGCTTTTCCGTCAGTTCGCCGCCCACCGCGTTGTAGAGCGGCGAGGTGATGTCGGGCGAGCCCTGGGTCAGTTCGATGCTCTGAATATTCTCGTTGTCGGCGGTCGACGAGGTATAGGGCAGCAGATAGACCGGTGCCGCGGTCGGAATCCCTTCGTACAGATAGCCGATTTCCGTCTGGTCCAGCCCGCGTACCGACAGGCCCTGCTGGTCGTCATTGGTGCCCAGCGGATCGTTGCCCGAATAGACCACGCCCGGCAGGCTGGCGACCATCGCGACGGGGTTGGAGGTCGGGCTCTGCTTGGCGATGAAATCGCGCGTCAGGCCGCTGCGCGACTTGGCGACCGTCTGCGGCGGCATCAATCCGCCGCCCGGGGTGGTGTTCGTCACCCCGGTGGCCGAGGCGATCCCGGCGCGGACCGTGATGTCCTCGCCCGCCCGGCCCTGCATGCCGCGCGGACGGCTGGCCTGCTTGGCCGGAGATGGCTGCCGGGGATGGGACGTCGCGCTCGCCGCCCAGCCGGCATGGGCCGACAGCAGCGTGGACAGCGACAGAACGGCCAGGCGCCCCCCTGCCGTCAGGCGTCGCCGGACGCAAGGCCCCGGAAGAACGGACGATGTTCTGGAATATGCCATGTCGGACTCCATCTGCGGGAGACGGGGTGCCGCTTCACACCAGCCCCGGCCGCGTTGCGTTTTCTCCTGACAGGCCATTCGTTACACATCCGGGTCAGAGCATTCTGTCGATTGTCCCCCTGTGACGGCAGATGATTTCGTTCTTTGAACGAAATGCGCAGGATGCGCCCTATGAGGCCGGCAGCGCCGCCGCGATGGCCTCGCCAAGGTCCGCCGTCTTTGCGCTGCCGCCCATGTCGGGCGTGCGCGGCGCGTCCGCCCGTTCCAGGACGGCCGACAGGGCGCGCAGGATCATGCCGCCGGCCTCGGCCTCGCCCAGATGGTCGAGCATCATCGCCGCCGCCCAGATCTGGCCGATCGGATTGGCGATCGCCTGTCCGTAGATGTCGGGCGCCGAGCCATGCACCGGCTCGAACATCGACGGATAAGCCTTCTCGGGATTGATGTTGGCGGACGGCGCCACCGCGATGGTTCCGGTCATGCCCGGCCCCAGGTCGGACAGGATATCGCCGAACAGGTTGCTGCCGACCACCACGTCGAACCGTTCGGGCGACATGACGAAGCGCGCTGCCAGGATGTCGATATGGTACTGGTCGGTCCGCACGTCGGGATAGTCCCGGCCGATCGCCGCGAACCGCTCGTCCCAATACGGCATGGAATGGAACAGGCCGTTGGACTTGGTGGCCGAGGTCACGTGCGGCCGGCCCAGACCGCGCGCCAGCTCGAACGCATAGCGCAGGATCCGGTCGGTGCCGAGGCGGGTAAAGATGGCGGTCTGCGCGACGCCTTCGGCCGGCGTGCCTTCCGCGAAGCGGCCCCCAATTTGGGAATATTCGCCTTCGACGTTTTCCCGCACGATCCAGAAATCGACGTCGCCCGGTTTCTTGCCCGCCAGCGGGCAGGGAATGCCGGGCAGCAGGCGCACCGGGCGCAGATTGACGTACTGGTCGAATTCCCGGCGGATCTTCAGCAGCATCCCCCAGAGCGACAGATGGTCCGGCACGCCCGGATATCCCACCGCGCCCAGCAGGATCGCGTCGTTCTGCGCCAGTTGCGCCATGCCGTCATCGGGCATCATGCGCCCGGTCTTCAGCCAGGTCTCGCAGCTCCAGTCGAAATGGCGGAAGGCGAAACCGATGCCGCATAATTGCCCCACGCGCTTTAGGACCTTCAGCGCCTCGGGCATGACCTCCTTGCCGATGCCGTCGCCGGGCAGCACGGCGATCGAATATGTCGTCATGATTTCTGATCCTTGTCCCTGTGCCGGCGCCCGCTCGCGGACGGACTCTCAATCCTCGAAGGCCATCAGTACGCTCTTGTGCCGCAGATTGGCCTCGACCGCCTGGCGGCCCAGATCCTTGCCGATGCCCGATCCGCCGAACCCGCCGGTCGGAATGACGAAATCCGCCGACCGGCCATAGCGGTTCACCCAGACCGTCCCGGCCTTCAGGCCGCGCACCGCCCGCATGGCGCGGCCCAGGCTGGCGGTATGCACCCCGGCGGCCAGCCCATAGGTCGGATGCGACGCCAGGGCCAGGGCCTCGTCCTCGTCATCGAATGTCTGCACGGTCAGGACCGGGCCGAACAATTCGTCGCGCACCGCCGGGGTTTCGCCGGTCACGCCGTCCAGGATGCAGGGCGACAGGAACACGCCGCCCCCGCCCTCCAGCCGGGCCAGCGGGGCCAGCGCCCGGGCGCCGCCGGCCAGGCTGCGCGTCACCGCATCCTCGATTCCGGCGGCCTGGCGGGCCGAGATGATCGGCGAATAGCGCGTGGCGCCGTCCTCCAGCCGACCGGCGCGCAGCAGGGCGGCACGAGCGGCGATGCCGTCCAGCAGCGCGTCGCGCACCCCGCGCTGGACCAGCAGACGCGATCCCGCCACGCAGACCTGTCCCGCATTGCCGGTAAAGGCCCGCAGGATACGCTCGGCCACGGCGCCGACGTCGCGGATATCGTCATAGACGATCTGCGGGCTCTTGCCGCCCAGTTCCAGCGTTACCGGCTTCGGCCCGCTTTCCGCCGCCGCCTTCATGACGGCGATGCCGGTACGGGTCGAGCCGGTGAAGGTCAGCTTGCCGCAGGCGGGGTGGCGGGCCAGCGCGTCGCCCGTCACCGTGCCGCTGCCCTGCACGACGTTGAACAGGCCCGCCGGCACCCCGGCCTCGACCGCCAGGCGGGCCAGCATGACGATCGAAAACGGCGTCATCTCGGACGGTTTCAGCACGACGCCGTTGCCCGCCACCAGTGCCGGCACCACTTTCCAACTGCCCATGACCAGGGGGAAGTTCCACGGCGCGATCGCGCCGACCACGCCGTACGGCTCGGCCATCACCATGCCCAGCAGGTCGGTCTGCGTGGCCGCCACCTCGCCGCCCAGCTTGTCTGCATATTCGGCGAAAAAACGGATGCCCTCGGCCGTGAACGGCACGTCCCAGCCCGCCGTCTCGGCGATCGGCCGGGTGGAGCATACCGTCTCCAGCCGGGCCAGCTCCGCGGCATGGTCCTCGACCAGCCGTGCCCAGCGCCGCATCACCCGCGCGCGCTCGCGCGGCGGGCGATCGGCCCAGCCACTGGCGCGCTGCGCGTCCCGCGCCAGCCGCACCGCGCGATCGACCATGCCTGCGTCCGCTTCCGGCAGCGCGCCCAGCAGGCGGCCATCCGACGGCGCATGGACCGGCAGCACGCCCGCCCCGCCGATCAGCTCTCCGCCGATGAAATGTCCCCAGGGCAGCGTGACCGAAGCAGGATCGAAACTCAATGCCGACATGAAACAACCACCTTGCGGAGCGTGGGCAAACCGTAGCCGGCGCGACACTGCGCCCGGCGTCGCGGCAGGCGCAAACGGCAAAACGCGCGCCGCGCAAATTCGGAGATCTGTGCTTTTCCGGCCGCGATTACGGTATTTTCTGCTCTGGGATACGGTGTTTCTTGCAGGACATGCCACACGTTCCGGACGATGATCGTCGTCCTGATCCCGACAGGATACCGCCATGGATACCGCGCGCCTCATTTCGCTCGACCGCGAGCATCTGATCCATCCCGTCTCGTCCTGGCGCGGCCACGAGGCGGCCGGTGCCACCATCCTGGAGTCCGGCAAGGGCGCGTGGCTGACGGACAGCGAGGGGCGGCGCCTGCTGGACGGGTTCGCCGGCCTGTGGTGCGTCAATACCGGCTATGGTTGCGACAGCGTGATCGAGGCGGGACGCAGGCAGCTTGAAAAACTTCCTTATGCCACGGGGTATTTCGGATTCTCCTGCGAACCGGCGATCGAGCTGGCCGCCCGCCTGACCCGCCATGCGCCGGGCACGCTGAATCGGATCTATTTCTCGCTGGGCGGGTCGGACGCGGTGGACGGCACGCTGCGCTTCATCCGCTATTACCAGAACGCACGCGGCATGCCGCAGAAACGGCACGTGATCGGGCTGGAGAAGGGCTATCACGGCTCGTCCTTCGCCGGGTCGGGCCTGACGGCGCTGCCGGTGTTCCACCGCGACGCGGACGTGCCCCTGCCGTGGCAGCACCATCTTCCCAGCCCCGATCCCTATCGCCATCCCGCCGGGCCGGATGGCGAGGCGATCATCCATGCGTCGGTCCGGGCGCTGCACGATATGGTCGCGTCGCTCGGCGGCCCGGACCAGGTGGCCGCGTTCTACTGCGAACTGGTGCAGGGGTCCGGCGGGGTGATCGTCCCGCCGGACGGATGGGCGCGCGCGATGCAGGCCGCCTGCCGCGAGCTGGACATCCTGTTCGTCGTCGACGAGGTGATCACCGGCTTCGGCCGCACCGGCCCGCTCTTCGCCTGCGCGCATGAAGGGCTGGAGCCCGACATGATGACCGTCGCCAAGGGCCTGACCGCGGGCTATGCCCCGATGGGCGGCGTGTTCCTGTCCGATGCGGTGTACGAGACCATCCGCGACAACACGCCCCCAGGGGTCGCCATCGGCCACGGGCAGACCTATAGCGCCCATCCGGTCAGCGCGGCGATCGGCCTGGCGGTGCTGGACCTCTATGAGGGCGGCCTGCTGGACAATGGCGTGGCGGCGGGGCGCCACCTGGCCGCCAGGCTGGCGGGACTGGGCAACCATCCGCTGGTCGGCGCCACACGCGCCAAGGGCATGCTGGCGGGCATCGAACTGGTGACGGACAAGGCGGCGAAGGCGAAGCCGGACCCGAAACTGGGCATCGCAGGAAAACTGGGGCGCTACGGCTACGAACAGGGTATCCTGTACCGGGCCTTCGCCGATGACGTGATCGGCCTGGCGCCGCCGCTCTGCTGCAGCACGGATGAGATCGACATCCTGTGCGACGGGATCGTCGCGGTCCTGGACCGCGTGATGCGGGACCCCCAGGTCGCGGACGCCATGCGGGGGTGACGGCGCCTTTTTCCGCTTCCTCCATCCGGATAAGAGGGATCATGCAGGTTCAGTTCCGACGTGTCGCCGAAACGGGGCGCAGGACCATCGCGCTGGTCATCGACGGCCGGGCGGTCGAGGCATGCGAGGGCGATACCCTGCTGGTGGCCATGATGACCAACACCACGCGCCTGCGGCAGAACGAGTTCGACCACCGGCCGCGCGCCGGGTTCTGCCTGATGGGCGCCTGCCAGGATTGCTGGGTCTGGACCGAGGACGGCGAACAGTTGCGCGCCTGCTCGACCACGGCGCAGGACGGCATGCGCATCCGCACGCAGGAGGCCGCATGGACGACCGGCCAGTAATCGTCGTCGGCGCCGGGCCGGCCGGCACCCGCGCGGCGCAGCGCCTGGTCCGCGCCGGCCTGCGGCCCATCGTGCTGGACGAAAACGACCGGCAGGGCGGGCAGATCTATCGCCGCCAGCCACCAGGATTCACCCGGCCGGCGGCGCGCCTGTACGGCACCGAAGCCGGAAAGGCAACGGCGCTGCATCGGGATTTCGAAGCCATCCTCCCTGACATCGACTATCGCCCCGGCACGACCGCCTGGGGCGTTTCGGGCGACGTGCTGCTGGCCAGCCGGGGCAGCGCGGTATCGGAACTGTCCTTTTCCGCCGTCATCATCGCGTCGGGGGCGACCGACCGCATCATGCCGTGCCCCGGCTGGACGATTCCGGGCGTCTTTTCACTGGGCGGCGCGCAGATCGCGCTGAAGGCCCAAGCCTGCGCCATCGGCGCGCGGCCGGTCTTCATGGGCACCGGACCGCTGCTCTATCTGGTCGCGTGGCAATATCTGAAGGCCGGCGTGCCGCCCGTCGCGGTCCTGGACACCAGTTCGTACGCCGACCGGCTGCGCGGCCTGCGGCAGATGGCGGCGCGCCCGCGCGTGCTGGCAAACGGCCTGCGTTACCTGGCCGACCTGCGGCGCGCCGGCGTGATGCTGCGCACCGCCATCCGCCCCGAACGCATCGAGGATGACGGCGGCACGGTCGGCGGCATCGCCTGGCGGACCGCGCGGGGCACGCTGCAGCGCGCCGCCTGCGACGCGGTGGGCGTCGGCTACGGGCTGCGTTCGGAAAGCCAACTGGCCGACCTTCTGAAGTGCGATTTCGCCTTCGACTCCGTCTCGGCCCAATGGGCGCCGGTGATCGACGGGTTCGGCCGGACGTCCAACCGCCAAGTTTACCTGGCCGGCGACGGCGCCGTCCTGCGCGGCGCGGACGGGGCCGAGGCCGCCGGAACGCTGGCCGCCTGCGCCCTGCTGCTGGATCGGGACCATCCCGTCGCGACCGCCGAGATCGCCGCCCTGCAACAGCGCGTGGCGGTCATGGACCGGTTCCGCCAGGGGTTGGGCCGCGCCTTCCCCTGGCCGGCCCACCTGGCCGGCGCCCTGCTGGACGAGACGATCGTCTGCCGGTGCGAAAACATCACGGCAGGCGAGATCCGGCACGCCGCGCAGGCGCTGGACGCCCCGGACATCAACCGCGCCAAGGCGCTGGTCCGGCCGGGCATGGGCCGCTGCCAGGGGCGGATGTGCGGATTGGCGGCAGCGGAAATCCTGGCGCATGCACGCGGGGTGCCGGCGGAGCAGGTCGGGCGCATCCGCACGGCAGCGCCCGTCAAGCCGCTGCCGCTCGACAGCAGGATCGTGCCATGAGCCGCGCTCCGTCCGCCGCGCCGCGCCGTGCCGACGTCGTGATCGTCGGCGGCGGCTTCATGGGGGCGGCGACCGCCTTCTTCCTGCGCCGGCACGGCCTGTCCGTGATTCTGCTGGAACGCGACCTGATCGGCCAGGCGGCCAGCGGCGTGAATTTCGGCAATGTCCGCCGCCAGGGCCGCTTTCTGCCGCAATTGCCCCTGTCCAACCTGTCGCGCGACCTGTGGGGGCGCCTGCCGGAACTGATCGGCGAGGATGCGGAATTCCTGCCTTCGGGGCATATCCGCGTCGCCTTTACCGAGGACAACGCCGCCCGCCTGGAACGCTACGCCGCCGATTGCCGGCCCTATGGGCTGGAACTGGAGCTGCTCAGCGGCAATGCCGCGCGGGCCCGCTTTCCCATGCTGGCGCCCGACGTGCATACCGTCTCGTTCTCGCCCGCGGACGGCCACGCGAATCCGCGCCTGGCCGCACCCGCCTTCGGCCGGGCGGCCAGGCGCGCCGGCGCGCACGTGCTGGAAGAAACCGAAGTCACCGGCATCGGCAAGGACGGCGAGGATTTCGTCATCGAGACACGCGGACAGGGCGTCTTTCGCGCCCCGCTGCTGCAGATTTCCACCGGCGCCTGGGCGCAGGCCATGGCCGCGACCTTCGGCGATCATCTGCGCCTGATTCCGCGCGGACCGCAGATGGGCGTGACCGAACCGGTGCCCTATCGGATCGGGCCGGTCATCGGCTTCGCCTCCGACGTGACCGAGGAAGGCGTCTATCTGCGCCAGGTGGCGCGCGGCAACATCGTCTTCGGCGGCGGCAGGCGGACCGACGCCAACCTGGTGACGAAGCGCGCGCCGCTGGACCCGCTGAACACGATCCGCCAGATGCCGCACCTGGCGCGGCTGCTGCCGGACATCGCGCGGCTGCGGGTGATCCGCACCTGGTCGGGGGTGGAAGCCTATCTGGACGACGACATCCCGGTGATGGGCCCCAGTGCCGGGGTGGCCGGGCTGTTCTACGCCTTCGGCTTCTGCGGACATGGATTTCAGCTTGGCCCGGGGGTCGGCCATGTCATGGCGGAACTGATCGCGACCGGAAAAACCAGCGTGCCGATCGACGCCTTTCATATCGGCCGCTTCCGCGGTCCGGACCGGCCGAACGTTTGAACAGCATGGCGGCCGCCTCCTGCCCATCCGCCTCCTGCCCTTCCGCCCCTGGCCCGGTGCGCACGCTGGACGACCTGCCGCCGACACCCTTTCACGCACGGCTGGCGGCGGTCGCGGCGGGCGGCCCGTTCTGCGACGGCTATATCCTCGGCATCGTCGGCATCGCTCTTCCCAGCCTGGCACAGGATCGGCATCTGTCCAGCGGCGGCATCGGCCTGGTCGGCGCCTCGGCCCTGCTGGGGGTGCTGGCGGGTGGCACGCTGGGCGGGGTGGTGGCCGACCGGCTGGGGCGCAAGCCGCTCTTCACCCTCAATATCGCGGCCTTTGTCGTCCTTTCGCTGCTGCAGGCCGCGTGCCCGGACCTGGCGACGCTGGTCCTGCTGCGCTTCCTGCTGGGAGTGGCGGTCGGGGCGGACTATCCGATCGCCACCGCCTATGTGACCGAATTCATGCCCCGCGCCTGGCGCGGCCCGATCCTGTCGGGCCTGATCCTGTCCTGGTGGGTGGGCTATACCGCCAGCTATGCCGTCGGCTATCTGCTGTCGCTGCTGGGGGACGATTTCTGGCGCGCCGGCCTCGCCTCCAGCGCCGTACCGGCGTTGCTGCTGTTCCTGATGCGGGCCGGACTGCCGGAATCCCCTCGCTGGCTGGCCCAGCAGGGCCGGATCGAAGAGGCGCGCGCCGTCGTCCGCCGCCATCTGCGCGCGGATCTTCCGCTGGGGCAGGAAAGCCAGGGCGCCCTGTCGGTGATGCAGATCCTGCGTTCGCGCTATCGCGGGCCCCTGCTGTTCGTCAGCGCCTTCTGGATCCTGCAGAGCGCGCCGGGCTTTGCCATCCATACGCTCCAGGCGCAGTTGCTGACGCAATATCACGTGCCGGGCGCGCTGCTGGGATCGTTTATCCTGACCGGCCTGACCGTGCTGGGGATCCTGCCGGTCTCGCTGGGGCTGATCAACCGGGTCGGCCGGCGGCCGCTGCTGATGAGCACGTTCGCCGTCAGCCTGGCGGGCCTGCTGCTGCTGGGCGCCGCCCCGGCCCCGGCGGAATGGGCGGTGTTCCTGGGCTTCACCCTCTATTCGGTCGCCGAGGCCGCCGGATCGGGCCTGCAGTTCGTCTATCCGAACGAACTGTTCCCGACCGCCATCCGCGCCACCGCCATGGGCCTGGCCTGCTCGTTCAGCCGGCTGGGCGCCGCGTTCGGCACGTTCCTGCTACCCGTCGGCTATGCCCGGTTCGGCATGCAGGCGATGATGCTGGTCGCCGCGGGCTGCATGCTGCTCGGCCTGCTGATCAGTTGGCGCTGGGCGCCGGAGACCACAGGTCTGCGCCTGGACGATACACCCCAGCCCCCGGCGCACCTTGCCGCCGGTTCCCTTTCCGACCTGCCCGAGCGGACTACGCGATGAAACTCACTTCCTACTGGCTCGACACCGCCGCGTCCCCCCAGGGAACGCCGCATGACGCCTTTCCCTCGACCGCGGACGCGGTGGTGGTGGGCGGTGGCTTCACCGGTCTGTCCGCCGCGCATGCTCTGGCGACGCGCGGCCTGTCGGTCGTGGTGCTGGAAGCCGACATGATCGCCTGCCATGCCTCGGGCCGCAATGGCGGGCATGTCAATAACGGCACGGCCGGCAGCTTCCAGGCATTGGCCGCGACCCATGGGCTGGACCATGCGGTCGCGCTGTACCGCTTCTTCGACGACGCCGTGGACACGGTGGAACACCTGGTGGCCGACGCGGCGCTGGAATGCGATTTTCGCCGCTGCGGCAAGCTGAAAGTCGCCTGGACCGCCAAGCATCGCGAGGCCCTGCGCGCCGACCAGGCGGCACTGGCGCGACACGCCGACTCGCAGACGGATTTTCTCGATCGCGACGCGGTGGCGGCGGAAATCGGCACCCCCGCGTTCCAGGGCGGCATTCTCTACCGCAAGAGCGCGCAGATGCATGTCGGCCGCTTCGGAGCCGGGCTGGCGCGGGCGGCCATGACGGCAGGGGCGCGGATCTTCGAGCATACGCCAATGACCGCCTTGCGCCGGACCGCTGGAGGCCATGAGATCATGACCGCGCTGGGTGCGATCCGGACCCGGAAGGTGCTGCTGGCCACCGGTACCAGTCGCCGGGCACCGAACTGGTTCCGCCGCCGGATCATGCCGGTGGGCAGTTTCATCGTCGCCACGGCCCCCCTGCCGGACGCGCTGCTGGCGCATATCCTGCCGGGCCGTCGGAATGTCGTTACCACACGTAATATCCACAATTATTTCCGCACCACCGCCGACGGCCGCCTGATCTTCGGCGGACGCGCCAATTTCTCGCAATCCAGCGCGGCGTCGGACGTCAAATGCGGGCAGATCCTGCATCGCGCGATGACCGAGATCTTTCCGGCGCTGCAGGACACGCCCGTCGCCTATTGCTGGGGCGGGAACGTGGATATGAGCGTCGATCGCCTGCCCCATGCCGGCGAATGGGAGGGGATTTATTACGCCATGGGCCTCAGTGGCCATGGCGTGCAGATGTCGGTCCATCTGGGACAATTGCTGGGCCGGAAGCTCGCCGGCGAGACAGTCGCGATCCCGATCTGGAATGCGCCATGGCACAAGATCCCGGCCTATGGCATTGCCGCTTCCCTTATGCCGGCCGTCGGCCTGTATTACCGGATCAAGGATCGTCTCGCCTGACGATCGAGGGCGGCGCCAAAGGCGCGTATCCCTCTCGGCGCGAGGCAAAGCCATCCGGACTTGGCACTTCCCCCGTATCGGCGCATCCTTGCCGGCAAACAGAGGGAGGAACCCGTCCATGTTCATCGTCAGCCTGAGCTACCGGAAGCCGGTCGAGGAAATCGAGGCGCAGATCGTACCGCATCGGGACTATCTGGACCGCTATTATGCCGAAGGGATCTTCCTTGCCTCCGGCGCAAAGACTCCGCGCACGGGCGGCGTCATCCTTGCCAGCGGGAAAGTCTCACGCGGGCGGCTGGACGCCATTCTGGCCGAAGACCCGTTCCACCTGCATGGCATCGCGGACTATGAGATTATCGAGTTCTCGCCCACGAAATACGTCCCGGCGCTCGAGGGTCTTCTCTGACGTTCGGGGCGACCGGCCGGAAGCGAAAAGCGCTTGCTTCCGGCCACCGCCTCGGAAATCGGCCTCCGCATTGCGGCGGCCATCGCCGCCGGGTGGTTCGATATCATCTTTGCGGCGAAAGCTTTTCATACCGGCCCAGGCATCGATCAGGGTGCCGTCGACCGAAAAATACTCGCTGGACAGAAGCTGCCTGACCCGTTGCTGCTCCAGGATAGCAGCGAGAAACTTGCCCGCGGGCGGCGTTCGTAACGGCGTGCTATGTTGGTCGAGGTCCAGGTCGCGTCGATGAACACCAGACGCTCCGGATCAAGCTCGGGCTGGGCGTCGAACCAGTCCCGCCGTCGGGTCAGGATGTCCGGATGGTTCTGCTCCGCCGCATGGTCGGACTTTTTCCATGTAGTCTGATGGCGCGCGAAGAAGCGTCACAGCGTGCCGATCACGAAGTGATACCCGTCATCGGCCAGCCGGGCACGAATCTCGGCTAGCGTCGGGTTGTGCTTCTCGGCGATCAGGGCATGGATCCGCCCGGCTTGCGCCTCGATTCTGTGTGACAGGCGATCCCCCTCGCAAGGGCACACCAACGAATGGCACGCGCCGGGCTGACGCCGAACCGATCGGCTGCCTGGCGGCGCCCTCCTATCGCAGTCCGGCGAACACCAGCCGACTTGCGAGCCATTCTTGATCTGAGATCAACCGGGAAAACGAAAGTCGGATATGCGGAGCACCACCAACGGAACATTTTTTGCCGCCTGTCACCCGAATGCCGTCGGATGCCAAGGTTGCCAGTGCATCCACTTCATTCACCACCGGCAACCAGAGACTGAACCCGCCCCCGCCGCCGACATCGATGCCATGATTCGCGAGGGCATCAGCCAATGCACGCCGACGCATACCATAGACATGTCGTGCCCGGGCAACGGTCGCACAGGTTTCGGTATCAGTCAGCATCCACGCGGCTGCAGACTGAAGCAGACGGCTTGTCCAGCCCGCTCCAAAGCTTCGGAATGCCTGCAGTTCCCGGATGATACGGGCCGACGCCGAGATGACGCCAATTCGCAGATCCGGTCCAAGGCTCTTTGACAATGAGCGGACGTGGATCGTTTGCTCCGGTCGCCAGACACCCAGGCTTGCGGCCGTTTTGTCGGCCAACCCGGATAACGCGTCGTCCTCGATAATCCAAGTCGCTGGCGCGTCTGCCATGGATACGGCAAGTTCCGCCGCCCTTGCCGCCGAAATCGCGCGTCCGGTGATCGCATTCAGGCCGGGTTGCAGATAAAATGCCGTCGCGCCTCGCCCGAGTGCGGCTTGCAGTGAATCAGGCAGTGGGCCCTCCTCGTCGCTCCGGACCGGCACAATGAGAGCGCTGAGATGATCAAGAATATCGAGCACGCGCATAGGTGCCGGGTCCTCTACGGCGACCATGGAGCCGGGGGGGATAAGCGCATGCATCACATCGTGTACCCCACCATAGCCCCCGTTGCAGGCCATGAAATCCTCTGGCGTATAGGGCCAGGTGTCCGACGCGATCGCCCGCAATGCACCAATGATCGTCTCGTCTTCGTAGGCGTTAAGGTTCGGCGTCCGTCCAACCAATGAAAACGCCCGATCCAACGACGGCAGCAGGCTCAGGTCGGGCGTGTAGCTGGTCAGATCGAACGACGTCTTGCTCAGGCCCACGCTCGCCGTCCGGCGAACCGGGTGTGGAACGATCGATGTTCCGGTCACAAACATGCCAGACCGTCCGCGCCCCTCGATCAGGTTGCGCCGGCGCAGTTCTCCCCAAGCGATCGAAACTGTCGCCGGGCTGACGCCAAGAGCAAACGCCAGCTTTCGGATCGGCGGCAAATTCGTGCCGACCGGGAGCATGCCGGACTGGATCAGGGCCGCGACCTGCCGGGACAACCCGCGGATCGACCGATCATGCAAGCGAGCGACGAACCATTGAGATTCCACGATACATACCTGTGATTATCGAATTTATTGTACAATAACGTAATAACATTTGTCGGATTGGTCGATAGGGGCCTTAATCATTTCGAACGAAATTCGTTCATGTCCCTTCTCTGCATTTCGGACGACGCCCATGATTCCTGTCCGTATTCCTTCGTTTGGCCGACGCATCGGCGTGCGAATGCTGCTGTGCGGCACGATGCTACAGGTCTGTCCGGCGTCGATCGCTGCCGCACGACGCGCGCCCCCTCATGCATCCACGCGCCATGCGATATCGTCGGCCCGCAATATCCATCAAGCACGTCCGGAGGCCATGACCGTCACCGGCACGCGTCGGTTCAACTTCGCCCACGCACAGAGAGAAGCAGACTCCACGACGCATATCTCCGCCGAGACATTACGCGATCGCCATGTCGTGGCGGTCACGGACCTGCAGAATCTCGCGCCCAATCTGACGGTCCAGTCGCTCAAGGGCACGCAAAGCATCAATTACCATCTGCGCGGCGTCGGCCTCGACGATTACTATGAGAACAACGTGTCCTCGGTCATGGTCTATGTGGACGATGTGGCGTACCCGTTCAGTTCCATGACGGACGGGATGATGTTCGATATCGCCGACGTCGGCATCGCCCCAGGGCCAGCGGGCTTCACGCACGGTACGCCTGACAGCGGTGGCGAAGTATCACTCCATAGCGCCGATCCGACCTCGACATGGCATGGCGGCGCATCGGAAGATATCGCAAGCTACGCGCGCTCAATTACCAACGGTTATATTTCCGGACCGATCGCGCGCAATCTTACGTTCCGCCTCGCCGGCCAGACAATCCAGGGCGGTGGTTGGCAGTACGATCCGAGCAACGGCGCGCATCTCGGCGATCAGGATCAGTCCGCGCTGCGCGGCAAGCTGCGCTGGACTCCTGATTCCCGCACATCCATCCAGATCGGCGGCCACTGGACACGGGACAATTCGGAGCTGGTCAATGGCAAGCCGGTCATCAATCTCGATCCGTCATGGCAGCACTATCCGGACCTGTCCGGCTATCGGCAGACCGCCTGGGACATGCGGCCCGATTTCGCGAAGCTCGTCGGGCGCCCCGATACGCTCAAGCCGTCGGAACATAATATCTTCTGGGGTGCGGACGTCCGCATCGGCCATGATTTCGGTTTCGCGAAATTCGATACGATCTCCGCTTTTGAAACCGAGCGACAGGGCGAATATTCGGACGAGGATGGAACGGCACTCGCAACCGGCGACGTCTATCGCAACGTGGACGCCAACGCGTTTTCGCAGGAAGTGAAGCTGACATCGGCAGACGGCCATCCGCTCCACTGGGTGATCGGCGCGTATTATGCCCGGTCACGCATGGCGCAGCAATTCTTCTCGAATTTCACGGATTACAAGGGCCGCGGCTATATTTCCCAAAGTTCCTACGATCAGAATCAGCAGGCTTTCTCACAATACGCCAATCTGGAGTATCGTCTGACGCACACCATCAACTTGATCGGCGGCCTCAACCACATGTCGGACGACCGGCAACTCCTGAACTATCGTACCATTCAATACGGGCATAGCAATCTTGCCTTCGTTCCCGAGGGCGCGTTGACCAACCAGATCGGCGGCCTCCTGGGTATCCAGGACCAGTTCACCGAACATTTTCAGGGCTATTTCAAGGTCAGCAAAGGCTTCAAGCCCGGTGGCTTTGCCGCCAACAACACCGTCGCGCAAGCCCAGCTCAATGCATTCAAGCCGGAATCTCTCGTAGCCTACGAACTTGGCTTCAAGAGCGACCCGTTACCCGGCAAGCTGCGCCTGAACGGCGCTGCCTTCTATTACGATTATCACAACCAGCAGGTCGTCTCGAGCTTTCTGCTCACAGATTACGGACCGCTCGGTACCTACGTGAATGTACCACGTTCCAACATCTGGGGCATCGAATTCAGCGCCGATGCCCGTCCGCTGGCCCATGTCTACCTCAACGGCAACATGGGATACGAACGAGGCACCTACACGACGTTCGATGCCCTCAACACCCCGGCCACAAACGCTTATCATGCCGCGACCGGCGTCTATCGCGCCTTCTATACCGATTACAGCGGAACGGATCTTGGCATTCCAAAGCTCACGATGACCGGATCTGCCGCCTATCGCACTGATCTGACAGCGGACCTGACCGGCGAATTGGGCGTGAACGGCAATTATCGCGATTCCCAGGCCATGACGATCGGGGGCACGGGTGCCTATCGACTTCCTTCGTATTTCCTGATGGGTGCCTGTGCCACGGTCGCCAGCAAAGCGCATGGCTGGAGTGCGACCGTCTATGCAACCAACCTGCTCGATCGCCACTACAGCGTCACCTCCTCATCCGAGAGTACGACCTACCAGCATGTACCCGGCGCTCCACGTTTCATCGGCGGTCGTCTGAGCTACGGCTTCTGAAAAAGGAAGACATCATGAAAGTTGCTCTGGGACAGTTCGCCGTTGCCGCAGACTGGCATACCAATCAGGCGGCCTGCCTGAAGCTGATTGCGCGCGCGAAATCGGGCGGTGCGGACCTGCTGGTCCTGCCCGAAGGCATCCTCGCACGCGACATCAACGACCCGGAGATCATGCCCAAGACGGCGCAGCCGCTCGATGGTCCATTCATGGCCGGACTGTGCGCGGCTTCCGAAGGCATTACGGTGATGGGCTGCGTCAACGTGCCGGACGGGGATGGTCGTTTTTACAACACGCTCGTCGTTCTGCGCGACGGCAACATCATCGCGCGCTATCGCAAGATCCATCTCTATGACGCATTCGGCGCGCGTGAGTCCGATCGCACGGCACCGGGCCACAGCCTCCCCCCGGTGATCGAGATCGGGGGGCTCAAGGTCGGCGTCATGACCTGTTACGATGTTCGCTTCCCCGAAGTCGCACGCGCGCTCGCCGCGGCAGGCGCCGAAGTAATCGCCATACCGGCAGCGTGGATACGCGGCCCGGGCAAGGAGCACCACTGGCGTGTCCTCAACACGGCGCGTGCGCTGGACAACACCTGTTATGTCGTGGCGGTCGGTGAATGCGGCGTGCGAAACTGTGGCGCCAGCATGGTGGTCGACCCGCTGGGTGTCGTGACGCTTGATCTTGGTGAGGCTCCGGCGCTCGGCTTCTGCGACCTCGACCCTGCGCGCATCGCGCATGCCCGGAAAGTGCTGCCCGTGATCGAGAACCGGCGCTTTGCCAACCCGATCCTGCGCTCGGCCTGAACCGCGCATGGCTGATACTCAGGAAGTCGTCGCCGAGCGTGCTGATGGTTCCTCCTGGACCATGCTGGTGGCTCTTGTGGTTCCCATTAACATCATGATGGCGCTCGACAAGAACAGCTTCGCACTCGCCGCCCCACGTATTGGCCATGCGCTCGGACTGAATTACGTCCAGATATCGACCGTGATTGCGTCCCTCGCCTGGAGCTACGCCGTCATGCAGTTGCCGAGCGGATGGCTCGTCAGCCGGATCGGGCCGCATCGCGCCTTGGGCTTTGCCTGCCTGCTTTGGTCGCTTGTCACAATGGCGATGCCGCAGGCATCAGGCTTTACCAGTTTCCTTGCCTTCCGCATCGCCATGGGTGCCTTCCAGGCACCCGACTGGAGCGCCAGCGTCAGCGCCGTGCATGACTGGTTCGCCTCGACCCGCCGGTCCCGAGGCAATGCCGTGCTTCTGGGATGCCTCTATATCGGGTCGGCATCGGCCGGTCCGATCACCACGCAAGCCGTCACGGTCATCGGGTGGCGCCACACGCTTGTGGCATTCGGTGCGATCGGTGTCGGGCTGAGCCTTCTGTGGCTCCTGTTTTACCGCGACGGCCCGCATCGTGGCGATCAGACGTCTCCACCCCGAGCGACGACGCCGATTTTCGCAGCCTTGCTACGCTCGCCCCGCTTCTGGGCGAGCGGCGCTTTCTATCTCTGCGTCCTGTCGGTGCAGTCCTTTTATCACGTGACCTTGCCGCACTACCTGATGTCAGCCCGTCATCTGAGCTACGCGTCCATGGGTTGGATCTTCGCCATGCCGTGGCTCTGCCTTTACGTTTCGGTCATCGGCAGCGGCTTTGCCAGCGATCTGATCCTGCGGCGCACGGGGTCGATTTTTGCAAGCCGCGCGGTGTTCGGGGCCGTCGGCGCGGTACTCAGTGCATTGGCCCTGGAAGCCGCGACATTCTGCGCCAGCACGATCGCCGCCGTGGCCTGCCTGTGCATGGCCCTCGCAGCACTCGGCATGTGTCAGGTCTCCATCTGGTCGCTTGCACAAGGGCTGACAAATCGCTTCGTCGGCATTGTTGTCGGATGGGCGGGGTTCTGGGGAAACGTCGCCGCCGGTATCGTACCGATTGTGACGTCCTGGATGCTCGCACGCGGCGTCGGCTGGTCCGCTGCGCTTGCCGTTCCGTGTCTGCTCGGCGTTCTCGGCGCTGTGTTCTGTCTGGTGGCTGGCAGACGCGGGCCCACGCTCGACGCGGATTTTTTTTGACAATCCTGAACCCATAGGGAAAAAGATTGTGGACAACACTTCCCTCAGCGGTTGCTGGATCATCGACGCGGCGCATTCGTCGTGGAGCGATGGCCGGTTTCCACCCGACATGAGTCTGCGCCTCTATCTCGAGTTCACGCAAGATCGGCTGCGGTATCACTCGGAAAATGATACGGATCGTACACAGGCCGTCCGTACTCTCGATTACGACACGGTCCTGGACGGAAGCACGTCAGGCCTTGCGGGCAGCCCGCGCTTCGATACCGTCCGCGCACGCCAGATCTCCGCGTTGGAATTCGAGATTCTAGAACTGCTCGATGGCGACGTGATCGTCGCCGCCTATTGGCGCTTCAGCGAGGACGGGCGTACTCTGTGGCGGTGGGGTGTTGGGAAGTCCCCGCTCGGACGCTCCCGTACTTACGCAGAGCTCTTTGTCCGCAAGGATTGATTGCGAAAGAGGCCCTCATATGTCACTGCACCGCGTCTGTGTCGTTCGAAGCAGCCAAGGTGCCGCCTGCGTTAGCAGGGGGAATGCTGCGGAGCGGTCTATGAATGCCAACAGCATTTTCCGCGGCGATCGAGCTCCACCATCGCAAAATATGCCGATGCCTTACGCAGGATCTCGTTGGCGCGCCGCAACTCTTTGTCCTCGCGCTCAAGCTCTTTGAGCCGAATGCGCTCGTCACCAGCTTCCCCGCCGATCCTGCTCGCCGTCTCGCCTCATCGCGGTACCAGCACCACGGCGCCTCGGCCGTGCAGCCGATCTTGGCAGCAATCGAAGTCATCGCAGCCCATTCCGAGCCGTAATCGGCGCGATGCTCGCCCACCATACGGACTGCAGGCTCACGGACCTCAGGCGAACGCGGCGGATTTCTCCTCCTTTCATCGTATTCTGAGCTGCAATCACTGGAGTGCTCTGGCCCTGGCCAAGACGCCGTTTGTCTGGCTGGTCGCGGTTCTGGTGCCTGACGGTTCGGTCATCATCGGGGGTCGACGATACGCTGGAACCGCGGACAGGGCGCAAGATCAGCGCGCGTGGCATTTATCGTGATCCGATGTGCTCGTCGCATGGACATTTCGTCAAAGCCAGCGGCCTACGCTGGCAAGCTTTCATGCTTCTTGCGCCGACCTCATGGACCGGACGGGTGGGGGATTGCCGTTCCCGACTGCGCTGTGCCCCTCGGAGTGCTACGCCCGTGAGCGTGGTCGCCCTCACCGGAAGCTGACGGACAGGGCGCCACCGTGCCGAGCATCCGGCCATGCTCCATCCAGCCACCGCCGCCGCCGTCGCAGCCGGCCGCTCAATCGCTCCACGGATCGACCCGTTCGACGCCAAATCTTTTGAAGTCGCGTAGACGCGTTTGTGACAAACTGCTCCTGTGGATTGAACGACCAAGGCTGCCGCTGAAAAGCAGAAAGAACCTGCGGAATGACGCCCCGAAGGAAAACCCCGAACGCCGACCCGCTTGCAAGGTTCGCCTCCGCGACCCGCGCATGGTTCGACGCGGCGTTCGCGTGTCCGACCGCGGTGCAGGCGGCAGCCTGGGCGGTCATCGGCGCCGGGGAAAACGCACTGGTGATCGCGCCGACCGGTTCGGGCAAGACCCTGGCCGCATTCCTGCATGCGATCGACCGGCTTTTCCGCGAGCGCGAGGCGGAGACCGCCGCAGAGGCGGCACCCGAGTCAACGACGCCCGAAGCAAGGGCGGCGACACGCATTCTCTACATCTCGCCGGTCAAAGCGCTCGGCGCCGACGTGCAGCGCAATCTGCGAATCCCGCTCCATGGCGTTGGAGTGGAGCGGGAGCGGCGCGGTGACGCACCCGTTGAAATCACTGTCGGCATGCGCACCGGCGATACCCCTGCGGCCGAACGGGCGGGGCTGCTGCGCCGCCCTCCCGATATTCTCATCACTACGCCCGAGTCACTCTATCTGATGCTGACCTCGAAGGCGCGCGAGACGCTGCGTGGCATACAGGCCGTGATCGTCGACGAGGTTCATGCGGTGGCCGACACCAAGCGCGGTGCGCATCTGGCGCTGAGCCTGGAGCGTCTGGACGCGCTGCTGGCCACACCAGCCCAGCGGATCGGATTGTCGGCGACCGTGCGTCCGGTCGATCGGGTGGCGCAATTCCTGGGTGGGGCGCAGCCGGTCACGGTCGTGAATCCGCCCTCGAGCCGCCGGCTCGATCTGAAGATCGTGGTGCCGGTCAAGGACATGGGCGACCTGGCGGCATCGGGCGGCCAGGCCGGCGATGAGGAACGGAGCGTACGAGGCGGCTCGATCTGGCCTCATGTCGAAGCCAGCATCTTCGAGAAGATCCTGGCCCAGCGCGCGACGATCGTCTTCGCCAATTCGCGCGGCCTTGCCGAGAAGCTCACGGCAAGGCTTAACGAACTCTATGCCGAGCGATTCGCGCAAGACGCGCCGCTCATGCCGAATGCCGAGCCGCCCGTCCATTACGCGTCGGCCTCCGGCAGCACCGAAAAGCGATCGACGGGCGTGCCGCCGCTGCTCGCGCGCTCGCATCATGGCTCGGTCTCGAAAGAGCAGCGCCGCGAGATCGAAGACGCCCTCAAATCCGGCGATCTACGCTGCGTCGTCGCGACGTCGAGCCTGGAACTCGGCATCGATATGGGGCTGGTCGATCTGGTGATCCAGGTTGCAGCGCCCCCATCGGTGGCGAGTGGCCTGCAACGGGTGGGCCGCGCCGGCCATCAGGTCGGCGGCGCGTCATCCGGGTTGGTCTATCCCCGCACGCGGCGCGATCTGGTCGATGCCACCGTAACCGTCGAATCCATGCGCGCCGGCCGTATCGAGGCGATCGACCCGCCTCGCAACCCGCTCGACGTGCTGGCCCAGCAGACGGTGGCGGCGGTCGCAGTCTCACCCGTGGCCGTCGAGGACTGGTATGCGGCGGTGCGCCGCGCCGCGCCTTTCCGGACCCTGCCGCGCGGCGCGTTCGATGCGACGCTCGACATGCTCGCCGGGCGCTATCCCTCCAACGATTTCGCCGCGTTCCGCCCCCGCCTGGTCTGGAACCGCGAGACCGGGGTCCTGACGCCGCGTCCCGGCGCCTTGCAGCTTGCCGTCACGAGCGGCGGCACCATTCCCGACCGGGGAATGTTTGCCGTCGTCCTCCCTGAGGGCGAGGAACGGGCCGGGTCGCGCCGCGTCGGGGAACTCGATGAAGAGATGGTCTACGAATCCCGGGTGAACGACATCATCACACTCGGCACGACGTCCTGGCGCATCGAACAGATCACCAACGACCAGGTTATCGTGACGCCGGCGCCGGGCCGCTCGGCCCGGCTACCTTTCTGGCACGGCGATGGCGTGCGGCGGCCCGCCGAACTGGGGGAAGCGATCGGCGCCTTCCTGGCCGCGCTCGACGCCGGAATACGCGAAGAAACCGGAGACGACGATACCGTTCCCCCGCCGGCGACGAGGCTGCGGGCGGCCGGGCTGAACACGAACGCGATCGCCAACATGCGTGCGCTCGTCGACGCGCAGCGTGCGGCGACCGGCGTGCTGCCGACGGATCGGACGCTGGTGGTCGAGCGCTGCCGCGACGAGGCCGGCGACTGGCGGGTCATCCTGCACTCGCCCTATGGGCGCCGCGTGCACGATCCCTGGGCGCTGGCGATCGCGGCGCGCGTCCGGCGCCGGTTCGGTGTCGACCCTTCGGTAGTGGCCAGTGACGACGGCATCGTCGCCCGCCTGCCCGATACCGCTGGACAGGTGCCGGGGGCGGAACTGTTCCTCTTCGACCCGGACAAACTCAGGGGCATTGTGACAGAAGCCGTGGGCGGCTCGGCATTGTTCGCTGCCCGCTTTCGGGAATGCGCCGCTCGCGCGCTGCTTCTGCCGCGCCGTGCGCCCGGCCATCGCTCCCCGTTGTGGCAGCAGCGGCTGCGCGCCGGCCAGTTGCTGGAGATCGTGCGGGACCATCCGGATTTTCCGATCCTGATCGAGACCGCCCGCGAATGCCTGCGGGACGTGTATGACCTCGCAGCACTCGACAGCCTGGCGCGCCGGCTCGCGGATGGCGCGATTCGGATCGTGGAGGTGACAACCGAAATTCCGTCGCCGTTCGCGGCGGACCTTCTGTTCGGATACGTTGCCGAATTCATGTATGCGACGGACGCGCCGATCGCCGAGCGACGCGCCTCGGTGCTGTCTCTGGACAGTGGGCTGCTCGCCGAACTTCTCGGCGAAGTCGATCTTGGGACACTTCTCGATCCCCTGGTCGTTGACCAGGTCGAGAATGAGTTGCAGCGCCTGGCACCGGCTTATCGGGCGAAGGGGAAGGAGGGCGTGGCCGATCTCGTGCGCGAACTCGGCCCCTTGTCGGCAGAGGAGGTCGTGGGGCGCCTCACGGATGGCAACGCCGAAGCCTGTCTCGCCACACTCGCGACCGAGCGCCGCCTCATCCGGGTGGCGATCGCAGGCCGAGCGTGCTGGACCGCCGTCGAGGACGCCGCCCGCGTGCGCGACGCGCTCGGCGTGACGCTGCCGGCCGGTCTGCCCGACATCTTCCTGCAGCCGGCCGCCGACCCGCTCGGCGATCTGGTCGCGCGATATGCGCGCACCCATGGACCGTTCACGACGAACGCGATCGCAGTCCGTTTCGGGCTCGGCGTCACGGTCGCCGACGCGGCACTGGAACGGCTGCGCGCGCAGGGCAAGCTGCTCAAGGGGAATTTCGGCGTCGAGCGCCGGCTGGAAGCGCAGGAGGAGTCCGCGGGCGCCGATCCCTCGATGCGCAATCCCCCCATGCCTAATCCGCTGGCTGGCCACGAATGGATAGCGGACGACGTGTTCCGGCGCCTGCGGCTGCGCTCGCTAAAGGCCGCGCGCGAGGCGACCCGCCCGGCCACCAGAGAAACCTATGTACGCCTGCTACTGGAACGCCACGGCCTTGTTCCCCTGTCCGTCGGGCAGGCCGCGCTGCATCCCAGGCATACGGAGGGGGGAGCCCTCACGGGCATCGACGGTGTCGCCCGCGTTATCGAACAACTCGCCGGCGTGCCTTTGCCGGCCTCGGTGTGGGAGAACCAGATCCTGCGTGCCCGCGTGCACAACTACACCCCGGCCATGCTGGACGAACTGATCTCCATCGAGACGGTCCTGTGGTGCGGCCATGGCAAGCTCAGCGGGGAAGACGGCCTGATCTCTTTGCATCCGCGAGAATTCGCCGCCGAAACTCTGCCGCCCACAGCAGGCGCTGATGACGCAGCGGCCCTGTCGCCGCTTCAGCGAGCGATCCTCGATGTTCTCGCCGATGGCGGAGCCTATTTCGCACGCCAGCTTGCGACATTGGCGCCCGCCCGATTGGCGGAAGGATCGGTCGGGACCAGGGACGATGGTCCGCTGGTCCCGGCGTCCGATCTCGCTACGGCGCTCTGGGACCTTGCCTGGGCCGGATATATCACCAGCGACAGCTGGTCGCCGCTACGGGCTCGCACGGGCACACGCGCGCCGCACCGTCCGATTCACCTGTCGCGGCGACGCAGGGGGCTTCGCGGATTGTCCTCGTTCGCGCAACCGAGGACAACCGGTGCTTCGACATCCGGTGCACGGGGCGATCCGACCCTGGCGGGCCGCTGGTCGCTGCTGCCCCGCGAATCGGCCAGCGACACCGCCCGTACACTGGCGCTGGTCGAGGGGCTTCTCGACCGGTACGGCATCGTCACACGCGGCGCGGCCGTCGCGGAAGACGTGCCGGGCGGCTTCCCCGCGCTCCAGCCGCTTTTCCGGAGCATGGAGGATGCGGGGCAGATCGTGCGCGGCCGCTTCGTCGAAGGGCTGGGGGCCGCCCAGTTCGCGGAACGTGCGACCGTCGACCGGCTCCGCGAACTCGCGGACATGCGTTCCGCCGATCCCGTTCCGGTCGCGCTTTCGGCTGGCGATCCGGCCAACCCCTTCGGCATGATTCTGCCATGGCCGCCGCACCGATCCGCGATCCGCCCGACCCGCCGCGGCGGCGCGTTCGTCGTGATCGCCGCTGAACGCCTCGTATTCTATCTTACGCAGGGCGGCCGTAACCTGCTGACTTATATCGATGCGGATGATCCCGCCCTCGCCCCCGTCCTCAGCACCAGTCTTGCAGCGCTCGCCGCCGCGCTTAAGCGCGAGAAGCATCTCATGTTCACGCTTGAAATGGTTGACGACCGTCCCGTGAGGACGACGAAGCTGGACGCTGCCCTGCGCGCCTGCGGTTTCTCAATGGTGCCGAAGGGCCTGAGCTGGCATCAATAACGCGGCAGCCTCGAGATCGGCTGGCAGGAATCGCAAGCTGGGAGCTGAGATCCGTCGTCGTCCGGTCATAGGAGAAGCCGCTCATGTCCATTCGCATCGGCGTCGCTGGTTGGTCGATCCCGTCCGCGCTTACCCAGCGATTTCCCTCGGTCGGCACGCACCTTGAACGTTATGGCGCGCGCTTTTCAGCTGTCGAGATCAATAGCAGCTTCTATCGACCGCACCGGCGCACGACCTATGAGCGCTGGGCAGCAAGCGTGCCGCCCGAATTCCGCTTCTCCGTCAAGCTGCCCAAAACGATCACGCATGAGCGCCGCTTGATCGATTGTCGGGCGCTCATCGAACGCTTTGCCGAGGAAACGAGCGGCTTGGGCGACAAGCGTGGTCCCGTCCTGGTTCAGCTTCCTCCGAGTTTCGCCTACGCCGGCGACATCACCGAACGATTCATCAATGAGCTGAAGGCCACGGTCACTGGATCTGTCGTTTTGGAGCCGAGACATGCCAGTTGGTTCCAGCCGGAGGTCGACCACATGTTAGGGAGGCAGCAAGTGTCACGGGTCGCGGCGGATCCGGCCAAACCATTGCTTGCGGCGCAACCCGGAGGCTGGAGCGGCCTCGCCTATTTTCGGCTGCACGGCTCCCCTCGCATCTACGAGTCAATTTATGGGAAAGAGGCTATTGAAGCTCATGCGAAAGTCGTTGCTTCGCTCGCCACGTGCGGCGCCGATGTTTGGACGATCTACGACAACACCATCTATGGCGCAGCCACCCAGAACGCGTTTCAGCTTACCGAAACTGTGATTGAATACGAAGTCGGAGACGAATTGGTCAGTTGCCGTTAGCAGGCGAAACCGCATGCGCGGGAGCCGTCTTCCTTATCGGCTCCCGCGACATCATCGTGGACGGACTCGTGTCAGTTCGGTCCGTCCACCGCCATCAGTTCAGGATGGAATGCAGGGCTGTCTATACACTTGAATCCCCCTTTACTCGACAAGGAGCCGGCCATGTCCGCAGAACCGTCTCCATCTTCGTCGGTCGAATCATTGAAATATTGGTCCACCAGATCCGGAGTGGGCTGAAGCGAGCCGATCTCCAGAGGCGACAAGCCCAGGCTGTCCAATGCCAGCATGAAGGCCTTCATATGCGTGATTTCACGAGTCATCAGGAACTGCAGCGCATCCCGTGTGCCCTGGTCGTCACAAAAATCGATCAACCGCTCATAGGTGATCTTCGCACGGGCCTCCGCCGCGATATTGTTACGAAGGTCTACCTCTGGCTGCCCGGTGATCTTCAGGTAATCAGCCGTCCACGCATTGCCTCGGGAGTTAAACAGATTGACACCACTCCCCCCGGTGATGGCGAGCAGCGGGTCGGCGTCAGCGTCCTCCCGCGACGTTTTCATCGGCTTGAGGTGCATGCGAGCCAGCGTGCCGATCACCTCCAGGTGACTCAATTCCTCGGTGCCGATATCCATCAGCAGATCCTTCAGCATCGGATCATCCGTGTTAATGCCCTGAATCGAATATTGCATCGCCGCGGCCAGCTCGCCGTTCGCCCCGCCAAATTGCTCCAGAAGCATGGCACCGAATCTCGGATCGGCTTCACCGATCCGCACTGTATACATCAGCTTTTTTACATGATGGTACATAACACATTCCTATATCTTCTAAATATAACGTTTTCCCCCGGTGGGTTTCGCAGTCCAGAAAGGGCGTTGCCATCATCGGCCTGGATCTGGCCAAGAACGTGTTTCAACCTGATTGCTAGGTATTCCCTTCCGTCTCACGCTCCGGCTGGTGAGCACTGGCCTGCGGATTGTTGATCTGTTGAGCGATTTCGGAAAGCAGAGAATCGGTCCGCTTTTCCTCGCCCAGTGTTTCATCCAGCAACTTTTCCGCGTCTGAAAGGCCAAGATCGGCCGCCCATGTCTTCAGCGTGCCGTAGCGGGTGATTTCATAATGCTCGATCGCCTGAGCGGTGCCGATTAGTACCGCGTCGGACGCTTCCGATCCACCAAACTCTTCCAGATCATCCTCCATTTCGGCAAGAATTCCCTGCATTGCCTCGCAGGTCTTGGAGCGCGGGGCCTTGCCGATAATTTCGAAGACCTGATTCAAGCGCTCGATATGCTGCATCGTTTCGCTGCGGTGAGTCTCGAACGCCTCCCGCAACTCCGGTTCCTGCGCCACGCGCTCGGACCTCTTCAATGCCTTTACGATCTGCTTTTCAGCGAAATAGATATCTTTCAGCGTTTCATAAAACGCATCAGACAATGTCTTTTCTCTTGTCGACATGATGTCTTCCACTTCGTTTTTTGCCATCTGGATCGGAACAGATCCCGACTACGGCCGAAGCGCCTCCGACACTCACCGCCCGCTCGAAAAAGGATCCGTGGCTGCTAACAACCCCCGTTCGGGTGGAGTTTCGTCTCGGCGCTGGTTTAGTTTTTCGTCCTGTGGAACAGGATCGGAAAGGAGGAATGCGGTATATCGCTACCCAGCGTGAGGCGTCATCATCACCTTTATGCATCCTTCCCGTTTTGCACGAAAAGCCTCGTACAGTTCCGGACCATCTTCAAGTTTTGCACGATGGGTTATAATGCTGTCCGACCGCAACCGGCCGGCAAGGATAAGATCCAGAAGCGGCCGCATATAGCGCAGCATGTGCGTCTGCCCCGTACGCAGGGTCAGGCCCTTTTGCATCAGCGCGCCCAGGGCGATGGGACCGACCTGGGCGACGAAGACCCCCGGCATGGACACTGTTCCGCCTGGACGGCAGGCCAGGATTGCCTGGTTCAAGGCAAAAGGCCGCTCGAAACTGGTCACGGCACCCATCACCGCCGAGGCCACGCTCTGGGCCGTGGTCGCGCCGTGGCTTTCCAGCCCCACTGCTTCGATAACGGCGTCCGGCCCGGCTCCCTTGGTCATGGCCAGGATCTGTTCCTGCATGCCGTGTCAACGCGCGCATGATGATTTCCCCCTGTCCGGGACACCTCCCGCATATGGCAGTCCGGTCCCCAAGAGACAGGAAAAATCTCCAACGTCCGGAACACGTCCCAGTGAGAGTACAAATGAGCCAATGGAACAGATAAATTTGACGATCTCTTCACGCAAGCTTGCGGCGTAGACATGCAACATCTGTGAACGTGGCGTCTTGTCTGACTGCCGGACGAATTCCGGCAGCCCGTTGCAAAGGAATCCGAGCCATGAGCAAGACGCCATCCGGGCACCTGCTTGACTGGCTGCGCGACGCGCATGCCATGGAAGAACAGGCAGAAAAGATGCTGCAGGCCCAGGCTGCCCGCCTTGAAAATTATCCTATCCTGCAGGAAAAAATTCGGCAGCACCTGGAGGAGACACGCCGCCAGGCCACCCTGATCCGCGGCTGTATCGAACGCCACGGCAGCAGCCCGTCCGGCCTCAAGGATACGGGCGGAAAGCTCATGGCCATGCTGCAGGGTCTGGGCGGCTCGCTGATGGCGGACGAAGTGATCAAGGGCTCCATGGCGAGCTACGCCTTCGAACATTTCGAAGTGTCCGCTTACGTGGCGCTGATCGCCGCCGCCGAGTTCTGCGGCGACATCCAGACGCGTGACGTCTGCGCGCAGATCCTGGAGGAGGAAAAGGCCATGGCCGAATGGCTGGCGCAGGCCCTGCCGGAAACAGTGGGGCTGTTCCTGACCCGCGACAGCACAGAAACCGGCAGCGCGAAGCGATAGGCGCTCGACCTCACCATGCCGCCGGGGCAGGACGCGACGGCGATGCAGGACACGTCAGCGTCGCGATGTATGAACGTGACAGCCAACATCTCCACTGGCTGGTTACGCATTTGGCGGCCTCGGCGCCGCTGCCGTTCACGATCGCCTTCGGCCTCGACGTTGTGATCGCCGCGGACCTTATGCTGGAGGGAGATGGTCGCGCGGGCGCATGGTCGGCGTAGCGTGTTCGGGCTGTGGTGCGTCTGGGCCGATGGCGATACGGCGATCCAGCAACCCCTGATCCGCCGCACCGTTGATTCCGGGCCCTCCGACTGGCCGATGACTTTCGCGGTCATGCGGAAACCGACGGGCTTTTCCCGGTACGCCCGCGTCACAGGCACAGTCCGAAACCTACGCAAAGGGGACCTGCGATGGCCGAGGCCGAAATCGTCCTGATGCGGCATGCCGAAAAGCCGGACAAGGCGCGCGACGAAATCGGCCTGTCCCCCACCGGCCGCCCGGACGAACACGCACTCGGCGCCCGGGGCTGGCAACCCGCGGGCGCGCTTGCCCTGTTGCTGGGCAGCGACCCGTGCGTCCAGGCGTCCTTGCCGACGCCCGACAGAATCCTCGCCTCCGCTTTTCGCAAGGATGGGGGCCACAGCCGCCGGCCGGAACAGACCGTATTGCGCCGGCCGCCGGGCGTGCATCTGGTCTACTGGGAGCGTGAAGGCCTGCCGGCCCCGGCAAGCGCGATCGCGCCGGACGCCCTGGCGGACATTCCCGAAAAACGGACATGGCCGGCGGAGCGTTTCGACGTGTTCTGGCGCCGTCCGCATCCGCGCGTGGCGGTTCACGCGGTCCAGCCAGTGCCTGCTGCCCGGCGATATGGACCGGCCCTTGACGCTGCGGGGCTGACGGCCCGCCCGTACGGATCCGGCCTCGACAAGGATCGATCCCATGAATGTAAGCGAGTTCGTCTGGCGTCGTCTTTGCGAATGGGGATTGCGCCGCGTCTATGGATATCCCGGCGACGGCGTCGGCGGTCTGGACGTCGCGCTGCAGAAGATGCTGGACCTGGGCATGGAATACGTCCAGGTCCGGCACGAGGAAATGGCAGCCTTCATGGCCTGCGCGCACGCCAAGTTCACCGGACAGATCGGCCTTTGCTACGCCACGTCGGGACCGGGCGCCATCCACCTTCTCAATGGCCTGTACGACGCCAAGCTGGACCATGTCGGGGTCGTCGCCCTGGTCGGACAACAGGCGCGATCGGCGATCGGTGCGCAGTACCAGCAGGAAATCGACCTGCAATGCCTGTTCAAGGACGTGGCCGGCGCATTCGTCGCCACCGCCTCCGTACCGTCGCAGGTACGGCACCTGATCGACCAGGCAGTGCGGACCGCCGCCGCCCAACGGGCACCGACCTGCGTGATCCTGCCGAATGACCTGCAGGAATTGCCCTATGCCGACCCGCCGGTGGCGCATGGCGCGACCCACACCGGGACAGGCTTTCCCGACACGGCCATGGTGCCGGACGACGCAGCCCTGCACCGTGCCGCGGCGGTGTTGAACGAAGGACGCCGGGTCGCGAATCCTGGCCGGCGCGGGCGCGCTGGACGCGACCGACGAACTGCTGGCGGTGGCCGAGATGCTGGAGGCTGACGTGGCCAAGGTCCTGCTGGGCAAGGCCGCCCTGCCCGACGACCTGCCTTTCGTCACCGGATCGATCGGCCTGCTGGGCACCCAGCCATCCTGGGCACTGATGCAGGGATGCGACACGCTGCTGATGGTCGGCTCATCCTTTCCCTACAGCGAATTCCTGCCCAAGCCGGGCGCGGCGCGCGGCGTGCAGGTCGATATCGACGGCGCCAATCTTTCCCTGCGCTATCCGATGGACGTTGACGTGCTCCCCGAAAATTGGACCAGCTCGAGTTGGAATTTTCCACTTATGATCCCGTGCTCGGGATGAGGAGAGTTCCATGAAGGCATCGAAGTTCACCGAGGCGCAGATCGCGTTTGTTCTGAAGCAGGCCGAAGGGGGAGCGTCGGTCGCCGAGGTCTGCCGCAAGGCGGGTATTTCGGATGCGACGTTCTACAATTGGCGGAAGAAATATGCGGGTCTGATGCCGTCCGAGATGAAGCGGCTGCGGGTGCTTGAAGAGGAAAACGCCAAGCTGAAGCGGATCGTGGCGGACCTGTCGCTTGATAAGGCGATGCTGCAGGACGTGCTGTCAAAAAAGCTTTAAGGCCTGCGCGCAATAAAGTGCTCCCCGATCTTAGGCCAGGGCGAGCTGGAAATTCCCGGGGTTAGGGCTCGACCGGCAAGCACGCCGGCAAGCTATTGAGCAGCGATATCGGCGGTTTATTGCCGATGGCACTGTGTGGGCGGACCTCGTTGTAGTCCTGACGCCAAGCCTCCATTTTTGCCCGGGCGTCGTCAAGGCTCATGAACCAGTGCGTGTTCAGGCACTCAGCCCGGAATTTCCCGTTGAAGGACTCGATAAAGCTGTTGTCGGTCGGTTTGCCGGGGCGGGAGAAGTCGAGCACGACCCCCTTCTGATACGCCCAGAGATCCAGATCCCGGCTGACGAACTCCGTGCCCTGGTCGACCCGGATGCTTTTTGGGTAACCCATCTGCGCACAGATCCGCTCCAGCGTCTGGACGACATCCTCGCCACGATAGCTGAACCGTGGATCGGTCGCCGGCGAGAAGCGGGAGAAAGTGTCGATCACCGTCAGGATCCTGATCTTGCGGCCCGTCGCTAGCTGGTCGTGCACGAAATCCATGGCCCAGGTGTCGTTATTATGGGCGGCCGGACGGCGATCCTCGCGCACCTTCGCCTTGACCCGGCGCCTGGGCACCTTGTTGCGTAACTGCAAGCCCAACTCCTTGTAAAGCCGATAGATCCGCTTCGGATTGACCGCCCAGCCATCGCGTTTCAACAGGACATGAACGCGCCGATAGCCATAGCGAACGCGCGTTTCACAGATCTCGCGGATCTTCTGTGTCAGTTCGGCCTGCGTGCCACGCTTCGACTTGTAGACATAGAGCGAGCGGTCGATCCGCAGCACCGCGCAGGCGCGTCGTGTCGAGACTTTCCAGTCGCCCTGCAGCATGTCCACGAGTTCGCGTTTGCGCGCAGGCCTTAAAGCTTTTTTGACAGCACGTCCTGCAGCATCGCCTTATCAAGCGACAGGTCCGCCACGATCCGCTTCAGCTTGGCGTTTTCCTCTTCAAGCACCCGCAGCCGCTTCATCTCGGACGGCATCAGACCCGCATATTTCTTCCGCCAATTGTAGAACGTCGCATCCGAAATGCCCGCCTTGCGGCAGACCTCGGCGACCGACGCTCCCCCTTCGGCCTGCTTCAGAACAAACGCGATCTGCGCCTCGGTGAACTTCGATGCCTTCATGGAACTCTCCTCATCCCGAGCACGGGATCATAAGTGGAAAATTCCAACTCGAACTGGTCCAATTTTCGGGGAGCACGTCAGCAAACGCGAACTCGTGGACATGTGTCAAACGAATTGAAGAACTGACCCCTTTGGCGAAGCGAGGAACTGACCCCGTCATGAAGTGGTTGTCTCGGCTTCTCTGATGGACGCTCCGGCCTTCTGCAGAAGGCCGGAGCGTCGTTTCTCCCGCAGACGGTAGCTGTCGCCGCGGATGGTGATCACGGTGGAATGGTGCAGCAGGCGGTCCAGGATGGCGGTGGCCACCACCGGGTCGCCGAAGACCTCGCCCCATTCTCCGACCGAGCGATTGGAGGTCAGCAGGATCGAGCCGCGCTCGTAGCGCCTTGAGACGAGCTGGAAAAACAGATGCGCGGCGTTGGCTTCGAACGGCAGATAGCCCAGTTCGTCGATGATCAGCAGCTTCGGTCGCGATAGGAGCGCCAGTTGCTTGTCCAGCGCGCCGTCCGCATGCGCCTTGGCCAGCATGGCGACCAATGTCGCGGCGGTGACGAACTGCACGCTGTAGTTTCGCCGGATCGCCTCGCGCCCGAGCGCCACGGCCAGATGCGTCTTCCCCGTTCCCGGCGGCCCCAGCAGCAGGATCGTATCGCCGTGCGCGACCCAGCGGCACTCGGCCAGATCGCGGACCTGCCGGGGATCGAGGGACGGCTGGGCGTCGAACTCGAAGCCGTCGAGTTCCCGCACGAACGGGAACTGCGCCATCTTGCTCGCCATGGCGATGCGGCGCTCGTCGCGTCGCGCGATCTCGCGCCCGACCAGGAATGCCAGTGCCTCGCGTAACGTCATGTCCGAGCGCGCCGCCTCGTCGAGCAGCGTGTCCAGCTGGTCGCGGATCGCCGTCAGCTTGAGCCGGTCCAGCATCCCGACCAATGCCGCATGGTCCACGCCCGCCATCACCAGGCCCCTCCCGCGACAGCCTCATATTCGGCCAGCGGCCGGAGCAGGTCGGGCAACGGGGTCGGTAGCCCGGCAAGTGATGGGCCGTTCGCGGCCGGTCCGCCGACCACGCCGGCGAGATGGGAGCGATCGACGATCCGCTGCCGGCGTCCCGCGCAAAGCGGATGATCCGCCACGACCTGCCCGGCATGACGCACGACGACGCGTCCGCCCAGCACCACAATCTGGACGCTCTCGCCGATCAGCCGCCACGGCACGGAGTAGCTGTTGGTGTCCAGGTCGATCGCGCAATCGGCCTGAACCTTGCGCACCAGATCGCGCAACTGGCCGAACGGCGCGCGTCCACCGAGCGGGCGCAGGGCCTCGGCCTCGCCGGCGAAACGCTCCGACGGTGCAACGCCCGTCGTGCCATGCACGCGCCGGTCGGCAATCTCGCGCGTCCATTGGTCAAGATGCGCCTCGAACATCGCCCAGTTCGCGAAACGCCGTCCCGCGACCGCGTTCTTCTTGACGTAGCCGACCCCGCGCTCGTCCTTGCCCTTGGTCCGGGCGCGATACGGCGCGCAGGCACGCGGCGCAAAGCCCCAATACCGCGCAAAGGCGTGCAGCCGCCCATTGAAACGAACCTCCCGCGTCGTCGCGTCGTGATGCTCGACCAGAGCTTTGGCATTATCGAGCAGGATCTCCGCCGGAACCCCGCCGAACCGCAGGAATGCGCCCTCCATGCCCGCGAACCAGTCCGCCTGTCCCTGCCTCAGCGACGCGCGGATATGCAGGCGGCGCGAATAGCCGAGCGTCGCCACGAACAGATACACCCGCAGCCGCTCATCGCCGATCCACACCCGCGTCTCGCCGAAATCGATCTGCAACTGCCGCCCAGGCGGCGTCTCGAAGCGAACCGTCGCCCGCTTCCGGGCCAATAACTCCCGCCGCCACGGCCGGACCTTCAACTCGACCGAGCGAAGCCCAATGACGATCCCATGCTCGCTCGCCAGTTCCTGGCGGATCACGTCGGCATTGCCGTCGTGCCGGAAGAACCGCTCCCGAAGCCAATCGTCCAGACCATCGAACGCCGACCGCCGCTCAGGCTGCCGATACGCGATCGCCCCGCCAGCACGGACATATCGTCGCGCCGTGTTCCGCGAACAGCCAAACTCCCGCGCCAGCCGCTTGGCTCCCCAGCCAAGCCCGTGCAGCCGCATCATCGCGGCAACCTCCTCGGGTTGCAGCATCCCCGTTCCCCGCATCGTTCCAGACAATGCGGAAATCATGCTCTTTTCTTCCGTCATCGGTGCCCCTTTCAAAAACGAAGGGGGGTCAGTTCCTCATTGCGACAGGGGGTCACTTTCTCACTTCGCCTGACACTTGGAACGCCTACCTTTCGACGGCGATGCGTTTTCAAGGGAAATCTGGCTCGTCGTCCACGCGGATCTGAAACATTCGACATCGATCCGCACCGTGACAGATTTTATCGTCGATTCCGTTTCAAAGTCCGATCTTGGGTCGGCCCTCTTGTAGAAGAAGCCGTGTCCGATTCGCGCCCGCCCCCTTCGACGCCACTTCGCACGCGCCTATTACACGGGAATTCGCTTCCGGCTGCTTCCTATATGCTTCCGGTTGGGGTGCCATGAACGCCGAAGGCCGCCCATGAGGCGGCCTAATACCAACGGTTATAGACACAGACTTGTGTGAGCCCATTTTCTGAGTCCGATGGATCGGATGGTTTCCGGGAGGGCGGCGAGATTGTTCCAGGCGGAACAGGCGGCGTCGATGATGTGCTCGACGCCGTCGAAGACGGTGTTGGACAGCCAGTTGGCGCGAAGGAACTGCCAGATATTCTCGACCGGGTTCAGTTCGGGAGCGCGGGACGGCAGGAAGATCAGGCTGATATTGCGGGGCAGCTTCAGCTTGTCGGTGGTATGCCATCCTGCGCGATCGAGCAGCACGACAGCGTGGGCACCGCGGGCGACGCAGCGTGAGATTTCCTCGATATGCAGTTGCATGCCGGCCGTGCCGATGAACGGTAGCGCCAAGCCGGCGGCTTTGCCGCGCGCCGGGCAGATCGCCCCGAACAACCAGGCATTCTCGTAGCGCTGGTCGGCCGGCTGGCGTGGCCGCGTGCCGCGCCGGGCCCATTGTCGGACGATCCCGTTCTTCTGGCCGATCCGGGCCTCGTCCTGGAACCAGATCTCGATCGGCTTGCCCTTAGGCAGATGGCCGATATGGGCGTTCAGGATGCGGGGGAAGTTTTTTTAAACGCCTCCATGACGCCAGCGTCCTGACCCGGATGGCGTGGCCGGGCGCTGACATGGGAAAAACCAAGCCGTTTCAGCAGAGTGGACACGTGCCGCTCGTGGTAGACGACGCCGAAGCGCTCCTCGATCACGCGTTGCAGATCGACCCGGCGCCAGCGCACCACGCCATCGCGCTGCCGATCCGGGCCCGCCTCGACCAGGGCCTTCAATTCGGCCTGCTGTGCCCCGTTCAATCGGCAGGCTGGCCCCGCGTGCTGATGATCGCGCAGGCCATCGGGTCCTTCGGCATTGAAGCGATGAACCCAGTCTCGCAATGTCTGGCGATCCATGCCGCCTACGCGGGCCGCATCCGTCCGGCTGGACCCGTCACGGATCGCCGCCAGGGCCAGAAGCCGGCGCGCAGCGTTCGCCTGCTGGCTGCGCGCCGCAAGTCGCCTCAGATCAGAGGCCGAATAGTCATCTCGTAGCTTTACCGCCGCCGTCATCAGCCAGATCCTCCCGCATCAAGAGAATCAGAGCCGGCGCCGTTCGTCACTTCACACACGAGTCAGTGGCTACGTCCTTTGGTATAAGCATTTGTTTTCAAACGTGATTCATGGTTGCGGGGGCAGGATTTGAACCTGCGGCCTTCAGGTTATGAGTCAGTAAAACTGGCCTACGCTCGGCTACGCTCCAGCCGACAGTTCTACGCTCGACTACGCTAACACCCTTATTTTTCTTGATACTTCCACCCGAAACGCTACGCAGATCTTGTACCCGCTACGCCCGGTTACGCTCTCATCTGTTTCCTATGTGTTTCCTGCGGTGGAGGCAAGGATGCCCAAAATCACCAAGCGCGCCATTACGGCGGCGGAGCCGGCAGCGAAGGACTATTTCCTGTGGGACGACAGCATTCCCGCCTTCGCGGTCCGGGTCTGGCCATCGGGGCGCAAGGTCTATGTCATCCATTATCGCTCGGGCGGCCGGATGCGGCGCTATACCATCGGGCAGCATGGCAGCCCATGGACGGCGGATCTCGCCCGCGAGGAAGCCATCAAGGTGCTGGCCCGGGTTCATGACGGCGAGAACCCGGCGGATGTGCGGGCCGAGGAACGCCGGTCGATGAGGGTCAAGGAGTTCGGCAAGCGCTTTCTGGAAGAGTATGTCGACATCCACCTGAAGCCGACCACGCAAGCGGAATACAAGCGGTCGGTCGATCTGTTCATCGTGCCGAAATTCGGATCGTGGCGCGTGGCGGACATCACCCGTGCCGACATCGCCGACTTCCACGGCGAACAGCGACATATCCCCTACCAGGCCAACCGGACGCTCGGCGTAATCTCCAAGATGTTCAGCCTTGCCGATTTGTGGGGCATCCGCGCCGATGGCATCAATCCCTGCCGGGGCGTGCGACGGTATAAGGAAGAGAAGAGAGAGCGCTACCTCACCGGGGAGGAGTACGCCCGGCTTGGCGCCACGCTGGATGCCACGGAGGATATGCCCGAAGCTGTCTGGGCGATTCGCCTGCTGGCACTCACCGGATGCAGACTTCGGGAAATTCAGACCCTGCAATGGGATCACGTCTATCTCGACCACGCGGAACTCCGGCTGCCGGACAGCAAGACCGGCGCCAAGATCGTCCAGCTGGGACAGGCTGCCGTCGAGGTGCTGAAGTCCATCCTCCGTGTGAAGGATAATCCCTATGTCATCACCGGTCGGAAGAAAGGCGGCCATCTGACTGACCTGCAGAAGCCCTGGCGACGGATACGCAAGGCGGCCGGCCTGGACGGCGTCCGTATTCATGATCTGCGCCATTCCTTCGCCTCCGATGCGCTGGAGATGGGCGCGGATCTGACCATGATTGGCCGGATGCTCGGTCATAGCGACATCAAGACGACCGCGCGGTACGCGCATTTGAAACGGGAGAACGTCCGGATCTCGACCGACAAGGTGGCGGAACGCATTTCAACGGTCCTGTCGGGTCGAAAAGATCCGTCAGCCGAAGCAGATGCTCCCGTTGAGGGGATCGCCCAGGAAGCGACGACCGCAATTGCCGCATGATTGACAATCATTGCCAATAATTGGCATATATGACGTTCATTGGAGGCTCATATGGCAACGATGAATGTCTCTCTGCCCGACCCGATGAAGGAATGGGTCGAAGCGCAGGCACGGACCGGTCGCTACAGCAACGCCAGCGACTATGTCCGCGACCTGATCCGGCGCGATCAGGAAACGCGGACCACGCGCGCGGAACTGCAGGAGCATATTACCACAGGCCTGCGCAGCGGGGTCAGCCCCCGGTCCATGGATCAGATTCTTGAGATCGCGCGGGCCGCTGCCGGGACGGCGGATGACGCGCTATAGAACCACCCGGCTGGCCGACGAGGACATCATCGGCATCTATCTGCACGGCGTGAACGCATTCGGAGTCGACCAGGCGGAGCGCTATCATGCCCAGCTTGCCGCGACCTTCGCGTTGATCGCCCGTCATCCTGGGCTGGCGCCCGAACGCACTGAATTTGACCCACCGATCAGGCTTCACCGTCACCAGGCCCACCACATCGTCTATCTGGTTGACGAAGACGGCGTGCTGATCGTCCGGCTTCTCCCGCGACAGCGACATTGGGAAGCCCTGCTTTCCTGATCGCATTCACGCTCACAGCACAGATAGTTACGCAGCTCGACAAGCTGGTATAAAAAGCTAATCCTCACATTACAGGGCTCTAAAAACGACGCTTCGTTCGATTGTGATGCTATGTTTCTATTCCGGGCCACTGTTATCGTGCGCAGATGACGATCGACATCCGCCATCTCCGGTGCGCTCTGGCAGCCTACGACCAGGGCAGCCTCCGTAAAGCCGCCCTGGCGCTCGGTATCCGCCAAGTCACCGTCGCACGAAATATCGAGGCCATCGAAACCCGGGTCGGATATGCACTCTTTATCCGCCAACGGAACGGTGTTCACCCGACCACCGAAGGCATGGACTTCCTGCATATGGCGAGGCGCATCTTACGCGACATGGAGAGCCTGACCGGGGATAGAAGCGCCGTCCGCCGTAGTCGGGGCAGCCATCTGACGATCGGCTTCTATACCTCCGTCTCGGCGGGGCAGTTACGCGCCACCTTGCTGGAATTCCGCAATCGGTTCCCCGACATGCAATGGCGATTGGTCGGCGGCACGCGCCGCGAGGTCCTAAAAGGGGTCGAGGAGGGACATATCGACGTGGGGATCGTCACCACGCGCGGATTGGTGTGGCCCGACGCGTCACTGCCGCTCTGGCCGGAACGTTGCGTCGCGGCGCTTCCCGCCTCCCATCCGCTCGCCGGCCAGACGGTCGTCGAATGGAGCCAGCTTCGCGGAGAACGCTTCCTGACCAGTACGGTCGACCCAGGCACCGACATCGCGGCGCTGATCCGTTTCTACCTCCAGCGAGGGAGCTTCCATCCCGTGATCGCGGAGCATGAGACGAGCCTGCATATCCTCAAGCCGTTCGTGGCGGAGGGACGCGGCATCGTGATCGACTGCGAAAGCAGCACCGGCGAAACTCTCCCGGGCGTGATCTACCGGGAAATCCGCCATGAGAACATGCCGAGCGAACTGCGTTTGACCGCGTGCTGGTCGCGGAACAACCCGAACCAATCGCTGGCGGCGTTCCTGGCCCTGCTGCGTGAGCGTCATCCGGATTTTGCTTCCGGAAGCGCCGATGGCGCGGCCTGACGCCGCCGCTTCCTGAAAGCGCGATCACTCTCCATGAAGCGCGCCACCATCAGCGGGATCAGTCGTGCCGGCTCGGGTTTCCCTGCTTTCCCGGCAGATTGGGCAATGGTTGCCGCATAGAGGGTCAGATCCTGAAACACGGTCGCCGGCAGTTCGACGGCCAGCCTGACCGGCTTGTCGTCCGGCACGAGTGCGATGCGCAGCTTATCCATGGTCTGTGGTCCCCTTGCCACCATATTGTTTCAGGATCAAATCGTGATGGATCAGCACGACGAACGGCAGGCCCGGCCGGTCGGTCAGGGTCGGCTGGACATTGAGGCTGCGGTCGATCAGCCGATTGCCGACCATCGAAAACCCGTTCGACGCCCCACTACGGATCGCCTGCATCAGATTGTTCTCGCCGAAGGACGTCCCGGCCTCGGACCCCACGCTGAGCATGGTGGTCACCAGCGCCGCCTTGAACAGTTCGCCCCAGTGCCGATCGACCTGATCGGAGAGCCCGGCCTGGCCGATCGCGTCGGCGCCCGGCAGGTTCTCCAGCACGACGGACTCCCCGTCCGGAAGGATCAGCCGGGTCCAGATCACCAGCGTGCGGTCCTGCCCGAAGGCGATCGCACTGCTGTACTGGCCGACCAGCGTGCTGCCCTGGGGAATCAGAAGATAGCGTCCGGTCGGGCTGTCATAGACGTTCTGCGTCACATGGCCGGCAAGTTGCCCCGGCAGGCCGGAATTCACCGCAGTATTGAGCGCACCGGCGATGGCTGTGCCCGCCTGGAGTATATAGGGCGAAGCCGGCGCCACGATCCGTTCCAAACTGACCGTGCGGTGATCGACCGCCTGCGCCAAAAAGCCGCGGTTTCCCGCCTGCGGGTCGATGTCGCTCGGCCGCGATGGACTTCCCGCTCCGGCCACTGTCCCTACCATCGGAGCGGCAGTGCCGCCACCCCGATCCCCCTGCCCGACCTGGACGAACAGCTTGCTGCCGATCGCGGCATCGATCTCCTGCTGGGCGCGGCGCGCGTCATCATTGCCGATGGCATTGACCGGGATCGACTTGCCCTGCTGCTGCGCGTTGAGAATCGGCTTACCAAGATCGCCGGGCAGCGCCGGTCCCAGCTTGGGCACGCCGCTATATTCCTTCGGCAGAGCCTCCAGCCCCGCCGCGGCAGGGCGCGAACTGGTATCCTGATTCGCAAAGGCAGATGGCGCATGATGGCTGGCCTGCAGGGCATACCCCAGCGCGAAGGCCACCGCGATGGCCCCTGCTCCACCCAGCGACCAGACGACCCGGCGCGAAAGCCGCACCACGCGCGGCCGATCGCCACGCAGGCGCAAATCGGGCGGCGCCACAGGCGTCTGCGAGGAGGCCGCTTCTCCGGCATCGCGTCGATCATCGCGATCATGATCGTCCGTCATGACCGCCGCCCGTCGGTGCGGACGATGCGCACACGCTGCTCGCTGTGCTTATCGCCCAGCCGCAGTTCGGCGGCGGCAAACAGCCGGTCGACGATCATCCAGTTCTGCCGAACGCGGTAATTGACCAGCGCCGGATTGCCGTCCGGGCCCAGCACGAACAGCGGCGGCAGTTCGCCCTGTCCGATCCCGGACGGAAAGGCGATATAGACCTTGTTCCCGTCATCGAAGGCGCGGAGCGGCTGCCAGGGCGGCACGCCGCCTTTGACGTCCTGGATCACGTAACGGAAATTGAGGGCATTGAGGTCCAGCCCGGTATCGACGGGCGCCTCATCCTCGGAGGCCGCGTCCTGGCGGTGGAGGGCGATCAGATCGTCCTCGGGATAGTCCCAGGACACCGAGGCCATGTAGGTGGCGGGGGTGGAGCGCAGCTCGGCGAGATAGGTCCGCCGGTCGGTATTGACGATCAGGTTGGTGACCAGATCTGGCCTGGTCGGCTTGACCAGAATATGAACGCGCCTGGTCGCCCCTGCCCCGCTCTCGGTATCGCCGATGATCCAGCGTACCGTGTCGCCGGCGGCCTCCGGGCCGCTGCCCACCAGCTTCTCGCCGGGCTGGAGCATGATGTCGGTGATCTCGCCGGGCGCGGCATAGACCTGATAGAGCGCACCGGCACTATAGGGATAGACCTGCACCGCGTTGATGAAGCCGGCCCGCGTCGGCTGGATCCGCGCCGCCAGATTCGCCTGGGTCACCCGTGCGGCCGGGTCGACGACTTCGGGGGCCGTGCGACCCGAACGTCGTGAGGGCAGCGGCTTCAACTGGCCGGGCAGCGGCAAGGGTTGCGGGATCTCGACCACCCGCACGGGCTTCGGTGGGTCCGGCAGGCGCGTCGCCCGCACGGCGTCGTCATAGCGGATGGCGGGCGGATGATACTGTCCCGCGCAGGCGGACAGTGCGAGCAGCATCAGCGGCAGGACACGCATGACCATGCGGATCATTGTCCGAGTTCCTTCGACCAGTTGATGGCGGAGACGAAGATGCCGAGCGGGTTGCGGCGCAGCCGGTCGGCGTCGTGCGGCGGTGCGATCAGCACCGAGAGGATCGCGGTCCAGCGTTCGGTGCCCGTGTAGGCCCCGTCGCGGTAATGCCGCTCGGTCCAGGCAATGCGAAAACTCGCCGGCGAGGCGCGGATCACCGAGGAGACGTCCACCTCGACCTGCTCGCGCCCGATGCGGGAAAACGGATCGTTAAGCCGGGCCTCGTCGTTCAGCGCGGTTGCACCAGACGTCGTGGTGAAATCATAGGCGCGCAGCCAGTCCTGCCGGACCACCACCGGGTCGGAGGACAGGCCGCGCACGTCCTCGATAAAGCGTGCCAGAGACCAGGCAATCTGCGGATCGGTGGGCGTGTAGCCGGCCATGGCCGGGGCCACGATTTGCGCTTCGCCCAATTTATCCACCTGCACCACCCAGGGCACGATGGTGCCGCGCGCCGACTGCCAGACCAGCGCCGCGCCGAGCCCGGCCGAGAGCAGCAACGAGCCAAAGGCCATGAAGCGCCAGTTACGCGCTTGGACGCGGGCGGAGCCAATACGCTCGTCCCAGAGCTGCGCCGCCTTCTGGTAGGGCGTGACGGGCTCGGGCGTGATGCCATAATTGGTGGTCGCGCGACGGAACATCGCCATCATTCTTTCTCCGAAAGGTCGATGCTGGAACTTCCGCCGCCGCCGTCGGCGGAGCGGATGACATTGGCGGCTTCCGCCGCATGGGCCGTGGCATTGCGGCGCTTCATTTTCCGCGCCCAGCGCGGCGGCTTGCCGTCGGGGGCTGGACCGGCCCCTCCATCTGCGCCGCTAGCTGCACCACCGCTCCCTGGCTCCGCCGACGCTCCCCCCGTGGTGCGCCCGCCCGTCGCGGTGAAGGCGGCGCGGCCGCCGGAGGCATAGCTCTCCTTGAGGGCACTGGCGGCAGACGACGCCTTGTCCTTCACCGCATTCATCGCAGCACCTCCGGCCGCGCGGCCCACACCACCCAGACCGGCGGCCATCCGCGCGCCAGCGCCCTCGGCGGCGGACGTGGCGGTACCGAGGGAATAGGCGGTCGAGGCTGCGCCTGCCGCGGCGGCCCCACCCCGGGCGGCGGCGGCCGTTGCCGCCAGCGCCGCGCCACCACCGGAAACCGCCGCACCGACCCCGGCAACAGCAGCGGCGCCCATGCCGGCGACCGCCATGCCGGTCCCGACGGCGGCCCCCGCGCCCAGTTGCGGAGCGCCGGAGATCAGCCCGTTGGCGATGCTGCCGCCATAAATGGACAAACCGACGATGGCGATCGACCCCAGCACCACGGACATGGATTGCCCGATGGTCGGAGCGGCATCGCCATAGGACGTAGTGAATTGCGCGAAGAGCCCGGCGGCGATTCCGCTGATCACCGCCAGCACCATGATTTTCACACCCGACGAGACGACGTTGCCCAGCACCTTCTCGGCCAGGAAGGCTGTGCGGTTGAACAGGGCGAAGGGAATCAGCACGAACCCGGCGAGCGTGGTCAGCTTGAACTCGATCAGCGCCACGAAGAGCTGCACCGCGAGAATGAAGAACGCCGCCACCACGATCAGCCACGACAGACACAAGACGAAAATCTGGATGGCGTGGGTGAACAACGCGACCGGGCCGACCATCTTCGCGGCGGCATCGAGCAATGGCTGCGCCGCGTTCAACCCCGTCTCGGCCAGGCGGCCCGGCCGCAGGAAGGACGCCAGATCGATGCCGCTGCCACCTGCTTTCAGGCCGAGTGCTGCGAAGCTGTCGAAGATCTTCTGCGACAGGCTGTCGAAATCGTTGATGATCAGCGCGAAGAACCCGACATAGAGAGTCTTCTTCACGAGGCGCTGGATGATGTCCTCATCCACCGCCCAGGCCCAGAACAGGCCGGCCAGCACGATATCGAGTACCGACAGGGTGCCCGACAGCGACAGGACGCTGCCCTTCACCAGCCCGAACCCGGAGTCGATCGTCGTGGTGAAGACGTTCAGGAACCGATCGATCACGCCCAGATCATTGGTGGCCATGGGCGTCAGTTCCCGCTGGGACCGAACATGGTGATCACGGTCGGCGCGTAAGCATCGTGCTGGGCGAAATGCTGGTATTGGGCCTGGCCGTCGGCCTCCTCGGCGGCCTCACGCGCCTGCTGAAGTTCCTGTGCCCGGCCATTGGCGGACAGCACCGCGATCACGTCGGAAAGCTGGCGGGATTGCAGGGCAAGCAACTGGTTGCCGGCCTGCGCCGCCTGCAACGCCCCGGCCGAACTCTGGCTCGCCGAGACAAGCTGGGTCATGGCGCTACTGTCGGACGGGATATTGCCCACCACTTGGGCCTGAATCTTCAGCGCATCCTCGAATCCACCGACCGCGTTCCGCCAGCGGGTCTGCGCCTGGCTGAACAGGGCGCTGTCGGACATCCCCGACGAAATCGAGGTGTAGGCCTGCTGGTATTGCTGCTCGACCGACTGGACGCTGTAGGCGATGTTCTGCGCCTGCGTGAGCAGCGCCGTCGTCTGGGAAATCGTCGATTGCAGCGTCGACAATCTCGACAGTGGCAGGGTAGCGAGGTTCTTCGCCTGGTTGACCAGCATCTGCGCCTGATTGGCGAGCGAGGAAATCTGGTTGTCGATCTGCTGCAACGCGCGGGCGGCCTGCAGCACGTTCTGGCCGAAATTGGCACCGTCGAACACCGCCCATTGCGCGCGGGCCGGAATGGCGGAAAGAGAAAATACCCCGAAAATACTGCACAGGAGCAGGACGCGCCTCATGGCACATCTCCTTCCCGGAGAAGGTCGGCGGCCCAGGTCACACCCCGCGCCGCGAACCAGGCCGACAGGAATCCGTCCCGCCCATGCTCGGCCAGTACCTCGTCGATCAGCCGGTGATCGTCCTTTCCCGAAGCCGCGCACAGCGCCAGCGCCACGGGGCCAAGCCCCAACTCGAACAGACGGTTGCCGCGCTGGGTCTGGCAGTAATACTCCCGCTTGGAGGCCGCACGGGCGATGATGCCGATCTGGCGGTCGTTCAGCCCGAAATCGCGATAAAGCACCATGATCTGCGGTTCGATCGCCCGCTCGTTGGGCAGGAAGATCCGTGTCGCGCAACTTTCGACCACGGCCGGCGCGATCCGGCTATTGGCGATGTCGGACAGAGACTGGGTCGCGAAAACGACTGAGGCGTTCTTCTTGCGCAGGGTCTTCAGCCATTCGCGGAGCTGCCCGGCGAAATCGCCATCGTCCAGCACCAGCCAGCCCTCATCGATGACCAGCAGGGTCGGCCGACCGTCGAGACGGCCCTCGATGCGGTGGAACAGGTAGGAGAGAACGGGCGACGCCGCCCCGGAACCGATCAGCCCCTCGGTCTCGAACACTACGACGTTCGCCTCGCCGAGACGTTCGGCATCGGCGTCGAGCAGCCGGCCATGGGGACCGCCGAGGCAATAGGGCGCCAGCGCCTGCTTCAGCGTGTTGGATTGAAGGAGCGCCACGAGGCCGGACAATGTCCGTTCGTGAGGGGGCGACGACGCCAATGAGTTCAACGCCGACCAGAGGTGAGACTTCACCTCGGGCGTGAGCGACAGGCCCTCGCCAGCAAGGATCTGGCCGACCCATTCGGTCGCCCAGGTGCGTTCATGGGGATCGTCGACCCATGCCAGCGGCTGGAGGGAAACCCCGCTTTCCTCCGCGCCATCGACGTCCTTCCCGGCCGTCAGCCCCACCCCCAGCCCCCCACCCAGGTCGTGCCAATCCCCGCCCATGGCCAGCGTCGCCGCGCGCAGCGAGCCGCCGAAGTCGAAGGCGAAAACCTGCGCCCCGGCATAGCGCTGGAATTGCAGCACCATCAGCGCCAGCAGGACGGATTTGCCGGCACCAGTCGGTCCCGCAATCAGCGTGTGACCGACATCGCCGACATGCAGGCCGAAGCGGAACGGCGTGGCACCGGCGGTCTTGCCATAGAACAGAGGCGGGGCGTTGAAATGCCCGTCGCGGTCCGGTCCCGCCCAGACGGCGGAGAGCGGGACCATATGCGCCAGGTTCAGGGTCGAGATCGGCGGCTGACGCACATTGGCGTAGACATGCCCCGGTAATGATCCGAGCCAGGCTTCCACCGCGTTCAGGCTTTCCGCCATGCAAGTGAAATCGCGGCCCTGGATGATCTTCTCGACCAGACGCAGCTTCTCGGCGGCGATACTGGCGCTGCCGTCCCAGACCGTAATCGTCGCGGTGACATACGCCTGCCCGACATTGTCCGCGCCGAGCGACTGCAACGCCAGATCGGCATCGGCCGCCTTGTTGGCGGCGTCGTTGTCGACCAGCGCCGACGCCTCGTTGGTCATCACCTCGCGCACGATGGCGGCGATCGATTTCCGCTTGGCAAACCATTGGCGACGGATCTTCGTCAGCACCTTGGTGGCATCGGTCTTGTCGAGCAGGATCGCCCGCGTCGACCAGCGATACGGCATCGCCAGCCGGTTCAGGTCATCGAGAATCCCCGGAAAGGTCTGGCTCGGAAACCCGGTGATGGTCAGGGTCTTGAGGTAGGCCGCGCCCAGTTTCGGTTCGAGCCCACCCGTCAACGGCTGATCCACCAGCAGCGCATCGAGATGCATGGGAATTTCCGGCACACGCACCCGCTGGTTCCGCGTCGAGATGGTGCTGTGCAAATAAGTCAGCGTCCCGGCATCATCGAGCCAGGCGGCCTCGGGCATGAAGCCGTCGAGCAACGCGAGCAGCCGGTCGGTCCGGTCGACGAAATTGCGCAGCAGCCCGTGTGGATCCGGCCCGTCGCGCTCCATACCCTCATAAAGCAGGCGTTCCGCCCGGCCCGAGGTTTCCGCCGGGGGCAGCCAGACCAGGGTCAGGAAATACCGACTCTCGAAATGCGCTCCTTCATCCTCGAACGCCTCGCGCCGTTCCAGATCGACCATCTGGCTGGCCGCGTCGGGGAAGTCACTCTCCGGGTACAGGGTGGCCGGCCCCCGCTGCGCCTCGACGAACACCGCCCAGCCGGAGCCAAGCCTTCTGAGCGCGTTGTTCAGCCGGCCGGTGACGCCGACCAGTTCGGCAGGCGTCGCGGAATCGAGATCGGGACCACGGATGCGCGCGGTGCGCTGGAAGCTGCCGTCCTTGTTCAGCACCACGCCGCGTTCGACCAGCGTCGCCCAGGGCAGGAAATCGGCCAGCAGGGATGCGCGGTTGCGATATTCGCCAAGAGACATCATCGCCGTGCCCTCCTCACGCCCGCAGCCAGGCGGGATAGCGGAGGTGGCGGCGCGCCACCTCGACAAACAGTGGGTCGCGTTTCGCGCCCCAAACCGCCAGGCTGTGCCCGACGATCCAGAACGCGGCGCCGATCAGCCACAGACGCAGGCCCAGCGCGATCGCGGCGGCCAGCGTACCGTTGGCGATCGCCACCGTGCGCGGGGCACCGCCGAGCAGGATCGGCTCGGTCAGGGAGCGATGCACCGGGACATGGAATCCCGGCACCGCATCGTCCTCGTATCCGGCGGCCATCAGATCAGCGCCCCGCCGGCGAAGGAGAAGAAGGACAGGAAGAAGCTCGACGCTGCAAAGGCGATGGACAGGCCGAAGACGATCTGGATCAGCCGGCGGAATCCGCCCGAAGTCTCGCCAAAGGCCAGGGTCAGGCCGGTCACGGTGATGATGATCACCGACACGATCTTGGCCACCGGTCCCTGCACCGAGTCCAGGATCTGGGTCAACGGCTGCTCCCACGGCATGCCGGAGCCCGACGCCCAGGCACTGGAACCGAACACCGCCGTCAGCAGGGCGGCGGACGCGATCGTGGCAACGTGCTGCCGCACACGGGGACTGTACTGGATCATCGGGATTCTCCGTCGGTCTGGATTGGATGGAGGCGATAATCGCCGGTCGCGGGATCGCGCCCGTCGACCGTGGCGAGTTCGGACAGGCGCCGGGCATTACCCCGCCCGGACAGCACCGCGATCACGTCGATGGTCTCGGCGATCAGCGCGCGCGGCACGGTGACCACGATTTCCTGGATCAGCTGCTCCAGCCGATGCAGGGCACCCAAGGCGGTGCCGGCATGCAGGGTGCCGATGCCACCGGGGTGGCCAGTACCCCACGCCTTGAGCAAGTCGAGCGCCTCGGGACCGCGCACCTCGCCGATCGGGATCCGGTCGGGCCGCAGGCGCAGCGCCGAGCGCACCAGGTCGGAGAGGGACACCACGCCGTCGCGGGTACGCAGTGCCACCAGGTTGGGCGCCGCGCATTGCAATTCGCGGGTGTCCTCGATCAGCACAATCCGATCGTCGGTTTTGGCGACCTCAGCGAGCAGGGCGTTGACCAGGGTGGTCTTGCCAGTCGAGGTGCCGCCCGCGACCAGGATGTTCTTTTGCTCGGAGACAACGCAGCGCAGGAAAGCGGCCTGGCCTGCGGTCATGATCCCGGCGGCGACATAATCGTCGAGGGTGAACACCGCGACCGCCGGCTTGCGAATGGCGAAACTCGGCGCGGTTACAACCGGGGGTAGCAGACCCTCGAACCGCTCTCCGGTCGGCAGCTCGGCCGATACGCGCGGTGCGGCGTCATGCACCTCGGTGCCGACATGGTGCGCGACCAGACGGACAATGCGCTCGGCGTCAGCCGGGGTGATATGGTCTCCGGTGCCCGCCAACCCCTCGGACAGACGGTCGATCCACAGCCGCCCATCCGGGTTGAGCATCACCTCGACCACGGCCGGGTCGGCGAGATGCCCCGCGATGGCCGGCCCCATCGCCGTGCGCAGCATGGAGATGCCGCGCTGCGCGCCCGGTGCCAACTTGGGAAGAAAAGACATGCCGTCCCCGCCCTGTTCAGGCAGCGAAACCATTCCGCCACCAGCGGGATGAATTAAGAAAGGCAGAAACCTGCTGAGTTCAACAGCATTTCCCGGCACTGCGCAGCGGAGCGTAGAACGGCGCAGCGGAGCGCAAAATTGTCGGCGGGAGCGCAATCACGGCGACGGCGGGGTGTCCTGGTCCAGTTCCTCATGGAGACGCCGCCCGGTGCTCATGCGCCGGGCCAGGGTTTCGATGAACTGCTCGTAGCGCGCGCTGGCCTGCGCCCGTGCCGCCGCGGCGGGCTCGGGCAATGCGGGCGTCGTCAGCAGCCAGAAACGGATGAACAACGCCAGGGTCTCGACGCTGATACCGAGATCCCGCTCGATGCGCCCGAGGCGCCGGTCGACCCGCTCAAGCCGGCGGCCAACCGCCCCCTCCCCGCCTCCCTGCTCCGGCGACAGGAATGCCGCCAGGGCGGTTTCGACTACCATGGACTGCGACTGATGACGGCGGGTGGCGAGATCGCCGACCGTTTTCGCCAGATCCGGGTCGAGATAGACGGTCATCTGCTGTTTCCTGCGCGGGCGGCTCATCAGCGATCCATCCCCATATCGTCGTCGCGATCCAAGGCAGTCAGGCGGGCGATACGCTGCAGGTCCGCGAATTCCCGCTGCGCATGCGCCGACCGTCCGTCGGCCTCAGAATGCTGCGGGTCCGGCTCGGCTGGCGACGTCCGCTGCGGTGGCGGCGTGTGGGCGGCGTCAAACTCCTTGCTGTGCTTCTTCCCCGCCCCGACAGGATCGCCAGTCGCCTCCTCGTCCGTGGCTGCGGGCGCTTCCTCCGGCATCTGTTCCGGCCGGGCCAGACCGGTCCAGTCGTCTGGTTTCGGTGGAGTCTCGCCCCCGTCCCGAAGCGGCGGCGGCAGAACCCGGCTCTGCAAGCGAGAATCCGTGTAGTAACGGGCCTTTTTCGCACGCACCGGCGGCGTGCCCGCCGCCATGACGATCTCGTCCGCCGCCGGCAATTGCATGATCTCGCCCGGCGTCAGCAGCGGGCGCGCGCTTTCCTGGCGGGAGACCATGAGATGCCCGAGCCAGGGCGAGAGCCGATGCCCGGCATAGTTCTTCTGCGCCCGGATCTCGGTCGCGGTGCCCAGGGCGTCGGAGACGCGTTTGGCCGTCCGCTCGTCATTGGTGGCGAAACAGACGCGGACATGGCAATTGTCGAGGATCGAATTGTTCTGGCCGTAGGCTTTCTCGATCTGGTTCAGCGACTGGGCGATCAGGAACGCCTTGATCCCGTAGCCGGCCATGAAGGCCAGCGCGCTCTCGAAGAAATCCAGCCGGCCCAGAGCCGGGAATTCGTCGAGCATCAGCAGCAGGCGATGGTTCTGTTTCTGCCCTTGCAGATCCTCGGTCAGCCGTCGGCCGATCTGGTTCAGCACCAGCCGGATCAATGGCTTGGTGCGGCTGATATCCGACGGCGGCACGCTGAGATAGAGCGTGGTAGGCTGGCCGCCCCTGACGATATCGGTGATCCGCCAGGCGCAGCGCGCCGTGACCTTGGCGACGACGGGGTCGCGATACAGGCCGAGGAACGACATCGCGGTGGACAGCACGCCTGAGCGTTCATTGGGGGATTTATTCAGCAGTTCGCGCGCGGCGCTGGCGACCACGGGATGCGGTCCCGCTTCCCCGAGGTGCCGGGTGCGCATCATCGCGCTCAGCGTGCTCTCGATCGGTCGCTTGGGATCGGACAGCAGATTGGCGACGCCGGACAGGGTCTTATCCGGCTCGGCATAGAGCACGTGCAGGATGGCTCCGACCAGCAGGGAATGGCTGGTCTTCTCCCAATGGTTGCGCCGCTCAAGCGAGCCCTCGGGGTCGACCAGGACATCGGCGACGTTCTGGGCGTCGCGCACCTCCCACTCGCCGCGACGGATTTCAAGCAGCGGGTTGTAGGCATCGGACCGTGGATTGGTGGGATCGAACAGCAGCACCCGGCTGAAGCCGGCGCGGAAGCCCGCCGTTCCCTGCCAGTTCTCGCCCTTGATGTCGTGGACGATCACCGAGCCCGGCCAGGTCAGCAGGGTGGGGATGACCAGGCCCACGCCCTTGCCCGAGCGGGTCGGCGCGAAGCACAGCACATGCTCGGAGCCGTTATGGCGGAGATACTCTCTTCGGTAGCGGCCGAGCACGACGCCGTCGGGATCGAGCAGGCCGAATCTGCGCAGATCCTCGGGCTCGGCCCAGCGGGCGCTGCCGTAGGTGGCGGCACGTTTCGCTTCGCGGGCACGGCGCACGGACAGCGCCACCGCCACCAGGAAGGCGGCTACGCCGCCCGACCCGGCGATCCAGCCGCCCTGCGCAAAGATGTGCGGCGCGTAGGCGTCGAACACATACCACCACCAGAAGATCATCGGCGGCGGATAGATCGCCCAGCGATGGAACAGGACGAACCAGGGCGATCCCAGTTCCGGCTGGAAGGCGAGCTGCCAGGCCACCCATTCTGTCGCCAGCCACCACGACAGCAGGATCATCGCCAGGACGACGATCATCTGCCCCCAGAGAATGCGTGCTCCAGACATTGGACGGCTCCTTTCTGCAACAGGCGTTACAGAGAGGGGCTCCGTCAGGAATTCAATCACTTTGCCCGGTCGTGCGTAGTCGGGCGGAGCGGAGCGTAAAATTGTCGGATTTGACCCAACCCATACTACCACTCGCTGACGGGGGCGTGACGAAACCCCGAATCGCACGTACCATGCCGGGGCATTTCGCCGAAACAGGGACCGGTACCGTCGATGAGCAAGGCTTTTATCGCAGCTGTTCTTCAGGACTCTCTCAACTGCACCGGGGTCGCGGCGCAAAAGGCGGCCGCCGATCTGATCGACGCGATCACGGTCGAACTGAAGACGGAAGGCGGCTTCACCCTGCCCTCCTTCGGCGCTTTCACGGTCCACAAGACCAAGGCCCGCAAGGCGCTCAATCCCCGCACCGGCGAGCCGGTGAAGGTCAAAGCGGGCAAGACCGTGCGGTTCAAGGCCAGCCCGGTGCTCAAGAAGGCCGTCTGACCCTCGGGTCAGGCAGGCCGGCATCTCTGGGCTCCGCCTGACAGGATCCGGGCGTTTTCATCCATCGCTGCAGAGGTCGGGGCAGGCATGGATCAACCATGCGGGCAATGGCGTAACACGGTGGATGATCCGACCGTCCGCGATCTTGATCACCGAATTGGGTCGCACTGCGGTAATATCCGACGCCACCACGCGAGGCGCGCGCGATCGCGGCCGGCTGGTTGTGCAGGCTGCTCACATAGCGCCGCCGGATATCGTTTGGCTCGATGCGCAAACCGCTTGACTACTATATGTGCATGGCAGACCGGCAGGATTGACCGGGGAACGTTAAGGTCCGGTCTTGGTGAGAGAGACAGAAAAACTCGCCATTCCTTAGCGGCACATATGAGATCATTTTCCCTTTCTAAGCGTGTCGTCCTGCAGCGCATCAGTCGCGCGATCTGGACGACCCCAGTAAACAGAGACATATACGCAGCGAGCGTTCAGGATATGAACTCAGTGGAGAACTGCCTGTGCTTTCTTCAACAAAGCACAGGCGGCCCAACTCATGATATCATGAATCAGCTTGTTCAAGGCCGCTCACTGCCGTGGCGGCAATCACCCACCCCATCGGCCAAGGTGTTCCGTCCGCGCAGGAGCCCACGAGCGCGGAGCCCAGCATCCCGCAGCCATACTGCATCGCACCCACAAGGCCGGAGAGGCTGCCAGCGTGCCGGGCAAAGTTTTCCATCGCAAGCGTAATGGAATTGGCGAAGATGAAGCCGCGGGACGAGATGAACAGGAAAACCGGGACGAAAACCCCGAAAACGCCGCCCCATCCGGTCCAGGCATCGCAAGCCAGAAGACAACCGGCCAGGGCGGAGAGGACCGACCCGCAAAGCAGCATCCGCCGGGCGCCATAACGCATGACGAGACGAGACGAGACGAGCGTTGAGCAGATTGGCGATCATCATGCCAATGACGCCAGCACCGAACAGGAAGCCATAAAACTGCGCGCCGACGTGATAATACGAAATATAGACAAACGGACTGCCCGCCACATAGGCGAAGCAGCCTCTGTAAATCAGAGCGCCTGCCCCGGCAGTCCCGAGCAGGCGTGGATTGAGGATCAGGGAGCCATCGCCGGCAAGAATGCGCCTCACGGACCGACGGAGCCGGCGCTCCGCCGGTAGGGTCCACAACGCCGCCAGCGTGACGACGCCGATGGCCACGAGGGTCCAGAAGATTCCACGCCAGCTCGTGACGCGCCGTTCTGGCGTCGAACATGTCTTCACCTACGAGAAAGGGTCCGTCCGTCCCCGCGTGAGGCCCTATCATAGATCGCCGTAAGGCCGGAAGCCGGCGCGACTGCGCCGTCTGTTTCGTCGCCCGAGCCAGAACACGAAGGGTTGCAGCACCATAATCGTCACGAAACACCAGCGCGTTGCCCGTCCTCATGAATCATATTGCGCCTCTCATGTTACCCCACGAACCCGCATCATTTGTCGAAGCAAAGCCAAATTGGTATAATGCCGATTTTGTGAAAGGGTGGACCATTCCATAAATTCAGGATAGGCCCATGATCCATTCTTTCTCGGCCGCCCTGAGCTTGGCATTCAGCGCCTCTCACGCTAATTTCTGTTAGAAGCTCGGGGGCGTGCAGGCACTGATGACCTGACACGCTTCCGACCCCACGCAACGAAAGCGATGCGGCCGATGGCTTTCGAAATAATAGGCATCGCCCGGCCCAAGGATCTTGCGTTCATCGTCGACCGTGACCTCCAGTCGGCCCGACAGAATAATGCCCCCCTCTTCTCCGTCATGAATCAGGGGGACCTTCCCTGTATCCGAGCCCGGCTGATAGCATTCCTTCAGGATCTGAAGACTGCGACCGAACAGATTGTCACCGACCTGTCGGTATGAAATCGCCCCCTTGCCGATTTCTGCCAATTCCTCCGATGCGTAGAACACCTTCCGGGAACGATCGGGCTCAAGCGCAAAGAATTCGGCCAGCCCGATCGGAATTCCATCAAGAATGCGCTTCAGCGCACCCACGGACGGGTTCGACGAGTTGGACTCTATCAGGGAAATCGTCGAATTCGTGACACCCGTCCGTTTGGCCAGTTCCCGCTGCGACAGATTATGGGCCAAGCGAAAATGGCGCAGACGATTGCCGATATCGACCGACATCTTGTTCCGTTCCCGGTGTTGAATATATCGCAAATCTAGGCATGACGCTCACGCCGATTCAAGAGGTTGCGCGCGAAGAGAAAAGGACTTGTTCACACGGCCGGAATCGTTGATCCCACAGGCTCATTCATGGGAGCCCGGCATGAGCCCGACCGCGAAAACGAATATGCCTGTTCTGGATAATTTCTGGATGCCCTTTACCGCGAACCGGCAATTCAAGGCGGCGCCGCGCCTCCTAGCCGGTGCCGAAGGCATGTATTACACCGACATCGATGGCCATCGGGTCATGGACGGTACCGCGGGGTTGTGGTGCGTCAATGCGGGCCATGGCCGTCGGCAGATCACCGACGCCGTCACCCGCCAGCTTGCGACGCTGGACTTCGCCCCGACCTTCCAGATGGGCCATCCGATCGCCTTTGAATTCGCCGAGAGGCTGGCCGCGATCGCTCCTGGCGGCCCGGCGGCCGGGCTCGACCGCGTGTTCTTTACCGGGTCCGGCTCGGAATCCGTGGAAACAGCGCTGAAAATTGCGATCGCCTATCAGCGGGCCATCGGCCAGGGCACACGTACCCGCGTCATCGGCCGGGAAAAGGGCTATCATGGTGTCGGCTTCGGAGGTATCTCGGTCGGCGGTCTGGTGAACAACCGCCGGGTCTTTCCCCAGATTCCCGCCGCGCATTTGCGCCATACGCTCGACATCCCGCGCAATGCCTTCTCGAAGGGGCTGCCGCGGCACGGGGTCGAACTGGCGGAGGATCTGGAACGTCTGGTCGCGCTGCACGGCGCCGAGACCATCGCCGCCGTCATCGTCGAACCGATGTCGGGATCGGCGGGTGTCGTCCTGCCGCCCAAGGGCTATCTGGAGCGACTGCGCGCCATTGCCGACCAGCACGGCATTCTTCTCATTTTCGATGAAGTCATTACCGGCTTCGGGCGGCTGGGCACCCCGTTCGCGACGGATTATTTCGGCGTGATCCCCGATCTGGTCACCACCGCCAAGGGCCTGACCAACGGTACCATCCCGATGGGCGCGGTCTTTGCCAGCCGCAAGGTCTATGATGGTCTCATGACCGGGCCGGAACAGCAGATCGAACTCTTTCACGGCTACACCTATTCCGGCCACCCGGTCGCCTGCGCGGCGGGTCTGGCGACACTCGACGTCTACGCCGAAGATGGACTCCTGACGCGGGGCGCCGAACTCGCCACCTATTGGCAGGACGCCCTGCACAGCCTGGCCGACCGGCCGCATGTCCTCGATATCCGCAATCTCGGACTGGTCGGCGCAATCGAACTGGCCGCGCGCGACGGCGCGCCCGGCGCGCGCGCCTATGACGTCTTCGTCGATTGCTTCCACAAAGGCCTGCTCATCCGCGTCACCGGCGACATCATTGCCCTCTCTCCGCCCCTGATCGTCACGACGGATCATATCGATACCATTGTCTCGATTCTCGGCGACGTAATCACCCGCGCTGCCTGACGGAGAAGCCTTCGTCAACGTCATTCACACGAAAGGAACGCCTATGCCCCTGATGAAATTCCACGTCCTGAAGGGACGGACACCGGCAGAGATCGATCAGCTTCTCGATGCCGCCCATGAGGCGATGCTGCGTGCGTTCAAGGTACCGGCCCGAGACCGCTATCAGATCCTGGTCGAACACGAGCCCACGCATCTGCGCGCGCTGGATACCGGCCTCGATATCCCGAGAACCGAGAAATTCGTCCTGCTCGAAGTCGTCTCGCGGCCACGCAGCCGCGAGGCCAAGCTGGCTTTCTACGAGATCCTCTGTGCCGAATGGCAGGACAAATGTGGAATCGCACCGTCGGACGTCATGATCTCGTTTGTCCAGAATACCGACGATGACTGGTCTTTTGGTAACGGTCGTGCCCAGTTTGTGACGGGTGAATTGTAATCTTCCAACCATGCGCGGATGACAAGACCGATGGGAATAGCCTTGCACGGTCAAAGTGCCTGGGCAAGCGCCGCCATTGGCAACCGGTCGTGACGATATAGAGGATCACCTCCATGACGCGGCGCAAATCAGTACGTCGCGGCCTCCCCAGTCGTTTCCGCTCGGGCATCAGTGGCGCAAGCAGCGCCCATTCCGCATCGCGCAGGTCGCTTGCATACTCCAGATTGTCCTCGCAATACTGCGCACGGGCGATTTCAGTCTACGTCCTGTCTGCATTCAGGGACTTCTTTTGAATTGAAGTTCAGATTCAGGGTTGCCGATGGAGGACGAGCCTTTCCAACGCTTCCGACGGATCGCCCTGCGATGCGAAAAGACACTCACCGCCATCATGGGCTTCACCCATCTCGCATGCGCCATGATCTGGCTACGCTGAAGGCAGACAGGACCTGGGCCATCTTGATCGCATCAGGTTCTCGCAAACCCACGGATCAGTCACAGGTGATGTGACGGCAACAGGGTCGGATCTGAAAGCGATTTCCGAACCGTCTCATACAGCTGTAGCACCGGCGCGGTAAAGACATGCCGGTTGCGGGCGACCAGCACCAGTTCTCGCGCGGGCAGCATCTCGCGAACCTGAATCGGCACCAATGTCTCCGCAATGGCGCGATGCGTGAACGACGCACTGGTCAACATCGTCACGCTGTCGGTGTTCACGGTCAGGAGATGCGCCGTCACCGTGGCCGTACATTCCGTCACCCGTTCGGGAAAGCGCAGCCTCTCCTGGGTAAACAAGCGGTGGAACGGCGCGGTCACATCGTCGCGCGGATCGTGGACCACCCATTCCTGGTCCAGCAGATCACGTATCGACCGCGCCTCACGCAGCGGATGCCCCTTGCGGCAGGCCAGCAGAGAGGGAATATGCCGTAGCAGCACACACTCGTCTGGCCGGCTATAGGCAGGCATCTGTGAACTGAGGGCGAAATCGAGCGTACCGTCGCGCAGTTCCTGCATCAGCTGGCTGGGACGCATTTCCAGAACCCGTAGACGGATCTTCGGATTACGTCGGCGAAATTCTATGATACAGTCACCGATTTCCTTCATGATCGAAACGACCGGGGTGATACCGATCGTCGTCGTGATGTTCCCGGAATCCTCCGCTTCCAGCAGGTCGTCCTTCGCCCGGCGCACGCTTTCATTGATGAAGCGGGCATGCATGACCAGCCGCTGCCCCTGCGACGTCAGACGCGCCCCCTTGTTCGATCGTTCGAAGAGCGCGATGCCCAGTGACGATTCCAGTTCCTTGATCGCCTTGCTCAGCGCGCCCTGGGTGATATTCAGCGTCTCGGACGCGGCATTGAAGCTCCCGGTTTCGGCCAGCGCGACGAGTGCGCGCAAATGGTGCAGCTTCACCTGGCCCTCCTCTCGGTCGCATCGCTTGCCCTGCTCCCGCGACGACACGACAAGCCGCCGGGAGCGTAACAGAACCCTAAAGGCCCGAAGACCATGTCACAAGACACGACCGGACGGAAAAGGCGACCGTGCCACCAGCCCGCATTTTCAATCAGGGTCTCAGATTTCGGGAACCAGGTCGAGCGACGGCGAGACATCCGCCGGAATCGGGCAGACATAAGAGGCCCTACGCAGCTTGTCCGCCAGAGCCGAACGGGCCGCATCCAGCAGGCCGGGCTGGGTCAGCACCTCGATGGCGGTGGCAGCCATCAGTTTCGCCACATGGATCATCCCCGTATGCGCAAGCGAGGATTTTCCCTGGGCCACCATCTGCCAGGAATGGAGCGCCGTCCCGATGGCACAGGTCGCGCCGAGGGCCTGCACGGTCGGCACCTGCCAGCTCACATCTCCGACGTCGGTTGACCCCATCATCCCGCCGGGCGACTGCCCCTCAGGCAGCAGGGGCGGCACCACGTCACAGACCACCAGTTCTTCGCTCCCCCGGACGAGGGGCGCGAGCAGCCGGCGAGCGGTCTGCAATTCACCTTCCGAGAAGGTCTTCCGCATCTCTCGGGCAACAGCGCGATCGGCCTCCGAGAACCGCGGCGGCCCCAGGCGCTCCAGGCATCGCTGCATCGCCTGCTCCAGCGGGCGGTTGGGCAGCAGCTCCGCCATGCCGCTGATCACGCGCGACGACATCGTCGTCTCCGTCATCATCGCGGCCCCTTCCGCGATTCTCCGCACCCTTCCTGCCAATTTCAGCATTTCGTCCAGTTCCATGGCGCGGACGGAATAGGCCAGAACGGCCCGGGACTGCACGACATTCGGCGCGGTGCCCCCCGCATCCACATAGGCATAATGGATCCGCGATGTCGGCAGCATATGTTCACGCAGGTAATTCGCCCCGATATTCATCAACTCTGCAGCATCCAGTGCCGACCGGCCCAGAAAGGGAGCGGCGGCGGCATGGGCGGCCCGCCCGACAAACGTGAAATCAATCCGCTGCGAGGCCAGCGATGCGGCGGGTGCCACGCCCGCTATCCAGAACGGATGCCACGAGATCGCGATATCGACGTCATCGAACACGCCCTCACGCACCATGAACCCCTTTCCGGCCCCGCCTTCCTCCGCCGGGCAGCCATAATACCGTACCCGGCCGGGCGTGCCGGTGGTCGCCAGCCACTCCCTGATGGCATTCGCGGCCAACGCGGCGCCCGCACCCAGAAGATTATGTCCACACCCATGACCGTTGCCATCACCCGACAGAGGCATGCGTTCCGTCGCGCCCGCCTGCTGGCTCAGCCCCGGCAGCGCGTCATACTCCCCAAGAAAGGCAATGACCGGCCCACCCTCCCCAGATTCGGCCATGATGGCGGTCGGCAGTCCCCCCACATCGACGGTAACGCGGAAGCCTTCTTCCTCCAGCCGCCGCTTGTGCAGCGCGACCGACCGGTATTCCTTGTAATTGAGTTCCGGCGCCTCCCACACGGCGTCGCTGAGGGCGGTAAAGCGCTGGCTGCCGGCATCGACCAGCCTCCAGATCGTCTCGCAATTGCCGCTCATGAAATATTCTCCTTCCAGGATTTTCTCTTTTTAAAAAAAATGTTCAGAAATTGAATCCGAACCGCCCGCCGATGAAGCGCGGTGGAGAAGGCATATAGTAATAGGTGGTGGTTTCCATGCCAGCGCTCACCTCGTAATGGCGCTGCAGGATGTTGGAGGCATAGGCGGTCACAGACCAGCGGCCGGAAGCAGGCCGGAACGTCATATGCGCACCCAGCAGGAAATATGACGGCATCAGGGACATGCCGGAGGTCACGCCGGGCGACATGGCCTGCGCGCCGCGATAACTGCCGTCGACGGCGGTGACCCATTCATATCCGTTCAACGGATTGAACCGGTATTCTGCCGTTCCACTCATGGAAAGTTTCGGCATGCCGGTATCGGTCCCGGAATAATCGGTATAGAAGGCCTGCCACACACCACCATGGGTCTGAGCATATGCGGCGACGGCAGCCGTGTTAAGCGTCTGGTATATCTGGTAGTTTCCACGCTGGTAACCAAGATTCCCACTAAGGAAGATATGCCTGAAAGGATGGATTTCCGTATTCAGTTCAATCCCCCAGATCTGTGATTTTGGCGCGTTCATGAACATTCCCAACGGCCCGTAATTCGGCACGAGAAGCGACGTCAGCACCTGCTGGTCGTGGTAGTCGTAATAGAATGCGGCCCCGTTCAGGCGAAAGACATTCGGAACGATATCGCTCTTGAAGCCCACCTCATAAGCCAGCAGCGTTTCTGGCTTATAGGGTGCAAGTTGCGCCTGGACCACGGTATTGTTCGCGGTAAACCCTCCGGGCTTGAACCCCTTGCTGACCTTGAAATAGGCCATCAGGTTTGAGACAGGCTGCCACTGCACGCCAACAACGCCGCTGAACTGGTTAGCAGACGTCGCTTCATTGTTGAAGTTCAGGGTGCTGATCCCGAAATGCCTTGTGGCCAGTCCCAGAAGCTGCCGGTCGTCTGCCTCATGCGTAATGCCGCCAAACAGGGTAACGTTATGCGGAAATCTGTACGAAAGATGCGCAAACTGCGAAAATGTCTGCTGGTTCTGCTGGTACGATGTTTCGGACATATAGCCGCGCTGCGGCAGATATTGCGTGAAGTCCATGAAGAATTGCTGCGCCATGCGGACGCGATCGTAATAAGCCCCGATGTTCCACTGGAAGGGGCTCTGCTGATGCGCCGATTTCAGGCTGATACCAAAGGACGTAGCCACTGACTCGTGTGTGAAGTGACGAACGGCGCCGGCTCTGATTCTCTTGATGCGGGAGGATCTGGCTGATGACGGCGGCGGTAAAGCTACGAGATGACTATTCGGCCTCTGATCTGAGGCGACTTGCGGCGCGCAGCCAGCAGGCGAACGCTGCGCGCCGGCTTCTGGCCCTGGCGGCGATCCGTGACGGGTCCAGCCGGACGGATGCGGCCCGCGTAGGCGGCATGGATCGCCAGACATTGCGAGACTGGGTTCATCGCTTCAATGCCGAAGGACCCGATGGCCTGCGCGATCATCAGCACGCGGGGCCAGCCTGCCGATTGAACGGGGCACAGCAGGCCGAATTGAAGGCCCTGGTCGAGGCGGGCCCGGATCGGCAGCGCGATGGCGTGGTGCGCTGGCGCCGGGTCGATCTGCAACGCGTGATCGAGGAGCGCTTCGGCGTCGTCTACCACGAGCGGCACGTGTCCACTCTGCTGAAACGGCTTGGTTTTTCCCATGTCAGCGCCCGGCCACGCCATCCGGGTCAGGACGCTGGCGTCATGGAGGCGTTTAAAAAAACTTCCCCCGCATCCTGAACGCCCATATCGGCCATCTGCCTAAGGGCAAGCCGATCGAGATCTGGTTCCAGGACGAGGCCCGGATCGGCCAGAAGAACGGGATCGTCCGACAATGGGCCCGGCGCGGCACGCGGCCACGCCAGCCGGCCGACCAGCGCTACGAGAATGCCTGGCTGTTCGGGGCGATCTGCCCGGCGCGCGGCAAAGCCGCCGGCCTGGCGCTACCGTTCATCGGCACGGCCGGCATGCAACTGCATATCGAGGAAATCTCACGCTGCGTCGCCCGCGGTGCCCACGCTGTCGTGCTGCTCGATCGCGCAGGATGGCATACCACCGACAAGCTGAAGCTGCCCCGCAATATCAGCCTGATCTTCCTGCCGTCCCGCGCTCCCGAACTGAACCCGGTCGAGAATATCTGGCAGTTCCTTCGCGCCAACTGGCTGTCCAACACCGTCTTCGACGGCATCGATCACATCATCGACGCCGCCTGTTCCGCCTGGAACAATCTCGCCGCCCTCCCGGAAACCATCCGATCCATCGGACTCAGAAAATGGGCTCACACAAGTCTGTGTCTATAACCGTTGGTATGAGTTCCTGCGAGAACGTGTTGGCCACGACGTTGCGGTACTGGTCGCCGGTCGCGTATTGCGTGGCATCCTGGTCGGTATACTCGCCGATCCGCTCGGTCTCGAACGCGCTGATGCTGCTCAGCGTGGCAAAGCCGAGTTGCCGCGACATCTTCAGGTCGGCGCCCCAGAACGTGTTATGTTCCGAAGGCTTGATACTGGCTGAACGCCCGAACAGGGCGGCGAATTGCGGGCGCAGGTCCCATTCGGCCTGGTAGAACCCCATATTCGGGCTCGGTCCGACCGGTTGGACGTTCAGGAACGGCTTTCCCGCCACGACCTGGGAGTCGTCCTGCACCCAATGGCCCGTCAGCATGATGTCGGTCTTCTCGTCCGGCTGCCATCTCAGTTTCGCCCTCAGCGCCCCTTCGTTGGCATCTCCCAGGTGCGATCCATCCAGCGGCATGCTCTGCCATCCACCGCCCTGCTGTGCCTGCCCGGCAATGCGGAATGAGACGGTGCGCGACAGTGGACCGGAAACATAGAAATTCGTGCGGCTGCGCGCGTAGCTGGCAATGTCTTCCGACAGCCCGCCATGCCATGTCGCCGTCGGGTCAGCGGTGTGGATGTTGATTTCACCGCCAGTATCGGTCTGGCCATGTTCCGTTCCGACCGGACCGGGCGTGACGTCGACTGAAGCAAGGTCGAACATCATGCCATTGCTCATCTGCCCCAGCGGAAACGCAACACCGTCGATATAGGTCATGACCGACGACATGGCGTTCTGCGTGTAATCGTTCATGCCGACGCCGCGCAGCAGGTAATTGATCGTCGAGGTTCCGTTCATGCTCTGGATCGTCACGTTCGGCAGCAACTGCTGCAAGTCGGCGATGGTGACGACATTGCGGTTGGTCAGTTCCTCGGCGGTGATGCGGGTCGCGGAATCCGCACTATGCTGCGCCTGGGAAAAGCGGAAGGCCCGGCGCGCGCCGTTGACATCGACCGTCTCGCCCACCGCGACCGGCAGGCGGGTATCCCGGGCCTTTGCTCGTGCGACGACGGTCGGCTGGCGCCTAGGTGCTGTGGTGGAAGAGTGGGCGGCGCGAACCGGCTTTTTCGGCCCCGCTGCCGCCCGTGCCGAAATATCCGACATGATCGTACAGCCGAACAGCATGCAGAAAATTGCGGCGCTTTGTCGCGAAGACATGACCTATCCTTTACCCTTAGCGGGTTTTCGCAATCCCCGAAAACGAGACGATCCGAATGATCTGGTGAATGGAGCCGAGCGAAGCGCTGCGGCGATTCAGGCGGGCGGTTTGGGCCAGGCGTGTTGCGTTGGCCGCATCAACTCCCATGCGCGTGCCAGGCGAAGCACGCCGATATCGTCGAACCGGCGCCCGGCAATTTGCAGGCCGATAGGCAGGCCGGCTTGCGTGTAGCCACAATTGATCGCGGCCGCTGGCTGTTCCGAGACGTTATGAACGCAGGTGTAGGCGATATCGTACATCAGCCCGGACTCGGGGTTCGCACACCAGGATTCAGCGGCAAATGCGGGCACGGGCGAAACGGGGGACAGGACGAAATTGAACCGGCCGGTCACCTGCGCAGTGCGCTGGCGCATCGCCAGGACGTTTTGGTAGGCCCGATAGAACGCCTTTCCGCCGATAGCAGGCTGTTTCAGGAGGGCTTCGCGAAGCTGTGGGTGTAACCTCGCCTGCTGTTCTGGTGTCAGATCCTCCAGATCTACCGCTGCCCGGATATGCATGAACGTGCTGAACCCATCGCGCATGGCGGGCTCGATCCAGTTCTCGACCAGTTCCACATCGGCACCATGCGCCTCAAAGGTTCGGGCGGCGCTCGTGACGGCCGCCTCCACCTCCGGGTCCAGGCACAGGCCGCTGCCGGGGTCCAGAAGCAGGCCCAGACGCAACCCCTTCAGGCTGGCATGCGCCAGATCGCTCCAGGCCACAGGTTGGAAAGGGAGGCTCATGTAATCGCGGTCATCCGGCAGGGACATCACCTGCATCATGGTCGCCGCGTCGGCCACATCCCGCGTGATGGGGCCCGTGACACGAAAGAAATAGGGCGGCAGGTGCGGCACGCGCCCCCAGCTCGGCTTCAGTCCGAATACGCCGCAGAAACCGGCGGGAATACGGATCGAGCCGCCGATATCGGTACCGACATGCAGCGGACCGTACCCAGCGGCGGCGGCGGCGGCGGCACCGGAACTGGAGCCGCCAGGGGTCTTGCTCAGATCCCACGGGTTGCGCGTTAGCGGATGGAAGCTGGACGGCGAGGCCGCCAGCAGACCGAAATCCGGCATGGTGGTCTTGGTAACCAGAATGGCGCCGGCTTCCCGCAGCCGCGCCATCGGCGGCGCATCCTGCGTCGCCGGCACCAAGTCCGTCGCCGCACTGCCCAGCGGGGACGGCACGCCCTTGCTGGCGATGTTTTCCTTCACGGTGACCGGCACGCCATCCAGCAGACCCAGCGGCGCATGATCGCGCCAGCGGGCCTCGGAGGCGCGCGCCTCCGCCAACGCGGCATCGGCGCTCATGGCATAGGTGGCGTGAAGGGCCGGCTCCCATGCCTCGATCCGCTCCAGCACCGAGCGAACCACCTCGACGGGCGAAAGCGCGCCGCTGCGATACCGTTCCACCAGGCAAGCAGCACTCAGTTCGGCCGGCGAACCGGTCGTACATGTATCGTACATCTCAATTTCCTGAAGCTATCGTAGAATTATTATATTCGTTTTTGATTTCTATTCCGTATTTTCAGACGGAAAGAAAATGACCGTCATCATACTGACCATCATGGCCGCGAACAGATACCAGGCGGGGGCCATGACATTGTGGGTGACGGCGATCAGCCAGGTGACGATCATGGGGGCGAACCCGCCGAAAATCGTCACGCCGCAACTATAGGATATGGACATTCCGGCAGCCCGGTGGCGACAGGGAAAGGCTTCGATCATCAGGGCGGTTCCCGCTCCCGTTCCGATGGCCCCCGTTGCAAAAAATAACGCCATGACTGAGAGAATAATGAATGGCGACGCTTCCGATGCCAACAGGTGAAACAGCGGAAAGATCAGCAGCATCTGGAACACCCCAAGCCCCATTGGCAAGGATTTGCGCAGCCCCAGCCGATCGGCGAGGCGCCCACCCAGCGGTCCGATGACAAGGATGGCCAACCCGGCGATGCAGGGTACGGAAAACGCGATGGTCTGGGAAAAACCGAGCGAACGCACCAGATAAACCGGCATGTAATAGATCATGATATAGGTGGACACCGTACTCCCGGCCATCAGCAGAATCCCCTGCAGCAACGTCTTCCATTCGCTGACGAAGATGCCCGACCAGCGGACGGGGACAGCCTCCGCGGGAGGCGCCGATTCGCGCAGGGTGCTGCGAATATAAAGGCCGAGCGGCCCGATCAGCAGGGCGATCAGAAACGGAACGCGCCAGCCCCAGGCCTGCATAGAGGCTTCGGACATCAGTCCATGTACCGATACACCGACCAGGGCGCCGAAAAGCGCGGCCCCGCCCTGACTTGCCGCCTGCCAGCTCACCAACTCGCACCGACGGTCACGACTGGCGCTCTCAAGCAGCAAAGTCGTGGCGGTCCCGATCTCGCCCCCCGACGAAAAGCCCTGAAGCAGACGCCCGATAACGACCAGCAGCGACGCGGCGATGCCGAATCGCGCATAGTCCGGCGCGAACGCGATGGCGGCGGTTCCCACAACCATCAGGCCGATCGTCAATGTCAGAGCCGGCTTGCGGCCATGGCGGTCGGCATAATGGCCGATGATCGCGGCGCCGAACGGCCGGGCAAAGAAACCCACGCCGAACGTTGCCAGCGCGACGAGCAACGAGAGCAGCTCGCTGCCGTCAGGAAAGAATGCCCGCGCGATATAGGTGGAGAAAAAACTATAGACGGTAAAATCATAAACTTCCAGGGCATTGCCCAGGACAGCGGCGATAATGGCGCTGATCGATGACGTTGCGGCGGCCTTGCTTTGGACGGCTGAAACCTCTGCTTCGGCGACGGCCGTCATGTTGCCAATCATATCGGTGCCTTTTCATCATACTTCCATTATTACCGTATCGATATGGACGCGATGTGGCATCGTAATTTTATTCATGGCTATGAATAACGAGATCCGCCGCGCCCGACCACTCGTGTGTGTGCCAGGCGAACCGTCTCATCCTCAAATTCTTGCGTAAAACGTCGTTGCTTCGTCAGGGATAGAGCCTTTCATGCTCAGAAAGCGGTCTCCACTTTTTCGAAGCAAATCCACGTTATCGTTATGCGCCCATTGCGTTGTTCAAGCCGATACGGATGGAATATTTATGGGTTAGATTCTCGATCTGCAGAACTAGACCGCGGCGGCCGCCATGATCTGCGTCTTCCGTCCGGTTACCGTGCAATACAAAATAAAATATCAATGGTGACCTCTATCGCGGCCAGTCGGCCGTGATCCGCTCCGCCAGATCGTCGAGGATCGACTGGGTGAGCGTTGCGACCTGATCGTCGGTCGTGGCGGGGCCCTGGCGGGTCAGGGTGGCGCGCTGGTGGATCAGCGGCTGGTGTTCGTCATGCGGGATGATCGACCAGTCGGCGGCCAGTGACGCGGTGCCGTCATGGGCGATGTCCAGACGGCTGATATTGACCGCCAGCCGCCAGGTGGCGGGCAGGATTTGTGGCTGGTCGGTCACGAACAGGTCGGTGCGGCTTTGTGCCAAGCGCGCCGTGATCAGGTCGGTGGCGCCCAGGGACTGGCGGCTGGCCCAGCGGCCGGTGGCGCTGCGTTCGATCCGGTTGCCGTCGCGGGCGATCAGGTCCTGGCCATCCAGATAATCGGGCAGGGTGACGCGGGCGACCGCGACGGTCGGCGTTGCCGGCGTGACGGCGCCGACCGGCACCGCACCGGTCGCGATGGCCGGCGCGCCCAGCGTGTAGAACCGCACCGGCGGCGACGCGCAGGCGGCGAGCAGGGCGGGGAGAACGAGGCCAGCCAGCCACGCCGGAACGCGTTGATCCCGGCGTGGGAGAGGCTGTTCTCCCAGCCGGTCTGCCGAGCGAGAGGGCCGCGAAGCGGGCCGCCCGGCGTGTGTTTCCGAGCACCGGAGCGGAGCGGCCTTGATGGCCGTGAGCACCGGAGCGCAAGAAACGCGCGTCGGATCGCCGGCAGACCGACGTGCAGAGCGGTTTTTCATGGGCGGCGTCCCATTAGGAGGAGTTGCGGATTGCGTTCGACGTCGCTGGCGAAGCCGCGCAGGGCAGCGGCGGCGGCGGACAGGTCGCGCAGGGTGGAGTCGATGTTCGCGCGGTCGGCCGAGCGGGGCGATGTCATGTCGTGCAGGGCGGACAGGCTCTCGCGGGCCTGGATCACCGTGTCGTTGGCGTTGCGCAGCACTTCGTGCAGGTCGGCGCCGCGGGCATCGAGCTGCTGGGTGCCGGTATTGGCCAGCCGGTCGATGGCCGTCAGCGTCGTACCCAGCCGTTGCTCCAGGTCCTGGATGGCGTGGGTCGCGCTGTCGACGGCGATGCGCGAATGGTCGGAGGTCTCTTTGATGCTGTCGACCAGCGGAGGCAGGTCCTGATCCAGCCGTTCGCTCAACTGCTTGATGCTGGCGAGCGCTGCCTGGGCGTTGTCGGCCAGTTCCTTCAGGGGAAGCTGGGTCAGGGTTTCCTGCACCTTCTGGATCGCGGACTGGCGGGTCGGGATCTCAACCCGCTTGCCGGATACGATGTCGGGGTGCAGGACCGCAGGGGCGGAGGGGTCGAAATCGAGGTCGATCTCCGCCTGGCCGGTGACGAAGCTTTGCATGTTCAGCGAGGCGCGCAGCCCGTGGTCGATCATGCTCTGCAGGGTCAGGCTGTGGTGGCTGCCTGACCTGCCGGCGATCGAGATGCGGTTGGGCTGGAGTTCGACCGTTACCGGGATATAGGCGGCATGGGTTCGGGCATCATAGGTGATCGAGATGGAATCGACCGCGCCGACCCGGACCCCGCGGAATGTGACCGGGGCGCCGATGGTCAGGCCCGAGGTCGAGCCCTGGAACACCACCATGGCCTGCCGGGTGGGCGAGAAGAGGTTGAAATTGCCGAAGAAGACCAGGGCCCCCATGCCCAGGGCCACACCCCCGACGACAAAGGCGCCAACGATCGTTTCTCGATTTGCCATGGGTCAGTCGGTCCTCCCGGACTCGGTTTCGCGTTCGCGTTCGCGGTGCATGAAGGCGTGGACTTGCGGTTCGTCGCAGTGATCGTGGAGCCAGGACGGCGCGCCGTGGGCGATCGGGGTCCTGGTCTTGGCGTCGAGGAAGATCCCGTCATCGGCGATCTTGAACAGGCTGGGCAGTTCGTGGCTGACGATGACGATGGTGGCCCCCAGACCGTCGCGCAGGTTCAGGATCAGATCGTCCAGCCGGGCCGACGTGATCGGGTCCAGGCCGGCTGACGGCTCGTCGAAGAACAGGATATCCGGGTCTAGCGCCATCGCGCGTGCCAGCCCCGCGCGCTTCCTCATCCCGCCGCTGAGTTCCGACGGATACTGGTCGATGGCGTGCAGCATGCCCACCAGCCCCAGCTTCAGCTCCACCTGGTCGCGCACGGTGGTCGGGTCCATCTTCGTGAGCATCTGCATCGGCAGGGCGACATTTTCGCCGACCGTCAGCGAACTCCACAGCGCGGCGCTCTGGAACAGCACGCCGAAGCGCCGGCTGACCGCCTGCCGGTGGGCGTCGTCGGCCGTCCAGTAGGCGTCGCCATCGACCAGGTACTGGCCGGCGGCGGGGCGCAGCAGGCCGATCATGCTCTTGAGGACGGTGCTCTTGCCGCAGCCCGATCCGCCCATGACGGCGAAGATGCTGCCGCGCCGGATGTCGAAGGAAATATCCTTCTGGATCACTTTCAGCCCGAAGGCGAGCGTGACGCCCTGGAGGGACATCAGGATGTCGTCCCGCGTACCGCCCCGTCCGGGGGCCTGGGTGGGGGGTGCCATGTCAGATTCCGATCGTCGTCGCGATGATGGCGAAGATCGCGTCCAGCGCGATGACGCCCACGATCCCGACCACCACCGCGCGGGTTGCGGCCACGCCGACATCGGCGGCGCTGCGGCCGGCCTGCAGGCCGATGCGGCAACTGGTCAGCCCGATCAGGGTGGCGAAGAAGATGCTCTTGACGAAGCCGAACACGAACTGGTTCAGCGCCACGGCATTGAGCGTCTGGTGAAGATAGCCGGCCCCGGTGACCGACAGCATGCTGATCGCGACCGCGAAGCCGCCCAGCATGCCGACCAGGCTGCCGTACAGGTACAGGAACGGCATGGTGGCGGTCAGGCTGAGGATCGACGGCAGGATGATATAGCTCGAGACCGGAATGCCGAAGACCGTCAGGGCGTCGATTTCCTCGTTGCCCTGCATGGTGGCGATGCGCGCGGCATAGGCGCCGCCGGTGCGTCCGGCCATGATGATCGCCGTCATCACCGCCGACATCTCGCGCACCATGGCGATGCCGACCAGGCTGGCGACATAGATATCGGCCGCGAATTTGCGCAGCTGCACCGCGCCGACGAAGGCCAGGATCGCGCCGACCAGGAAGTTCACGACGCTGACGATCAGCAGCGCCGACGGGCCGGCGTCTCGGATGTTCGACATCAGGTCGGTCAGGCGCATCCGGCCGCGGCCGGTCACGCTGGCCACGCCGCCGCGGGCGGTCTCGATGCCCAGCTCGGTCACGGTGCCGATTTCGGTCAGGCTGTCGATGGTGACGGTGCCGATCGTGGCCAGTGGGGCGAAGCGACGGCGAGGCAAGGGTGGAGCGGGCGCGGGACGGTCGGGCAGCAGATCGAGTAGCTTGCGCGCCGCGTCCGGCAGGGTCTCGGCGCGCATGTCGAGTTGGGCCTGTGCCGCGCCCTGCTTGAGGGCCCACAAGAAGCCGATCAGCCCGGTATCCCAGCGCCCCAGCCCGTCGGTGCTGAAGGTCAGGGGCTGGTTCGGCCGGGCCTGGTGCAGCCCGTCGGACGGGAAGTCGGGGACATGACCCTGCTGCGCGATCCAGTCGCCGGACAGGACGATCACGTTGGCATTGTCGCCGGCATGCAGGGACCATTCCGGTTGGCCGCGATCGGTACTGTTCACAGCCTCTCCATATCGCAGTGTGTTTCCCAGGGCTTATAAAGCCGTGGAGGACTTCTCAACATGGACCAGAAGTCCGAGAGAGTTCAGCATATGGAATACCGATTGTCTGTATCAATTCCCCTTCCAACATACTGCGGGTCACGTCACCCTTGCCGGGCAGTTCGATCTTGAGCACCTCGGCTCCGAACCATGCAAGCATCTGTGTGCAAGACGGACCGGCCTGCACACCGGTAAAATCGATAACTTTGATGCCTTCGAGCGGAAGCGTCATCGGAACCCCCAACGGTGCGGTGTTGCACAGATGTCAAACCACACAAGCCGACAGACGGAGGTTGATACGCATCAATTCTATCTTGGAATTTATAAATATTCTGATGCGTACAATTATTTTACAATCAGATATTTCGCATGCTAAAGGCATGCGTACCGGACCATGACTCCGTACGAAACGCATTTCCGGTTGGCGGGCCACGATCGCTTCCGCATCGGCGGCGTCATTCTTCTGACGCTTGACGAACGGACGGACATATTGCGGCGGGATCAGTTTTACCTCGTGCCCCGCATTCATTAGTTCGCGCACCCAGTAATGGGCGCTGCCACACACCTCACCACAAGTGCCGGTGGTTGGCTCACCATGAAGTGTAGAAACTGTGGGTGACGAATTTTCTTGCGGAACAGCAATTCGCTCGTCAGGGATGACGCGTGAGTCTGGAGGGCTGTCTTAGCCAGATCCACTCCAATCAACACGTTGGCATATCGCGATGCCGTTCGGGGAGAACGGCATCCACCTCATCTCACAACCTGACAATACCAACAGCTTGCCCCGCCAATACTCTCTCAAAGGTATCGATCTTAGCCAGCATTGCATCAAGGAACTGAGCGTTGTTGCCCATGCTCTCAGTACAAGGCCACGAATAACACTCGAATGGCGAATGTCCGCGGAAGCGCTCGACCAACAACTCAAACAGGATATGATCGAAGGTGTTGCAACGACCGGTTGAATCCGCCCAGATCCCTCGATCCGATACTCCGAGAGACTGACCGAAGCTGAAAGCGCTACCTCGGTCGGCAGCATCGGCGATTCCTATAAAAATGCCATGGCTGAAAGCATCATTGGCCTTTTCAAGACCAATGTCATCAAGTTCCTTGCCCATGGAGGTCTGCGAGCAGGTCGAATGGGAGACTCCCAAATGGATCGACTAGTAACGACACACGCCGACACAACGCCTTTGGTTGCATCACGCCGATCGAAGCAGAGGAGACCTTCGACGCAAACTTGAACGCTCACGAAAAAGCAGCTTAATCATAGGACCAGAAACTCTTTGGAGCTTACCTCCCGCAAAGGGCAGAAGGGATGGAAACCGTCGGGGATTGCGACAACGATCAGTCATACTGACATTCGACATCGGGCAATTTTTGCCGTACAAAGTGCTCGACAAGACACTCAGGCCGTCTCAATGTCCTGCCAAAACATGTTTCCTAGAATTTTCAACTCCGAACTTCACGTTTCAATGGACCGATTGGCCGGCCAGATAATGTGCATACAGCGAGCCGACTACGGCAGACACAAAGCGCGCTTGTACATTATCGGCGCGACTGGTCAAGAGCACCGGAACACGGACCCCCAACACGATCCCAGCCGAATCGGCTTCGGCCATAAAAATCAGATTTTTGCTGAACATATTGCCAGATTCAAGATCGGGTGCCACAAGGATCTGGGCCTGCCCTGCGACAGGGAAAACTATCCGTTTGATTCTTGCGGCCTCGGGATTGACGGCGTTATCCATCGCTAGTGGCCCGTCCAGAATACCGCCTGCTATCTGCCCGCGCTCGGACATTTTGCACAGAGATGCGGCGTCGATAGTAATTGGAATCTTCGCAGTAATTGTCTCCATGGCCGATAGAATCGCGACATGGGGGGGGGCCTAGACCAAGTCCGATGTGCAGATCAATGGCGTTCTGAACAATGTCACGCTTGTCATCGAGAGATGGGGAAAATATTGATAGCACCATCTGTAACGAATATAATATTGTCGTAGCGGGGATCCGCAATCAAAAAAACATGGCTGACGCGGCGCGCTGTCCGAAGGCTCCCATCGCCTCCCACCACTGCATGCATCAGCACGTCAGTCTCCAGGCTGTTAATTTCTGCTGAGATTTGGGTTCATCCGCACTTTGCGTGCAGGCTGGGATTGTACGGCGGCCGAAGATTTGGGAAAGGCTGAGGATCTACCACTGATCCGGATCCCGCGCCCTTGTCCGCCGTTCGAGCCCTTGATTTCCCTTCGTCCTTGTCCGCTGGTCGTCCGGTCATGGTGGCTGATCATTTGTGGGTGGAGACGAAATCCCGTTGTCATGGAGCAGCCTGTCCCGATTGTGGGACGGTGTCGCATCGACGTCACAGCCATTATGTTCGCAAGCTTTCTGACATGCCGGCGCATGGACGCCGTGTTTCCCTGTCGATGACGGTGCGACGTTTTCGTTGCACCGACAAAGGATGTCAGCGCCGAACCTTCGTCGAACCATTGGGGGAATTCGCGGCTCCCTACGCGCGGCAGACGTGTCGGCTGGCGAACCTCCACACCTACGTAGCCCACGCGCTGGGCGGGAGTGCAGGTGCCCGTATGGCGGCGCGCCTGTGCTGTCCCATCAGCGCCGACACGCTGATACGGCGCATCGTCAGGATGGCAGCGGTCGCCGGCCGGCCTGAAACGCCCCGCGTGCTCGGTGTCGACGACTGGGCCTGGCGGCGTGGCCGACACTATGGCACCATTCTCGTGGACCTCGAACGAAACAGGGTGGTCGATCTTCTGGCCGACCGGCAGGGGGACACTCTCGCGGCGTGGCTCCGCGATCATCCCGGTATCGAGATTGTCGCCCGTGATCGCGCAGGGGCCTATGCCGACGGCATTCGGCAGGGCGCCCCGGCCGCCATTCAGGTCGCAGATCGCTGGCATCTGATCCGCAATCTTCATGATGCGTTCCTGACCGTCGTCGACCGGCACGCCGTTCTGGCCAGGCGCATCATGGCCGATATCACGAATGAGGTCTCCCCGGTCGGACAGCCGGTCGACGCAGGAATGGTGAGCGATCCGGGCGAGACTGGGCCCGTTGCGTCCAGTCAGGCCCGTCAGGGACAGCGTGAAGAGCAATACCGGCAGGCGGCCGCCATGCGGGCGAAGGGACAGACGATCAGCCGTATCGCACAGACAATTGGCGCGGAACGCAAGACCGTCCGGCGGTGGTTGCGACAGGGTCACCCCTCGACGTGGCAGCGTCGCATTTTTCGGCCCGGCATCATGACCCCCTACGCCACCTTTCTCGATCGACGCCTGAAGGAAGGATGTCACAATGCCGCCCGTCTGCATCGTGAAATCACCGCCATGGGGTTCTCCGGTCGATATGGAAGCGTCCGGGACTGGGTCTTGTCGAGACGATCCACGGCAGGTGCATCTCATCCGGTGCCGATCAAACCCGTGCCCATGGGTAGAAACCTGGCTCGGATGCTCACGACCGAAACCAGCAACCGGTCAGATATGGACGTCCTGTTTATCCAGCGCCTGATGACGGCCGCGCCGGTGCTGGCGCAAGCCACGGTCTGGGTAAGAGACATGCAGGATCTCTTTACCAGAAAATCACAGGCATCCCTGGAAACCCTTCTCGAAGCGGGGGAAAGAACGCCTCTATCCCGTTTTGTAACTGGCCTGCGGCGAGACCTTTCCGCCGTTCAGGCCGCACTGCACCACCCCTGGACCACCAGTCCCGTCGAAGGGCAGATCAGCCGCCTCAAGATGATCAAGCGCACCATGTTCGGTAGGGCAGGCTTCAAACTCCTCCGCGCCCGTGTCATGCACGCAAAGTGCGGATGAACCCAATTCTCAATGAAAATTTCCGCCCCTACAGGGTCAGTTCTCGCTGGAAATCAACAACGTAATCTAGCAGACTCTAAGCGACTGACATAGGCAAGCTGCTTCAAGCTGGGAATTCTATGACCTGGCGCACGGCTTCGGCCGCGCTCAGCCGGTCGAAGGCGGCATTGATGTCGTCGATGGCGATGCGGCTGCTCAACAACCTGTCCACCGGCAGGCGCCCGGTCCGATATAGCGCCATGTAGCGCGGGATATCGCGCACTGGCACGCATGTTCCCATATAGCTTCCCGCGAGCGTCCGCTCCTCACCCACGAGACTGGCGATGTTCAGGGAAAGCGTGGCATCCTTCGGCGGCAGGCCGGCGGTCACCGTCATGCCGCCGGCACGACGGGTCATTGCCACCGCGCTTTCCAGGGCACGGATCGATCCCGCCATCTCGAAAGCATAATCGACGCCGCCGCCCGACAGCCGCCTCACCTGCGCGATCGCATCCATAGAGCCCGCGTTCACCGTCATGGTGGCCCCGATCTCGCGCGCAAGCGCCAGCTTGGTGTCCGAGAGATCGACCGCGATCACCTCCCCCGCCCCCGCCGCCCGCGCTCCCATGACGGCGGCGAGACCGACGCCGCCCAACCCGACCACGGCGACGCTCGTGCCCATCGTGACTTTCGCGGTATTGACGACTGCACCCACCCCGGTCATGACCGCGCAGCCGAACAGCGCGGCTTCCGCGAACGGCACGTCCGGATCGATCCTAACCAGCGAGTCGGGCGACACCACGGCATGATCCGCGAAGCTCGAGACGCCGAGATGGTGATGGACCGGCTTTCCATCCAAGCTCAGCCTGACGGCCCCGCCGATCAGCGTGCCAGCGGCATTCGCAACGCCACCGGGTTCGCACATCGCCGGACGGCCGCCGGCGCAGATCGGGCAATGACCGCAACTCGGGGTGAACGTCATCACCACATGGTCGCCAACCGCGAAGTCCGACACATCCTGCCCCACCTCCTGAATCACGCCCGCCGACTCGTGTCCAAGCACCATCGGCATGGGACGGGGCCGGCTGCCATTGATGACGGACAGATCCGAGTGGCACAGGCCCGTGGCCATGATCCGTACCAGAACCTCCGCTGGACCAGGAGCGGCCAGGTCGAGGGTCTCGATCGAAAGCGGGCAGCTTTGCGCATAAGGCGCCGGCCTCCCCATTTCATGCAGAACGGCAGCCCGGATTTTCATGATGCTGATCCTTCTTTTCCGTGACTGTCAAAGCGCGATCGTCAGTTCACCGAGGCGATCAGTCAATTTTATATTCTCGGAATAATCGACAGGGCACGCAATGATCGACACGCCGTCACCCGCAAGCGCCGTGCGCAGGACCGGCAGCAGGTCAGTGGCGCGCTCGATCGCATAGCCATGCGCGCCGAAGCTCTCGGCATATTTGACGAAATCCGGATTACCGAAATCGACATCACGATGATGCTTCAGTTCCAGGTCCATCTTCCACTTGATCAGCCCATAGGCATTGTCCACCCATACCAGAACGACCAGAGGGATTTTCTCGCGCACCGCGGTCTCGATCTCCTGCGAGTTCATCAGGAACGAGCCGTCTCCCATCACGGCGAGCACCTTGCGCCCTGGACATGCCAGCTTGGCTGCGATCGCTCCGGGCAGGGAGAAGGCCATCGTGGAGAGACCGTTGGAGATCAGGCAGGTCAGCGGCTTCTGCGCGGGATAGAGCCGCGCCATCCACATCTTGATCGCTCCTGTGTCGGCAAGGACGATGTCGTCGTCATCCAGCGCGGCGCGGATGTCGGCGACGATGCGCTGCGGCACCAGCGGAAAGGCATCGTTGGCCGCACCCGCCGAGCACTCCGCCTCCAGGATCGCGCGGATCTTCGCATCGGTGCTGAACGGACCGGCCGGCATGGCCTCGAACGTGGCGATCAACGCGTCCAGCGCGGCATCGATATCGGCCTCGACCGCGACTGCGACCGGGTAGGCGGCATCGATGTCCTCGGCGAAGCGGTGAACGTGGATGATGGTCTTGTCCCGCGCGGGATTGATGCGCGACGGCGCGAATTCCTGCAATTCGTAGCCGACCGAGAGAATGACGTCGGCGGCGTCGAAGGCGAAATTCTCATAGTCATGGCGCATGAAGCCGATGACGCCCAGCGAATTGGGATGTCGCGCGGGCAGCACGCCTTTGGCCATGAAGGTCGTCGCCACGGGAATGTTGAGCATCTCCGACAGCTTTCGCAGCTTGTCCGAGGCGCGTGCGCGCGCGACCCCGTGGCCCGCCAGGATGACCGGCCGCCGCGCCGCGCGCAGGATATCCGCCGCTGCCGCCACGCGGCCCGCGTCGGGCGCGGTCGCGTGCGACGGACGGCAGCAGAGCGGGGCGAGCCCGGCGGGTGCCGCCGTCGCTTCCAGATCCTCGGGGATCGCCAGATAGACCGCGCCAGGCCGCTCGCGCTGGGCGAGGTCGAACGCCTTGCGCACCATCTCCGGCACGGCGAGCGCCGTCGTCATGGTCGCGGCCCATTTGGTCACGGGGCGGAACATGCTTTCGAGATCCACGTATTGATGCGACTCCTTGTAGATCCGGTTGAGCCCCACCTGCGCCGTGATCGCGACCAGCGGCGTGCTGTCGGTATTGGCGTCCGCCACGCCCAACAGCAGATTGATCGCCCCGGGGCCGAGCGTCGCGGTGCAGACGGCGGCGCGGCCCGTCAGGCGGCCGTAGATATCGGCCATGAAGGAGGCTGCTTGCTCGTGCCGGACCAGCACGAAACGGATGGAGGAGCCCTCGGTCGCATCGACGAGACGGATGTTTTCCTCGCCCGGTATGCCGAACATGTAGCGCACGCCCTCGGCTTCGAGGCAGTGGACGACCAGTTGGGCCACAGTCGTTGACGGATCGGACATAGCGATATTCCTCTCTTGGGAGGCGCCTACAGGCTGGTCAGCCAGATGAAGGCGCCCATGGTAAGCACGGACAGCATGGTGGTGAAGAATAGCACGGAGGCCATCTCCCGCTCGGCCACGCGATATTGCACGGCCAGCATCACCGCGATCGAGGCGGTCGGGATGGCCATGGTGACGACGCTCTCCTGCCGCAGCGCGGGCGACAGCCCCAGGACGAGGGCCGTCCCCCAGGTGATCGCCGGCATCAGCACGTTCTTGGCGAAGACGGCGCGGAACACCTGTCCGTCCCACATCACCTGGCGCGAGAACAGGATGATGCCCGATGCGAACAGAGCGACGCCGCCGGTGGATTGGCCCAGCAGCGTCAGCGAGCCACGAAGCGCGTGCGGCAGCGAGAGCCCGCACAACACCAGCAGCAGGGCCGCGAGCGGCGCCCACACGACCGGCTCCTTGCACGCATGGACCCCATAGTCGACGAAATTGCCGCCCTTGGGCGCATTCGCGGCCGTGTCGTCCGTCGCCTGGGCACCGGCGACCAGGAAGATGAGGGTCAGCGGCACCTGCACGAGATTCATCAACAGGCTCGCGATCGCGATCGGCACTGCGCTCGCGGGTCCGAAGATATGGCCCAGCACCGGCACGCCGACGAAAGGAACGGCCGGCCCGCTGATGGCCAGTGCCTCCAGCGCAGCCACGCCGATGGGGCGATGGAACAGATAGCGGGCGAAGCCCAGCACGACGCCGTAGCTGCCGACCATCCCGAGCGTGATGACGAAGAGCAAGGGTCCTGCGGAGAGAACCTGATCGCGCGGCGTCGCCATGATGCCGGCGAACAGATTCAGCGGCAGAGCGTAGAGCATCACCATCCGGTTGAGGATGGCCGCCTGATCGCCACTGAAATTCCGATCCCATCCCGCGAGATAGCCCAGAAGAAGCGTCACGACGATCGGCAGCAGGGCTTCTACGATGGTCGAACTCATGGATGCGGCGGCCTTTCGAGCACGGAACGGAGAGGTGGGCGGCACGCGGGACTCGTCATAGCAGGGCCGTCGCCTTGAAGCCGATCACGCTCGCGTTGCGGATATGGGTCGAGCCGCCTGGATGAACGACATATTCGTATTCCGGCTGAAACAGCATGCCCCGCCACACCGCCGCGCCATAATAGACTTCCATGATTCCCTCATCGGATTGCGGTCCCATCAGGCCGGCACCGGGGCTGAGGCCGGCGGCTTCGCGTAGTTCCTCGCCCCGACGCAGAGCGAAGCTGAACGTGTAATGCGAGAATACGATGCCTAACCGGTCATGATCCCGACCCGGCACGACGCTCGGCGCCGTGAGGCCGATGAATTCCTGCTCATGAAACACGCTGATCGACGCGTTATTATAAATAAAACCGCCGAACAGGATGCCGCCGCTCGTCATCGAGCTCTATATCTACCTGATGGGCCTCGCGGTCCATAACGAACCCCTCTTCTATTAGATACTGCGCGCGGGTGATTTCAGTCGAGCCATCGTGATCTCATTAGGTTCTCGCAAACCCATGAATCATAACCAAGTGAAATCACACAACTTATTTTCGGTGAGACACTCAATTAACAAGAGCAACCCATCAATGTGTCAGTGCGATGAATGCGCCTACGGTTAATGGCGACATAATTGTGCTTATCAGGAGAATCGACGGGGCGGATTCCTCGGCCACACCATATTCCAGCGCCAACATCACGATGATTGGCATGGCGGGGATAGCCATGGTGATTACAGCCTGAGAAATGATGCCGCGATCTATGCCGAGCCAGAAAAGGCAACCAAAAACCAATCCCGGCTGTACAATGTTCTTGAGAAAAACAAAAAGCAAAGTGTATAGATCGATTTTGACCTTGTAGGCAGCCAGCACAATACCCGCCGCAAAAAGCGCAACACCCGCAGAGGACCCTCCCAGAAGAAGAAGCGACTTCCCGACGAGAGGCGGCACGGGGATGCCGACCACCACGATGATCGTACCGAGAAAGGGCGCCCAAACCAGCGGTTTTTTGCACGTTTCCTTGATTTGCGCCACGAGTATTTCCCTGGGTCTGCCTGGAACGCTCTGGCGAGATCCTTCGGGTAGGTTAATGGCTTTCTCGCCCTTACCTAGTGTCAGGAGAAAAATTGTGAGCGGCACGACCGTCACATTGATGACAATGCTGGCGACAGCGATCGGAATAGCGCTGCTAGACCCGAAGACGCCGCCAAGGATAGCGGGACCGAAAAACGGTACCGCAGGGCCCGCCGCGGTTACCGCGCCCAAAGCACTCGTGCTCACCGTCAAGCGAAAGGCTAGACGACACAACATATACACCAATGCATACATGCCGATGATGCCAATCAGAATAGCGATAACGAGTGGAACGCTCTTGAGCAGATAGGCCCGCGATGTGCTGATTGTCCCGGCAAATATAGAAAGCGGAACGGCGTAAGTGATCACCATGCGGTTCAGAGTGCCGGCTTCCTTGCCGGTGAAGTCATGATGCCACGCAGCCACAAAACCCAGGCACAGCGTCACGACGATAGGAATCGTCGTGCTCAAAATCGTCAGTATCATGAGAAATCATCGCCTTTCTTATGGATTCAAAGCCCATCTGTTAACTTTTTCGGCAATTTGCCTAGGTATTTACAATTCTATTCATTTTTTTACAAAAATGTCGATCGACGCATTCAAGAGTCCAAATTTTTGATGCCGGAAGTTGCGCAAGAAACCAGGTTACCGCAAGTAGATCAGCACTCCCTCCTGGACTTAGATTGCGGGCTATGAGGGCATCGTCAAAGAGACAGAGCTTATCCAGAAGATCGGATGCAGGTTTCGGGTTCTGTAAAAGCAGGTTCGACGCGTAGTCCCTAACGAACGTAAGGCCGTCAACACCGCCCCGAGATACAAGGTTGGTATCCGCATTGAAGGCGAGCAACTCCAGGAGTACTCGCATGAGTGCGTGATTTTCACAGTCGCCTTGCTGGAGTAGATCATCATAAATCGGGAGTGCGAGTCTACGGACCGTCGCAAAGCCCGACTCTGCCTCACCACGTGCGCCGGAAAGACCGTAGCGTCTGTAAACCCGCTCGCCCGCTGTCCGGGTGCGTCCGGCGTTCCCCAGCTCACGCCCCACGATACCGTGACAGAAGTCGGCAACCATGAAACACAGGTTTTCTCGTGTAATGTCGATCCTAAGAGCCTCGGCACGCCCCGCGGCGACCGAAAGCAACCCCAAGGCGAAAATCGCTCCCTTGTGGGTATTGATCCCACCTGTCGCCGCGAACATGGCCGTCTCGCACTCAAAACCAATGGGCCGAATAAGCGCCAGACATTCACCTGGCGCTATTGTTGCATTCGACGCTCCCCACTCGAAAAATCGCAGGAACCAAGGAGAAATAGCGTTGATGCTTCTGATGAAGGTTTGAAGTGTCATATCGTTATGAGCGCCGCTATTGCGCCGATCCACTAATCCGGGTTTCGGTGTTAAAAACAGTTCAGTCAGAAGTGCGCGTTCCGCGTTGCAACGAATCCTCACTGCCAATTTTTCGTTACTGTGGGACATCGTACCGAGTCTTTCTATCAAAGGATAACGACATCGGCGTTATCGATGATCCGCTTTACGGCGTTTGTTAATGATACCAATGAATGTTTGCGCGAACGCCCACATTCAAAAGCGGGTGCATTGCAGACAAGACACTTCCTTCCGTCGAATCCTGACTCCTTACGTGACAGAGATTGTCCATCCGCCCCTATAACGTCGAGATCCCATAGTCTTCCCAGTGGCATGGTGTTCTCCAGGAAGACAAGATGCGATTTCAGGGCGCGGATATCGGCGTCGAATACGTATAATGCTTCAGGTCCGGTTTCCAGAAAGGTGACGGCACGATAACGACACGGCCATCCATATTGTTTTTGGGCGGCTTCGACCGCGGCAATTGCTCCTTGGAAAACCGTCCTCAATCGCGAACTGTCCTTCACTGGTCCGGGGGCGACAAGCGTTATAGACACAACCGCCTTGCCAAAGCGCGCTCGCACCTGAGCCTGCCGGATCGCCCTTTGCTCACGTGCGTCAAGAATTTGCTCAAGACTTACCCTGTTATCGGCCGCCCCCATGATCAAATCGCACTCAATCAACAGGCGATTTTTCGAACAACATCAATGACTGTGCCGTCACGGAAGCGAACGATACCGACAATTTTATCCGAAAATTCAAGTGGCTCGGGAATACCGGTAAGCGCTATCCCCTTTTCGTACAGTTGCTGGATTGTATAGACTGGCAACCCAGCATCTTTCAGTCTCTGGGCTACGTCAGCGCGCGCCGGGTTGACCGCAATACCTTGATCCGTGACCAGAACATCAATGCATTCGCCGGGAGTAACAAGCGTCGTGACTTTCTGAATGATCGTCGGAATTCGGCTGCGCACCAACGGGGCGACGACGATTGTCAGATTGGCACCGGCGGCGACATCGCAATGGCCGCCGGACGCTCCGCGCATCACGCCATCTCCGCCCGTCAGAACATTAACATTGAATTCCAGATCGATTTCGAGCGCGCTCAGAACGACAACGTCTACATGATCGACATACGCGGCCTTCGATGTCGGATTGGCATATTCGCTGGCCGAGATTTCGACATGTGTGGGAGAAGTTCGCAACGATTCGGCGGCGTCCGCGTCGAACGACTGCACATCGACTAGAACCTTGACGAGGCCCTTCTTATGCAGATCGACAATTTCTCCGGTAATTCCCCCCAAGGCAAAACTTGCTTTTATCCCACTTTCCTGCATCTTCGCTTCAAGGCAGCGTGTCGTCGCCGTCGAGGCCCCTCCAGACCCGGTTTGCAAGGAAAATCCGTCCTTGAAATAGCCGGAGTGTTCGATAACGTCTGCGGCGTATCTCGCAATAAGAAGATCCCGCGGGTTTCGTGTGATCCGCGCGGCACCGACGCTGATCAGCTCTGGATCACCTACCTGCTTTACCTTTACGACAGCATCAACGTGAACTTGCGACAAGCTCGCGGGACAATTTGGAAATTCGACAATTTCCTCGGTCATTACGACAACATAGCGCGCGAACTCCGCGTCAACTTTTGCATAACCGAGTGAGCCGCAATTGAGCTTGCCATGTGCCCCATTTGCATTCCCAAATTCGTCCGCGCAGGCCACGCCCAGGAACGCCACGTCTATCTTCAACTCGCCGGTCTGAATCAGATGCGCGCGACCGCCATGCGAATGGATCTGCACAGGATGCGCCATCAGGCCGCTAGATATCGCCTCGGCGAGCTCACCACGAAGGCCGGACGTGAAAATCCGAGTGATGACACCACTTTTTATGTGCGCGATTAGCGGATCATGGCAGTTCAACAAAGAGCTGGACGCAAGAGTGAGATTACTAAATCCCATTTTCGCTAGGGTATCCACCACTTGGAGAACAATCTTGTCGCCCTCGCGGAACGCGTGATGGAACGAAATCGTCATTCCGTCCTTCAGTCCCGATCTCTTAATGGCATCTTCCAAGCTCCCACAGATCTTGCGGTGAAGTTTTTGTTCACTGTCATCCAGATACGGGGTGACGGCGGTAGCACCTGCGTATTCCCGAAAGGCGGGTCCATCTGGAATCTGAACCGCCAATGCCTCGATTATACCAACCATTTCCTGCTCCTTTGTCCTTACACCGAACTCAGACAGCCACCGCACGTTGAAGAACGGCTTCGGCCTCGTGAATCACCGGCGGATCAATCATCTTGCCATCGAGCGAAACGACTCCCAGCCCCCTTGCCTGCGCCTGCGATGCCGCGGCGAGAACGCGCTTCGCATAGTCAAGCTCCGCCACCGTGGGTGCATACGCCTTGTGCAAGAGAGCGATCTGTCGAGGATGGATCAGTGACTTGCCATTGAATCCCAGCTGCTTGGCAATCATTACCTCGCGCAGAAATCCCTCATCATCATCCACATTTCCGTAAGCGACATCATACGCGGCTATGTGAGCGGCGCGAGCCGCGTGAAGGACAGCGGCTCTCGCGTAAAAGAGCTCGGGTTCCGAACCGCCACTCCGCTTCGTCTGCATATCGACAAGATAATCGAACCCGGCAATCGCAATCGCCATCATCCGGGGAGACGCGGTCGCGATGCTTACCGCGTTGACGACGCCGGAGGCCGACTCGATCGCGGCCATCAGCTTCGTTTCACCGAGAGGCCGCCCGGCCGCCTTTTCGATCGCCGCGACATGGGATTCTATCTCGCGAATGTTATCCGCACTTTCCGTCTTGGGAAGGCGGATAACGTCGGCGCGACCGCGAACCGCCGCTTCGAGGTCTTCTCGCCAGAACGCTGTATCCAAACCGTTGATTCGGACTACTCTCTCAATGTCACGGTAAGCTGGATGCAGCAATGTCTGAAAAACGAGTAGTCTTGCTGTGTCCTTTTCCCCTATGGCAACGGCGTCCTCAAGATCGAACATCACCGAATCCGGCTTGTAAATAAAAGACGTGCTCAGCATACTGGCATTAGAGCCCGGCACGAACATCATGCTCCGTCGAAGTTTCATGACAGCTTCTCCATCGGAACTTCTGGGGCTTCAGCGCCACGAAGGATAGCCGCCTGTACACGTGCCTTAATGACACAATCAAGTGCGCCCTTATCTTCGATTTCGATGGATACCGAACTCACTAAGAACGTCTCCAGTGTTTTAGAAACGGTCTCGCGGATTTGCTTTCCAAATCGCTTTTCCACAGCGCTGCGAATCACGATGTCTATCACCGATCCATCACCAGGTGAAACTTTGACGAGCAAGTCACTTGATTCCAGTGTCCCCGCCACTGCGGGCTTGACAATTTTCATTTCACCACCTCTTTCGTTGACGCAACGTCATGCGCGCGTCCGTATTTCTGCCTGAGAAATTCGAGAGTCGTATTCGGGACCATGCGCGCAATTCTGGCAAAATTGCCGCTATGTATCAGCTCCCTGACTTCGCTGGCCGAAATCGCCTCGCCATCGACCGATATCCTCGGAATCTCAACGACATCAATGTCGGGCCCCAAACCAGCATCGCCCTGCAACCACATCCGCATCTGGGTATTGTAATGCCGGGTGGTCGCATCAAACGGCTCCGTGCCGACGAAGCGATGAGTAATACCCAAGGCGGGTCCGATATATTCCCGAAATAGAAGAAGATCTACCGCCGCCCATCCCCGATCGACCTGCGCTTTGTCCTTCAGGAAATATCCGGGAAAGGTCGCCCGAGAAACGATATAGTTGGAGCCTTCCTGTATAGTAACATTTTTAATGTCCGCCAGCCCCGCGACAACAAGCATATGGCGTTCGGCATAGGAGAACATCGACGCCTCTTCCCGCACAAGAAATACGTGAAGCCAATCACATTTCTTAGCGGCCTGTATAGCCAAGCTGCGATGACCAAGCGTAAACGGATTGGCGTTCATGACAATCGCCCCGATTGTCTTTCCTGGTCGTCGGTCCCGGCACACCTTGCGGCAATAATTCCCAATCGCCACCGAGCTGTTTTCCATGAGCATGACCATGTCAGGGACTTCAACCAATGGGTAGAATCCCCATCCACGAAAGAAAAGACGGTTCTTCGGCGAGGAATAAAGAAACAGATCAAACACCCCGCGTGACGCCGCAACCTCTATGATCCGACTTCCTAGCGTCAAGCTAATCTTTTCTCCACGCAATCCAGAGTCGATAGCCACGCATTTGATCGTCGCATGATCCAAGCCTGCACATGCGACCAAGCCGCTCTGGTTTTCACGTCGACCGACAACGAATACTTCAACCTGATCATCCATATCAAGATCATTGTCGTTGAGAAATCGACGAATTTCGTCGATTTCTTCAGTATCGACGTCGTTATACACGCAATAGAATGCAACATTCTCAATCACATTTCACTCCACCCGTGAAAACGAGAAATAAATTCAGGACTGCAATCTGTACATCTACGATACCCAAGCGATAGCAAGCTATTCAGCGGCAAAGATTGCATTGACGGTGGCAATCTGCTCGACATGTAACGCAGCCTTTGCAGTCATGCCTAGCTTGCGACTTCCGGCTGCTTCCGTCGCCAGCCCAGCCTCGTCGGATTTAAAATACGGCACGTCGATCGCCGCGATGGAACGCGTCGCCGCCGCCGCGACGATGCACGAGCGGGCGCAAAGCAGGCTCTCCCACGAGCCATCGGCATGCAGGTCCCGCGCCAGATCGCCCCCCCCGAGGAAGAGTGCGCTGACACGCTCATGGGAGTTGGCGATCCGTTCGGCCGCGAACAGGGCTCGCGCCAACTCCACCATGGGAATGATGCCGATCGTTGAAAGCGGCCCATCAAGAATATCGGCGACGACGCCTACCTCATCCGGTGTCCTGCATAAGGGAATAATGATGGCATCAGGCTTATACTCAGCCCCATGAAGCGCAATCAGATCCTTTAAGCCGATAACTGATCTTGGGCTGTTGATCCGGACGATTCGAACTGGATTTCCCTCGACAGAGCGAGCGAGCCAAGCTATGGCGGCGCGGCGAGCCTTATCCTTGTCGGCCAGCGGAACGGTCGACTCCAGATCAAGAATGACACCATCGCCGAGATAGCCGGTCTCGTAGCGCTCCGGATGCGAGGCAGGGGTCAACAAAAAGCTCCGGCAGGCTCGCAACCGAGCCTGTAACGATACCACCTCGCTGCTTTGCGGACGGCAAGGAACACTTGAATTCATCGCAAACAACTCCAAAATATAATAATAGCGCGAGAATTACCGTACATCGTCCAAAGACAAAACTATATGGCACTGATGTCAGCATAAAATCGCTGTATAAGCCGATGGCATTAACATGGCGAGCCCCTAAGATAAGGCGCTAAGGAAGCGCCATTGAACGCATGAACTGAACGCCGATCCCATCTGCCGGAAAATTCTCTCGCTCCGATCTCGTTCCATACCTTCCATTTAATTCCCGCCGTGTCATTGACGGGCGTCACGCGCCGTAAAAATTATGGCAGGTTGCCGCTTGTCCCCGCCCGGTGAGCTGGAACTCGGTTTTCCGCGATATCACAGACCGTTGGATTACGTCCAAATGAACCCTCTCGATAGCGTCGCACAGTCCGGCATCGCGCCGCTCGCGGGGCGGCAATCGCTATGGGTCGCCAGCACGCACGGCATGCTCATACCAGGTCGACGGGGCATACCGTGCGTGCTGGCGACCCCATACTTCCGGCGGTGCTGGTACATGAAGGCGATCATGGCTTGTGTCGACGCCCGCACTCCACCATCGCAAAATAAGCCGACGCCTTGCGCGCGATCTCATTGGCATGCCGCAGTTCGCGGACCTCGCGCTTAAGGGCCTTGATCCGCTCGATCTCTGCCATGCTCGGACCAGGCCGCACTCCGCTGTCGTGCTCGGCCTTATGCGCCCAATTCCACAGCGTCTCCCCGAGCAGCCGATCTTGGCCGCAACCCAGTTGATTGCTCCCTATTGCGTCGCATGCTCGTCCTGCTGCTCCAGCACCGGACACACCGCACGTTCGCTGACTTCTCGTGGCAATGGTCAATTCGTCTTTCTCGTCATGACCTCACTCTCTCAAGAGTTGAGGTCTCCACCAATCCCGGCGCGGTTCACCTGAAAAAACCGGAGAACCTCGTTGCGTCGCAAGCGACGTCGAACAAGGATGTTTCCCTCGCTGTCGATCCCACGTAACTGGAAAACACTCTTGGCCAGATCCAGTCCAATCGTCGAAATTGTTCCCATAAGGGCCTCCCGGCGTTGTAGACGGCGGCGCTTTTATCCTCGCACGTTCCCCGCCGGAGCCGTCCACAACATCACTTCAATCGTCACGCGCTTTCACTTCAAACTCTATTTGTGCGTCTCCGGACGCATCGTTGACGCCCGTCAATGTCACAACCGAAAAATTATGCTCTGGATAGCATGAGTAGATACGGACAGAAGCTGATAGTTGGGACGAGGGTCATGGGAAAAAAAAGCAGGCCCTTGTCGCAAGAGGTCGTCGATATCTCAACCAGAATCCCAGTACTTTCCTGCAATGCGTTTTTATTTGTCTTATTTATTTGTCTTACGGAAAAAAAATCTGAGAAGATACGAAATCATGAAGGGCGGACTCGGGCGCTGGACCATAGAGATGAAAGATCAAGATCTTTCCCTCATGTTGAAGGAATGGCGCATTGTCTGGCGTATACAGCGCACGGCTATCGCCTCATGGGGCTATTGGCCGTGCCGTTCTACCAATTAATCGGAAACAGAACTCTTCGAGCAAAATTAACTCCATATTCGCCGTGTCCGGGGCTGTGGTCTTTTAACGAGATCGTTCCAATATTAACGTGTGAGATTGACGCTCATGAACAAAAATCTTTCTCTTAAAAGTTTTCTGCTTATTTTTAAGGGTGCGTTGTTGAGCTCTGTTACAATCAACGTTTTTGTAGCGCAAAATGTACAAGCGGCCGAGGTTGGCGCGTCTGAATACCCACTTAATCCCGCGAATCCCGTGCCGACCGCGGAAAAAACATCCAAAGTGCCGAGACTAAAATCGATGCTCCCCGTGAATCTGTATTCTAGCACAAATGGTGAGCTGGCGGCTCTTGATGATGACGCGTACTTCCGTCATTTTCCGGCACTGGACGTCCTCCCTGGATACTACGGCCAGGATCGAAACTCTATTATTGTGCGCGATTTCGGCGCGACCCCTTCTCCACCCCAGCATCTGTTGCCCGAAAGTATGGCACCGATACGCCGCTTTCTTCTGTCACACGGCATCAATGTTCAATTGACCTACGTGTCGGAGCCGATGTGGAATGTGGCGGGAGGCCGCGAACGGGGCGGAGATTATGCTGCGCAGTTATCGCTTCAGCTTGATACCGACCTCAAACGATTGACGCATCTGGCATTTTTAGATGGCTTCACGACACACATGATGATTCTTCAGCGCTCCGGCCGAAGCCTGACGAATGACAGGGTAGGCGACCACGATCTCAATCTCGTCGGCGTTTATGGCGTGGGTAACAATGTCATTGCGAAGCTTGGTTATTTTTACATCGAAAAAGACATTCTTGATCATCGAATAAATCTAGCCGTCGGACGAATGGCGGTTGCAATGGACTTCGCCACGTCCCCTGTCTATTCGTCATTTTTGTCGATCGGCCTGGCGCCCATCGCCCTGAAAACTGCCGCTGGGTTCGAAGCAACTCCCAACTCAGTCTGGGGAGGACGCGCTCGCCTTCGACCATTTCTCGACAATTATCTCTCTTTCGGCGCCTATCAGGTGAGCCCCAATTATGGCGGCATTTCAGGGTGGAGTTGGTTCGAGCCGGGCTCCCAGGGCGTTATCCTTCCCGTCGAGGATGCGTGGACTCCTTACATCGGCCGGCAAGGTCTGGTTGGACACTACCGGGTAGGCTTTGCTTATAATAGCGTTCGTTATCCGAGCCTAGCAGGCACCATTCCCGCCCAAAGCATTACCGAGATTCATATGGGTGGCCCTCGTCATCGTGATAGTTTCTGGGTGCTGGGCGATCAGATGCTGTTCCGGACAGGTCATACTGAATATAGCGGAGTTATCGCGTTCGGAGGATATGTCCATAATACTCAGAGTATTACGACGTTTCAGGATCAGATATTCGGTGGGCTACTGACTCCCAGCCCGATACCGGGACGAAAGGATGACCAGTTCGGTTTTCTTTTTTCATATTATCATTACAGTACAACTCTTCGCAGGGGCGAGGAGATTCGGATCTCAGATGGGCTTTCCCCCGGAAAGAATATTTATGGTCCGCAGTCCGATTCCAATTCCATCGAGGTATTCTATAATATACCCGTATTTCGCGGTATTCGTTTTTCGCCGGATTATGAGTACTTCGTCCGTCCGGGCGGGTCCAGCTATCTGCGAAGTGCCAGCTTCGTAGGGTTCAAAACATCTATTCTGCTGTGAAAAAATAGCACCGTGTTCATCGCCATCGATCGTTGCGGCGGTTTATACATTGGCGTCCAGCCGCCCTGTCGTCCGGCAGGACACTGCGGGCGGCTGTGATGTCGAATTCGGCACCTGCAACGCCCGGACGCGCACGCTTGCCGCGTTCACGACCGGCAACTGGTGGCATTTTCTGGAAGGTCACTGCGGTAGTCTCATGGGCGGCGCGCAATACATCCATATCCAGATATTTGCCTTCTACGGCAACGATGGTGAGGAAAACAGCGTCTACCCGCAGACGAGTGTCAACACCGTTTGCGTGACCATCCGATATTTCCATTTCCAGCAATGACCGAAGATTTCTTCGTTCACTCAAGGATTACGCACATGTCCTATACAGTCGGCACCTACCTTGCCGAGCGCCTGTCCCAGATCGGCCTCAAGCATCACTTCGCGGTCGCAGGCGACTACAACCTCGCCTTACTCGATGAGCTCTTGAAAAACCCTACTTTTGAACAGGTTTATTGCTGCAATGAACTAAACTGCGGCTTCGCGGCCGAAGGTTATGCGCGCGCCAACGGAGCCGCCGCAGCAGTCGTTACCTTCAATGTCGGTGCCTTCTCGGCCCTGAACGCGATCGGCGGCGCGAACGCCGAAAACCTGCCCGTCATCCTGATTTCCGGTTCTCCCAACTCCAACGATTATGGAAGCGGGCATATCCTGCACCACACGATCGGCTTTCCGGATTACAATTATCAGCTCGAAATCGCGGAAAAGCTCACCTGTGCTGCCGTCTCGATCACGTCGGCCCACGATGCGCCGGAAAAGATCGACCATGTGATCCGCACGGCCCTGCGCGAGAAAAAGCCAGGTTATATCGAAATTTCCTGCAACGTTTCGGGTCAGCCTTGTACGACGCCCGGCCCGATCAGTGCGGTCATCGGCCATGTGCCGAGCGATCGCGCAACGCTGCAGGCAGCGATCAAGTCGGTTGCAGCTTTCGTGGACGCTCACGAAAAGCCTGCCCTGCTGATCGGCAGCAAGACGCGGGCCGCCGGAGCGGAAGAGGTATCCGTCAAGCTTGCCGATGCATTGGGCTGTGTTGTGGCGACCATGGGGGCTGCGAAAAGCTTCTTCCCCGAGGATCATCCGAACTATGTCGGCACGTTCTGGGGAAGTGCGAGCTCGGCGGGCGTGCGCGAGATCTTCGACTGGAGCGACAGCATCATTGCTATCGCCCCGATCTTCAACGACTACTCGACCGAAGGATGGACGGCCTGGCCGAAAGGCCCAAACGTGGTGCTCCTCGACAAGAACGTCGTGAAAGTAGGCGATCAGAGCTTCAACAATATCGCGTTGGCCGATCTACTCGAAGGACTTGCCGCCTACTATGCCGAGAAGCCTAAAAAAAATGCGACGCTTGTCGAGTTCGATAGGATCCACGGCGCATCCGGCATGGCCGACGCCCCTGTTGCCCAGAAGAAATCTGAAATCACCCGGACGACCGTCGAAACGAAACTGACCCGCGCTGACATTCAGTCCGCGGTGCAGGGCCTCGTGACGCCCGAGACGACTATTTTCGCCGAGACCGGCGACAGCTGGTTCAACGTCATGCGCATGAAGCTGCCGCGCGGAGCGCGCGTCGAACTTGAAATGCAGTGGGGCCATATCGGCTGGTCAGTGCCGTCCATGTTCGGTTACGCCGTGGGCAGCCCGGAGCGTCGTCACATCCTGATGGTGGGCGACGGCTCGTTCCAGCTCACCGCGCAGGAAGTCGCCCAGATGACGCGCCGCAAGCTGCCGGTCATCATCTTCCTCATCAACAATGGGGGCTACACGATCGAAGTCGAGATCCAGGACGGTCCTTACAACAACATCAAGAACTGGGACTACGCGGCCGTCATCGAAGGCTTCAATGCGCAAGACGGGAAGGGGCGCGGCCTGCGCGCGACTACCCCGGCCGAGCTTGAGGCGGCAGTGAAGACGGCGCTCGGCAATACCGAGGGACCGACACTGATCGAATGCGTCATTCCGCGTGACGACTGCACGAGCGAGCTGATTTCCTGGGGTCGCCATGTTGCGGCCGCGAACGCACGACCGCCCGCGCAATAAGCTGCAGCCGCGGCCATGCGGGCGAGCCGCATGGCCGCGGCGCCACCCCGAACTGAGCGGAGCCACCATGTCGGCCTCGAATACCAATGTCAGTCCGATGCGACAGACGACCCAGGCCACGCCCAGGCCTCACTAGAGCAGATCATTCCCGGTCGATGTGGCTGCGGCGATTTTCTTCAGATTCGGAAGGTCGATTCTAAATGTGTTGTCGTCTATCCGGATTATGAGCCTCTTTTTGGTCAGGTCGGTAAGGTTTCGGCTGATGCTCTCGCGCGTTGTTCCTATGTAGTCAGCAATGTCGATGCGATCCATCGGCAGTTTCAGGATCGACGTGTCCGGATTGAAATAAGGCCTGTCGTGATTGCAGAGCTCTACCAGAAAGCTGGAAAGTCTTTCAATTCCCTTGCAATGGCTCATGACAATCAGGCGCCTTTGCATCAGCCGAATTTCGGCTGTGGCTTTCACAAGAAGGGGCGTCTGCAGAGAGGGCTGTGCGTGTACCAGTCCATTTGGGCCGGATATCCTATAACGGATTGCCTGAACGTCGGTCAGGGCATCGGCCCGATTGACATATTTTCCATCGACGGAAAGTCCGATGAAATCACCGAACCAGTGGAATGCCAGGACCTGACGCTTGCCATTTGCCAGATCATGTGAAATCCGGACCAGACCGGATTCGACAAGATAGATGTAATCCGACCTTTCGTTTTGTCCAAAGACGCATTCGCCAGAACGAAAGGCAAGCGGCTGTCCGATCCGTTTCAATACATCTTCATCTTCCGGACTAAGCGCAAGGTCCTGGGGGCCGTTTTTCGGATTGAGCAGGTCGGACGGGGCGTTGATATGGATTCGATCTTTGGGCAGGGCCATCTTGTGTGTCTCGGTAATGGAGAGGGACTGGTTCATAGATGATATCTGGCGGTGTCCAGGTTGCCGGATCACTGTGGAACGCCATTCTGTCCATCCTTTCTAGCCGGATGAAGCCAGGATATTTCGGGGGAACGGTCATTCGTTCCCGACAGGTGATGGCGTGAACGCCATGTGCTTCTGCCCAGTCGTTGAAAGATTCCGAAAAGGAATGCCGTCGACATCCCGACGAGGAGCATGCCCGAACAGGCTTCGACGGCACCCAGGACGCGCCATTGCCGATCAAGGACGATTCCGCTGACACCCCTTGTTGACATCGTGTCAAAAGAATAGAAAAGCGCGTCACTGCAATTTCGTATGGCTCCAAGATATACGAAAAGAACCGCCCATGATATCGATTCAAGCATATGCAGGAAGCCAAGGCACACACAGATCACCGTAATGAGGAACGTCTGCTTGGTTATACGTTTCCAGTGCCTGCTGAAGTCAAAATTTAGGGCGAAATAGGGACTGTCGACCAGCATCTCGAGACTGCCCATACCGATGGCATGCAACAGGGTGCAGCCTATGCTGACTAGAAGGCCTATCAACCACGGCGCCATGAATGTACCCTTCGTTGGTGCAAATGTCTTTTCCATACGACATGCAGGGCCGGTCTCTCGGCGAAACCTGTCGTCAGCCAGGCCCGGCGGGAACATTGCCGTGATCGGTCCAGTGATATCCTGTGACCGGAGCGTCCGAGCCTATTTTCCCCCCGTCGCCTGATACAGTGTCGCGATTTCGCCTAGGCGGGCGGCTCGGATCTGCACCCTTTGCAAAGTCGTTTCCAGAATATCATATTCCGAGTTCGCGACATCGAAGTAATTGACATACCCGGTGCGCAATTCCTTTCGAGCATCCGCCAGCGTGTGCTGCCTGTCATAGAGTGCGCGTTGCACCTGCTCTTCTTCTTCAGCCAGGTGCGTCAATCCGGCGAGAGCATCCTCGACCTCGCGAAAGGCTTCGATGGCGGCCTTGCGGTACGCCCAGGCGGCCTGATTGCGGCGGGATCGGGCAATACGCTCATTGGCCTGCAATTCGCCTCCTTCGAAGATGGGAGCCAGGATGCTGCCCCCAAGGGCCCAGGCTGTTCCGGTGAACGGATTGCTGCCGCCGATCGTGCCGATCCCAGGGTTGATGACGATATCGGGCAGGAAGGCTGCCCGTGCGGATTGGAGGGAATGATCGGCGGCTATGATGGTGTCGCCTGCCTCCACCAGATCCGGCCGGTTGGCCAGTACGCGTGCCGGAACGGGTTCGATCACGGGCGGAAAGCGAATATTGTCGAGTTGCGGGCCGTCTGTTGCAATCGAATCGATATCATTCGGCATATCCCCCAGCAGCACCGCCAGGGCATCTTCCTGTCGTGCGATCTGAAGTTTCGTGGCTGCGATCTGTGCCTGCGCATTGCTGACCAGGGCATCTGCCTGATCGGCAGAGCTGCGCTTCTCGTAGCCCGCAGTGACCTCATGGGCGATCCGGATGCGTTCGGCTTCACGCACGTCACGTGTATGTTCCAGAATCGTCAGGGCCTCACGGGACGACTGAAGCGCGACATAGGCCCGTACGGTATCGCCAATCAGGGCCAGTTCCACTGCGTCCCGATCGGCGGCACTGGCCAGCATCCGGGCCTTTGCAGCCCGTGTCTGCTCACGCAGACGTCCGAACAGGTCGGTATCGAACTTCAGGCCGCCACCCAGAATATACTGGCTGAATTCCATCGTACTGAAGCGACCGTTCCCGATGCCAATGCCGCTGCCCTCGACATGCGGTAGTTCGGCACTGAATGAGAGGCGCATCTGCGCGCGGGCTTCCATCACGCGCTCCGCGGCGATCGCCATGTCGGGATTATTGTGGACGGCGCGGGCAACAAGGCTGGTCAGCACAGGATCGCCGAAGCGGTTCCACCACTGTTCCGGTACAGATGCGGTCAGGGCCTGTCCGTTCGGTCCCGGACGCCAGGAGGATGAAGGAATGACTGCCGAACCCGATGGCAGGATTTCGTCATGGGCGCTACAGGCGGCGAGCGTACATGATGCAAGCAGCAATGCCGGCAGATACCATGAATGGCGGGCTTTCTTCACGGTCTGGTACCATCAGCCCACGTGTCGGGTATGTGTGCGGTCGTGTCAGACGGTGTAGCGACAAAGACTTCCACCGACATGCCTGGGGCAAGTCGTTCCGCCAGCTTCTGACCAGGGTCGATGGCGATGTAGATACCGATACGTTGTGGTACTTTAACGAAATTTCCGGTTGCATTGTCAGGTTTGACTAGCGCGAATTCAGATCCCGTTGCCGGTGCGACGCGCGTGATATGTCCGCTGAATTGCTCCCCGGCCAAGGCATCCACAGTGAAGGTTGCATGCTGACCGACGCGCATACGGCTGGTCTGCGCTTCCTTGTAATCGGCGATCACCCAGCGTTCGTCGGGGACAAGCGAAAACAGGGCCGTACCGGCACCGACATAGGCACCGACATGGGTGCCGCCGGTCCGGCCGATAACCCCGTCGCTTTCGGCACGGATATGGGTGCGATCCAGATCGATCAGGGCGGAATTCAGGGCTGCCTTCGCCTGCCTTACGATCGCGCGAAGCACCTGCTCTTCCACGTTCGCTGCCGTTACAGCGGTCTCGGCGGCCCTGAGGTCCGCGCGTGCCTGCCGAACAGCGGCTTCGTCCGAGCGCAGTGTGGCAAGCCCCGCATCATAGTCCCGGCGGGAAACCGTCTGATCGGCGACCAGCAGTTCCTGCCGATGATGGTCCGCGGAACTCTGTGCCAGGTGGGCAAGGGCAGTTTGCAGGGCGGCATCGCGCTGTTCCAGCCCCGCACGGGCCGATGCCTGGTTCTGGCGGTTATTGGCCAGGGTGGCCTCGCGGCTGGCCACATCCGCCTGTGCCTGTGCGACACGGGCATCATAGGAACTTTCGTCGATCTGAACGAGAACCTGTCCCTTGCGGACGTGGGCATAGTCGTCGACCAGAACCTGTCTGATATAGCCGGGTACCTGTGGGGCGACGACGGTGACGTGACCCTGCACATAGGCATCGTCCGTCCGTACCCCGTCAAAGCCGAATGGAGGGAGTTCGAACGCGGACAGCGTGCATGCCACCGCGATGGCTGCGAGCATCAGCGTTATCGTAATGACGATCGCGTTCCGCCGTGGGGGATGCCATTCAACGGTCGGAGACGGCGGGTTTCCCATGTCCTGACTGCCGCTCGCCGATCCGTCTTGCTGTGTCATGACGGACGCCCCGCGGCATGGCTGGTAACCCGCATCCACAGGAATGACAGTGCAAGCAGGGCTGCGACGCCGAAGGCAAGATCGCGGACGAAGCCGAAGACATTGATATAGCCAAGAACGGCGGACTGGTCGGAAAGGTTGCTGATCAAGGAAGATGCACCACGGTTAAGGACGTCCAGCGAAGTGGAGGCCGAGCCGGCGAGACGGTTGGAGAGGCCCGTCAGCGCGTAACGTTGATAGTGATATTGCAGGCTGCCCAGCACGGCGGATCCGATGACACTTCCAAGGCTTTGTGAAATCGCAAACACGTAAATGGCCGAGATGAAATTGCTGGTATCGGATCTGAATACGAGAATGATGTCATACAGAAGGGCGGGCCCCACGAACAACGTCGTGCCGAAACCCAGAAGGGCCTGCGAAAAATACATATCGACCGGGCGGCTCTGGGCATTGCTGCCTGTGTCAAGGGCGGCCGCAACAGCGATGACGACGAGTGCCGCGATACACTGAAACGGTATGGTCCCGGGGGACAGGGTCAACGCCATGGTGGCGATACCACACACCATACCGAGGATGACCCACAGATAAAGCGTATGGAACTGATCATTGAGCAGGCCCGCATGCGTGAACAGCCCGATGACACCGGTATCCTGTTCCGATAGGAGCAGTCGCTCCATGATGGCGACTACGACGAACTTCACAAGTGTCGATGTCGACAGCCATCCCATTTCCAGCAGAGGCCGGGTACGGCACAGTTCGACGGCGACGGCCGGCGCAAGAAACAGGATCATCGTGACGAGAAGCCAGCCGATCCATGGCGTGTCCGTCCACCACAGGGTGCGGCCGAGCGTCAGTACAGCAACAAGGGTCACCGATACGATGCTCAACAGCGTGGCCGGAAGCAGGTCGACCGCACCGATCACCGGGCCGGTATAGGTCTTCGGCAAGGGTAGAAGCAACACCGCCAGCAGTTGCAGCGATGCGAATGTCGTGGACAGGCAGGCAAAACCCTTATTGCCGGAATGGGTCAGCATCTCCACGGGAAACAGGGCCGCGATCGGATTGGCCAGTTGGAGGCTGGCGATGGCCAGCGCGATGGCGAGCACTCTCCGGGATTTTGGAAGGGCCTGTATGAAATAGTATACGCCGGCCGCGACACTGGTGGAGACCTGCAGGCCATTGGTCACGCGATTGACGACCATGCCGATGAAACCATGGGCCAGAAGCATAACGAGGCCGCTGGCGACATTGGCCACGAGCAGCCAGTGAAGGATACGCATGATTCCGAATTGCTGTCGGCCCTTGATGACGACCAAATTGGCGTACGCCGCGGCCGCCACGAAGGCGACGATCAGCCATTCACTTTCGGCTATAGTCAGCCCGGCTTCCCCCGCAACACTGCCAAGATTGCCGGACAGCAGTGCGTTCTGTGTCGATGCGATGATCGGCATGAGGAAGCCCATGCCGATATAGGCCACACGGCGCGCCATCGGGTGATGCGCGATATAGGGCGCGCCCAGCAGCGGGGGGCGTTCAAGATCCGAAGGTACTTCAGACATTGACCTGGCTTTTCAGCGACGTTTTTTCCGGATTTCAAATAAACGAATCACGAAAGAAACGAAGATGTTTAGATTGAAGAAGGTTTACAGCTTCATCCTGACGATGATATCGAGAATTTCGCCAAATATCTCTTTTGCTACCGATCCATGACTTCCGAGTTTTTCGATAACTTCCTCTTCGATTCCGGACGCGGCCTGCAGTACGGTTTCGATGCGTTCATGACCGGTTCCGGTCAGGACGATGCAATAGGCCCTGCCGTCCCTTGCATCGGGAATTCGGGTGATGAGGTCAAGCGCTTCCAGAGCCCGCAATGTCCGTACCACCGATGATTTGTCCAGAAGCAGTGCGTCGGCGATTTCCTGCTGACTCATGGGACGGTTCTGCCGACTCAACTCAAGCAGGGGCTGCCATGTCGCATCTGTCAAACCGTATGGAAGCAGGCGTGTGTTCAGGATATGGCGCCAGCGCCGGGCAATCTGGGCAAGCATGCGGCCAAGAGTGATGGCCGTATCGTCGCCGCCGTTCTGCATCAGTCTGTGTAATCCGTTTCGTTCGATGGCCCCGCTATGAAGAGAAGCCGGCTAATGAGATGGCGCATACAGATGGGCTTCGCGCCTGCGCGCGCAGTCGATCTGAGAATGAGGATCGTGAAGTGGTCCCCATGCCGGGACCGCTTCATCAGGCAAAAAAGTTTGTATGTCAACCAGTATATTTCTGATGACGACATGGTCCGTTTTTCCTTCTGGGGGTCAATCAGCGAAAGGAGCGAGACTCCACCTCTAACTGATAACAATCAGGGGATTACATAAACACGAGCCCATGTGGCAGCAGCGAGTCCCGAAACCATGGCGACACCGAGTCCGGCCACCACCAGAGAGGCAATCACACTGCCCGCCCCGGCGATCCAGCCGGCCTGCATGAAGATATGCGGCGCATAGCATGACGCTGCGCCAGTCAGGAACCACGATAGCTTTGCCATCTTACAGCCCGATCCCCATGTCCCGCTTCCGGCCGAAGGACCAGTCCACCCCGCCATCGCCGCGCGCGATCCCGGAGACCTGCCGGCCAAGCTGTTTCTCCAGGGACGGCGTCCAGGGCACCAGTTGGAACCCCAGCCCGTCATCGATCATGGCCATACGCCCCGAGGCCAGGGCAAAGCGCTGGCGATAGGTGCCCGTCACATATTCACCCTGGGCCGAGGGCTGATGCGGCAGTCCGCTCTGCTGCTCCAGACGCCTGACCAGGTCAGCGACCTCGCGCTCCCGCAGTGCCACGATCATGCCATGCGGATAGCGCACCTGCTCTCCATCGCGCTGGGCAATGCCCTGCGCGACCAGATGCTCCGACCGCCGGGTCAAAGCATCCCGCACCTCGGCGCCGTATCCCCCCTCCCCCAGCGCCACCGGCTCACGCGCGATGAGTTGCCGGTCGAGCCAGGTCGCGCCCCGCGCCGTCACCTGCTCCGCGACCGACAGGTCCGAGCGCACCGCCAACGCCACACGGCGACGGCCATTGGCGTCCTCGAATTTCCGTACCTCCACCACTGACCTGGACGGACTGTCGCCGGTCGCCTCCAGCGTCGGCAGATGGACGTGATGGGTACGTCCATCCACCCCGTCGATCACGGCATAGGCCGTGCCCTTCAGTTCGTCGTCGAGGCCGCGCGCCACCAGTCGCCCGATTACCGGTTCGGCCAGTTCTTCCCCGGCCAGCACCCAGGCTGACGCGGCGCGCTCGATGCCCTGTTCGCTCAGGCCGCGATGGATGCGCTTGATGATATCCCCACGCTGGCCCATCTCGCGCAGGGTCGGTTCCGCCGCCTCGTCCAGCCGCCATCGTCCGTCCCCGACCTGGTGCGCCAATCCCATCCGCTCCAGGCGCCGCAACCGTCCCACCTTCAGCACCGCGAAGAGATCCGGCCGGCGATCCGGATGCGGGGCTAGGTTGAGAATTCCCCGCTCATCGGCATCCTGCTGCAATTGCCGGTCGAGCTGGGTCCAGCGCTCGGCCTCGACCTGCCGTTCCACGGATTTGCGGATCTCGTTCTCAGTGCGGAGACCGAGTTCCAGCGTGACCAGGTTCTGGGCGCGGGCGCGCAGGCCCTCGCTGATATAGTCGCGGGCGATCACCAGATCCTCGCCCTCCTGGTCCTTGCCACGCACGATGATATGGATATGCGGATTATCGGTGTTCCAATGCGACACCGCCACCCAGTCCAGCGTCGTGCCGAGATCCTGCTCGGCCTGGGTCATCAATTCGCGCGTGAAGGATCTAAGGTCCGCCAGCGCCGGCGCATCCTCCGGCCCGATGATGAAGCGGAAATGATGCCGATCATCCGCGCACCGCTCGGCGAATTCGGACGCCGGCACCGCGTCGCGCTCGGCGCCGAACAGCTTCGCCTTCTCGCCGTCCTTCGTCACCCCTTCACGCTGGAGGTAGGACAGGTGGGCACGCAGCGAGGCCCGGCCGCCATGGCGCACGACACGGGCCTTGACCACAGCAAGCCGGGTGCGCCGCGACAGGATGCGGTTGGCGCGCAACGTGGCGCCCCTACCCCGCCCAAAGGTCGACGGACCCGTCCCGCCTCGTCCTGAACCCGGACGCGCCATGCCGCCGGCCCGGTTGGTCGCGGCGAGAACCTTGCCGATAAAGGACCGCCCCTGACCCGCGCGGGTCGCGCGGATGCGGCCGGGTCTGACCCGGAATTCGTCATCCTGCACCACGGAAACCCTGACCTTGCTGGAGATCATTGAAAAGATATCGAATTCTTTGGGCGAAACCTTTGGACGGCAAAATGACCTTGCAGAAACACGAGAAAATCCGCCATCCCCAACCGAGACGCACCTTGCGGCTTTTATCTTGCCTTAAGCCAAAATGGCCCACTCCCCGATAAAACTGCCGACTCCACCGCCGATTTCCGAGGGAGAACATCAGCCCGCCGTGTCGATCCCTCATGGTTCGGCGCTCCCCGAACGGCGGATGAACAGCGTCAATGATGCTGCAGACGGACTGCTGACAGGATGCGACGAACCGGCGGACGACATACCCACGAAATGCGCGGCGAACAGCATCGCCAGCCGCCAATCGGTCGCGGCGAACCGCTCGCGGACGTGCGCTGGCGATGCATCGCCAGTGCTCCGGCGCAGCAGACGAACGACCGAGGCGACGTAATCGCGCGTCTCGGCGGGCAGCGGACGCCCGGTTGCCAGATGATCGTCATAACGCCCCGGCCCGGCATTATAGGCGGCCAGGAAGCCGGCATCGCCATAGCGATCATGCAGCAGCCGAAGATAAGCAGTCCCGGCGACGATATTGTCATGGGGGTCGAACGGATCTGCGCCGAGATTGAGATCCTGGCGCAATTCCCGCCATGTGTTGGGCATGATCTGCATCAGCCCCATCGCGCCCTTCGCCGAAATGGCGTGCGGATCGCCGCCGCTCTCGATGCGCAACACCGCGCGGACCCAGTCCTGCGGAATGGATGCCTGCCGCGCGGCCTGCTGCACGAAATCGTCGATGCCCTGCGCACGGGAAGGACCAGGCGAGAGCAGCAGCGCGAGCCCGAGCGCGCCGCCCGCGATCAACGCGCCCCGCCTCATTCGCGTGCGCCCTGCCGCTTCGCGGATCGGTTCCACACCAATTGCCAGGCGCGCCCGCCGCGACCGGCCTGGAACAGGGTGGCGCGGATCGGCTGGGTCAGCGACGGATCATCGAGCAGCACCGAGACATACTCACCGGCGCGCTCTCCGGTGCGGGTCCAGCCTGCACCGATCTCCAACGTCTCTGCGCTATCACCGAGATGGATACGGTAGTCGGGCGCGTTCTCGGCGTCCGATCCCTCGACCCGCGCGAAGGTCAGTTCGGCGTCGAGGGCGAGCGTGCGCAGCCGCCCGGCAAAACCGGTGGCGGTGCGGGTGAACAGACCGATCTGGGTCATGTCAGGGTGCTTTCATGGTGGGGGGTGAAGACAAGGGCGCCGCGTGTCGGGTCGCAGGCGGCAGCCAGAGCGGCGTCGCGCGGCCGATCACGTCGGCAGCAGGAAGGGAGCCGAAATAGCGGCCATCGAGACTGCGCGGCTCGGCCGGGTTCATGACGAAAATCTGCCCGGCGGAGAGACGACGGCAGCCGTGCCAGACCGGCAGCGAGCGGCCGCGATGATCGACGGTCCGCGCATCGCCGACGACCACGCCGTCGATGGTGATACGCAGCGCAATGCGACAGACACTCTGCCCGGCGACCGCCGCCACGGGCTTCAACAACGGCACGCCCAAGGGCAGATAGCCGCGCGCCGCCAGCAGGCTGGCCTGCGTGTCCGGCAACCGCAGCGCGACGACATCGCCGATACGCGGGCTGGGATCTGGATGCAGCCGGTAGAGCCCGACCGGGACGCTGGCGGTGGCGTTCCAGAGCAGGCGCGGGACCGGATGGACCGCCAGCGCGGCGCCGATGCCGAGCACGGCGACATAAGTGGTGAAGAACCAGCCGCGCCGGGTCATGATGTCGCACTCCGCGCCTGCCAGGCATGATGCCGCGACGGCGCATAGGCGTGGATTGCCGCGCCGACGCGCAGACGTTCGGCCACCTCCCGCCAATATGCCGGGTCGATCCGCGCGGGATCGATGCGCTGGCGCTCGATGCGGTCGATGGCCTCCAGCACCATCCGCACCTGCGGCCAGCCCGTCCCATGCAACAGACGTTCGCCGCCGGTCGGCACGAACGGCAGGCAGTCGCGCGGCTCGCCGAGCAGCGGCGCGCGGACGATGTCGATGCAGCAGGTCGCCGCACCGCAATCGGCCTGGGTCCAGCGCAGCAGCGCGAAGACGGCGCCGGGCGCGAAGCACAGGCGGCGGCGATAGCGGTCGATGGGATGCGTGTCGACAACAGGACCGAAGCGCAGCCATTGTTCGATGCGCTTCTCCAGCCAGGTGAGTTCGAGATGCGTCAGCATCTCGCGATGAGCATGGCTCATGCGCTGTCTCCGACGGGAAAGGGAAGGATGGCGGCGAGACGATCCCGGGCGCGTTGCGCCATCGCGGGATCGATCCCGCAGCCGACAGAACGGCGGCCGGCCAACCGGCGGGCGACGCCGGCGGCGCCTGAACCGGCGAACCAGTCTCCGACCACACCGCCCGGCGGGCAGCTGACGCGGATCAGCAGATCCAGCAGGGCGACGGGCTTTTCGGTGGGATGGATGGCGCGGCCATGGACGTTGCGGAAGCGCTGCACCGAGCGGGCCAGGCGTGGTCCGCCATCTTCGCTGCGATACGACGCTGCGCCGATGTCACCGGTATGGGTCGGTCGGCGCTTGCGGCGGACCACCCGTGCCCGGGCGTCATCCGTCGTGGCCACGGCGTTGTAGATCGCCTGCCAGCGCGCGGATTCGGGATAGAACTGCACCAGCACTTCATGGACGCGGCGGAAGCGATCGGCATGAAAGACGCTACCGTTCTGCTTTTCCCAGACGATCTCCTGCGCGTGCCGCAACCCGGCGGTGTGGAAAGCGTCGGCGGTCGCCATGAAGCTGCGCAGGGAGCCGCAGACCCAGAGCGAGCCATGAGGCTTCAATGCCCTTGCCGCCAGTTGCAGCCAGCCCGACACGCGCCGGTCCCAGGCCAGCGACGTTTCGCCATAGGGCGGGTCGGCGAGGATCAGGTCGTAGGGACCATGACCGGGCATGAGATCCCGGCAATCGCCCGTCAACAGCAGGAAGGGGCCGGTCATGGCCCGTCTCCCGCAGCGTCACGGCTCCGAAGGCAGGTCCACACTGTGAGGACAACCGAGCGTGACGGCCGGAGCGTAGAATTGTCGGAAATTGTCAGTCTATAGCAGCGTGTTTTCGTGGTAGTCGAAGACTCACGCGCACGCGCCGGCGCGGTGTACAAGTACTGAATAGGTGTACTTAGTACCTTTAGAGGGCGACGATTTCCGATTTTTAAACAATGACTTATCGAAAAACCCCGTTCCTGTTCGGCCGGAGATTCGATTCCTGAAAGGACGGGGGCCATCACACATCCCCCACAGGGTTATCCACAGATGGCTGTGGATAAGAGTCGGCGGCGGTATCGGGCGCGAAATGCAGGACCGGCGTGCCGTTGGGATCGATCTCCAGCCACAACCGGTAGCCGGGCAGGCTCTGGGCCTCGACCAGGCGACGGATCTCGAAGACGAAGCGCGGATAAGGCGACAGCGCGGCCGACTTCTCATGGAGATGCTTGAGATCGAAGGACCAGCCATCACGCTGCCGGCCGGCATGACGGCGGACCAGCAGATAGAGCCAGCGCACAAAACCGCCGGTCAGCGCGAAATAGCGGGAGTCGAGGTCGAGTATGGCGCGGCCTTTGACCGCGTCGCACAGCCAGGGCGGCAGGATCAGGTCGAGTTCGCCGCGCCGTTCCTGCCAGGCGACCAGCCAGGAGAAGCCGGACGCGCCATCGCTTGTCTGGCGCAGCGAGGTGGTGACCTGAGTATCGGTCAGGCGGTCGAGGGCGGCGCGCAGCCGGACATAGCGGCTGGCGGAATCCCCGCGCCCGAGAAAGCGCAGGATATCGCGGGTCGAGCCGCGCACATGGGACGAAACGAGTTGCCGCTGCCGGCGCGCCGCGATCAGGGTGGAGACCGCCCATATCAGGATATCGGCGTCCCAGATCGTCGCCATCGGGCTGGCATCGCGGCCGGCCACCGTCATGCTGACGCGCCCCATGCGAAAATCGACCGGGACATGGCGTGGTGACTTGGCGAGGGAGAAGAATGGCCACGACATCAGGTCGATCAGCAGGCAGGGGGTCAGCGCCCGGGGCGCGCGGGCGGTCATCGCCGCCGGCTCCGGCCGAGGCTGCCGATCCGGCGCGCCGTGTCGTAGATCTCTTCCGAGGTGGAATGGCAGGCGACGCGCTCGATCCAGACGCGCACGTCGTCGACATGATAGAGGACGCGGCCGCCCATCTTGCGGAAGACCGGGCCGACACCCCGGCAGCGATAGCGTTCGAGGGTGCGGGGTGACAGGCCGAGCTTGTCGGCGGCCTGCGGCGTGGTCAGCAACTGCGCGTGCAGGAAATGCCCGGGCGGCGGATCATAGGGCGACATGGCGGCCTCTGACGGTTGGAGCGTAGCGAGGCCAAGCGTGGTCGGAAATTGTCGGTGGCGGGACGCACGAAAACGGGGATAGGCTTATGGAGCGACCGTGCGGCGCGTCAGACGCGAACCGTAAAACGCGGGGGCCGGAGCAGGGTCAGGTAGCCGCGACGCTCGGTCAGGCCATGCGCGGTGCGCAGCAGCCGGGCGATGCGCGAACGCTGCGGCGACGAATCCCACTGCCGCGCATTCATGGCGCGCACCGCCGGATCGAGGACGCAGCCGATGTCGCGCTGCGAGGCGCCGGCAAGACGCCCGGCATAGGCGCACAGCACGTCGGCCAGCCGCCAGGCTCGATAGGGCGGCAAGCGCAGGGCGCGCGGCAGCGCCGCAACGGGCTGCCTGGCGATCCGTTTGAGCAGGCGGCGCAGTTCGCCGACCCGGAGATCCTCGCCACCGTCGAGCGGAATCAGCGCCGCCGGACGGGCGCGGGCGGCGGGGCCGAACAGATGCAGCCGATGCTCGCCGGTGGCGTCGGGAACGACGATCGCGATCACGCCCGGCGCGGATCGTGTCGTGCCGCCGCTGGCGAACAGGTCGTCAGGAAGCGACCGGACCCGGAACAGTGCGGGCGCGGTAACGAAGACCGTCACTCCCGGATAGGCATCGGGGCTCCACAGGGCCGGCGCGATCCAGGCCGGTTTCTCCGGGTCAACAGGGAAAGGACAACCCCCATTGAATGGCGAAACCGACGATCAGGTCGTAGCGCCGATGGAGATCCGTCAGCGCTTCCAGCTGACGGCACAGAGCGCGATAGCCGGCGACATAAGCGGGGATGCGGCGCAATGTCTCCTGCGCCAGCGCCGGCCTGTCCAGGGTCCGCAGGGTCTCGCGGAACCGCGCATCGTGCCAGTCGTGCTGATCGGTCATGAACGGACTCCTCCCATTACGGACGACCGTTACCAATCTGGCGAGGCGGGGGCATAGCGTCCGCGATCGTGGCATCACCGCAGCGGAATGATGCACAGGTGCAATGACGATCGTAAAAGCGTCGTCCCGAACGACGCATAATTGAAGACCACTGTCAGGCGAAGTGAGAAAGTGACCCCCTGTCGCAATGAGGAACTGACCCCCCTTCGTTTTTGAAAGGGGCACCGATGACGGAAGAAAAGAGCATGATTTCCGCATTGTCTGGAACGATGCGGGGAACGGGGATGCTGCAACCCGAGCGAGGTTGCCGCGATGATGCGGCTGCACGGGCTTGGCTGGGGAGCCAAGCGGCTGGCGCGGGAGTTTGGCTGTTCGCGGAACACGGCGCGACGATATGTCCGTGCTGGCGGGGCGATCGCGTATCGGCAGCCTGAGCGGCGGTCGGCGTTCGATGGTCTGGACGATTGGCTTCGGGAGCGGTTCTTCCGGCACGACGGCAATGCCGACGTGATCCGCCAGGAACTGGCGAGCGAGCATGGGATCGTCATTGGGCTTCGCTCGGTCGAGTTGAAGGTCCGGCCGTGGCGGCGGGAGTTATTGGCCCGGAAGCGGGCGACGGTTCGCTTCGAGACGCCGCCTGGGCGGCAGTTGCAGATCGATTTCGGCGAGACGCGGGTGTGGATCGGCGATGAGCGGCTGCGGGTGTATCTGTTCGTGGCGACGCTCGGCTATTCGCGCCGCCTGCATATCCGCGCGTCGCTGAGGCAGGGACAGGCGGACTGGTTCGCGGGCATGGAGGGCGCATTCCTGCGGTTCGGCGGGGTTCCGGCGGAGATCCTGCTCGATAATGCCAAAGCTCTGGTCGAGCATCACGACGCGACGACGCGGGAGGTTCGTTTCAATGGGCGGCTGCACGCCTTTGCGCGGTATTGGGGCTTTGCGCCGCGTGCCTGCGCGCCGTATCGCGCCCGGACCAAGGGCAAGGACGAGCGCGGGGTCGGCTACGTCAAGAAGAACGCGGTCGCGGGACGGCGTTTCGCGAACTGGGCGATGTTCGAGGCGCATCTTGACCAATGGACGCGCGAGATTGCCGACCGGCGCGTGCATGGCACGACGGGCGTTGCACCGTCGGAGCGTTTCGCCGGCGAGGCCGAGGCCCTGCGCCTGCTCGGTGGACGCGCGCCGTTCGGCCAGTTGCGCGATCTGGTGCGCAAGGTTCAGGCCGATTGCGCGATCGACCTGGACACCAACAGCTACTCCGTGCCGTGGCGGCTGATCGGCGAGAGCGTCCAGATTGTGGTGCTGGGCGGACGCGTCGTCGTGCGTCATGCCGGGCAGGTCGTGGCGGATCATCCGCTTTGCGCGGGACGCCGGCAGCGGATCGTCGATCGCTCCCATCTCGCCGGCGTGGTCGGCGGACCGGCCGCGAACGGCCCATCACTTGCCGGGCTACCGACCCTGCTGCTCGACCTGCTCCGGCCGCTGGCCGAATATGAGGCTGTCGCGGGAGGGGCCTGGTGATGGCGGGCGTGGACCATGCGGCATTGGTCGGGATGCTGGACCGGCTCAAGCTGACGGCGATCCGCGACCAGCTGGACACGCTGCTCGACGAGGCGGCGCGCTCGGACATGACGTTACGCGAGGCACTGGCATTCCTGGTCGGGCGCGAGATCGCGCGACGCGACGAGCGCCGCATCGCCATGGCGAGCAAGATGGCGCAGTTCCCGTTCGTGCGGGAACTCGACGGCTTCGAGTTCGACGCCCAGCCGTCCCTCGATCCCCGGCAGGTCCGCGATCTGGCCGAGTGCCGCTGGGTCGCGCACGGCGATACGATCCTGCTGCTGGGGCCGCCGGGAACGGGGAAGACGCATCTGGCCGTGGCGCTCGGGCGCGAGGCGATCCGGCGAAACTACAGCGTGCAGTTCGTCACCGCCGCGACATTGGTCGCCATGCTGGCCAAGGCGCATGCGGACGGCGCGCTGGACAAGCAACTGGCGCTCCTATCGCGACCGAAGCTGCTGATCATCGACGAACTGGGCTATCTGCCGTTCGAAGCCAACGCCGCGCATCTGTTTTTCCAGCTCGTCTCAAGGCGCTACGAGCGCGGCTCGATCCTGCTGACCTCCAATCGCTCGGTCGGAGAATGGGGCGAGGTCTTCGGCGACCCGGTGGTGGCCACCGCCATCCTGGACCGCCTGCTGCACCATTCCACCGTGATCACCATCCGCGGCGACAGCTACCGTCTGCGGGAGAAACGACGCTCCGGCCTTCTGCAGAAGGCCGGAGCGTCCATCAGAGAAGCCGAGACAACCACTTCATGACGGGGTCAGTTCCTCGCTTCGCCAAAGGGGTCAGTTCTTCAATTCGTTTGACAACCACAGCGGAAAGGATACCAACTGGACCGGCAGAAACCACCGGACCGCGCGAATGACGACAGTGCCTCACGCCAATGATGCACTGCATCACATGGGCGAGGCACGATCACCCGTACGTGACAAACCCGGCGCCCTGGGCGCCGGGTTGTATCCGGATATCGCGCATCAGGACACGCCCCCTTACGGTCAGGACGATCCGATCGCCGAGAGACGAACCCAAGCCGTACCGCCGGCGACCGTGGCACCGATCACGGCCAGCAGGTGGGACAGGAGAAAGCTGCCGGTGCCCATCTGCGCAAACCCGAGCGTCATGCAGTAGCCCATCGCCATGGCGGGCACGGCGAAGACGAACACAACCACGGCACGCAGGGCCGGTTCGGCGCTGGTCGCGAGCATAAAGCGGCCGATCGCCGCCGTAGCGATGCCCGTCAATGCGCCGAGCGCCAGCGCACCCGCGCCGGAACCGGCGTGGTCGCCATGGGCGAAGACCATGGCGCCGACGAAGACGGGCAAAGCCCAGACCGCCGCCATGAACAGCAGCCAGCAGAAAAAACCCAGCCCGCACAGGCTGAGGGCGAGAGTGAGGACCAGCATGTCAGGCGCTCCTTGCAGGGACTCTCCCGCATCAGGCGGGAGACGCTCGCGGGAAGCGGCCCTCGACCTCCTCCGCCGTCGCGGCCTGCGCGGCCACGGCGCTGGCCAGTTCGCGTTCGATTTGCGCCCGCTCGCGGCGGCTGAGGTGAACGCTGGTCAGTTCGGCGCGCAGCATCTGGATCGTGTCGTGCAGATTGGTCATCGTCCTGCTCCTGTCGTTTGTCGAAGACAGGACGCCGCCTCATGCTCACGGGAACCGGGTCAATGATCGCCGAAGGCGACCGCGCCAGCGGCGCGCGGGGGAGCCGATTTTTTCGGTGCGTCCGCAGGGCGTGCCGGAAAAATTGGGGGGACCGCGCGTCTTGAGGCGGTTTCCGTGGGCATGGTACGATGGGAGGACTGAGGGAAAAGTCTCTTCTTCCCCGTGGGACGGAGACTGCCGGGCGACAGGGACGACCGCCGCCTCATCCGATCGACGGTTCGTGGCTGCGTTCCACCCGGTGGTCCGGTAGGCTCGCGATGGGTCGATCAGACCCTGTCGCCGCAACGGAGTGGGTGGCTATTCATTGAAGTCGCTCACCTTTTCTGCGTGCAACGCGCGTGAGCGACTCAACGTGGTCCCTGACTCTCACCCAGAACTCTGCCTCGTCGGCGAGATTCTGTTCGACGCAACGGGCGATATGCCGACGGACGGCGAGGTAGGCGTCCGCCCCGAAGCCTCTGATGAGGCACGCCGCAACGTCATAGGCCGACATGCCCAACGCCCTGCTTTCGTCCCGATCCGCCATTCCGACCTCGTGCGCTACCGACGGCGTTCGACGCCGGCAGGACGAAACAAAGGCGAATCCAGGTACGCATCGTCCCGCCCTTCCTGGCGTCGGGCGGGTGATAACGTGTTTCAAAAGGGCAAAAGCACGCCCTGCCTATTCCCCAGACGGCACGCAACCGCGGTTACGCACCGCTGGACCATAGGTCCGGGTGTTGTATTCGGCAGGCCACCCGACATAGGAGGCCGCCCTTTTGAAAAGGCGTTATCACGCGCCATCTTCATATTAGCATGGTATAAGCGCTCCCGTCACCTGCTCACGGGGCGGCGTTGCGATGTGCCGTAAACCGCGATTTCCCAGGAAGATGCCGGTTGCGCCGAAGCCCCGCCCGGCGAACCGGGCGGGGGCCTGATGGGGCGCTCAGTCCCCGTTGCGTCCGGTGCGGGGGCGGGTCCAGATCAGGGTGTGGCCCTCGCCATCGTCGTCGGCGAACAGATTGGCGAAGATCGGAGCGGCGAAGGACGGATCGTCCAGCTTCAGGCTCAGATAGTTCCGTCCTTCGGTGGAGCGCTTGGCCCAGGCCGCCCCTAATTCGATTCTCCCAACATAGACGCGATAGTTCGGGGCATTGTCGTTGGTCCGGTTGGTTTCGGGCACCAGGCGGACATTGCGGGTCTGGAGCGCCAGGGTGACGATCTCGCCTTCGAAGCCGTCGCCCGTCTTCTTGAAGGAACCGATGTTAGCCATTGTCCTATCTCCTTGCTGGATCGGGCCGCGACCACCGTGGCCTCGATGGCGATCGTCCAGCCGGAGGCGAGCGGCCAAGCGCCTGCTTGCAGGCCGAAGCGCAGCGAAGGGCGGCAGGATCGGAACTTTCTTGTCCCGCGAGGAATGACGGCGCAGCCGGCAGGGGAAGAAAGTTGCGGAACGCCGTCGCGACAGCCGGGCGAGGCGCAGCCGATCTTCGGCTAGATCAGCCATCTGACAGAGGCCATGGTGTACGGCACCCTCAGCCTCAGGAGAGACATGGCGACCGCACACGGTCCGAAGACCGGGCGGGAACCGAGAACCGGAGATCTTGCCACTGACGCAAAACCCGACCGTTCATGTTCCGGTGCCCGACAGGGGCGAACCGGGTGCACACCACCCCCTGCCCGACGCCTCCTGTCGGACAGACCGATGCCAGGGTGGTCAGATCCTGCATTCTGATCAACGAAGGCCGGACATGACCGGGCCTCGGGATAATCGGTCCCTCCGCGTGACCATGGCAGCCCTGTTCCTGCCGACGCGATCAGCGCGGGCAGCCTTCCGGCACGACACGCCAGACGGCCCAACGGATATGCGTCCCGGGTCACCTCCCGGTTCGCCGGGTGGAGCTTTGGTGCAGGTTCGACCGCCGAAAGCGACTACAATGGGGGATTCCGGTCTGTCCGGTTCCGGCCCAGAACTCAAAATATCGGACATCTATTCGGGCTACCAGCAGCTTTCGACTGTTACCAGGGGAACAATTCCTGTAAAAGTTTAGACCACAACTGCCAGATTGGTGGTTTTTATTTATTCCCACTCAATTTGTTGCAGCATCATAAAAGAAATATTTATCATTATGTTATAAAACCATAAATCAATAATGCCATAGTTGATACCATACTTTGAGCTAACGACCCAGAGACGCTCCCTATTGCCGTCCAACAACGACTCGCCACGACTAAAGGCAGAAGTTGTAAATATGGCCTGACCTTGGGGACAAACCCGCCGTTCGCGATCATATGGGGAGCGGCAGGTTTCGGTTAAAGCCGACGTTGGAGTTTTGCCGCAACCGCCCCCGGAATGAGCAGCCCTGGCCGTTGGCGGACTGGCAGGTCTTGATCTATGAGTGCGGGAAAGCTGCCACTCACCGAGCTTCGGGCGAAACGTCACATCCGGAGCCGACGGCGGTCTGGCGGGTTTGGGGTTCACGGAACCCCGGGTCAGCCCGGTTTCATTCGGTTCGGATCATTTATCCATATCGACAATCTGGACCTGTGATCCTTGATCAGCACCCGTCACTCTCGCCAGTTATCGGCACGCTTTTTGAAGTCGATATTCTTCCACTCCGCTTTCCAGAGCGTGAGATATTTCACGTCACTGGACGAGGGTTCGGGGTCGCATTTCTCCACATACACGACACACGGCATGATGACGGCGTCCCCGATCAGAAGCGCCTCCCCTTGCTCAAGCGCGGGCATTCCCTCGGTCAAATTGCCAAGCGTATCCGGCAGTAGTCGGCGGACATAACTTTGGTCATCGGGATTAGTAAGACGCATCGCCAAGAAGTTGGAGCATTGCGAAAAAATAGTTTCTGAAATTTCAGACGGTCGCTGGCTCGAAATCAGTAGGCTGATGCCGTATTTTCGGCCTTCTTTGGCTATGCGTTCGATAGCAGCCAGTGAAGCCTTATAGCGGGCAAGACCGCTCTTCGGCGCATATTTGTGCGCTTCCTCATAGACCATCAGGAATGGCTGTTCGGTTTTGCTTTCAACGCGCCGGGCATAGTAGCAAAAATCGAACATTAGACGGGAGATGAGCGAAACGGTGATGCTGAGCAGTTCAAAAGGGATGCCGCTAAGGTCGATGATGGTGACATTCGACTCACCTCCCGCGTTGTAGCCAGTGAACTGTCTAAGCACATCCTCCAAAGACGCCTTCTTAGCCTTTTCACCGAAAATAAACCCTAGGCGCGTGTTCGCGATTTTTGATCTGACCCGTCGTTCGAACTTGTCGATTGTCCCGTCGGCATACGGCCCTTTATTAATCTCACTACGTTTTGTCAGCGCAAATTCGCGCAATTCCATACAATAGTGTTCGATCTGGGCATCGACGTCAGGGAAATCGATTTCCGTGTTGTCCTTGAATTTGATCAGCAAAGAATTGTCAGCGTTCTTTGTCTCTCTGGTGAGATTTCTGAACGCATTCACGACATGATTGATCTCGTATGGAAGTGGGCTGTCAAAATTGACCTTCTCTACATCAGTATTACTGATCTTTTTTGCGATGGTAACAATCTGCCGCAGCAATGCCTCCTGATTGTAATTGTTGTTGTCCCCTGACTCCAGAAACATGTCCTCCATCTCGTCTTCGTTTAGCAACCAATATGGCAGGACGAGATCATCGACGGTAATGACATTTGCTTTCGGAAACGCTGCGGCATATTCGGAATGAAGATCAAATATCAGGATATGGGAGTTGTTGAGACCCTGGTATTCGCCGGCTTTGGCTGATATGGCTCTTTGCAAAACAGACGACACACTCGACGATTTTCCAGATCCCGAAGCACCGACAACAGCAATATGTTTGTTGAAGAACCGGTCGCCATGAACAGGTACAACGATATCACGTTGCCTGGTCAATGACGAAAAGCAAAAGCGGTCTTCAGCCGCATAGCAGTCTGCATAGATGGCTGCGATTTCCGCTTTCGTCGCCGGCACGACCTTCTTTGGCGGAATGGCGAGTTCGTCACCGCCGCGATTGAACTTTCCGTCTTTAAGGGTCCCGAGAGGATACGCATCAATCATATAGACGCGCTTGTAGTCACTGCTACCGTCGCCTTCCACCTCTTTCATCTCGATTGAAAAGCTTTCGATGATGCAGATGAGAGAAACGTTGTCATTGTCCGAGACCTTGAGAAAGGATCCAACACGAAGAGACTCTCCAGCCGCCTGGAAGTTCAAAAGATCATCGACGGCCACTCGGACTTTGTTGGGATAAACGGCGACAACCTCAGCATTGGCGATTTCCTCACTCATTGTTTGTCCTCAGATAATTTTCGTGATTGTGGAGATGCTACTGATGGGGATCGAATACATCCGAATCTTTGGACCCGGCAGCGCCATGGTTGCAGGGCGTTCAAGGAAGAAGTCGTATATATGGCACAACTTCCGCCCCGGCCCATCGAGGACCTCCAGCAACTGGTCAACGTCGTCAACAAGACGAATTTCGATCTGGTGCTCTTGGGTCTGCGGGCTGTGAACGTGATCGATGCGAAATGGCGATCCGCGATATGGCTCGCCACCCATCAGTTTTTATGGGGTCTGGATTGACGTGCTGAATCTGGCTGTGATTCAAGGATTCTGCCCTTGTGAGGAGCGGATTTGGCATGACCCCGGCTATTGTGGAAATGGCGGCTGGCATTGCGGCGGATTTGCAGCGTCGGTTGCCTGGGCAGCGCAAGACCCAGCGTGACAAACTCGCGCTGCTTGTCGCCACCATGCTGGACGCTCGCAGCGCCAATCTGATGGTGTTGGCGGCTTCGTTGCCGCGCGCGGCAGAGCGAGCGGACATGCGTTACCAGTGGATCGCTCGGTTCATCGACAACCCCCTCGTGGTCTGTGATGAAGTCATGGAACCGTTTGCGCGCGAGGTGCTCACCAAGGCCGCCGAAGACGGGCGTGTGGTGCTGATCATGGACCAGACCAAGGCCAATGACCGCCATCAGATCCTGATGCTCTCGCTGCGTTTTGGCGAGCGCGCGTTGCCGCTGGCCTGGCGGGTCGAGGCGACGGAAGGGGCGATCGGGTTCGCTGTTCAGAAGGACCTGCTCCAAGCGGTTGCCGGCTGGTTGCCTTCCCAGGCCGAGATTTGCCTGATGGCGGATCGGTTCTACGGCACGCCGGATCTGATCGCGTTCGCCATCGCCCGAGGCTGGGGTTATCGGCTGCGCGTGAGGTCCAATCTGCGGGTCGCCGCGGGCGGCCACAAAACCTCCCTGGCCGAACATGTCACTGACAAGCGTCCCTATCTGACCGACGTCGCGCTCACCCATCGGCGTATTGTCACCAATATCGGCATCATCAACGCGCCCGGCCATGCCGAGCCGTGGATCATTGCGATGTCCGACACCCCCAGCTACCTGACAACACTGGATTACAGCGCACGATGGGGCATCGAGCCCATGTTCTCCGACTTCAAATCGCGCGGCTTCGGTCTCGAACACAGTCAGTTGCGTTCCCCCGAACGTCTCGGCCGGTTGGTGCTGGTGATGAGTATCGCTTTGTATTTCGCCGTCTCCACCGGCCTGTGCGACGCACAAACCAATCCATCAGCGGACGAAAAAAAAGCCCCAGACGTCAACCCGCGAACATGAGCCGCAGCAGGCTCTCCTGGTTCACGCGCGGCGTCCGGCGCATTGTCAGGCTCCTCCAGTTCCGCAAACCAATGCCGCCATTATGGGCATCCGGATGAAACTGATGGGTGGTGAGGCGATATGGGAAACCGTCTACGAAAACTGTTCCAGTATCGAAAAGCTGGTTCTTCACTTGCAAGATGAATTTTTCATCCGCGCCGCGTAACAGGATGAATGGCGCGTAGCGCTCGGAATTCTGGATGCGGCGCTTCTTAGCCGAACTCCAGTTGTTGCCGATTGCTCTGAGTTGGTCGCAGACAACCGAACCGTCGGCTGCCGCACTGCAATCAATGATGAAAGCACGGACGATTCCTGCGCCGTTCGTGGGCGAGAAGTACAGGCGTTTCATATGCTTCGCGTAATCGCTTGCATCCTTCTCCCGGAGAAGCCAACGATTATGGATAGCTTGAGTACCTTTGAGCAGTTCCTGCAGGTCACGACGGGTGACCTTGCGGTCGTTGTGATCTTTTTTCGTGGCGAGTGTGGCGATGTAGTCGAAGGCCATTGGATAGTGAAAGCCTTCGGCCTCAAACCCGGAGACGTTTTGATTTTTCCGTATTGCCTCGATGACGAGATTGCGATGTTCAGAAAATTCCGTCGAGATTTGTATGCTGAAGCTCTTGCAGAACGCCTCAATTAGCCCATCTGGCGCGGCCATGCCGTCGAGCAAAGACTTCTTTTCATAGGATTTTGTACCGCCAGCGGCCTTCAGTTCCTTTCGGTATTCCATCACCGATTTGAAGCGCTCGACGGAAAGCTCACCAATATCGATCTTAACTTCTGAAAAGTGCCCGTACAGCAGGTATTTTCGGCCTGCCCGTTGTGCTTCTTCGAGCCCATGGAAGTGAACAAAGAGCTTATGCAGGGGATCACGCAGTACCGAGTCTGTCAGGTTCTGCTCCGCGTAGTATTTTACCTGACCGTAAATGACGCCTTCATCGGTGTAGCGGTCGAAGTCTTCAATGCCCTCGATGACAACGCTCTCGTCCAGGCCCGCGTTCAGGATTTCGAGTAACGCTGCATCGAGCTGGTAGAAATAGCCCCTAATTGAAGCTGTTGCTTCGCGTTTTTTGTCGACTTCCAGCATCCCACCCCCGAATCAATCACCGATTGACATTATAGGCGAGAGGAAGCGAAGAGTGCGAGTGAGAATATTTGCGCCGACGGGACTGGCCTGAATGTCGTGAAGGCGTCTGTTTTGTTCCCCCCTAACAATGTCAGCTTTCAGACAACCAGCATAACCGCTTGGAGGTCTGACATGAGGGCGAAAGCCGACGAAACAGCTGGAGTGACGCTTACGCGCCGCCTCCGTATCGCAGAACCGGGATACCGAGTTTCCTGGCCTTGTCGGCCAGGTTCTCCTGGATGCCGGTGCCGGGGAAGACGATGACGCCGATCGGCAGGACGTCCAGCATGGCATCGTTGCGCCGGAAGGGCGCCGCCTTGCGGTGCTTGGTCCAGTCCGGCTTGAAGGCGATCTGCACGATTTCGCGGTGATCGGCCCAGCGCGAGGCGATGAACTCGGCACCCTTGGGCGAGCCGCCATGCAGCAGCACCATGTCGGGATGCTTGGCCCGGACCTTGTCGAGCCGGTCCCAGATCAGGACATGGTCGTCGAAGTCCAGCCCGCCGGTCACGACCACCTTGGGACCGGGCGGCACCAGCAATTCGCCCTCGGCTTTTCGGCGGGCATTGAGGAAGTCGCGACTGTCGATCATCGACGCCGTCATGGTGCGACGGGAGACCAGCGAGCCGGTCTTCGGCCGCCAAGCGGACAGGGTCAGGCGTTCGAACTGCTCCTGGGCGGTATATCGCGGAAGATCTCGTAGGCGTTCCGACGCTCGATCAGGGTCAGCCCCTGCGCGATCAGGCGCTCCAGTTCCACCGAGCGGATCTCGCTGCCGTCCTGTTCCTGCTGCCCGCGCTTCTGCGCCTGCTCGTTGCGGTCGAGTTCGCGCTCGACCTGCCCGACCATGCGGTGGAAGACGTTGGTCGCCGACCAGAGAAGCTCTTCGAGGTCGGGCTCCAACCGGGTTTCGGTGAGGGTGGCGGCAATGGCGTCGAAGATATCGGCCACCGCGCCGCCGATGCGCTCTGCCTCGGGCAGCGGCCTCGGGTCCGGCTCGTCCTCGAAGGGACGGTAGCCATACATCTGGAGTTCCGCCAGCACATGGGCGGTCGGGGATGCGGCATGGTCGGGTTCGAAATCGTCTGTCAGGTGGGTCATGGCTCTGTCCTCCGGGATACCGGCCGCGCCCATCGCGGCCTTTCCGGGGGCGGACAGCGGCAGACCAGAGCCGGGCCGGAACCGCGCGGCACGCGCGGCCGAAGCGCAGCGCAGGATGGCAGGGCGGCGGCTATTTTGCCTCGCGATGCAAAGCGCGCCCTATCCCGGGGTCCCCACGCGGCCTGCCGCGTGGGGTGGGGGCGCGCGGCGGAAAATAGCCGGCGCCCGCCATTGCAGGCCCGGCCCGGCTGACGCCCGCTCCCCTCCTGAAAGGCCGTGGGCGCGACCAGGCCGCCGGGGCGAAGCTCCTGGCCCCGCTTCGGCGGACACGAAACCCGCCCGTCCCCTTCCCGGCCCGCTTCAGGCGTGTGCCGTCTCCAGAATCCGCGCCACGTCCTGCGGGGCAAGCTGGGGATGCAGGATCGCCCGCAGCGCGGCGGGACCGAGATGGCGGAGATCATCGTTGAAATCCGCCAGCCGTGGCGACAGGGCAATCAGGTCGATCCCGGCGTCGCGGGCGCGCCCGGCGAGCGCCTCCAACGCATGGTCGCCGGCCGGATCGTCGTCCCGCACGACGTAGAGACGGCGCAACAGCGGCGGAAAGACCATGGCGGCGAGATGGCCTGCGGAGAGACAGGCGGCCAGCGGCAGATCGGGCAGCACCTGCCGGAGCGAGAGGACCGTCTCGATCCCTTCGCCGGCGGCCAGCACGTCGGCGGCCACACCGAAGCGCACGGCATGACCGAGCAGGTCGCCCAGCGCCCGGCGCGGCACCTCGACCGGCGCCTTGCCCCGCCCGTCCGGGGCCAGCCAGGTGCGATGCACACCGGTCAGGGTGCCATCGAGATCGGTTACGGCGGCGATCAGCGCCGGCCAGGTCTCCGTGGGGCCGTCATCGTCTGGGTGATAGTAGCAGCGCGGGTGAAAGCGCAGCGCCGTGACGCCGGTGAGTTGTTTCAGGTCGCGATGCCGCAGATAGGTCGCCGCGAGGGTACCGGCCAGCGGATAGGTCATCGACCACAGGCGTCGTGCGGCTTCCGTATAACCGGCCGAACCGCGCCCGTCCGCCGGATGATCAGTATGCGATACCGGCCTGGGTTCCGGATGCGGCAGGCAGAGGAACGCCCGCGCCTCCTCGGCGACGTCGCGGAAATCGAGCAGGCCGCAGCTTTCGCGGATGACATCCAGCAGGTCGCCATATTCACCCGATTGCGCATCCGTCCATCGCCCGGCCGCACCACGACCCTCCGACGGGCCATGCAGGCGCACATACATCGAGCGACCCGGCATATTGCGCACATCGCCGACCAGCCAGTACTTGCCATATCGCCGCCCGGCCGAGAGATAATGGCGGCAGACCGCCTCGACCTGCTCCGCCAGACGGCGGGCCAGATCGCCGGCGCCCGCTCTGTCAAATCCGGTCATTGCGCCCTCCCGGCAGGCTTGATGCCGCCATGATCTGCCGCTAACGGCGGTGCGGACGGGCCACAGCCCGCATCGAAAAGGAACCGTAGATGAAGATTACCGAACTGGTCGATCATATCGCCAGCGCCGCCGACCTTACCAAGACCGACGCGCGCAAAGCCGTCGACGCCCTGGTCGCGGCGGTGACCGATGCCGCGAAAGCCGGCGACGAGGTGACCCTTCCCGATCTCGGCAAGTTCAAGGTCAAGGACGTTCCCGCCCGCGAAGGCCGCAACCCCGCCACCGGCGCCACGATCACCATCGCCGCGTCGCGCAAGCTGACCTTCACGCCCGCCAAGGCGCTCAGGGACAGCCTGAACGGCTGAATGCCGGACAGACAAAAGGCGGCGGACTTGCGCCGCCGCCCCCTGACAGACCGACCTTACTCTTGTCGCCCTGCCGCTCATCCGACCGCCTCCATCAGCTTGCGGGCCTTGCCTTCGAGATCGAGCCGGACGTCCTGATTGGCCTTGGTGCGGGCCAGCGCCGTGATCCCCTGCACGAAATCATAGATCGTCTCGGGTTTCCTCTGCTCCTCGCGCAGCACCGTCTCGATGATCGTTGCCGTCTCCGGCTTGGAGAAGCCGCGTTTCCGCAGAAAGCTCTCGCGAGCGTCGTCATCGCGTGCGACGATCGCCTTGCGCGCCGCCTGGATGCCGGAAACAAAAGAAGCCGGACTGGCATTGGCGAAACTGCGCAACGCCGGAGCGGCCTGATGAACGAAGCGCGACGGCGCGAATTTGCTATGCCGGATCGTGATCTGTTCGAAATTTTGTTGGCCCCACAGCATCCGATTCTGGCACACGCCCCGCAGATAGAACGAAGCGATCCCCAGGCTCTTGCTGCCGACTTCCGAGTTCCACGCGTAAAAACCGCGAAAATACAGATCGGGCTCTCCGTTCGGTAACCGGCCGGCCTCGATCGGATGCGTGTCGTCAACGAGAAATACGAAGACATCCCTGTCCGAAGCATACAGCGTCGTCGTCTCTTTGGTGACATCGACATAAGGATTGTGGGTCAGGGTCGACCAGTCGATGACACCGGGCACCTTCCAATTGGTGTCGCCCGTGCCGTCGCCCGCGATCTTCCGGACGGCGCCGACCAGTTCATGGTCGAATACGCGCCCATAATCGGGGCCGGTCACGGCGCGCAGTTCGACGCGTCCGTCGTCGGTTTCCAGCGTTTTCACCAATTCGGCCCGGTGCGACAGCAGGCCGTGCTGGAGATTGATCGCCGCCAGCGGCGCCGGCAGATTGCGCAGATAGGAAGACGGTGCGCCGACCAGGCTGGACAACTGGCCGAACGACCAGTGCGTCGGCGCGACGGGCTCGGCCTGCCCCGGCAGCGCCAGGGTCAGGCGCGCGGCATTGTCGCGGCTGGCCTCGACGCGGATAGCCCGGCTCTCGATGGTTCGGGCGGTCGCGCGCTCGGCGCGGGCCAGCGTGGCCGCATGCAGATCGGCCAGCGACAGGTAGCGTTCATCGTCGGGGCGGGAAAACCATTCCGAGGACACACGGGCGTCACGCCGCCCCCGCGACGGGTCGATGCGGAATCCCGCGGGGCGGGCGGACGGCAGGATGGTGGTAGCGGACATGGACACTCTCCTCTTGGGCCGGATATTCGGCATCCGAGGCAAAGCCGCCCTCGCTCTCCCTTGCAGGCCAGCTCGACATAAAAAAAGCGGCTTCCGGGAACCGGAAGCCGCCAAGGATCATTCGCGTCAATTGGCTCTCAATGAGCAAAATGGAGCATGGCCCTGACGGCCGTAACCAACGGAGGCACCAATGTTCTCGCCTCATACTGAGAGAGCACATACGTGCCTATCGTCATCACGATGAAATGAGTCAAATAAAATTTCCATTTTTTACTTTCACACCACCTTTTTTCGATAGATTTAAGCAGTGTCTCTTCAAAAGATAGAAGAATAACGGTCAAGGCACCGCTCCAGGAAACGATCAATATGATTGAGATCACCCAAAGAGTCGGATTGGAAAGCGCCTTCGCAGCTTCGCTGACCGTAACAATCAACAAAAACCATCCAAAAAGTTTGAATGGTATTTCACAGATTTTCAGCCATCGTTCGATACTATCTGCCTTCGTGAACCAACCGAGAAACTGAACGCCCATGATTCGATTTCGAACCGAGCAATATACATTATACATGTTCATGCTGGACCTTTTCCGCAATACTCGACGAGTAGCGCTTTCTATTCACGGTCATCGTCGAGAAACGCACAAGCCACGATACACGCACACCGTGTGCCGCAAACGCCAGAAAATGAGAAAAGCTATTCTGCTGCGACATGCGTCTCCGCGAAGGAGGCCTCCGCAGCATTATCGCCTCTGACGTTATCTGACTGATTGGCCAAAGATGGTGAGCCTGTCCGCAATGCCTCCGGCAGCCAGCCGGAACCGTCCAGCAACCGCTCGGCCTCGCGGGCCATGTCGGGCTTCTTGAGATGGGCGATCATCTGCGCGGTCTGCTCACCGCGCCCCTCGCGCACCGCCTGCAGAATGCGGGCCTTGGTCACCCGGCCGAGGTAATTGTCGACCGTCGGTGTCCAGCCCGCCTCCACGGGATCAAGATGCAACGCTGCCGCCAGCCGGTCGGCCCGGACGATCCGCCGCTCGATCGTCCGCGGCGAGACGGCCCCGTAGGGATGGACCTTCTCGTGGAGCGCATTGACGCCATGGGAGAGGCAGTGCGCCAGCAGGGCCAGACGGCTGTCGTTGTCCAGACGATCGAGCCAGATCCAGAGCGCGTCCTCACCGGTGGGCAGGTCGGCTTTCCACGCTTCGTCGCGCGCCTGCACCTGATGCGCCGGGACGCTGCCGGCGAGATCCGGTCCCTGGACGGGGAACGACACCGTGCGGACACCCGCCTGAAGGCACGCGCCGTCATAGGTATCATGGAACAGCACCAGGCAGAGCGTGTGCAGGAACTCGGTGAGCGCGACATGCGGGTTGCCGGCGAAGGCGTCGCGCAGGGCCAGCGTCCGCCAGGCCGTCAGTTCGGTAACGAGCCGGTCGGGCAGCGGCTTCAGCCCATCCTCGTCCTCGGGCTCGTCGTCCTCCGTGACCACCTGACTGGATACGGCATCAGCCCCGGTATCCTCGGGATCAGCATCATCCGCTCCCTCCCCCCCTGCGTCGGTTGAAACGGCGTCGTCGTCGGGGTCGGTCGGCATGTCTTCGGGGCGGACGAAACCGCGCGCGACCAGCAGCGTGCCGTCGCTGTCGAGGCTGACGAAGGTCCCGGCGCGCGCCATCTCGGCCGGATCATAGATGACGGGGCGCGTTTCCAGAGATTCGATGGCCTGCTCAATCTCGCCCAGCCGGGCGTCGATTTCATCGGGGTACTCGTCGGCCTGAGCGTACTCCGCCTCGATTTCCTCCTGCTCCACGCGCAGGGCCTCGAGCCGGGCCAGGTCGTCCTCGGTGATGGCGACCGGCCGGCCTTCGATTTCGTCGAACGTCCGCGTGTGCCCCCAGGGGAAGGACAGCGCGGTTTCGACCCACTTCCAGCCTTCGGCGCGGATTTCGGCGGCCGCAGATTCCAGTTTGTCCATGACCAGCCGGTCGAGCAGGGCGGGATCGTTCAGCCAGCCGCCATCGTCGGCCTCGAACAGGTCGCGCATGACATGACCGCCGGAAGCGACATAGGCAGCGAGCCCGACGAAACGGATGCGGGCATCGGAAGCCCGCACCGTCTTCTCGGTCAGCATCCGGCGGATCAGATAGGGCTCGCGGTTATGGCTGCCCGACAGGATCTCCCAGATTTGCTCCTGGCGCGCGTGGTCGTCGCTGATCGAAAACGCGATCACCTGGTCGAGCCGCATGCCGTCTTCCGCGTAGACGGCGAGAAGCTTTTCCGAGACGGTCATCAGGCGCAGGCGCTGCCTGACGACCGTGACCGGGACGAAGAACGCGGCGGCGATTTCCTCCTCCGACAGGCCCTTTTCCAACAGGGTCCGGAAGGCACGGAACTGGTCCAGCGGATGCAGGGAGACCCGCTGCACGTTCTCGGCCAGGGAATCGTCCTCGGCGAGGATCGGCGATCCGGCCTCACGCACGACGCAGGGGACAGGCGCCGTCTTGTTCAGCTTCTTCTGCCTGACCAGCAGTTCCAGGGCGTGGAAACGACGGCCGCCCGCCGGCACTTCGAACGTGCCGGTTTCCGCGCCGTCCGCGTCGAGGACCCGTCGCACGTTCAGGCTCTGCAACAGCCCGCGCCGCGCGATGTCGGCGGCCAGTTCGGCGATCGACTGGCCGGCCTTGACGCGGCGGACGTTGGCCTGCGACAGCACCAGCCTGTTGAAGGGAATGTCACGGGATGAACTGAGGGTGATTTTCTGGATGGCGCTTGCCATGGCGAAAAACTCCGCGACGGACGGCCGGAAGCCCCTCTCCCAGCCTCGAAATCCGTCGCGAAATCTCCCCATCCCTCTTCCTCTGCCCCGGCCTCATACCCCGCACATCCCGTCACACTCATTGAGGAACAAATCCGCCTGCCCGGTCTTCTCGGTGTCGGTCAGCGGGACCATTGCCAATGGGGTCGCCGAACGATGCAGGAAGACCTCACCGTGAATACCGCGCAGACCACGACGCAGGGCACGATCGACCTCGACGACGTCCGCCCACTCTTCCGGATCGTCATCCCGTATCGCGCGCCACCCCGCATCGGAATGAAATGGGCAACCGAGACAGGCGCTTTTCGGCGGAAGCGGATAACCGCGCCGTTCCAGCCAGCGCAGGTAGTCGCGACGGGTCATACCCCGCTCGATCAGCGGCCAGCGATTGATCTGCCAAGCGTCCGACGAATATTTCACACGGGTCAGTTCGTCGAAACTGATCCCGATCCACTGTTCCACAACCGGGTGGCGCGGCGCGCGCTTGCGGGTGAGCCCAACCAATGCCCGCATCTTCCGGCGAATGGGCCGGATCTTGTATTCGGTGGTGCTTTGGCGGGTGATCATGCCGACGATCTCACCTGCCGGCGTCTGGGTGCGCGTATAGGCGGGAATCGACGCCCAACGCCGTCCGCTTGCGGCGGCAAGGATGTCGTCCCGGATATTCCCCGCGGACACGATATGCACCGGAAAGGGCAGGACGTCCGGCGAACGCAGCCAGGCCAGATGGTCATAAACGGCCTGCGGCTCCCAGCCCGTATCCGCGAAGATGGCGCAATCGGGCATGGGACCGATCTCGCCTTGGACGGCCATCAGGGCCAGGGTGGTCGATTGCACGCCGGCACCGAGACTGAGCGCGCGCAAGCGGATGGCCTCGGGCGGACGCCAGGGACCGCCGAGCGGGTTGGACGGCACCAGCATGGGAAAGCTCCGCGACGGGAGCCGCGAGCCTCTCTCGCGATCAGGAAACCCCGTCGCGGCACGCCAGGCCGGTCTCTTGCTTTACCGAACCGTAACGGCTTGGGATACAAAAACGAAAGCTGCCGACGAAAAAGGAACGAGAATGACCACTCGATTGCCACGCCGGACCATGCTGCTGACGGCCCTGTCCTGCATTGCGCTGTCGATCATGCCTGCCCATGCGGCGCGCATGACATTGAGCGGCACGGTCAGCTATCGGGAACGGCTCGCCCTGCCCCCTGCCGTCGTCGAGGTTCGTCTGATCGACGCCTCGCTGGCGGACGCACCGTCCACGACGATCGCCAGCACGACCATCAAGACCGATCGGCAGGTACCGATCCCCTACCGCCTGCGCTTCGATCGCAAGGCCATCCAGCCGGGACATCGCTACGCGCTCCAGGCGACGATCTCGGTCGAGGGCCGAATGTGGTTCACCACCACCACGACCTATCCGGTCCTGGCGGGCGGACGGGACGAAACCGATCTGGTCCTCGAACGCGTCCAGGCTCCACCCACCACAGCCGCCCTCCCCGCCGGCGACTGGCGGGCCTTGACGATCCAGGGCCAGGACATCACGGGCGATCCGCAAGCGACCCTGGAGATCGCCGCGGACGGCGCGGTGTCCGGCACTGGCGGCTGCAACCGCATCGCCGGCAAGGTCACCGTGACCGGCGACAGGATCACGTTCGGCCAGATGGCCGTGACGGACATGGCCTGCATGCCGGCGAGCACGATGGAACAGGAACGCCGCTTCCTGAAAGCGCTCGACGCCGCCGTCTCATGGCATGTCGGTCCGCGCGGCGACCGGATGGCGCTTCTGGATGCCGCCGGCAAGCCGCTGCTCATCCTGAAGCGGATGTAAGCCGTCGGGACGGCGGAACACCCCTCACGCGAATGTGACAACCGTAAGCGTGAGCTGATCCCCACATAGCATTTGTTCGGTTGCTGGGCGGATGATGCTGTCGATTTCCGCAGGGTGGGCGACGGTCATGACACACGATGATTTTGGCAACGACGGTTTCGAGCCAGATATTTCAACTACCACTGGTATTATTGATAGTCATATGACGGGTCGTAATGACGGTCATATGACCAGTTCTTACGGGGCTGGACCGCGCGAGGAAATTGAAATCCGGCGCCGCGTCATCCGTCGTCGTCGCTGGAGCGATCAGGAAAAGGTTCGCATCCTCGAAGAGGCCTTTGCGCCGGGAGCAAGCCGCAGGGCTGTCGCGGAACAGTATGGGATCGCGCAAGCCCAGCTTTATATATGGCGCAAGCAGTTGATGATGTTTCCTGCCGCCGAGGGATTTATGCCGGTTCATGTCGGGGGCTTGGCGATGACGGCACGGCAGCCGGGCGCGTCGTCGCCTGTGGCGGCTGTCGAGATTGTTCTGCCGAACGGCATCAGCATCCGGACGGGCACGACGTTTGATCCCGACGCGGTGTGTCGGCTGGTTCTTGGCCTGGGACGGCCATGATCTGGCCATCGGGAGAGGTCAGGATCTGGCTGGCCTGCGGGGTGACAGACATGAGACGCGGGATCAACTCCCTGGCGTTGCAGGTGCAGACTACATTGGGCCGGGATCCTCACGATGGATCGATCTACATTTTCCGTGGGCGCAAAGGCGACACGATAAAAGTTTTGTTTTGGGATCGGCAGGGCATGTGCCTTGCGATGAAACGCCTTGAATCCGGGAAGTTCGTGTGGCCCCAGGCCAAAGATGGCTCGGTGTCCCTGACGACGGGTCAGATGGCGATGCTCGTTGAAGCCATCGACTGGCGCGCCACGGCCTGGACGGCAAGGCCGCAAGTGGTGGGGTGATGATGCGGTTTTTCTGTATTGATCCCTTGCCTCCCTTACGATCGGGTCATGTCCGACCCCACGACAGATCCTGCTGAGGAATTGGCTGCGTTACGTGCCGAACTTGCGGCGACCCGTGAGGCTCTGGCCCGCGCGGAGGACAAATGCACGGCCCTGCAGTTACAGATCGAGCGCACACGGGAGCAGCTGGCCCTGATGCGGCGGCAGAAATACGGGCAGAAATCCGAGCGTCACCAGAAGGAGATGGACCAGCTCGAACTGGTGCTCGACGAATTCGAGGAGACGCTGGCCGAGGCCAGTGCCGAACGGGCGGCCCGGGAACGCGAAAAGGGCGAGACATCCACGCCACGCCGCAAGGCCATCCGCCGCCCGCTGCCCGAGCACCTGCCGCGCGAAGTGATCGAACTGGCGCCGGCGGTCGTGTGCGACTGTAGACGATGCGACCCCGAGCGCCTGGTGCGCATCGGCGAGGACGTGACGGAAGTGCTGGAGAAGATCACGGCGCCGCTGAAGGTTTTGCGCTATGTCCGCCCCCGCGTGGCCTGCCGCTCGTGCGAAAAGATTTTCCAGGCGCCTGTGCCGGATTTACCGATCGAGAAAGGGCGCGCCTCCGCCAGCCTGATTGCAAGCGTGATTGTCGCGAAATACTGGGACGGCCTGCCGTTGCATCGTCAGTCGGCGATCCTCGCACGCGACGGCGTGGAGATCGATCGCAGCACGCTCGCCGACTGGATCGGACACGGCGCGTGGTGGCTGGAACCGCTGCGGGATCGCATCCAGGCCTACGTCATGAACCGCGATGTCCTGTGGACGGACGACACCCCCATCAAGGTGCTGGCGCCGGGGCGCGGAAAGACGAAAGAAGCGCGGATCTGGTGCTATGGCCACGATCCCGCCACCTGGGGAAGCAACGAGCCGCCGGCGATGTTGTATTGTTACAGCGCCGACCGCAAAGGTGAGCGGCCTCGAACCCATCTTGAGCATTATGCCGGCTGGCTGCACTCGGACGCCTATGTGGGATACGAAAAACTGTTTGGCAACAAGGGCGGCAAGCCGTCACCGATCCGGCCGGTGGCCTGCATGGCCCATGCGCGCCGCTACTTTTTCGATGTCTACGCCACACAGCCGGCCCCCTTGGCCGAAGAGGCTGTGGCCCGGATCGGTCTGCTCTATGACATCGAACGTGAGATCGGAGGACTGCCGCCGGAACAGCGCCTGGCCGTCCGGCAGGCCCGGGCAGTTCCCATCCTGAAGGATTTCCATACCTGGGCAACGGCCCAGAAAGCACGGGTCTCCGGCAAATATGCTCTGGGCAAGGCGTTCCGTTACGCTCTGACGCGCTGGGATCGCCTGTGCGCCTATACGCTCGACGGCCGCCTCTCCATCGACAATAATTTCTCCGAACGTTGTCTCAGAAATATTGCGGTGACACGGAAGAATTTTCTGTTTCTGGGATCGGACCGGGGTGGAGAGCGAGCCGCGATCTTCTATACTCTCCTGACCACGGCAGCCCTCAACGGGCTGAATCCGGAACGCTGGATGGCTGATGTAATCGACCGCCTCGCGCGTGGGCATCCGATCAACCGGATCGACGAACTTTTACCCTGGAACTGGTCGCCACAGGCAAAGCAGAAACCCGCCTGAAAAGGCTTGATCCTGGCTGCCGGGAATGCTGCGCTACTACGCAGCATGCCGCCACAGACAAGACTCCCTCCCTATCTGCGTCAACTCGAACGCGTCCTCGCACGGCTCGAGACAGCCATGCTGTTGAGCGAACTGGACGGGTTCCTCGCCGGCGTCATCGTCTGTCCTGAGATGATCCTGCCCTCCGAATGGCTGCCCGTGGCGCTCGATCCCGACGAGGAGGGGGATCCTGGTAAGCGTGAGCTGATCCCCACGCTTGCATTCCATCATTCTATGGGCTGGATTGGCTCAGTTCATGCCGCAGCATTTCTTGTATTTTTTGCCGGAGCCACAGGGGCAGGGCTCGTTTCTGCCGACCTTTGTCGACAGGGCTGGTGCGTTCGAGAAGTGGTCCATGGAATTTGACAGGCGCTCGGCATGGAGTGTCTGCACCCAGTCGGGGATGAGATCCGGCGCGGTCTCCGTCAGCAGGGCGCCGAGTTCATCGCTGCTGTCGGCTGGGGCATCGGTCATGGCGACGAGCTTGCGTAGACCGACAAGGGCCCGGAGCACCGCCTCGTCGGGATCGAGCAAAAAGCTGTCCCACGCTTCAGGCCGCAGCGTCATGGCGCGCTCGAACCCCTCGATCCACAGTTCCCAGAGTATTTCGTCATGCCTTGTGTCGATATCGAACAGAGGCGCATAACGCCCGCGATCGAGATCCCTTAGCACGGCGTTGTAATGGCGCAGGATCAACCGAGCATCGTTCTCGTGTTCGAGAACAGGATCCCCCTCCTCGTCGGGATCGAGCGCCACGGGCAGCCATTCGGAGGGCAGGATCATCTCAGGACAGACGATGACGCCGGCGAGGAACCCGTCCAGTTCGCTCAACAGCATGGCTGTCTCGAGCCGTGCGAGGACGCGTTCGAGTTGACGCAGATAGGGAGGAGTCTTGTCTGTGGCGGCATGCTGCGTAGTAGCGCAGCATTCCCGGCAGCCAGGATCAAGCCTTTTCAGGCGGGTTTCTGCTTTGCCTGTGGCGACCAGTTCCAGGGTAAAAGTTCGTCGATCCGGTTGATCGGATGCCCACGCGCGAGGCGGTCGATTACATCAGCCATCCAGCGTTCCGGATTCAGCCCGTTGAGGGCTGCCGTGGTCAGGAGAGTATAGAAGATCGCGGCTCGCTCTCCACCCCGGTCCGATCCCAGAAACAGAAAATTCTTCCGTGTCACCGCAATATTTCTGAGACAACGTTCGGAGAAATTATTGTCGATGGAGAGGCGGCCGTCGAGCGTATAGGCGCACAGGCGATCCCAGCGCGTCAGAGCGTAACGGAACGCCTTGCCCAGAGCATATTTGCCGGAGACCCGTGCTTTCTGGGCCGTTGCCCAGGTATGGAAATCCTTCAGGATGGGAACTGCCCGGGCCTGCCGGACGGCCAGGCGCTGTTCCGGCGGCAGTCCTCCGATCTCACGTTCGATGTCATAGAGCAGACCGATCCGGGCCACAGCCTCTTCGGCCAAGGGGGCCGGCTGTGTGGCGTAGACATCGAAAAAGTAGCGGCGCGCATGGGCCATGCAGGCCACCGGCCGGATCGGTGACGGCTTGCCGCCCTTGTTGCCAAACAGTTTTTCGTATCCCACATAGGCGTCCGAGTGCAGCCAGCCGGCATAATGCTCAAGATGGGTTCGAGGCCGCTCACCTTTGCGGTCGGCGCTGTAACAATACAACATCGCCGGCGGCTCGTTGCTTCCCCAGGTGGCGGGATCGTGGCCATAGCACCAGATCCGCGCTTCTTTCGTCTTTCCGCGCCCCGGCGCCAGCACCTTGATGGGGGTGTCGTCCGTCCACAGGACATCGCGGTTCATGACGTAGGCCTGGATGCGATCCCGCAGCGGTTCCAGCCACCACGCGCCGTGTCCGATCCAGTCGGCGAGCGTGCTGCGATCGATCTCCACGCCGTCGCGTGCGAGGATCGCCGACTGACGATGCAACGGCAGGCCGTCCCAGTATTTCGCGACAATCACGCTTGCAATCAGGCTGGCGGAGGCGCGCCCTTTCTCGATCGGTAAATCCGGCACAGGCGCCTGGAAAATCTTTTCGCACGAGCGGCAGGCCACGCGGGGGCGGACATAGCGCAAAACCTTCAGCGGCGCCGTGATCTTCTCCAGCACTTCCGTCACGTCCTCGCCGATGCGCACCAGGCGCTCGGGGTCGCATCGTCTACAGTCGCACACGACCGCCGGCGCCAGTTCGATCACTTCGCGCGGCAGGTGCTCGGGCAGCGGGCGGCGGATGGCCTTGCGGCGTGGCGTGGATGTCTCGCCCTTTTCGCGTTCCCGGGCCGCCCGTTCGGCACTGGCCTCGGCCAGCGTCTCCTCGAATTCGTCGAGCACCAGTTCGAGCTGGTCCATCTCCTTCTGGTGACGCTCGGATTTCTGCCCGTATTTCTGCCGCCGCATCAGGGCCAGCTGCTCCCGTGTGCGCTCGATCTGTAACTGCAGGGCCGTGCATTTGTCCTCCGCGCGGGCCAGAGCCTCACGGGTCGCCGCAAGTTCGGCACGTAACGCAGCCAATTCCTCAGCAGGATCTGTCGTGGGGTCGGACATGACCCGATCGTAAGGGAGGCAAGGGATCAGTACAAGAAAAACCGCATCATCACCCCACCACTTGCGGCCTTGCCGTCCAGGCCGTGGCGCGCCAGTCGATGGCTTCAACGAGCATCGCCATCTGACCCGTCGTCAGGGACACCGAGCCATCTTTGGCCTGGGGCCACACGAACTTCCCGGATTCAAGGCGTTTCATCGCAAGGCACATGCCCTGCCGATCCCAAAACAAAACTTTTATCGTGTCGCCTTTGCGCCCACGGAAAATGTAGATCGATCCATCGTGAGGATCCCGGCCCAATGTAGTCTGCACCTGCAACGCCAGGGAGTTGATCCCGCGTCTCATGTCTGTCACCCCGCAGGCCAGCCAGATCCTGACCTCTCCCGATGGCCAGATCATGGCCGTCCCAGGCCAAGAACCAGCCGACACACCGCGTCGGGATCAAACGTCGTGCCCGTCCGGATGCTGATGCCGTTCGGCAGAACAATCTCGACAGCCGCCACAGGCGACGACGCGCCCGGCTGCCGTGCCGTCATCGCCAAGCCCCCGACATGAACCGGCATAAATCCCTCGGCGGCAGGAAACATCATCAACTGCTTGCGCCATATATAAAGCTGGGCTTGCGCGATCCCATACTGTTCCGCGACAGCCCTGCGGCTTGCTCCCGGCGCAAAGGCCTCTTCGAGGATGCGAACCTTTTCCTGATCGCTCCAGCGACGACGACGGATGACGCGGCGCCGGATTTCAATTTCCTCGCGCGGTCCAGCCCCGTAAGAACTGGTCATATGACCGTCATTACGACCCGTCATATGACTATCAATAATACCAGTGGTAGTTGAAATATCTGGCTCGAAACCGTCGTTGCCAAAATCATCGTGTGTCATGACCGTCGCCCACCCTGCGGAAATCGACAGCATCATCCGCCCAGCAACCGAACAAATGCTATGTGGGGATCAGCTCACGCTTACCGTTCGTCTTCATTCCGCCGGTTTCGGCCAAGCTGGCCCTGCAGAGCGGCGCCGTCGACGCCTGGGCCACCTGGGGGCCCTATATCTCGGACGCGAAGATCGCCGATGGCGCGCGCGAGATCGTCAATGGTGGCAAGCTGATGAGTGGCCTCAGCTACGTCGTGGCAACCGAAGCGGCGCTACGGAACAGACGGGACGACCTGACGGCGTATCTTCGCCGCTTCCGCGCCGCGCATCGGTGGATGCTGACGCATCAGGACGCCTATGCCGAGGTCTGGGGCCGCGATGTCGGCCTGCCCCTTCCCGTCGCCCGTGATGTCGTCAGAGGCCTGGTCGGTACCGTGGTGCCCCTTACCCCCGACATCATCGCCAAACAGCAGCAGGTCTCCGATTTCATGGCCGAGACCCGCATGGTCCCGCGCCGGCTCGATACCGCCGGCATCGTCGATTCCAGTTTCACCTTCCAACCCTGAACGGCATCCGCCCAATGTCTCCTCCCGGAGGCTCCTTCGTCCTCGGCGCCTATCTGACCGGCTCTGCCACCAACGGGGATGCGTGGCGCGCACCGGGCGAGGATATCGACGCGGATATCGACTTCGCACGCTACCGCTCGTATGCCGATCTTCTGGAACAGGGTCGATTCGACAGCCTTTTCCTCTACGACAACGTCCTGCCGGTGCCTGGTCCCTCAGCCGTGGCCAACAGCCCGGGCCTGCCGCGCTGGGATACATTCACGCTTCTGACGGCGCTGGCCGTCACGTCGCGTCATATCGGCCAGATCGGCACGGCCAGCACGACCTTCAACGAGCCCTACAACCTTGCCCGGCGTATCGCCTCTCTGGACCGACTGAGCGGTGGGCGCGCGGGCTGGAACGTGGTGACCGCGACCGGCGGCGGCGAGAATTTCAACCTACCTTGCCATGTCGACCATGCAGGGATCAGCCTTTTCGTTTGTTTTTTATGTGTTTCCTGCGTGGGATTTCAGGCAACAAAAAACCCGCCGGTGAGGGCGGATTTTCCTGTGCGATATCAGTCGCTTAATTCATGGTTGCGGGGGCAGGATTTGAACCTGCGGCCTTCAGGTTATGAGCCTGACGAGCTACCGGGCTGCTCCACCCCGCGGTGGTGTAGGTGGATTGGAAGACCTGGCGGCGACCGACTTTCCCGCGTCTTGAGACGCAGTATCATAGGCGCTGGGGCATTTCACGGCCGAGTTCGGGATGGGATCGGGTGGAGCTATCCCCGCCATGGCCACCAGGTCGTCCAGTCCACCCTGATGGGGTGTAGTGGGCGTGAGAGGTTGGTGCTGAGGAGTGTGTATTGAGTGTTGAGTGGATGATTGCTGTGCATGTGTGTTGCCTGCGTTTAAGCGGGCTGTGTGAGTGAGCCTTTTGGGCGATTAGGACCAGTTAGCTGCACGCATTACTGCGCTTTCACATCTGGCCTATCGACGTGATGGTCTATCACGGCCCTCGGGGAGACCTGGTTTTGAGGTGGGTTTCTCGCTTAGATGCTTTCAGCGATTATCCCGTCCAGACTTAGCTACCCGGCTGTGCCGCTGGCGCGACAACCGGTGCACCAGAGGTCTGTTCATCCCGGTCCTCTCGTACTAGGGACAAATCCTCTCAAGTCTCCAACACCCACGGCAGATAGGGACCGAACTGTCTCACGACGTTCTAAACCCAGCTCACGTACCACTTTAATCGGCGAACAGCCGAACCCTTGGGACCTGCTCCAGCCCCAGGATGTGATGAGCCGACATCGAGGTGCCAAACCTCCCCGTCGATGTGGACTCTTGGGGGAGATCAGCCTGTTATCCCTAGTAGTACCTTTTATCCGTTGAGCGATGGCCCTTCCACGCGGGACCACCGGATCACTATGGCCGACTTTCGTCTCTGATCGAGCTGTCACTCTCACAGTCAGGCGGGCTTATGCCATTGCACTCAACAGTCGATGTCCGACCGACCTGAGCCCACCATCGCGCGCCTCCGTTACACTTTGGGAGGCGACCGCCCCAGTCAAACTGCCCACCATGCAGGGTCCCGGACCAGGCTTACTGGTCTCGGTTAGACATCAGAAACAGTCAGGGTGGTATTTCAAGGATGGCTCCACCGGAACTGGCGCCCCGGGTTCTAAGCCTCCCACCTATCCTACACAGAATGTCTCTGATGCCACTGCAAAGCTGCAGTAAAGGTTCATAGGGTCTTTCCGTCTGACCGCGGTACTCCCGCATCTTCACGGGGAATTCAATTTCGCTGAGCCGATGCTGGAGACAGCGGGGAAGTCG